>JANMGH010000050.1:0-7440 GCA_031374515.1 Pirellula sp. | reverse complement strand
GCGGTTAGTTCTGCTGAAAGCGTTTTGCCGTCGACATGTAATTTTTCCTTCATCCATGGCGGCAAGGGAATCCAAGTAGTCAACTGTTCCAGCGGCGTTTTCTCTGTCCGTTTTGGGCCCTTGGGCATCGTTTCAAAGATGTTGGTTACATCATATTCCTGAACGGAAATTGGACCACCAAGTTCCTGCTCACTAAACGGATCCAACAACACATGCGGAACTCGCAACCCGGTTGAATCGCTTGAAACCAAATTGACTTCCGGCATTTTGTTATCCATCACGTCCCTTGCGTCAGTCAGGCCGACTAGTGCAATTGCCCCCACAAGCCCTGCGGATAGGCACTTGGTCGACAGGCCGTTGGGCTTGCTATCTCGCATCAACAACTTAACTCGCTGCTTGAGATGTCTGCCAGATGCGAAGGAGATCAGTCCAAGTGTTGGTGACTTCGTTGCAGCGATACTATCTTGAGCAAAACGAAGCAGTAGTTCTCCATATGCAGAAACTTCGTTTTGCGAGAGGCTCTGCAAGGCTAGTCGGTCTGCAGCAGCTTCCATTGCAGCACGTAAACGGCTTATGATCACCCAAACGATTGGGTTAAACCAATGGAATGCTCCTGCGACCGAAGCGATAATCACGACAGGAATGTCGCGGCGACGAATATGAGCAAGTTCATGCCGAATAACCCAACGCAACTCTTGTTCGCTCAGAGTTTCGGTGAGTCCGGGCGGAAGACAAATCGTCTGTCGAAACAGTCCAAATACCGCTGGTGCGGCGAGCGACGGCACTTCACGCAATGCTGGCCGCCGTCCGATGGCCAAAGAATCGCACTCGCGAAGAACCAAATCGATCAGCGGCTGATCGTCGAGGACGCGGCAGGATCGAAGACCTATCGCGAATCGGACGTGTGAAAACACGCTGCGGAGAATGAGTCCTATCGAAACTAAGATAACAATGCCCAAAAGGGAGACGCAGATGATTTCCTCAAGAGAGTAATCGAGCGTTTGAGGAGTTTGCAACTGAGCTTGTGCTGGGGCGTCTTGCACGACGACCTGATCAACATTCGGCAGAAGCGCATACTTGTGATCGTGAGCCACCTTCAGCAGATCTCGATTGGCTGATTCTCCAGAGTCGCTCGAAAACCAGTTGTCGATTGGCTTATGAAGACTCAACGGGCTTCCGATCGAAATGGGTATCAATAATCTGACAACGACGATTGTCAAAAGCAGTGCGTGCAGCGAAGGCGTTAACTTTCGCCGAATAGCCAATCCAATTCCGGCCGCAATGACTAGAATCGGCAGCGCTCTCCAAGTCGCGAGCAGAACCAACCACAACCAAGTTGTTGCAAATTCAACGAATCGATCCATCCATATTGCGATCATCCCTGTTCTCCTTCGTTTCTGTTAGTTTTCTTGTCGAGCATGGCCCGAATCTCTTTTACATCTTTGTCAGTTAGCTTTGCGGTTTTCACGAAGTGGATAAGTGCTGGTGTCGCGTCCCCTCCGAAAACTCGCTCAATAAACGAACGACTCGCTTGACGCACGCAGGCGTCTCGGCGAACGGCTGGTGAATAGAGATACTTCTTGCCCTTCAGCTCGGCTATTAGTACACCTTTGCGTACCAAACGATGAAGCATTGACTTTACCGTCGCTGCGCTCCAACCGTTGGCTACAGCGATTTTGTTGATTACTTCCGTCGCTTCGATCGGAAAAGAACTCCAAATCAGGTTCATAACGATCCATTCGGCATCCGATATCTGCATTGAAAACTCCTTGCTTCGAGACTTCAACAGATTACACGCGTAATCGATTGTGTGTCAATGCTGATTGTGAATAGCCAAACTCGTATGGGCGCATCCGAAGCCCGGATGCAGCCGCTTCCCACAAGCTAGCCCAATCACTGTGGACGAAGGTGAGCGTCAGCGGGCAACGCTATGGTCGTCGAGCTACTTCCGCCATTTCCACAAGTGGGACGTAGCCGTAGCCACTTGCCAGCAATACCATGAACTAGACCAACCACTTGGGCGTTGGCGCTAGCCAATTCGACGAGTCTGGCTACTTTGGATAGACTGAAGCGGTTGGAGTCGGGGGAGCTTGTTGGGAAATGTTCATTCGGCGAAGGAATAATGCTGTTAATTCTACGTGGAGATCCGGAAGCTATTACTCGACGACTTCCGTTGATGATGCTTCCAGCCATTCTTGTGTGTTTTGCATCTGCGCAGTTTGGTGGTGTTGGCATTTTGACCTTCGCTCACCTTTTTGGATTTGCAGTTCTGGCTGCAGCAATGACTGAATATCGGACAGAAAAAGGACTTTGGATGTTGGCACTTCTGTTTGCAGTCATTTGGTCGGCGTTCATCGTCCTCTACATGTACGGCCAGCTAACGGATTTACGGCGCGGAGTTGCAGTTAACGGGTTGCTTGCGATCGATGTTTTTTTCACGATGTTCTTGATGCGATTGGCGGTTCGCTTTCTCTGGAAGACGGCTAGAGTCAACTATTTGATTTCGATGAGTCAGGATTGAGCCACGCAATAGTTTGACGCGTCAATCGAGGCGCACCGTACCGGTCTAGCCGAAGAGCGTCTTCCATCGAATTCAGCGTCCCATACCCCATGGTCGCCTTTCGCTCCATTCATCGGCCGGTTTTCCACAAAGTAGACTAACCACTGTGGACCTAGCTCAGCGTCAGCAGGCAACGTGGACAACCGTGTGGAATAAAACGTAGCTAGGCTCCAACACCTTCTCAAATTTGAATGGCTTCGTTCTCGATGGTACGATGGACGCTTGCCGCGAAAAGGCTAAGTTGTTTATATTGATTTTTGTTCTTCCTACAGGCGACCTCATACAAACGGCCACATTGATGTTGCAGCATTTTAAATGCAGAGTCGAATTTCCAGCCACGATGATTCGGCTTGTTGAGGTTGGAGATGATGGCTTGGCAACGAGGCAAATAGATCTGCTGAGCGACAATCGCATGTTTCGCTATTGCCGAAGGTGGCCATCGGATTCAAACGGAGCTATCTCGATTCAAAGACTGGCAAGCATCGATCCCGATCGTTACATGGCAATAGCTGCAGATGATTTTGAGCAAATCTGGTTAGCAGTACCAGACGCTTTGGATCAACCACAGGACTACCAAAATGGTTGTTATGCATTCGTTAGCCAACTGGCCGAGTCTGTCGGTGTTGACGAACTGCCCGAGTGGATTCGGCACTTGTTCATTCCACGGAGGTAAAATTCGCGGTGAAGCGCGGAATATCGAGCCGCCCCCTTCCACAGTTTGGCTGTAGACCAATTCGACTATGGCTACGGCGCTAGCTGCTTGCTGGAGAAGGGATGCGTCGGATAGACTGAAGCGGTAAGCGATTGCAATCTGGGATAAGAGAAAGCCACACAACAGCGATTACGAAGGATTCATCATGAGTGATTGGCAGTTCTCGCTGCGAACATTGATCGTGACGATAACGCTTGTGGCGATTTATTTTGTGGCAGCGATATTTTATCGAAGCTGGTTTGAATCAGTCTACTCTCAGTACACTTCTGCCAAGAGAGTCGCGAGTCTTGAGAACGGTCTTTCGTTGAATCGTGTATCTGCACTCTACTTAACAACCAACAAGATTAATTTGTCCGACCTTATTGATCCAGGAACGACGCAAAACGGTAAGGTATTGCGACCAGGCGGCTTCACTTTAGTAAGTCCATCAACAATTCGGCTATTGCGAGAAAGATTTGACCAAATGGCCCCAGGAGACGAACTATATTCATTTTCAGATCGTAATCGCGGAGGCGTTCATCTTCAGTTCCGTGATGGAAAGCTCATTAACCATCCTCGAACTCTATACGACCCAGAACCGCTCGCAAAAATGAATAATTTTCCGTTTCCAAACGCCTTCCTGCGTTTCGGGATACTGCCATACTATGTTCCTATCGCGATTCTGCTAATCCTGGTTGACTATCGCTTGCAACAACGCAAACTGCGACACCCAGTTGAGACGCCAACCAAATCAATACAAGAGAAGCTGTAGCCAGCGATTGCACCTAAGTTGCGAGCCGGTGTACTGAAAATCAATGATTTGCTCCGCTGCTGGGTGAATTGGTTCCAAGCGTTCCATCCGCACTTGGCCACAGATGTAGCCTGGAAATAGCCGCCTCCACAAGTTAGCCCAACCACTGTGGACGTAGGTAAGCCCCAGCGTGCAACGTGGAAATGAACCTAGTAACGATATAGCTACGCCCAGCCACTATGGGCGTAGGCGCTGGCTCTTCCACCATTTCCACAAGTGGGACTACGGCAACGATGAGGACGTAGCTACGCCCAAACACTTTGGACGTTGGCTTTGGCAGTCTAGTTCCGTCTCTTCCACAGGTTGGCTAGATACGAGGGCTACGGCGCTGGATGCAAGCTACCCAGCAACTGTGGACGTAGGTAAGCGTCAGCGCGCAACCATGTGGAAGTAGCCGTAGGTTTGACGGCCGAGTGAGATCTTCCAATATCGAGCTCGACCGTTACCGTTCAGCGTTTGCTTGGGCCTTTGTTCGGACTTCGACCTTCTTGGGATACCCGCTGAACTTCCGGCTGCCAAACTGCTCTGTGTTTGTACTATCGTGATTGGAATAAATCCTGTGCGAGCCCTTCGGAATAAAATATACCTGCCCATCAAGAGTGAGTTCAAGATCCTCTTCCGTTTTCACTTCGATCTCCCACGCTTTGCCAACCCACATGAAATCCGGTATCCATGTTCCCGTGACGAGAACATTTTTGATTGGGAGCCCGTCAATAGACATTGTACTCCCGTAGCGACCACGCAGGCCTGACTCAACGAATACCGCGAAAACGAATAGTGCGAGAGCGAACGCAACTCCTGCGATGATTTTGGCTGTATTCTTCATGTCATGTCGAATGCGAACGCGGACTGTCCTTCGAGAAACTGCTCCAGGTATACCAACAGCCAAAAGCAATCTCAATGGCTCCAATCACGAATGGAATGCGGTTAGTACTAAACGCCGAAAAGACAATAGGGCTACGGCGCTGGATGCTTGTTGGAGGACTGATGCGTCGGATAGACTGAAGCGGATAAATCCCAGACTTCAGAAATGAGTGTCCCAAATCGGGATAAAAACAAGTTCGCCAATCGTAACGGTCTGCTCTACATACACACCCAAATGAGAGTATCCATGAGAATCAACAAATACGCATTACCTGTTCTGGTCTCGCTTGTCGCAATTGGTATCGTCGCGTCAATTGCGGCAACCAATACTCCGAATAGCGACTCGCCACTCAAGGGGAAATTCGTGCTGGTATCACAACCTGGCGTGCTCCACAGCGTGCACGGGGGCGCCCGCTTTGAATCGGTTGGCCAAACGGATTTCGTTGTCGTACCGATGCAACACACTGACACAACGGTAACCTACGATTACTGGATTCCACTGAAGGATGTTAGCCTCCTGCAGGTGTTCCACTTGAAAAAGGACGCTGATGATTATATTGCCAGACGAGATAAACCACGCCAGGCTTCGTCGGATCGATAGTTTTTGTTGATCGTAGTGGGTACACGCCATGTTCGTGACGAATCGAGTAAGGATGCCCGTTGCCAGAAACAATGACCCGTCGTGAAAGTGGCTTGCTCCTGCAAGTTCGACTAGGCTGAAACCAGCGACTTCCTTAACCGCCAGCTTCCCATCCGCATCTGGTCATACCTCGATCCAGCCATCGGCCGCTTTTCCACAGGTTTGACGGCAACAACACTGTGGGCGTTCGCGCTGGCTGCTTGCAACCAGCCTCCTCCCTAGGCCGCAAGCTTCCCATCCACATGTGGACGTAGCCCGGAGCCGGGATCCAGCTGTTAGTTCATCACACTGTGAACGCTGGCGCTGCCTGCTTGCTGTAAGTCTGCTGGATAGTTTAGACTGAGGTTTCTACGCGGAGGAACGCGTCGGTTAGGAACTCACTCCCGTCCGATCTGCTTCGATACGATTGTGACCGATTACTTCTTGTTCGTTGGATCTGACAGTTAGGCGAAGCTGATGAATTCAACAAGGCCTCTCGCTTTCACCCTCTTGCTGATGGGATTGCTTTCGACTGCTATCGCACAGGAGGAGTCTTCTAAGGCTCAGAATGAGGCAAAGCCGCAGACTATCGACGAACTGCTGTTATTCCTCCCAGCCAAACATCCGTCGGGAGATTGGCAACCAAAGGATTTACGTTTTGAAGACGTTCACTTTATTGCTGACGACAAAACCCAACTGCATGGCTGGTACTGTCCTTGCGACAATCCGCGTGCCGTGATTTTGCTTGCACATGGTAACGCGGGTCATGTCGCGTCCCGCGCTCCATGGTTGCGATACCTACAGGCAAAAGCAAAAGTGTCCATTTTTATTTTTGACTATCGAGGCTACGGTCGCAGCGAGGGTACTCCAACTTTTGAAGGCGCTCTCCAAGATGCGCGAGCTGCTCGGGCTAAATTATGCGAACTCGCGACCACCAAAGACTCTGAAATGCTGCTTATGGGGGAATCGCTTGGAGGTGCGATTGTAGTGCAGCTTGCTTCAGAGTCCGCTCCACGCGCCTTGGTTTTGCAAAGTACATTTTCGTCTTTGCGAGACGTAGCAGAAGTCCACTTCCCTAAGCTGTCTTGGCTGGTTCCTCGAAGTAGATTGGACTCGATAGCCAGGATTGCAAAATATCATGGACCATTGCTCCAAAGCCATAGTGACCGTGATCAAACTATTCCGTTCGCCTTGGGGGAAAAGTTATTCGGTGCAGCTAACGAACCAAAGACAATGATTGTCATTGCAAATGCGGATCACCATAATTGGATTTCCGACGATTACTTGCAGCGACTCAATGCATTTCTCGATCGCATCGCTCCTCCACGTAAATGACCGTCGAACAACGTAGCACCAAATCGACCGCCAGCTTCCCATCCGCATCTGGTCATACCTCGATCCCGCCATCGGCCGCTTTTCCACAGGTTTGACGGCAACAACACTGTGGGCGTTGGCGCTGGCTGCCTAACTCCTTCCCTTCCACAGGTTGGCTAGAGACTACTTCGGCTACGGCGCTGGATACTTGCTGGGCGACTTATACATCGGATAGACTGAAGAACTGGAGCGGATAACCAAACAAAAGGAAATAAAATGGGCACCAATGAATTAATCGTTTTGATCATCGTCTTGGTACTTCTGTTCGGCGGGGGTGGCGGCTATTATTGGAACCGACGACGGTAAAAAGTGGTCTGGCCGATATACGGTGTGTGGCACGTCGTACGGATGTTCGTTATGTACTTATGGAAGCAGTTCATCCTTCGCGAGTTGGGGCCTAAGTGGAAAAGGCAATTCAGATCTTCGTTGCAGTGAACTACTTCGTGATTGGATTTTCGCACATCTTTCAAAAAGGTGTCTGGTTGGAGTACTTCGCGAAACTGCGCAGCCTAGGTCGAGTT
>JANMGH010000036.1:0-6507 GCA_031374515.1 Pirellula sp. | reverse complement strand
GTTGTCACTGAGGCGCTTTTGCAGCGAAACGCCGCGTGAATAGGTCATCACCAGATACGGTACGCCTTGCCATTCGTCGACGCAGTGGATCGCCATCACATGATCATCGACCACCGCCGCGACCGCTTGGCCTTCGCGAGCAAATCGTTTGCGAGCCGCTCCCGATGCAGCCAAATGCGGCAGCAACATTTTGATGGCAACAAACCGATTGAGCGAACGATCAAAGCCTTTGAAGACTGCGCCCATTCCACCTCGTCCGAGAACGCCCAACACTTCGTACGAGCCGATTCGTCCCAACATATGTGGGTCGTCAGTCGGTCCGAGAAGCTTCAAAAGTTCCTCGATACTCTCGCGTTCATCGGCTTCGCTCTTTACGGCGTCACGCTCTTCCGCAATAGAGGCGTTCATCAACGATCGCTCCGCCTCGCGCCACCACTCCTGATCACCGACTTGGCCCGCCATTGCCATACGACAACTTTCACAGGAAGAGAAATGCCCCTCCCACAATTCGCTTTGCGAAGCCGGTACGATTCCTGCAAGCAATGCTTTGATGTCGGCTGGTTGTAGACAGTGTGTTGCAGACTTCATAATTCCAGGCTCCAAAATTCAGACACTTCGTTCACCTTGTCCTTGATCCGTTGCATGACGCGGCAGCGCGCGACATAAACCGCGCCACTGCTGCTGCCGAGCGTCGTGGCCACGTCTGCTATGCTGCGACCGCCGATGGTTGTTTCGTGGAACATCGTCCAGGTCGATGCACTGAATTCGGATTGCACTTGCTTGGCCGCCCAGCGATACGTTTCGATGCGACTCTCGTTCAAAAGCGCAGTGGTCATGTCGCCGCAGTCTGGTATGTCCAGCAGCAAATCCTGCACGCTTGAGGCTCCCGTTGCGCAGTCCGGCCTGGCCCGAGTGATCGCGTTGAGGATCGCATTGCGAGTGACGCGACCCAGCCAATTGCGAAACCGCACTCCGTCTCTCTGGGCTTCCCATTTTCCCACCGCCCTAGCGACCGACAGAAACACTTGCTGACACAGATCCTCTGCATCCGCGTGCTGCAGCCCTCGTCGTCTGGACAACCGATAGACAACGGGCTCATAAATCGCCATGAACTGCGACCATGCGAGCGCATCCTGCGGATCACGTATCCGCAATATCAGACTTTCGCTCGTTTCCGGCCATTGGCTCATGGACGCACGCATTCCATGTAAAAACTAAACAACACAGAGCGAGCATTATGGTCGAAATCCCATCAAAACACGCCACTCCACCTGGTTTCACACAGCCGAGTCGAGAACCTTTCAGAAAAATTTTGCGAAATCCTTCCGCATTTTTCAAGTGCAGAATCAGGCTGGCTCGAGTTTCTGGTGGACTGGACTGCATCTGTTTTCCGCCTGGCTGAAGTGTTCTCCATAGCTACTTAGTAGACTCAGGCAGAAACGGAAATTGCACAGTCGTGGTGAAAGTTTATCGAAAATCACTAGTGGTAGGGGAAAATCGGACAGCATCGACACAATGGAATATGATTGGCCCCTTTCTCTATGGGAACTTTCAGAGTTTGAAGCCGCCGTGGAATTCCCTGCCAACAATCCCCGAAACGCCCGCAAAGCCGCGCGCTCCTGCCCGCGACCCTCTCAGGTTGGCCCGCTATTACCAGTCGCTTCTCTATAGCGGCGAGTTCAAAACTCGGGCGGAGTTGGCCCGCTTTCTGGGGGTAAGCCGTGCCAACGTGACCCAAGTTCTAAAACGGCTCGATGTCCCTAACATAACTCTGCCAATCCCTGACTCAGCGTAAGTCCACGAAAAGCTTGGCTGGGATTGGAAATGTGGCCCACTCATATCAGTAACCATAAACTTTCGGTTCGAAAGACGCCTCCTGAAACGATCTATCAAGGCGACGGGACACACACCGTTGCTAACAATAGCCTTCGCCACTGCAACGCCAGTCATTGCCAGGGACCGTCTTTTGAGATGTTGAAAAAAGACTGACCGTTGAACCGAAAGAGCCCTCCAGAGAAACCAAACCAGAGCGTTCCGTTCCGTGCTTCGAAGATTGACTGGAGGCCAAAATACCGGGTCATTATTTTGCGGTCGGTTTTGTCGAAAAGGGTGAACGTATTCCCATCGTAGCGATAGGCTCCAACGTTCGTTGCCCCGATCCAAAGGTCGCCAGCTCTTGTTTCGTAGACGGTGTAGATGTCGTTCTCACTTAATCCCTTCACCTCTGGAAACTTGGTAAACGAGCTTCCGTTGTATCGACATAAGCCTCCGTCGCCGTCCCTCTCTGGTTGAAACGACTGCATGCAAGCGAACCAGATATTGCCGTTATTGTCTTCCAGGATTGCGTTCACATTATTGCTGCAAAGGCCATCTTTCTTGGTGAATTGAGTAAACGAC
Organism: Pirellula sp.; assembly: GCA_031374515.1. Classification (GTDB taxonomy): domain Bacteria; phylum Planctomycetota; class Planctomycetia; order Pirellulales; family Pirellulaceae; genus JBKCUI01. The sequence continues at coordinate 4,110 of JANMGH010000036.1, read as the reverse complement.
TTTCCATCAAACTTGAATGCCCCACTGCCGTCAGTCTTGAACCACAAGTTTCCTTTCTTGTCTTCCAAAATCAATGATGCTTTTCCAGCGGTGATACCGTAGGACTTAATTTCCTCTTTGATAATTGGGAGTTTGAACTCGGAGAAAACAGTACCGTCGAAGCGAAAAACAGCTTTATTTGTACTCGTCCAGATGTTTCCAGCGCGATCTGCAAAAACACCCATCCATCCTTCACCTTGATCGTGCCGACCCGAGGTTCTCCACATCACTGTGAACGCTTTGCCATCAAATTTGCAAATGCCATTGTGCGTCCCGAACCACAAATTGCCGTCTTTGTCTTCAGCAATGCTCGACACCGTGTTCGAAGGCAATCCATCCTTTTCGGAAAACCAGGCGAGCGATTCACCGTCGTATCGAGCCGCGCCGTTCGATACCGTACCAAACCAGAGATGGCCCTTGCGATCCTGGTAAACCTCAACAACGTAGGTAGCAATACGGTCGATGTCTTTCGGCTTAAGATCGAACTTCTTCGTGATCCAATCCGTTACAAGTTGTCGCTCCGCGTCGCTTGGCTGATCGAAGTCCGCAGGAGGCATCACGCGAGTCTGCATTTGCTCGACGACGCTAGCGAACAGGTCACGGTGATTGGCAATATCAGCTTCCGTTTTTAACGCCAGAAAGTCGATGTCGCCCATCTTTCCAGGTGCGTGGCATTCAGCACAAAAACGTTGAAGCAGCGGTCGAATCTGCTCCTCGAAATGGGGTGTGACTTTGCGATCAAGCGGTAGACCTTGAGCGGTGCAAAAAGTGATCGTAAGCACTACGTTGATGAGCGGGACGGTAACGAACTTGAGCACAGGACACCTACTTTTTGCAAACGCTTTGACAACATGATTTGGAACAGTAAACCTAACGGATATGTGTTACAGCCAATCTGCAATCTAGATCGCGCGGCAACGTCGCGTTAGAACGATTTAAGGCTCCATCGCAGCCAGCTTCTCGACGAGAATTACAATTCAAGTCAGCAATTTGATGCTAGTGTCGAGAAAGGTAAGTTCGATTATTTCTTTTCGATTCGCCCCATTACCTTTTCAAGATTGTCTTCAAAGAGCTTTAGTTCTGGATCATTCGTGGATTTGGCGATATCAACTGCCTTTTGATAGTTCAAGGCAGCTTCGTCCATCTTTCCATTCATGACTAATGCTTCAGCATAACTGTCAAATACATTGGCCACTTTCGGAAAGAGCAACGTGTTGGCTCGAAAGATCCTTTCGGCGACTTTCGAATTTTTGAAATTTACAAGGTACTCGTACCCAATACCATTGATCATTTCTCGCCCCAGCAAACCAGCTTGTTCGCACCTTTTCAAGGTCTCATAAACGGCCTCTGCGCCGCTTTCGGGATCAAAGGAATCCAGACTCTTAACCAATTTGACCGACAGATCTTCGTGCAGTTGCTTCCGGTCGATTCCATGCTTCGTTGCAGCGACTCTTGCCAGTTCGTGGGACTTCTCAAGCGTGTCCTCAAGGGACGTTGGGATGTCAGGCACGACGCCCGCACCTTCCCAGTTGGTTTGAGTGATTGGGTTGATAGCTTTTCCAACGGGAATGATAGCTTCGAGTTTGTCATTCAGCGGCATGATCCGTCCCGGGTTTGCTCCTCCTTTTGTTGTTTGACCGATCAGCGTTGCCCTTTTTTGAGATTGCATATTGTAGGAAAACTCCTCGGCCGCCGAAAATGTCTTTCCGCTAATCAAGATAAACAATGGTACCTGTGGCATCTTTTTACCCGTGACTTCTTCGAGCGACCAAAATTCTTGTGTGCGATCACCGTCTCTCCAATACAAACTGTTGAGATGCACACGCTCACCGAAGAAATAGCTACAAAGATATTGAACCATGTCCGGGTATCCGCCGCCATTTTCTCGCAGGTCGATAATGATCGCATCTGATCCGGAAAGTAGTTTCATATAGCCATCGGCGTAGTCGCGTCCAACATGAAGCTGGGCAAAACTTCGAATATCTAAGTAGCCGACATTACCGTCCAAAATCCTAACGTTCTTAAACCCACCAGCATTTTCTCGGTCTCGGGCAACTTGAACTCTATGTCTCGCAAGGAAGTCTTCCGTGGAGCCTGACCTCGGCCCCTGTGATTGAGTCACTGGCCTGATCAGCATGTGCTTATCTTTACTGATGGATTGAACTTCTTTTGTTAACGACTCAGCAAAACGTGCGGTGTCCGACACAGCGTCGAAATGACCATCTCCAAGTCGCTTCTTCAGATGTTCGCTTACTTTGAGTGCCAGATCTGGCTCGACGTAATAGTCGTTTATGCATACTGAAAGTTGGCCAATCGTTGATTCTTTAAAAGCGAGGGGAAGTGCATCGTCCTGAGCTTGAAGAATGGTGCAAAAGACCATGAACAGACAGGAGGAAATCGATCTTGTAATTGCTTTTTTCATTTTCTGATCCAAAAGAGTGACAAGTGTGAATGCTGGTTTAGTGTGATGCTGATGAAGCAGTGGGGCCACTAAATCACTGCCAAGGACCGTCTTTCTTAACGTAGAAAAAGGACGCGCCGTCGTAGCGAAAGAGCCCCCCCACACCGCCAAGCCAAAGCCGACCTTCCTTGTCATCAAAGATGCACATGATGCCGGGAGTAGTGAGGCCATCCTTTTCTTCGAACTTTGTAAAGGAGTTGCCATCGTAGCGGTACACACCGAATCGCTTACCGGAGAACCAAATGTTTCCGGCTTGGTCTTCGTGAAGGCACCAAATCTCATTGCCATCGACGATTCCGTCTTCGGTGAAATTGGTAAACGCCTTCCCGTCATATCGGCAAATCCCATTGTGCGTAGTTCCAAACCATATGTTGCCTGACTTGTCTTCGATGATTGAACTTACTGTATTGTTGCTCAAGCCATCCTTTTCTGAAATATTCGTCAAGGCTTGCCCGTCGTATTTATAAGCTCCGCCATTTGTACCGAACCAGACTTGTCCTTTGCGATCCACCGTAATGCAATGCACAATCTTGCCGCTGGTAACGCCTCTTGTATGATCGGGCTCGGATTCCGGAATCGCAAATTCAGTAAAAGCGTTCCCGTCAAATCGACAAACGCCCTCAATGGTACCGACCCATATCATCCCGCTGGTGTCTGCAGCGATGCTCCAAACATCGTGGCTGATCAGGCCGTGTTTTTCACCAAAACTCGTAAATGATTCTCCATCAATTCGGGTAATTCCGCCGGTAGTTCCACACCAGATATTTCCTTCCTTGTCTTCCATGATGCGCTTAATCGTAACTCCCTTACCCTAATCATCCTTGATGTCGTAACTGGTGAGAGTTTTTCCGTCGTTACGAAACAAGTCACCTTCGCCACCTATCCAAAGCACCCCACGCGTATCCTGAAAAACGCTACGCACGACTCCACCAATTTCAGCACTTGAGTCGACCGCAATGACAAGAGTTTCCCCCGCTGTCAACTCTTGAGGTTGCAACGGTGTGGCCGAGTCTTGCTTCGATTTTGGTTGAGTAGTCACTGCAACAGTGGTAGTCGAACCATCTGTTTTCTTGTCTGATGCGTCTTGACGCGTGCAGCCTGTAATGGCAAGCGCAACGCTTAAGAGCGAAACGATGATTAGACGAAGCATCGGTACCCATTTCCAAAGTACGGCGTTGTTCGAGATAAGTTATGATATACGGTTATCGTGATCGAAGGGTTCATCATTGACTTCTCATGGCTGGATCACTTTGTGGATTCTCTTGCGATGTTGGTGTTCTCACGTCGACTTTCTGATTCGCTGATGTCAATTTTTGCAAGTGTTTCGTTAGTGAACATCTCTGGTCGCAGTCGCGTAGGACAGCATTGCGACTACCATACTAACGAAACAGCGTTACACTCCCGCACCACGATCCTCAAAATTTGCCAAAACCGTTGGGAAATGGGGTGTAACGGGCTCGCGTTAGAACGTTTGGTGGTTCGCGATTATCCGTGTAAGCTCTTGGACTTTGTATATGACCAGTGAACAGCATCTTGCCTGTCCCGAATCAACTGAACTGTGGGCCTTCGCAGCCGGTGACCTCACCGATTCTCGGCTTGAACAGCTGGCG
>JANMGH010000010.1:0-6213 GCA_031374515.1 Pirellula sp. | reverse complement strand
TTGGATGGCTGAAGGAAGGCCGTCGCGTGTTTTCACGATTCGAGAAAACGGCCATCAATTATGCCGGTATGATTAAAATGGCATTCATTGAGCGATACCTCAAAACGATGTGCAATTAGCCCTTTTCAAACAGAGCCTAGTTGAGGGTGAAAGGCCAATAGAATTTGGCTCTTCGATGACTTATCGCTAATCGTCGCTTGCCGATGGATTCCAATTTCCACAGGCATGTGCTGTCCGCTTTCTGTTAACCAGCCTGTCCCATTCCCGTCATTTGCAGCGGAAAACCATAGCACCTCTTTGTGGAAATGGAGCTAGCCGATTCAGTCGGATCTGGCCGATGCAAAGTCTACACCTGGCCAGGCTTCCTACGCCGCCAGTCGCCTCTTGCCACCAGATTCCGATTTCCACAAGCATGTGCTGTCCTGCCGCTGTTAACCAGCACATCGCCTTCCAGCCAGTAGCTGCAGAAAACCGAAAGCACCCCTCTGTGGACATGCAGCTAGCCAGTTTAGCCGTCCTCTACCGCTTCACAGTCCACAGTTTGGTAAGCTGAATGCGTCCCAATCCAACGCCCACCAACGTTTTTCCACGTCCACGCGTTGCCTCTGTTCATCCCTATGTCGCCTTTCGCTATCGGGTTGCTTCCGAAACGGAAACTAATCGAGGTCGTGGGAGCAATCAACCAGCGATTCGTCGGTGAAGTTGAAGCAATCGACTTGTAAACGCGAGTTGGACTCCGGTCCAATCGCCCTATATTTGAAACTCAACACCCGAGGGTCACTTTTCCGGCTCGCGGGTGTTTTTGTTTCGCTTCACGAGCTTTAGGTTGTGATCTCGCGAAAGAGCCATGCTTTGGCATAGCTCCAAGGACGGTCGGCGGAGTGAGGTGAGATACCGAGTGCTTCGGCTGATTCGACATTGGTGAGGTTCGAAAAGTACGAAGCTGAACCAGTTCGGCGGCTTGAGGGTCTGATTCCGTGAGTTTGGTCAATGCTTCGTCGAGTTCAACAATCGCCGAGTCAGGGAGCGAAGCCGAGAAGTCATTGAAGGTGACTCGCTCAGCTTAACCACCGCGTTTGGTTGCTAAGCGAGAACGAGCATGATCAACCAAGATCCGGCGCATAGCGACGGCCGCCGCGCGAAGGAACCCGCTTCTCGAACCAAACGACTCGTCGTTACCAAGCATCAGGAAGACTTCATGAACTAGGGCTGTTGCGTTGAGCGAATGTTCAGGCGATTCACTTCGCATTTTGGCGGCCGCCAATCGGCGAAGCTCGTCATAGACTTGTGGCAATAACTCGTCTGGCGTCACTTTGCTTCAGCCTCGGCGTGAGTCTCGTCACGTTTCTCTCGCTCAGCCTTCCATTTAGCTGCCTCGTTTGGATTGTCTGTCATATTATAGAGTTTTACTATGCGATCAAACGCTTCTGGAATTCGTTGTTTTGCTGCGTTGGACATGTTTTTCTCTCGAGCCTTCATGCCTTCGTATCCTTGCAATAGTAGCGGTTCTGCCTCGGCGTATTTTTTGAGATCTAATAGCGCATCCCCCAATGTGGACATGGAATTAAAGGTACTCCATGACTCGGGACTTTGAGATTTCCGAATTGCCAAGGCGTTTCGAAGTAGCTCTTCCGCCTCGGCGGGCTTTCGCTGAGAAAGCAGATTTTTCGCAAGCCAAGTTAATTCTTTCGCATATTCGGTCGACGCGTCTCCGGTTGTAGATTTTAAGTGGTTGAGCCACTTTCTGTGCAATATCTCCGCTTTTTCGAATTGGGAAATGTCTTCTAGACTCGAAACCAAATTGATCATGGCAGATCGTGTTTCCGGCAGATCGAAGTTCAGGTTCTCGAGTGTTTCTGCGACCGAATCGAAATAGGGGATAGCAAGATCAGAACGATCATTTTTTCGAAAATCCGTGCCAATCATGTACTCAACATTGTAAAACGGCTTTATATCTAGTTGTCCCTTTCCGATTGCTACCAATTGTTTGGCTAACGCGCAAGCCGTGTCAAAGTTCTTGGCTCTTAGGTGAACTCGAAACAACCATATCTGGGAGGCAAAAACGATCTTTGGATCGACGGAATGTGACACTTGTGTTTCGATCCAGGCTTCTACGAGTTTTCTCGCTGAGTCGAAATCACTAATTTCACAGTACGCATCGACTAACCTCAGTATTTTTGCATGGTACTTCAAAGAGTCTTCGGTTGGCATGGATTGCATGTCGGACAAAGCCAGTTCCAATAGCGGCGTCGCGAGTTTTAGTTGATTTGTTTCTTTGTAGCAGTCGCTAAGTTCAATAGCGGCATCCATCGACTGGGATCGCAATCCCACGTCGTAAATGTTCAACGTTGCTGATTCCTTGCGCAACTTCATCCCTGTAAAGAAACGCAGGTAGATCGGAATGGCAATTTCAAATTGTTTCTGAGATTTGTAACAAAACCCTAAATTTTTCAGCGTCGTCAGGAGCTGCGGATTTGAAGCACTGATTCCCTGACGCTCGATGGCATCCAGCGTTCTCTCTAATACTGGAATCGCCAGGTCGAATCTCTCGTGGGTGGTGCAGATACCAGCCAATGTGTTGAGCTTCTCAATAACTCTTGGATTTTCCTTGCCCAAGCTTGCTTCTGCCTTTTCGATTGCCTTTTCGGCCATCGGAATCGCGACTTTAGCATGGCCTAAACGCGAATGTACGTATGCGATGTGCAACTCGAGCTCTAAACACAAGGGGTGTAACAGTCCCAGAGTTGAATCGGCTAACGCCTTTGCTTCATCTGCAATTTCGAGTGCCTGAACATACTCTTGTGTGTGCGCAAAACTTCGCGAGAGAAGATACATTCCAAAGAAGGCGATCGCGCGGTTGTCATCTAAATTTGACTTGGCACGATTGACGAGATCTGTGAGAAGATCTCTTGACTCTTGCATTCGCCCCGCGACAAAGTAGCCCGTCGCCAAACACATCATCGCTTCGAGCGTACGTTTATCGTTCTCTCCTAAAGATGGTTTCATACTCGACAGAACAGTTTCAAGCTCTGACACTCCGCTCGTCATATCGCCTCCATTAAGAAAGTGTGCCAATGCAATTAGGTTCCGGGTTTCAAGTACGTCAGCATGATCGTCCCTAAGAAGTCTTTTGCGAATTTCAATTGCGCGTTCAAGCATTTGAAGTCCGCGAGAAAACTCGTTGATCTTCACATAGCTTTCACCGACGGTAGCCAACAACTCAGCCTGAACTAATGTCTGGTTTGGAAAATTAACTTCGATTGCTTCCGGAGTTAGCTCCAACGCTGCGCGGTCTAGGAGTTCTCGGATCGTGGGATTCGCCCGAAGTCGTTCAATGGGCTCTCCAAGGGATAACAAAGTTTCCGCCTGAGAATAATCACTGGTTTGCGATAGCAGTTTTTTGTGAAGAAAGTCCTTCACGGCTTGAACGATCTGCTTTTCGCTTTCAACTTGCGTTAACCGTTCTCTTGCTAGTTGCTCTCCAGCTTCTGCGCGTAACTTTTGCCCCTCGGCCTCCTCTCGTTTCAAATTAGCTTCGCTTTTGGCTTGCCGTTCCGCTTCCGCTGCGGCAATCGATAAACCCTGTTGACGACGAGCTTCCACCAATCCCCAGGTCGTTCCGACTATGCCACCGAGAAGGGCAAGCAATATAAATGACGCCGCGACTACCTGCGATCGATTGCGGCGAACAAACTTACTGAACTTATAACTCACCGAAGGAGGACCAGCTTGAACAGGCTCATTTCCAAGGAATCGCTCAATGTCTTTTGCAAACCCATTGGCTGTCTCATAACGTCGATCGCGCTCCTTGGAAAGAGCTTTCATAACGATCCAGTCGAGTTCCCCTTTCACGAAGCGTCCGAGTTTATCTGGCTCGGTATGTCGATTGGCTGCAATACTCGGTTTGCTTTCCGAAGTACTCAATCGACTGCTGGGAGTCGGCGCGTCTTGCTCGCGAATCAACTTAAGCATTTCATCGATTGCAGCTTTCTTGACGGTCTCTCGCGTGAGGGGTGTCGTGCCAGTTAATAGTTCATAGAGGATCACGCCCAAGGCATAAACATCGGCGCGCGTATCGATATCGACAGCGTTGAAATTGGCTTGTTCGGGAGCCATGTACAAAGGCGTGCCAAGAACGTTGCCAAACCCGGTAAAGAGTGTGTTTTCGGACAACTGCATTCCCGATGTCGCTTTGGCCAAACCAAAGTCAATGATCTTTGGGACCGGCTTGCCATCATGCGACTCCACTAAAATGTTGGAGGGTTTGATATCTCGATGAATGATCCCTTTTTGGTGGGCGTGCTGGACGGCACTACAAATCTGAACGAACAGACCGAGCCGATCATGGATGCTGAGTCGATGGGCGTCACAGTATTCGGTGACCGGAATTCCTTTGACCAAGTCCATGACGAAGTAAGGTTGACCGTCCTCAGTCGTCCCCGCATCGAGCAACTTGGCAATGTTAGGATGGTCCATCAGCGCGATAGCCTGACGCTCTGCCTCAAACCGGGCGAGAATCGACTTGGAGGTTCCCCTGTCGGCTCGTATCAACTTGACCGCCACTCGTCTTTTCACCGGCTCAGTCTGATCGGCCATCCAAACCGCGCCCATTCCGCCCTCGCCAATTTGTTGGAGCAATTTGTAGGGACCGATCAGCGTGCCTGGCTTTTCGGACGGCGTTTGGGCGAGCGTTTGATCTAAATCCTTGGGTGGTGTTTCCAAAAAGCGGCTTGCTTGGGCGGCATTAGCAACAGAGCATCGATTCGTTTTCGAAGATCGGGATGGCCCTGACATGCCTGATCTAAATAATGGTTGCGAGCAATCGGGTCGCTATTTTCTAAAGCTGCTGAGAAAATATCCAATTCATTCATTTTTGTGTCTCCAGGAAAAGCCCTATTGCCCTTCATTAGACAGTGCGAAATACGACGTAGAAATCGGACAGGGAAATCTAAATTTCTCAGAAAAGGTTAATTGGACCATGTTCAGCCGATGCCGGAGGTTCGCAGTTCTTCGATTAGCCAGGCTTTGGCGTAAATCCAATAGCGTTGGGCGGTTCGTGTGGAAACTCCCAAGGCCGCAGCGGATTCTTCCGCTGACAAGCCGGAGAAATACCGCATTACCACCAGCTTAGCCGCTGCAGGGTTTTGAACAGATAGCTTGTTGAGAGCTGCGTCGATGGCCAGTAGATCCTCTCGTTCGCTGGTATCGCAGATTCCATCGAGTTGCAGGTCGAGCTTCTGCCACTGGCCACCTTGTTTCAAGCTCTTTTTCTGCCTCGCACGTTCTACTAAGATCCGACGCATGGCTTCGGCGGCGGCAGCGAAGAAGTGTCCGCGACTGTTCCAATGTTGCGCCTTCTCGACATCTACCAGCCGAATGTAAGCATCATGCACCAACGCGGTAGCCTGGAGAGTCTGACCTGGCTTCTCCATAACCATCTTCGCACCTGCCAGCTTCCGTAATTCGTCATAAACTAGCGGCAACAACTTGTCCGCAGCCGACGAATCACCAGATTCAATCTGCGACAGGATTTGGGTAACATCGGACATAGGGCGTATGCTTACTAGAAGGAGGCGTATTCGGCACAAGTGTAACCGCTCGCTCACGAGTTTGCCTTAGGGGGCACCGTTCACATCGGGGCTATATGCGGGAAACTTTCTACCTGTCCCGATAACCGAAGGATTCGAATGTCCACAGTTATGTGTTGGCCGCTTTCGGTTAACCAGTATGTAGGATTCCCGCCAGTTGCAAACGAAAGCAGATAGCACCCCATTGTGGATATGCAGTTAGCCTAATCAGTCGACTTAGATCGATTCGCAGTCCACAGTTGACTAAGCATCTAGCACCGCCAGTCGCCTCTGTCCACATGTTTGTGCTGGAGCAAACCTGTTAACTAGTTTCTTTCGATCTCAGGGAATCCAGCCCCTTAACGACAGCAACCCACTGTGGAAGTGGAGCAAGCCAAATTAGCCTTCCTATACCGCTTCACCGCTCACAGTTTGGTAGGCTGAATCCGTCCCGGTTCCTATTCCACCAACGTTGTTCCACGTCCACATGTTGCTGCTGTTAATTCCTATGTCGTCATTCGCTATTGAGTTGCTTCCGAACCCCGATCGTATTTCCGCTAACTGCTGGCAGGCTAGTTAACAGCCTTGTGCGATATTTGAAGCTGGCCGTAACCGATAGCTCTATAAGTCGTCGCAACGCATCGTA
>JANMGH010000001.1:0-11410 GCA_031374515.1 Pirellula sp. | reverse complement strand
CCAAGCAATATCTTGCTCGATTCGCAACTAAAACCTTACATTGCGGACTTTGGTTTGGCCAAATCAACCACTGTCAATTCAGACCTGACACAAACTGGCCAGATTCTGGGAACGGCTGGATATATGGCTCCCGAGCAGGCGACAGGCGAGTACAAAAAGACTGGGCCATCAGCAGATATCTATGGATTGGGTGGTTTATTGTACTTTTGCTTAACTGGCCAAGCTCCGTTTGTTGCAGAGAACGTTCTGGATGCTCTCGTTCAAGTGCTGGAGAGCGAACCCGTTCCGCCAAGGACTATCAATAAGCAAATCCCTCGTTCGCTTGAACTCATTTGCATGCGCTGTTTACAGAAAAATCCGGAAGACCGATATGCGAATGCAAACGAGGTAGCGGAAGATCTCGAACGGTTTCTACATGGGCTTCCCACCCATGCCAAGGCACCGACGGTTATCGATCGCCTTCGACGATTTGGCCGTAGGTCGCCAGCGATGGCCTCGCACCTTGGTGCGATTGGGTTAGCGCTGGTCATCGGCCAAGTGCAGTTTGCCATGAATCTGAACAGGGTCTGGGAGTCCCACATGCAAGTGAGTTCCGTCATGCTCGCGTGGATTATTGTAAGCGTTTTGTGCGGTTTGTTTGCGAGCAGCAAGAAGCTTGAGACGATTGTTGCAACGTTCTTGCTTTGTGCTGATGCCGTTTTCCTCACTGTCGTGATATTGATGATGTCGAGTCCGACCTTTCCCCCTGGTCCGATACTCATCGGCTATCCCATGGTAGTAGTTGGAGGCGGAATGTTTTTCCGAGCTCGGATGGTAGTGTTCGTCACCATCGTGTCCATGCTTTCCTATATCGCTCTGTGGGTCCTTAATCCGTATATGCTCGGAAGCGCTTTCCAGCACGTAACCTTTCTCGCACTAATGGCTTGCATTGGAATTTGTTGCTTGCATCAAGTCCGTCGTTTTCGAATGCTGAGTAACTACATCGAGACCCGACGGGAACATTCGCTCTAACGCCCACGCGCTTTTCTATCTCGCGATTTGTTGCGCCAAACAATCCTTGAGGGGAATGCCAGAGGGATTTCGGTTGTAATGCTGGGTACATGTGATCACGAACCACCTGATTCGTTAGTCAATTTCCGCATTTGGTTTCTTTAATATTCTCATAGATCGAGGACGATCATGTCTCTTGCACGGCGAATCAATTGTGAAGTCAATGGCGGGCGTGAGTTGACTCGAGACCGATCGTTTGTCGGAATCACAGCTACCCAGTTCTTGGGCGCGTTCAACGATAATTTTTACAAGCAACTAATGCTCCTACTGGCAATTCCCGTTGTACCTGGAGCTCTAGATCAACAGCAAGTTGCGACCATTGTCTTTGCTTTGCCGTTTGTCTTGTTCTCTGGAATCGCTGGCCATTTGTCAGATAAGTACAGCAAGAACCGCGTTATCGTTTTCGCGAAAACAGCCGAAATTGGCATTATGGGATTGGGGTTGATTGGGTTTTTGATGTACGGGGCAACTGGCTATCGTGGATTGTTAGCGGTCCTGTTCCTGATGGGGATTCACAGTGCTTTCTTTGGTCCCAGCAAATATGGAATCCTGCCAGAACTCTTTCGAGACAAAGACTTGCCCAAGGCGAATGGTATCGTCCTAATGACAACCTTTCTCGCCATCATTTTTGGAACCGTCTCGGCTGGATTTCTTGGGGACCTGCTTGTCGCCCCAGGGCAACCGCTCGTCGATTCCGCTCCCCAGATGTGGATCGGTTCGGCGATTTGCATTGGAATCGCCATTATTGGGACTTGGACTTCGCTTTGGATTCGGCCAGTCCCTCCCGCGCATCCAAGCCTAGTACTAAAACCTGATTCATGGTCCGTATCGCGCGCCACGATGAAACTGCTGATTGAGGATCGTCCCTTGATTGGTGCCGTTCTTGCGACAAGTGTTTTCTGGTTGGTTTCGGGAATTGCCATGCAAGCGGTCAACAACTTCGGCAGGACGCAGCTTAAATGCAGCATGCTCGAAACAAGCATCATGACGGCATGCATTGGCATTGGAATCGCGCTCGGCTCAGTTCTCGCTGGCAGATTTTCTCGTGGAACGGCTGACCCAAGAGTAGTCCGCTTGGGTATCTGCGGTATCTTCTCATCACTAGTCTTGATGGCCGTATCTTTGCCTTCGACAGAGTCGGGTGGATCGCAGCATTTTCTTGGATATCATGGCTCCCTGCCTGTTTTGGTAATGCTCGGAATAGCGGCGGGCCTCTTTGCTATTCCGTTGCAAGTATTCCTTCAATCTCGACCACCAGAAAACCAAAAGGGACGGATGATTGCTGCGATGAATCTTGCAAACTACGTTGCCATACTTATGTCAGGAATAACGTATGGTTTACTGGATGCACTTGTCACGTCGCTCGATTGGCCGCGCAGTTCCATTTTTGGATTCATGTCGTTGTTCATACTCCCATTGTTGCTCTGGTACAAACCAAACTTTTCATTACCAAAGCCAATTTTCGACAATAAGTCACTAGATACTAGTATCGGCTCACGCTTATGCGAAAGATCCTTACCCATCCAGTATCAAACGACTAAAGGTCTTGACCATGACTGAAAAAGGTGAAGTCACAAATCCTAGCAGCAACCAGAATCGCGCTCGCTTTGATCTATCGCCTCCTCCGTCAATCAACCTCTGCCGCAACGATTCCGCAAGACTCCCCTTGCGGTTTGGTGGATCGGATACGCTCTTCAATTTATTCTTTTTGCCGGGTTCATTGAGTCGTGGAATTCAGGCAGAGTGTTCTTTAATTCAAGGTCCGACGATTTGAAATTACTACTGTTCGGCTGTCCGATCGTTGTCTGTGGATTGATTTCAGTTCTTGCGATCTTGCTAATGATGAAGCACTTGACTACTGCATCACGGATTTGGCTTGCGATAGGATCAATGCAGTGTTCGGGGCGACTTGGTTTGGGTTCGGGATTTACCTATTGTCAAACCTGTATTCGAGGATGCACAACTGACTGTCAACAACTTTGCACTTCACCTTTCAATCAGTCCCAGAAACAAAGTGGGAAATTCCAGCTACATGAATTGATTACGAATCAAAGCTTTCCTCTGCACAAACAAGAACCAAAAGATGCCTGAGATCGCCGGCATCCACATGTGGACATAGCCGGAGCCGGGAACCAGCCGCTTTTCCACAGGTTAGCCCAAACACTGTGAACGTGGGCGATGGCTGCTTGCTGTAGGAGTGATGCGTCGGATAGACTGAAGTGCGTGAGCGGGAACTGGTCCTCAGTGGACTCTACTCCGATACTTCATGACCGTGACGGGCGTACCAAAGGGATGCAGCTAAGCCCTCCGTCCACCGGCCCACGTTGTAATATTGTTACTTGCTCGGGCTAGCTGATCCCATGCGTTAGACCTGATTGCGTATGAACATGCTACTCACTTCAGTTGTTGGACTCGCTTCCATCTACTTGCTGGCAATGATCATCGTGCTTGGGCGGAGAAAGCCTGGCTATAGTCACGCCGTCCACACTATCAGCGAGCTTGGAGAGGTAGGAGCACCTCAACAGCACCTCGTTGCTTACGGAGTGTTCCTGCCGGTTGGAGCAGCGAGCTCGGTTGTTGCCTTCTGCCTGGCAGAGCAAAGCCAATCCGCTGCGCTGCTTGCGGCAGCCGTCGGAGTGGGTTATGTGGTGGCCGCGTTTTTCCCTTGTGAACCGGGGTCGCCCGTTTTCGGTTCATGGCGGCAAACCATACACAACATTGGCGGCGGAATAGAGTATGCCGGCGGAGGTATCGCCTTGATGAAACTCGCCGAGGATTTTGATCAACCCTTTCGGGCTGGTGGATTCGTAGTGTTGGCGGTATTGGCATGCTTGACTTTACTACCGCCCTCTACTCCACGAGGTGCTATTCAAAGGGTAGGTGAATCGCTATTGTTTGGATTGCTCATGTACGCAATTTGGTTCGTGTGGAGTCAGGTCTAGCAAAGGGATGCAGCTAAGCCCTCGATCTATCGACCCACTTTGTGTTATTGTTAATTGCTCGCGCTAGCTGATCCCTGGCGTTCCGATTCCATTTACTTCCACATTCAGACTTTCACATCATCTTGTCGGCACCATAGGAGTGAACGATGCGGTTGTTTACAACAATGTTCCTTGCAGCGTGTTGTTCATGGGTTGTCGCCACTCATGCCCTTGGACAAGATAGTGATGCCAAATCGGTGGGCGAACAATCAACGCAGAAAGAGAGAAAGAAGATGCCCGAGCGTGAACGACTTCTCGGTAAATATGTTGGCAAATGGCAGGGGACAGTGAAGACATGGTTCGAACCGGGGAAACTGGCCGATGAATCGAAAGTCTCCGGTGAGATCGTATCGTTGCTAAACGGAAATTTCTTTCGGCACACTTACGAAGGATCAATGAAAGGTAAACCGCGGCATGGTGAAGAGACGCTGGCGATGAATGGCATCACGAAGAAGTTTCAGGTCTGCTGGTTCGACGATTTTCACATGAGCGGTGCGATCCTTATCAGCGAAGGGGACGCGATCGAGCGTGGTTTTTCGGTTTCCGGAAAATACGACTGGGCGCCGGGAAAACCTCAGGGTGGATGGCGAACGGACTATGTGTTGATGGACGCCGATCATTTGATGATCACCGCCTACAACATCATGCCCGATGGGCAGGAGTCAAAAGCAGTCGAAACGGTTTACGAACGGGTGAAGGAATAGTACCGCAGAAAATACGAATGCAGCAGCATCGGAATACGAGGGCTGGTACACCATGTGGACATAGCCGTAGCCAGCACCAAGCGTCTTCCCCCAGTTGGCTCATCCCGCTTGTGAACGTTGAAACTGGTTGCTTGCTATGGGGGTGCTGGGTGTGATAGACTGGAGTGGACAGCGGCGGGGAAGCTTGCTGGAGAGTGGAGTATTTATCCCTGTATTCCGCTTCGCTTCAGTTGGGATAGATTGTTATTCGTGCGGCCTTTTCAACTATGGGACAAACCCCATGACGGCATTCGACACGGTTTCCCCCGGCAGCGGGCTTCGCACCATGATGGGCGTGTGGGCCTTCGCTGCATTTCTCCCTTTGCCTGCCTTGACGCTTACAGATCCTACTCGCAGTGCCGACCTCTCTTGCTTATATTTCGCCTTGAGTAACGCCTTGCTCGCCACTGAATTCCATCGCTCGCGGGGGCCGCCAGGGTCGGTTGATTCGTGGCGTGCCCGGACGTTTGTGACCACCATCGCGATCTTCAGCAATGCAGCACTCTTCATCGGTTTCGGTCTCGTGACCGGCGTGCAGACACATTTACCTTTTCCGCTGATAGCGGTGCTCTCAATAATTCCAGTGATCGGCATCCTGCCGTGGATGCTACACCGCGTTTCGCAGCCTCCATATGCAGCTATCGTCCTCACGGGTTTCATAGTCGGCGCGTGTAAGATCGCGGGATGTATCGCGGCACGCGTTGTTTATGGACCAGACGCCCTGGCCCAGGGGTACATGGCGGCAGATTGGCGAACTGCCAAATTGATGATTACCGTGCTGTGGACACTTTGCACGTTGCTGTCATTGGGATTGCTTATTGCCGATTACAGATATTTCGTCCGGAGGGATTCAGACTCTGTGGCCTAACCCCGTGTTGACGCGGCTGTGTGCTCGGAAACTCTAGTAGGCAGGGTCCAATTGGTTAATGTCGATTTTAGTCAGCCTAATCGCTCGCGCGGCTCACCGATATGCCGTCCCATTGTTCATCCGGACCATCAAACGATTCCCGCTTGTGTTCGCTGGTGTGGCCGTGGTCGGGCAAGTGCTCGGGGCTTGGTTAGTCTGCAACTGCGCGCAGGCTGGGAATTGGCAGATGGTCGCAATTGGCGTATTTGAACTCGTGTTCTACACGGGACTGTTAGGTCTGCTGGCGGTGAAGTGGCTGAACGGATCTTGGCGCGATTTTTGCGACTATGTTCTGTCACTAGCCGAGTAGCCACAAGCTTTCTATTCAACTCTTGACCTAGCCGATGCCGGAATCCAGCAACTTTCCACAAACGAGCCCAATCACTGTGGATATTGGCGGGGGCTGCCTAACGTCGTCCTCTCCACAGTTTGGTTAGAAACTACTTCGGCTGCGGCGCTGGCTGCTTTCGGTAGGATGGATCTGTCGGACTCGTGGCAAACCTCAACGTTGGTTTTGAGTTCGCCCCATCGCTGCCAACAGACATTGAAGAGAATCGAGATAATGCGATAACGCTGCTCGCCCTTTCTTTGTGAGGTGGTAAGTTGTCTTCGGACGACGGCCTACAAACGCTTTGTCTGCCTTAATGTATTCTGCTTCCTCAAGTTTTTGAAGTTGAAGACTCAAACTGCCGTCAGCTGCTTCTAGTCGCTTCTTCAACAGGGTAAAGTCCTGCGATCCATCGAGTTGAAGCACCGTCAGTATGCCCAATCGCAATGGTCCATGAACCGTTGTGTCGAGGCCATTGAAATCAATCGGCAGCATTTTGTGACAACGCCTCGCGCAGTTGATATCTTTGGATCACCACAACTGCAAGATAGCCGACCGCCATGATGCTATGAGCGAGTGGAAAGCTGAAATGCGGATCGAAAATGGGAATAAGCAATCCTATCAGTATTAGCGAAATTGCGAGGCCGAAGCAGTAGTACCGTTCACGGGTCTTCAAGGCATTACGCACCAAGATGAATATAAAGGTCAAGATGTAGGAAAGACTGGCTGCATAGAGGGCGACCGTCCTTGCGATGCCAATCGTAGGGCCGCAGAAAGCAACCAAGACATAGCCACACGCAGCACATATCACTACGAAGTAAACGGTGATCGACAAAGTTACTTGCAGTTTAATTTCGTGACTGAGATCAGTGAAGCGTCGGGTTTGGAAGAAAAGTCCAAGCAGACACAGGACCATAAAGACGGCGAAAGGGACAACTTGGAGCCAACTACTGTCGAAAATATGGCTTAGAAACGCAGCTATAAGTGCGGCGACGGATAGCAGTATGCTGAATACCAATATCCCGCTACCAAAATTCAAGTGCAATCCCATTGCTCGCTGCATAATGGCAAGATCGCCTTGAATTCGTCCTATTTGTCCATCCGATATGGATTGTTCGCCTGACATGATTCGCCCCTTACTGTTACTTGGCCTAGTGATCGCAATGCTCAACGTATTTGCGTACTCAATACATTTGAGTATAAGAATCGCTGAAAGATAGTCAAGAACATTTCCCCAACCGGACCTAATTCGCCATCCGTCGTTTGGGCTGCCTATGCCGCGCAAGGATGCAAACGGCCCAGCAACCACGCGTTTCCCAACCTTTCCTATTGCATTTATAGATACCGTTCAATAAACGGTGCGGCGATTCGCAGTCGCCGAAACCGTTGCAAATCATGGGTTGGTAGGTCGCTTTCTCTCATTTCGTAACGGAACAAGTTGTCTCGATGTAGTTCTGTCGATTGGGATCGATGAGTCGCGATAGACCTTGAAACTTGATTCGCAAATTTGCAGTCGGTTACAATGAGTGCGACTTCGAAATTTCGACTCTCAGACAATTGGTCAAAATTGTAGCTTCCAACCATAGCAATTCGTCCGTCAATCACCATTGACTTCGCGTGCAGCATGTTTCGGCCTTGCAACTCATAGATTTTGATTCCCGCTCTCAACATCCATCGACGTTCGTTGGCAAATCCGGCATGGACAATGGGATGGTCCGTCGACTCGAGCGAGTTTGTCAAAATGCGAATATGGACGCCGCGACGGGCCGCGTTCAGCAGAATCGATTTCAATTCTTTAGAAATTGCGAAATACGGCGTTTCAATTTCAATGGAGTGGCAAGCTTGTTGAAGTAATCGAAGAATTTCAGGCGCGATGGCCCCGTTGGCCCGTTTGGATTCTCCAACGATGTCGTGCAAAAATCGAAGGTTGGATTCGTCAATTTCCAAAACGTCGTATTGAATCGCTGAATTGCATAGATCCTGAGCCGGCATCGGCCCCTTGGAAAGGCTCTCCAGCCATTTAGCAACAAGTTCCAGTGCCCGTGCCCTCGGCATCGTATTCCATTCAGGATGCACCTGCAAAGCTAACGTTTTCGGTTCTTCCGCCCGCTTAAGATCGGGTTGGCCGCTTTTCGATTCGTTCCATCTCTGCGTAAAATAGTCTGCGGCATGGCACGCCGATTTGCCGTTCACATAGACATCGCGGTCGATGCATTTCCGATCCCCTATCCCAAAGTGCTTTTGTTCTAAGTTTCGTCCACCTGTGATCAAGTGCGTGCGATCAATGATAAGCAACTTGTCGTGGAGTCGAGAACGGCCCAGCTCAAACTGGTATCGCACGTTGAGAGGCCGTTCTCGAATCGCAACACCATGCTCGATGAGGTAATGCATGAGTGGCTTGGGCAAGAGATTGTCACCGATATGTCCGTCCACCAAAACCCGAACCACGACACCTCGTTCCACCGCATTCAGCATCGCCACTAGAACACGGCCGGATGTGTTGTCATCGGATATCTCATAGGAACTCAGATCAATAGTCGATTGTGCCGTCTCGATCAGTTCGAGTCGCACCTCAAAAGCCTCTATTTCACTGTGCAAAAGCCTAACGGTGCTCGCCTTTACAACGGACCCCATCGAAAAAGAGAATACCGTGAGTATCAAGAAAGAATTGCGACAAAACCCGTTACCAGTCATTTTGAAATCCTTGCAGCGATTTTCGTCGAAGCCGCCCACAGTCCACTTCTTGCCCTATTTTGAATATAAAATCTCTTTTGAAATTGGAATGTGTTAAAGACGCTGATAGCTTTTACATCGACATTTATCACGTGAGAATATGAATGAGGACTGGACTATTCTGTTTGTGCTAAGTAGGCGTAGAGAGGGCAGCAAACTAGTTCTCATCCACCGGATGCCATGTCAGGTTTCGATAATAATCGCGGTAGCGTTGACTTTGCCTGACTCAGTAACAACCGTTAGCACCAAGCGCTGGGCAGGATTTAGGTCGGATTTAGCGGATTTAGGTTCAAGCACAAGGTCGATAACATGTCGCCTATGATGCTGTCGTGCTTCTTTCGACAAGCTGATTGCCATTTCCAAACTAATGGACTGTCAACTGCGCAAGCGTCCGATTCCCTCCGAGAGGCTTCTGCCATTTCCACAAGGTTGTACTGGCAGCGAGATTCCCGAATTCGGCAGGATGCATGGATAGCTCCACTGTCAAAGCGTCGTACTCCTGCAGGATCGGCCCAGCCAGCAACATAGCAGCTGCCCTAGCGGCTAAACATTACGGCTTAAAACGCACGAACCTTTCGCATCGGATCGTGTCTGAACCTTTCCACTAGATTTTAGAAAACTATCAAGACGATCGGACTACCCATTGATTCGCCCGACAATCGAAACGGATTTTAACGCCCTTATCGCGATTGCGACCGCTTCCGGCCTATTTGAGCCAGACCAAACTGAGCTTCTGTCAAATATGTTGCGATCGCCGAGTGAACATGATGTCTGGTTCACAGATGATGATGGTAACGGTCCGGTTGGTGTCGCGTACATGGCACCCGAAAAGATGACCCATGGAACGTGGAACCTCTATTGGATTGCTCTTCATCCAAATCATCAACGGGGTGGTCGCGGAAAAGCAATACTCCGCCATGTTGAAGATTGGCTGGCCGCGAAGGGAGTACGAATACTGTTGGTGGAAACCGCTGGTATTGATGAATTCGATTATGTTCGCGAATTCTACTTGAACAATGGGTTTGAGGCGGAGGCACGAATTCGGGACTTCTACGATGCGGCTGTCGACAAGGTAGTTTTTCGAAAGGTTTTGAACCCAAACGTGGGATAACCAAGCATCGGCGTAGGGTACGAATTTCGCTAGACGTCTTCCCTAGGCCAAAAGCTCCCCATCCCCATGGGGTCATAACTCGATCCAGCCATCGGCCGTTTTTCCACAAGCTAGACCAACCGCGGTGGACGTTGACGCTGACTGCTTGCTCGGCGACTGTTGCATCGGATAGACTGAACTGCTAGCGCCGATAAGCGCGTAGGCTTGTAGTAATGATCCTTTTGATCCGATTCGATGCCGTTGGGATTGGTTGCTATTCGTTTTCGTTTTGCGCCGCGAAATCAGAGGTTTCTATGAATTGGCATCTGTTTCGAGTTACTCGATCGTGGCTTTGCGTTAGCGTCCTGGTGGGACTAACGGCAAGTCCAACGCCAGCCCAAGACGGTAGGCTGGTTGACTCGTATGTTGTCGCGCTTAACGATGACGAGATCAAGAAACTGGATTCGGATCAACCTGATATCCGGGGTATTCTGGACAGGATTGAGGTTAAATCCATCACGTATGTCAGCGACGGACTGAAGGTCAAGGGCTATTTGGTTACGCCCAAAATCGGCGACAGACTACCGTGCGTGATATTCAACCGTGGAGGCAACCGCGAGTTTGGTGCATTGTCTGATTTGCGGGCCGCAGCATTTCTCGGACGGATGGCGTCATGGGGGTACGTTGTCGTTGCCAGCCAATACCGAGGCAATGCGGGTGGTGAAGGTAAAGAAGAGTTTGGCGGGAAGGATGTCAACGACGTATTGAACCTGCTCCCATTGTTGAAATCTGTGCCTCGGGCAGATGTCGCGAGGGTCGGCATGTATGGATGGAGCCGCGGTGGCATGATGACTTATCTCGCCCTGAGCAAAACCGACCAGATCGCTGCGGCCGTAGTCGGCGCGGGGGTAGCGGATCTCGTCAGTAACGCCAAGCTGCGACCGGAGATGGAGAAAGTTTATGCCGAATTGATTCCTAGCTATGTTCAAGAAAAGGAAGCCTCGCTGATCGTCCGGTCCGCAGTTTGTTGGCCTGAGAGACTAAACAAGGGAACTCCCATCCTATTGCTGCATGGGAGCGCTGACTGGCGTGTTCATCCGACCGAAGCTCTGACGATGGCGTCGAAGCTATACGAGTGCAAGCACCCCTTCCGGTTCGTCTTCTTTGAGGGTGGGGACCACGGTTTGCAAGAGCACCGAGTAGAAGTGGATCGGCTAGTACGAGACTGGCTGGACCGTTACGTCCGCGACAAGGTGCCATGGCCGAGTCTTGAGCCACACGGCCCATAATGGACTGTTCTTGTGCAAGCGTCCGCCTCCCTCCGACAAGCTTCTGCGATTTCCACAAGGTTGTGCCTTGCTGGTAGCTTGCCAGATTCGGCAGGATTCCGGCTAGCTCATCAATTTTAAAAATGACGGCGACTGTCCACATTGGGGGGCTATGCACCTTTGTATGCTTGCTTGAGCCAACCGATTAGCTCCTTGTCGACTTCTGAAGCTTTGGTAATTCGAACGCGATGCGACACCATTGCGTTGAAGCTCCCAGCGACTTCTAGCCGATTAGTTGGCTTGGTATCTT
>JANMGH010000205.1:0-188328 GCA_031374515.1 Pirellula sp. | reverse complement strand
CTGCCGCTTGGGCTTCATGAACATTGGATTAGATTCTGGCTAACCTCTTAAGCATCCAAAGCGAGATCGAGCAGTCCACCACAGCCCAGCCCACACGCGTCCCTAGAACGACGACGCAGAATCTAATCCTTTATATGTTCTTCTCCCTGTTCCTTATGCATGTCCCTGTTCTTCTTTCCTGTTCTTCTTTCTACCTTATGCATGTCCCTGTTCTTCTACCTGCTGTTCTTCCTGTTACTTCGTGAGTCTCATTTTAAGAGACTGACCTGTCCGCGGATACGGCACCACTTCATCCTGCCCTTTTGTCAATGTAAAAAAGGGGCCACTAGCTAAGATTCACGTCGTCCCTTGCGTCGGTCAAAATCATTCACCGGACTTAGGAGTCTGTTTCAGAAAACGAGACATTTCAACTACTTTTTGGTACCCGACAAAACGTGAAATCTCTGTTCCATCGGCTGCCAGGAGAATACCGGTCGGGTATGCCTTTACCGCGAATCGATTTGCCAAATCGCCTTTCTCATCGCCATCCACTTTGACGCAGACTATTTCTTGTGATGCTTCGACGACTTCTTTTGCTGTGAAGACATACTGCGCCATGGTCTTGCATGGTCCACACCAAGTGGTCTCGAACTTAATGAAACACCGTTTATGCATTGCGGCTGCATCGGTTATCGCATCCTCTGCATCCTGTCGAAACTCGACTGGTTTTTCTGCCTTTGCAGCTCGTTTATCGGCCCCATATGGATCGCGATCCAATTCATCTTGCTCGCGGGTTTTGCCAAGCTCGACCCGTTCCAATCTTCCCGAATTGCCTGTTGCATCGTTCAGGATCAACTTGTAGGCGGTTTCCCCGAACCATTGAAAGTCACCGACTTTTCTGCTCCCCTCCCCTTTGTCGGTTTTGTCTGCAGCCCTCAACTCCCACCAGTCTCCACCTTCGTAAACTGCATCATTGTTCGAATCACTCAAGATGAGCGTGGCCTTTTGTTCACCTATTATCACTTCGCCCGACTTGAACCCTCGACGCGAGACTCGAATAAATTCAGGTCGTTCGGCCTTCGATGCAACGGCAATCCAGAAGGCAACCGGATAGTCTTCGGTGAATGGTTCGTCGGTTAGGTACGTCGCCTTAATGGTTGCCAAAAAGTTGGACCAAGTATTGCCCCTCGACTCAGATCCTTTTGCTAAAATCGGTTCTTCGTCGAACACCCCATTGCAGTTTGCGTCGATAAAAAGCTTGTTGTACGCTTCCTCTGAAGCAGGACGTGTTACCAGCAACTTGATAGGCTTCTGTTTCTCAATCGGCCAGCCAAGCAAAATCTCGGCCTCCAGACCATCGATTCCAAGCGACTCGGATACCGATATGGGTTTTAGTTCGAGACGTTTTCCTGGCGGTGAATAACGGGGCGCAAACGGCGATGCTTCATCGCCTGCGGAAACTCTGACGGAAATCGTCTCGAGCGGGTCTTGGTCGCTTGGAAGGGCAAAGTCTTCAGGTTTGTCGATGAAAGGCCCTGGCCTTGTCGTGGACCGCGGCCGTCTCTTTTCATCGGCGATCGATTTCTGATCCTCTTTGGACGCTGAACTGCATCCTACACTGCAGAGCATCAAGCCTAGAATCAACTTTCTTCGCATCATGGACTACCCCTGGTATTTGCTGTTGTGTATTGAGGATTCGGTTAGCAGCGACGATTATTGGTTTCGATGTTGGCGATGGCTGGATCCGCCATTCCATTCTGCTCGAAACCCCGCAAACGCAGCAGGCATGAATCGCAATGTCCACAAGCGATACCCTGCTCGTTTGGATCGTAACAGGAGAATGTTTGAGAATAATCTACCCCCAAGGATAGCCCAAAACGGATGATCTCAGCCTTGGTCATGTCAATTAGTGGTGTGTGAATTTTCAATTGACGCCCCTCGACTCCTGCTTTAGTTGCCAAATTGGCCATCTTTTCAAAGGCAGTAATGAATTCTGGCCGACAGTCCGGGTAGCCGCTGTAATCCAAGGCATTCACCCCAATAAAAATGTCCAACGCACCTAACACTTCTGCCCAACCCAAAGCATAGGCAAGGAACACGGTGTTTCTCGCTGGTACGTAGGTAAGCGGGATCTCGGTTCCAATGTCCGATGCCAATTCGTGTTTCGGAACCGAAAGACGGGTATCCGTCAAAGCGCTACCGCCAATTGCTCCCAAGTCGATATTGATTACGACGTGCTTTGCCACGCCGCTTGAATTTGCGATTCTGGACGCCTGCGTCAATTCGATTGCATGGCGTTGACCGTAACTAAAACTGATCGCGTAGGGAGTAAATCCGCGATCCTTGCAAATGGCCAAGCACGTAGCGGAATCCAATCCACCGCTCAAGAGGACGACCGCAGGTTTGGGAACTAAACTCATGTTAACTTGACACTTCCTTACGCCCAGATGGTAGGTGCCCCATCTCGCTTGTCGATGCAATCCGTATGACACCTCTAACTGCTTAAAGTCTTGGCCGCATGAACCGCATTGACTAGCTCATGCGACTTCGATGCTGTTTGTATCTCAGCGGGCCCATATTGCAAAGGATCGCCCCTTGATGTTATTGCCTGTACTTCGCCTGATACTTTTCGTTCAGCTGTGTATGCTTGCTGGTCAAGTCTACAAGTCGTCCTTGAATATAAGCCTTGGTCACTTGGGTTGGTGTTTCCAAGATGTTGCCATCGGTGACGATCAATGTAGCGTCTTTGCCGACAGACAGCGAGCCAATACGATTCGAAACACCGAAGATTTCAGCTGGCGAAAGGGTAATCGCGCGCAGGGCTTGGTCCTCGGTAAGCCC
The DNA here is from genome assembly GCA_031374515.1 of Pirellula sp. Lineage (GTDB taxonomy): Bacteria > Planctomycetota > Planctomycetia > Pirellulales > Pirellulaceae > JBKCUI01. The sequence continues at coordinate 185,508 of JANMGH010000205.1, read as the reverse complement.
ATAAGCGGCGGCTGTTGCGGCGTGATAAGGCAAGTTTCGGACGCCCGATGCGCCGAAGCGTCCATCGCTTGCGATTGAAAAAAGGATGCCGGCTTCTTGGAGCTGTGCAGGGAGTGCATAGGACGAATCATAGGGCGCATCTCGACGGCTCGGCAAGCGATAAACACCCGCGATAACGACAGGTACTCTCGACTCCTTGATCAAGTTAGCACACTGCATCGCATCTGCTCCGCCCATCAAGATCAGTTTTAGGTTGTACTGATTCGAAAATGCAATTGCCGTTTGAATTTGCTTGGTCGAGTTCGCTTGTACCAATAATGGCATTCTTCGTTCGATGACAGGTACCATCGAATCCAGCCTTAAGTCGATGGGCTGCTCATTGGGAGCCTTGCTCCTTGCCAACGCGTAAGCCTTTACTTCTCGCATCAATTCGTGAAATGGAGCCAAGCGATCGTTTTCAGAACCGGTTGCAAGTTCTGCGTCTCCGCCACGACGGCCTCGAGGGGCAGACCCGAAGCGTGGCCAAGTGGCTGCCATGGCTGCATCGGGTAGCAAGGACATGCTTTCCCAGGTCCAACCATCGAGGACCATGACGGCCGCTCGTCCGGAAACGAGTCCGCCATTAGGCACAACTACCGATGAGAGGACTCCATTGGCCCTTGCAACCGGGATCGCTTCGCTATCAGGATTGAATGCAACCGCAGCGCGAACGTTAGGGTTGAGACTACCAATTTCCGTTGTGTCGATCGATGCTCGAATCGAGTCGATTTCGACAAGTCCAATACTGGAGTAGGATTCCATCAGGCCGGGATAGACATGCAGTCCCTTTCCTTCAATGAGCTCCGAATCTCCTGGTATCGACAATCCGACACCGACGTCGGTAATCTTTCCGTCTTTAAACAGAACGCATCCGTTTTGTAAGGTTTCACCGGAAACCGTATGGACGATAGCGTTTCGAATCATGATCGGACGTTTTTGCGCGGCTCCAGGAATCTGGTCCGAAGCAAGGATGCCACTAGCAAGCGTTGCCCAAATTGTTAGAACAGTCAATTTTTTCATTAGAATTATTCTTTGTTGTTGGTTGCGTTAGATGAGACCGAATGACGTAAAACTTTGGTTTACTTCACTTCGTGTTCATGATCGTGTTCGCTCTGATCGGATTCATCATGGTGATGATGGCAGAATTCATCGTGATTGGGCCAGAGGCGTGACGGATCGTCAGCGAGCGAGCTCTTTTCGCCAGCCGCTTCACCACTGTCAAGGATCTTTTGGACGAGAGACTGGTGCAGTGCAAAGTCGCGCTTTTGAGTTTCTTTATCCCAATTTCGGTCAAAATACTTGCGACCATCGATCCATGTCTGTTCGCAACGCGCCAACGTCGACAAAGGAGATCCATTCCAAACAGCGATGTCTGCGTGCTTACCGACCTCGATAGACCCTACTTTCGAATCGATCCGCAATTGTTTGGCCGGATTCAAGGTGACGAACTTCAGGGCTTCAAGTGGTTCTATCCCACCGTACTTAATCGCCTTGGCTGCTTCGTGATTCATGTGCCGCCCCAGCTCTGCATCATCTGAATTGAACGAAACATTGACCCCCTGATTGTGAAGCAAAGCGCCGTTGTAGGGAATTGCATCATAGACTTCTAGCTTGAATGCCCACCAGTCCGAGAAGGTAGATGCTGTCCCACCATGTTTGGCAATTGCATCTGCAACTTTGTAACCCTCGAGAATATGCTGCAACGAGCCGATGGTCACTTTGTTCTCCTCCAGCAATCGCAACAACCCTAGAATCTCGTCTTGGCGATAGCTGTGGCAATGGATCCACCGTTCTCCACGCAGAATCTCGGCGATTGCATCGAGTTCAAGGTCGCGGCGAGGCGGCAGCCCATTTCGACTTTTGTTCCAATTTTTCCATGCTGCATCGTACACACGTGCCGAATTAAACCGATCCCGCATCAATTGTTCGACACCCATACGGGTTTGAGGGTAGCGAGTCTTTGGTCCTTCCCAATTGCTCTGCTTGACGTTCTCTCCAAGGGCAAACTTAATTCCCGCCGGAGCATCCTCGAACTTCAAGTCGTCATACGTTCCACCCCATCTCAACTTGATCACTTGGTTCTGGCCGCCAATCGGATTCGCTGAACCGTGAAGAACATTAGCCGAGGTCAGGCCACCGGCAAGTTGGCGGTAAATAGTGATGTCACCCGCATCGACAAAGTCTCCAATCCGAACTTCTGCAGTGACCGCTTGTGCGGATTCGTTGACACCGCTGTCGGTCGCCATATGCGAATGGCAATCGATCAATCCTGGGCTGAGTTGCCAGGTCGATGCGTCGATCACAATCGCGCCAGCTGGCACGTTAAGATCTTTACCAATCTTGTGAACCAAGCCTTGATGAATGACTAAGTCAGAATCTTTGAGGACTCCTTCGGGGCCACTAGTCCAAATCGTCGTGTTCTGAAAAACGACATATTCAGGCTGCGCCGGCAGGCCATTGCGACCTTGAATACCGGGTGGATACTGTACATTCGAAAGGACTGGTTTAGGACCCTTTTTGTCGTCTATCTTTTTGTCTTTGTTTACTTCGATCTTGGCAATGTCTTTCGCAGCATCTTTGTTCTTTTCTGCACTTGAATCCTGTCCGTCGGTCTTGGCTGGTTCGGTAGTGCTTTTTGCAGCTTTGCGAAAAGCGGAAACCAGTTGTTTCTGGCCGTCGGACCATTGGATGGTTCCGACGAGCATCTCGCTCGAATCTGCAGTCGGAGCTGGAAGAAGAGCGAGAGAAAGAAACGCGACTCCGCTCTGCCCTTCGACGAGTGTATTGGTTGGGAAGGTAGCTGAAAGAGTACGATCTTCCCATCGCGGATTCTTTAATTTCGCGACGCCCTTTGCCTCAGTTTTTTTGTGATCTTCTTTCTTCGGTTGCGTGGTCGCTTCAGCTTTGTCGGTTGTTTTTTGCGTTCCATCCGCGACGGCAATCTCCTGTTTCGACGGCTCTTGATTGTTAAGCTCTGGCTTCGCATCGATGGGAGGCAACTCGTTTGGGCCCTTGTCTTCTTCTTTCAATTGCTCTTTGGGTTTGGGTTGGTTTGCATCGGTAGATTTGTCGTTAGCGGGATTCTTTGGTGGTTCTGACGGTGCGACTTTTACTTCTGGGTTTTCGAACAAGGAAAGACTACCCGACAATTTTTTGGTCGAGTCTGCGAGCGTCAAGAAGAGTTGGGATGGTCTACCTACAATTCCAGCAGCACCGGTGCTGAGCGATAACTCCCACTTACCATCCACAGCGGTTTCAATCTTATACGCCGTTGCTGGACGTTCGCCGCGGACCCAAACTTCTTCGATCTTGGTCTTGTCGTCCCAAAGGTCCCCAGTGGCGATTACGAAATTTGCCCATGCGCCTGGGCGGATAGAGCCACATTCCTGTTCGACTCCAAGAAGTATTGCGGGCGCAGTTGTAATCGCTTTCAACGCGGCCGTTTTGTCGAGTCCGCGAGCAATGGATTTTCGGATCTGAGGGATTAACTCGTTTGGGTCGCTCAATCCATTCGACGTAAAGACAATTTTGACACCAGCTTGAACAAGTCGAGCTGGATTTTCAGGAGCGAGTTCCCAGTGCGTTAGTTCTTCCAGCTCGGTATCGAATGCCGCCTCTGCAGTGGCGACATTGGGAGGTTTTGGGAAATTTAAGGGGACAAGGACTGTACGATTCAGTTTGGCGACTTTGTCTACCAATTGATACTCTTGTCCGGAACCTCGCAGAAGAACATTCAAGCCGAACTCTTTACCAAAAGCATCCGCGCGCATCGCATACTGCTCATTGAGCGCGTCGAACATGACCAACTTGCCATGCGTCATGTGATGACTCAACGTCTCTAACGCTGAGTTTGATTCTGGCTTGTCGATGCCAACTTGAGAGCGGTAAGTCTGCCATGCATAGGCGTGCCATTGCGCGTCGTAAAATGTTTGACGAGCGATAGCAACGGCGCCCATGGGGCTGCTTGGATAAGAGTCACGTCCTCGCCGGGAGACGGTCAATCGAACGTGCATGGCTACATCCTTTTTTAAGAGAGAGTCAATCGCAGGCTGATTGCTTGTAAGAAACACTGCACTGGTCCCTTTGATAATCCCATCGCGCGGGGCGACTAAAGCGGCAGTGATGCCTGCCTTTCGCAATTTGGACATGGTTGCATCATTGGCTACAAACAACTCGGCCATCGAGCGTTCCGGCGTGATCTCAGAGTTCCAGTGCGGCGTGCCTCTGGTCGCGTCCATAGGCGGTACGTCCATTTCTATGCCAGCATCGACGAATCCCGCGTAAATGGTCTTGCCCTTAAAATCTATGATCTGGGCCTCTGCGGGTGGTATAACGTTTACACCGATCTCAACGATTTTTCCGTCGCGAACGACGATAGTTGCTCGCTCAAGCGTCGTGCCCGGTTCAGGCACAACGGTTGCATTCTGGATCGCGAAAACTTGGTTCTTGTGTTCCAGAATTCCAACTTCCGGTTTCGTGCCCGTGGACTGTTGGGCTTGAGAAACACCAGAGGAAACAATAAGACTTAGCGCCATCGCTAAGCCCACAAAAAAGGCCGTTTTCTTCATTTTGTGCGGTTCTTCGAGGCAAAAAATCGAGCCGTAAATTCAAGAGGAATCATCGGATTGTAGTTGAGGAGCAATTGAGTTGCATGCGAAAGTCAAAAAAGTTCATCGTGCTCTTCGCTCGATAAATACAACAAGCCTCATGAGGTCATTCGATCAGAAAGGAGTTTTGCATTTCTCGTGGCTGTGTACAATGCTTCAACTTAGCCATTTCAATGCCCCGCGTTGGGAAATCCCGATAGAACTGAATGCCAAATGGGTGAGTTTCGAGACAATGAAGACGAAGCGAACATCGATGAAATGCGCCGTCAATACAACGAGCTAGCGGAACTGGCTGGATCGTTGGCACACGAGATCAAGAATCCGCTTTCCGTGATCCATATGAATGCGGACTTGCTTTGCGAGGAAATGGAGGAAAGCCAGTGGCCTGGACAGAGACGGGCCATCGCAAAAGTGGACATGATACGGCAACAATGCAACCGACTCGAAAACCTCCTGCGAGATTTTTTGCGATTTGCCAGGATGAGAGACTTGGAAATGACGCCGGGGTCTCTCAATGATCAAATAGAGTCAGTCCTGAGGCTCTATCAAGCACAAGCGGATCGGTCTTTGATACGACTTGAAAAATATTTGGATCCCAACCTCCCCAATATCAAGTTGCACAGCGATTCATTGCAAGCGGCTCTCCTGAACTTGGTAAAGAACGCGCTCGAAGCAATGCCCGACGGAGGGGAGTTGTCGGTGCAGACTTACACGGTGCCAGGAGGTGTTGCGATGGACATGATCGATACGGGTTGCGGAATGGATGAAACCACAGCGATGCGCATGTTCGAACCATTCTATTCGACAAAACATGGCGGCTCTGGTTTAGGTCTACCAACCGCACGTAAAATCATTGAAGCCCACGGAGGAAGAATCGCTGTCCAAAGCGAAGTGGGGCGCGGGACCAAATTCGTGCTCGAATTCCCAACCCCAATTCGATTAGTATGACGAAAATTAACGCATTAGCATCTGAGCTGCGAACCGGTTTTGGCAAACTAGTGCTCTGTCCAGATTACATTTCAGGGTATCGAAACGAGGCAAGCGTATAGGCAAGTACAAGTTGTCGAAAGTCTTGCCGACTTTCGCTACGAGACAAAATCATCAACCCCAATTTCTAGGTTGGACAAAGCGTCAGAGCTTAGGCATCGTTGACGCTTGAGGGCACACACTCGCCAAATTAGGTGGCGTTTCTGCGTTCACATTTCCGAGTATCCAATTCAAGCCACCCATGAATATGTTCTCGAATACAGAATTGGTCCAAACATCTTCGCGATGGCCCATCGACGTATAGAAGACCCGCCCTTTGCCCTGCATTCTCGCCCAGGTTGCTGGATATGCTGGTCGTTTGTAGTCCGCGTCGACCATACCCTCTGTCTCTTGAACCAAGATGACATGCATGTCTTTAGCAAAATTCTTAAGACTGTACCATTCTTCGTTCATTCGAAAACCTTCCTTTGGAGCGCCTGGAAAGGATGGCGACACCAGTTTCATGAGTGCTTCCTGTTGACGACCATGGCGAATAAACTCACCGCCGATCATTTGAATGTATGGATCAGGGGTGTCTTGATTTTCAGCAGGTGCGCCCTTGGAATGGAAGGTGTCGGATGCACAATGGCTACCGGCGAAGCCTTTGCCTGCGGCAATCGCCTTCAATAGATTCTCTTTGCCTTGGACCGACATTGCCGGTTCGCTCTCCTTGCCCTGCGTCAAATCTGTGGTCGTATAGAATAAAAAACCATCGAACTGTTCATAATCTTTGTCGAATATCCTTCCATCCTTGGAACAGGTTACGTCAATGTTATGCTTCTTGCCCATCTCGATCATGATTCGCTCTGCGTAGGCCAGTTCTGAATCCTTGCGTTTGACAACCGAATGCTCAAAGCCAGAGCTTTTGGTGAAAAACAAAAGCTTCTTGGTTGCGAACGGGAAAGCGTATGAACTGCGAACCACTTGTGGCGAAACGAGCATCGCGCTTAACGTCAAAGCGGATCGCTTGAGGATTTCACGACGTGAGGTATCTAACACAGCAGTGTGGTTGGTCATATTGTATTCCTAAAGGGAGAGTTTACGTGATTTCAACGGTCTATTGTACTGAACTAAAAAAGACAAAAACGGTTTCCATCGGGGGACGCCACGGTAAATTCCAAAAAATGCTTCTTCGCCGCGATCAGAGTCTCTTGGGACAAAAAACTTCGATCGCTGCTTCGGCATCCTTTGAACGCATAAGAAAAGTCACACGAGTAGAAGGCTGAACGCAAAAATGCTTTAGGACTGCAGCACTCATGCTAGCTAGCCCCCGAAACCGCTTCTTGACTGCATTCGGATTCACATCCGTTTGGACTTTGGCAAGACTCGCTGCCGCCTCTTCATCCGTTGAGGCACAAATTAGTTCGGTCATTCCGTGTGCGGTTATTTCGAAGAGGGGCGGATGAACCATTTGAATACGTCCAGAATCCAAGAGAGGTCTCATCCAGCGATAGAAATACATGAGAACGAGCATGCCACAGTGAATCCCGTCTGCATCTGGGTCGAAAACCAGAATGATGCGTTCGTAGCGTGTTTGCTCCAATTGAAAACTCTCTCCCCAGCCCGCGCCAATGGCCTGCTGGAGGGCGTTGAAGAATTCGTTCCTGGCTACCTTGTCTTTAGAAGCCTTCCAAGCGTTAAGTGGCTTTCCCTGCATAGGCATCACCGCTTGGAAACATGCGTCGCGTACACCGCCGACCGCGTTTGAGGCAGAGTCCCCCTCGACAATAAACAACTCGGTCGCGACACCTGGCGGATGGAATTGGCAATCGAGCAGTTTTGGCGGTAACACACGAAACATAGTCATCTTTTGTAACCTAATTGCGGTCGCAAGTTACGATTCAGAATCGCGAGCAAAATCAAGAAACCAACTGGTTCACTTATTGCTTCACGGGTTCAGGTTTGCCAGCAAAAGTTTGCAACGTCCCACGCGACGTGATGAGTGTTGCAGCAACAGAACTTCTTTGTGGTAAAATCCTTCGATTGCGGTTTGGGCGTTGCGAGAAGATTTTGAAAAGGTTTGTTATGGTCAAGGATTTGCAAGGGATTGTTTGGCTGGTCACCGCCCTTTGGATCGTATACTTTTTGGACCTGTTGGTGCCTATCCAATTCGTGGATTATGGACTCGTCCCACGAACTTTCAAGGGACTAATGGGGATTCCGCTAATGCCTCTTTTGCACGGTAGTTGGGGCCATCTATTGAGTAACACCGTGCCTCTTTGCATCTTGCTGTTTATTTTACACAGCTCGCGAAGCGATTATGTGGAAGTGATTTTGAGTATTGTTTTTGGGGGTGGTCTTTTACTTTGGTGCTTCGGGCGCAATGCAGTGCATGTCGGCGCGAGTGGACTTGTCTACGGGCTCGTGGCATTTCTTATCTCGATTGGCTTTGCCGATCGCAAGCCCGTTTCTATTTTCATTGCACTGCTTGTCGGTTTCCTTTACGGAACGACATTGTTTTTTGGAATCCTCCCTACTGCCGGAGCAACGGTATCGTGGGACGGCCATTTGTTGGGCGCAATCGCGGGTATAGGGACAGCCTATGCGTTGGCCAATAAGTCCGATGCTGACGGCGAGTTGCATAAGCCAAATTTGGTCAAGTAAGACGTTGGTTCAACAATGAATCCGAATGAACTCTTAAATGATTAAACGCGTTGTTCATCGGAAATCGATGGAGTCCATGATTCATTCCTTTTCCAGTGTTGATGCCTCAACTTCCTTGGCTGTCCTGAGGCCGCTTTGGATTGCGCCTTCGATGCTGCTGGTCTCGCAGTAATCGCCGCATCGCCAAACCCGATCACTAATCCTTGACTGTGTTTCGCTCGACACCAAAGACCTGGGAGATTGGTTTGGCAATGCGTATGGAATCAGATACGTTCGCAAATGGCGCCACGCATCCGCGCTTTGGCCAAACCAGTCCACGAGCTGTCTTCGCACCTCCGCCAGTAAATCAGTTCCCGCTTGCTCCGCGTGCCCAATAGTACTAACACTCAACAAAGACCTGCCGGAAGGGGCGTACTTTGGCTGTGCGAAACTTGGGAAGCACAAATTATTGATGACTCCATCCCCTTGGCCATTAAGCAATAGAGTGGCCTCCTGGATCGGAGGATCGAGCACATCGAAGTAGAGGCAGCAGGTTGAAGCCGCTTGCAATGGCATCTCCTTCTTGTCAGTAGTCCGATCCGCGTTTGAAAGGAGACGCTTGGCGGTAGGCTCTTCCGTCGCCACAATCACATGGTCCGCCCTGACCACTTGCCCATCCGACAAGGTTACGCGACCATCTTGGATGTTATCGACTGTCGTGTTGAGCACGATGGATGTGTTTGGCAATCCGTTTGCAATCTGATTGGGGATAGCCTGCATGCCTTTTGCTGGCAACGCAGCATGCCCCATACTGAACGTGCGAAACACGAACTCCATTATGCCAGCAGACATGCCAAGTGAATCGTCTAGAAATATCCCACCAAAGAATGGCCGGAAAAAGCGATCAATGATCACCGGCGAAAAGCCCATTTGCTCTAACCGTTCTTTCGCAGTTGCGTTTTGATTGCGAAGAAATTCTGACGGAAGGGTTCGGCAGACTCGATTGCGAAAAGAGGCTATGCGAAGTTTGTCTGCGATACTTCCAACCGGTGCAAGGAGGGTCTGGAAGGCATGTAGGGGCATATTGTACCATGCGGACCTAAGCGGATCACAAACGCGATGTCGCGTCCCGCCTAACTGGACGAAGGCACCTGCGCAAAAGGACCCAAGCTGCAACTTGTCCAAGTCCAGTTCACGTCCTGCAGTGGCGTAACCGGTCAAGTAGACTTGGAATCCGTGGTCGAGAAGGAAACCGTCAACGCAATCGGTTTGGATACGACCTCCAACACTTGTGCGCGCTTCCAGGATAGTCACTTCCCAGCTTGCTCGATGCAATTGTCTTGCTGCAGTTAGTCCCGCTAGGCCCGCACCAACAATGATCGCGTTTGGCATTTACTCGGGTTCCGCCCCGGCAGCCAACGCAGTGTCTGACTTGTTGGAACGCGATAATTTCGGATTCTCGATGTACGCCAAAACAAGTGCGATGTCGGCTGGCGTGATTCCGCTGATACGGCCCGCTTGGTCTAGATTTAGCGGACGAATACGGCCAAACTTTTGCTTCGCTTCGGTTCGCATGCTAGTGATCGATTCGTAACTGAAATTCTTTGGAATCACTTTATCGGCCATTCGATTTTGACGATCCACTTGGATTTGCTGTCTCGCGATGTAACCTGAGTACTTGATATCGAATTCCACTTGTTGGGAAACCTCGGCGGTGAATTGGCCGAGCGATTCAGGGAATATGGCGGCAAGACTAGCCCAAGTCACTTCTGGGCGACGGAGGTGTTTGTCCGCGGGCGTGTTTTCGATGCGTAAATCGGAAAGCAGCTTTGTCGCCATATTGATAGCGGTTAACTTTTTCACAAAGCGAGCGTGTCGTTTTTCATCCACTAGCCCCAGTGAATGACCGAGTTGGGTAAGACGTCGGTCTGCATTGTCCTGTCGCAGCATCATGCGATACTCAGCGCGACTAGTGAACATTCGGTACGGTTCATCGACACCACAGGTTACGAGATCGTCAGCAAGAACGCCCATGTAAGCTGATTCCCGACCGAGTACCAAGCCATCTCTCCCTTTCAATCTCAATGCAGCGCTTGCACCTGCTATGAGCCCTTGAGCGCCTGCTTCTTCATAGCCCGTCGTTCCGTTTAATTGGCCCGCAAAAAACAGCCCTTCGACGCTTTTGGTTTCAAACCAAGGGGATAACTGATCGGGTGGACAGAAGTCGTATTCGACTGCATATCCATATCGCATGATCTGGGCGTTTTCCAGGCCTGGAATCAAACGCATCATTTTGTCTTGCACATCGCGAGGGAGCGAAGTGGAGATGCCGTTGACGTAAATTTCGAGTGTATTGCGTCCTTCTGGTTCCAGGAAGAGTTGATGTCGATTCTTATCTGCGAAGCGAACTACTTTATCCTCGATCGATGGGCAATAACGGGGGCCAGTTGATTGAATCTGGCCAGTGTACATAGGCGCGCGATGCAGATTTTCCCGAATTAATTTGTGGACGGCTTCGTTGGTGTACGTGATCCAACATGGGACATGTGGACCGGGAAGCGAATCGGTCATATAGGAAAATGGCTGCGGTGATTCGTCTCCAGGTTGCATTTCGGTCTTGGAATAGTCGATGGTACGACCATTAAGCCGCGCTGGAGTCCCAGTTTTGAATCGCTGTACTCGAAACCCCAATCGCACGAGCGCTTGACTAATGCCCGACGTGGTCCCTTCTCCGGCTCGTCCGCCAGCGGTCTTTGCTTCGCCTGTGTGCATTACCGCTTGCAGGAAAGTGCCGGTGGTCAATACCACCGATCTTGCGTGGTAATTCGCGTCCCCCTTTACACGGACGCCTACGATCCGCAATTGGCCTGACACCGTTTCGGTAAGTAGGTCTTCGACTAGTTCTTGTCGAAGGTCGAGGTTTGGCATTTCCTCGATCCTGCGTTTGATTTCAAACTGGTACCCTTTCTTGTCGGCCTGGGCGCGCGGGGAATGCATTGCCGCCCCCTTTCGACTATTGAGCATTCTAAACTGGATGCCGGTCCGATCGATGGTTTCGCCCATCAGCCCTCCGAGGGCATCGATTTCGCGAACGATTTGGCCTTTGGCCACTCCACCGATTGCCGGATTGCAGCTCATTTGGCCAACCGTATCGAGATTCCCAGTCAATAGGGCAACGCGAGCACCGAGCCTAGCGGCGGCGGCGGCAGCCTCCGTTCCTGCGTGTCCTGCGCCGACGACGATCACGTCATAGTCGTATTGATTCATTTCCGATTAGCTCAATCCCCAAGAACTCCAAAGTATTTTGACCACCTCCATCCTAGCAATAGATCCGGTTTTTGGCGAGTAACGATGTATTCCGCTTTGCCTTTCGTCCTCAATCTTGAACGTGATCTGTCAGTCGCATCACACGCTGTGAAATCCTAGAAAATGCGCGCACGGGCTGTGCTTGCAGGTCGATTGCATGATAGATGATCGCACCCTTTTTGGCCTTTTGTAAGATCGCGGTCTCAATCTCGTCAGTCGGCATCGGATTGTAAAAGTAGATCACGTCGTAGCTACCATAGTCATTGAAGCCAATCGCATCGGTGCAAAAGATTCGATCTGCGCCCACGCATTCGCTTGCAACCCTCGCGTAATTCGGATTGATTTCGACTCCGCAGGGATCAAAACCAAGTGCTTCTGCGATCCATACCTTGCCACCTAAGCCGCATCCGACATCGAGAAAACGCGGACTCGGACTACACCTTTTCTTAATAGATCGAAGAATCGAAATGAACTTCAGAACTGAAAAACTTGCGTTTGGGTGGTAATTGTGGTCGCCATCCGAGAGGGCCTGACCCATGGCGAATTCGAGTGAATAGTACAATCTGCAAAGTACTGCGAAATCCTCATGCCCAGCTTTTTCGATTCGTTCCAAGTCCAAATGAACATTTCTAGCGACCTCAGAATGCCGAAAGGAATTGAATTTTCGATCTTGAGTCAATTGTATCGGTTTCCGTCGACCAGGAGCAATCTGATGTTAACGGATAACGTTATACAGCGTGACTCGCTCGAAAGCACTGGCGAAACAATCGCAATGTTGCGGCCACTTGCCGCCAGACTACTGCGATCGATAATTTGCCGCTTGCCCGACAAAATCGAAATCGACGTGCCGTTTCCATAGATCGGTAAGTTGCTTGGTTTGAGAGCGACTGGATGCCGATCCTATAGGAACGCCATCGACAGAACGGGCGAACCAAACGCCACCGTTTGAACCGGTCAAAATGACCTCACTTGCTTCATGCAACATTTTGGAAGTGATATCGACATAACTTATGGCGACGCCGCGTTTCAAGAGAAGTCGCTCGATTGCTTGAAGGGTGCATCCCACCAAGATGTCCTCCTTCTTGGGCGAAGTCAAATCGCCGCGGCTATTGACCAGCAAAAGGTTGGCTACCGAAGTGTCTGCAATGCACCCAGTCGAAGTGGTTAACACGGAAAGTGCATTCCGTCGTTGCCTGGCAGCCAATGCGTCCGAAAGAAAATAGGGCAATCGACTTCGGCATTTGATTTGATTGGGCCAGCATGTGTTTGGTACAACCTGGCAAGAGCCTAGCAATAGGTCAACTCCAGTTTGGTACCATTGATCCAGTGTGGCGAACGGAAGCTGGCTGACGTGCATCATTAGCGTCGGCCTTTGACCAAAGATTCCCTGTGCGGACGCTGGGCCTGGTGAAAGCAAAAAGACGAAGCTCAAGTCGCCGTGCTGTCTCAACAATTCCCCATTTAGCGACAGCAACCTTTCTGCGTTTTCTTTTACTTCAATTGGAACTGCCGACCAATCGATACCGAATTCGGATGCTCCAGTATGCAAACGTCTTTCATAGTCTGACAGATCAAGTAGTCTGCCTCCATACGACCGAAACCGTTCTACTAGGATGGCGCCAAAAAGCGTCCCTGAATCCGAGACTGACCAAGCAAGTTCTTTGAATGGGATCGTATCGATTTTTCTTTTCGTAGGATCCCAATGGAGCGCGATACTGTCACGGAACGATGGCGGCATTACAAGTGGATTCCCCTAGGTCTTTCCAGAGCAAGTGTTTAATCATGTTTCGGAAATAGGGACACTCGCCGTAGTAGCTTTTTTCCGAATGTGTAGTTCCAATGACCGATCCACAATCGTATTGTCGAATTCGAGACTGTCCAGATAGTGGTGTGGTTGCTCGCGGATCTGCCAGTGCAGCAATTCCTGAGAAACCCGCAAATCCCGCGGCGATTGGTTGTGATAGTCGGTCGATGAATCGAAAGCGTCGAAGAATCGGGTCACGAGAATTGTACAAGTTAATCATGGATTCGACGTGCGATAGTGCGAGGTTATGGCGACCGTTCCTCTCGATCCAATTTCGGTCTAGAGCGGGTGCAACCAGCCCTAGGCGGTAATTCATTTCCGCGTCCGCTTTGGGCGATGGCGCAATTGCGTAACCTGGGATCATCCCGCCGGCATCCAAATGGAGCCCGCCAGTTACGGCCCTAGCGCCAAATGAAAAGCCGAGCAAACTGATCTGCGATTCGTTTCGAAGTCGTTGCAGCATCCAAGCAACGTAAAGCGATTGGCATTCTGCCGACTCCGCGTTGGAGAGCGCGTCGCGCAGGGGCTTCTTCTCACGTTGGCTGGGCCACGACAGCATTATCAAACGAAAGGGCCGATCGGTTTGAGCTTTGAAGTACTGGTCTACGATCCGCACTCGCTCCAGTGCATTGTTGCGCTCCATGAAGTTTCCGTGAACATAAAGAATCGTCAGTTTTCCTGTATTGACCGTTGGCAACACCGTCTCGATGTCGCTTCGCAACCATTGCATACCCGACCACCGATTGACTTCTACATTAGGACGGTCGAAGTTGATGGTCCGAAACTGGTCGCATAAATGTCGAGTCGAGATTTCAAAAACTTCAGATTGATTTTCGGAACAGAACTGTTGGTTGGTTAGCGGGTCCTCGCCACGAACCATTCGCGATGCGGACGCGATCACCAACGAGCATACAACGTAGACTGTTAATGCGAAAATAGGTCTCCAGCGGTAGGAGTTGTCGAGTATCCTGCATATTGCAAATGCTTGACACTGCGAAAAAAGTTCCGTTACGTTGGTGGTTCGTTTAGAAAGCAGCATTCGCTACTATCTCCATTAGTAAAGCCGAAAAAATTGGCGAAGGAAAGGCAGGGTAGCATCTCGCTTCGAAGCAAATGCGCCGTAGGACTGGTACTGCTGGAACAACCGTCGATTTATCGCATTAGCAATTCCATTGGCCATCAACTGTAACACCTAAACTGAATACAGAGCGTTAGGAAAATCTTTCCGATCAGGAAAACTTTTCGTTCTTTGCTTGCACAACCGGAATGACGTCGTAGAGTTGTGCGGGAAAATGTGTACCTTCGCAGGTGATCACAACAGAGTTCTACGGGAGAATAGGGAAATGAAACGAACGACATTGATTTCGGCCAGCTTGTTGTTGGCTTTTGCTGGATGCACATGCGGACAAGGATGGCGACCCAACATATTGACTCGGTTCAACAACCGCATTCACGGTGTCAGCAATGTAGGCGAACCATGTGACGCCGGCTGCCAAGGCGCGGCCATGGCCGTGCCACATGCCACTGGCAATTGTGAATCCTGTGGGAACACAGGAGTAAACTATGGTGGCGTAAGCGAGTATGATGGAGTGACGGTCGGTACAACCTACAGCGGTTCTACCTACGGCAATACCGCTTACGTCGGGCCGATCAATGGTAGCTCCGTGCCTACAGAATATCGCCCCGTAGCGACTTCCTACGTGCCGACAACGAGCCGTATGGAACCTATTACGGCCAAACGCGCGAATTGACAATGGATTCGTCGGCTTTCAAAAAGTTGAGTTCGCGGTTACAAATCAGATGCAGTTTGCATTCGATTCTGACCATCAAGTAACGATTCACTTTGTCCATTGCCACGAATAAAACAACCTCGCTCACCAACATCAGCCGTGGTCCAACAAAGTCTGGACTTGCTTTAGTCGTTGTTGCTGCCATTTTGTGGAGCAGCAGCGGCTACTTCACTCAGACCCATCTGCTGGACGCTTGGCCGCGCGAGTCGAGAGGCGCTGCGATCGCGTTTTGGCGCGCGTTCTTTGCTCTCTTCCTTCTGTTGCCGTTGGTACGCAAGCCAACATACCATTGGGCAATGTTGCCGATGGTCTGTTGTTTCGTTCTCATGAATTGGACCTATCTGACCGCGATCGTTAGCGGGTCGCCGACAAATACCATTTGGTTTCAGAATCTCGCGCCCGTTTGGGTGTTGTTAGGTGCGGCGGTCTTTCTTAAAGAGTCAACCGAGTTACGCGATTGGGCGATGATGGTTATCTGCTTGGTCGGGGTTCTATTCATTTTGGTCATGGAATCTCTCTATGTAGAAGCTTCACCAGAACATCGCTGGTGGTCGCCTGTATTGGCAATCGCTTCCGGGCTATGCTACGCGGGGGTCATCTTCAGCATGAAGGCTCTACGAAAGCACGATTCCGCTTGGCTAATCTCTTTGAACCACATCGCAACAGCCTTGGTTATGCTCCCAATTGTGTGGTGGAGCGGAGTTGCGTTGCCATCAGGTTCCATGTGGTTCTTGCTTGCTGGAATTGGAATGCTCCAAATGGGGCTTCCATACTTTCTGTTTGCCCGCGGCTTGAGGACCACACCAAGCCATGTTGCATCACTCGTCACGCTTCTTGAACCGGTGCTCTTACCTGTTTGGGTGCACGTGACCCGGATGAGCGACCCACTCTACCACGCACCACACTGGTGGACTTGGATCGGTGCTGCCTGCATCCTTGTTGGACTAACTATGCGATTTGCTTGGCCAGACAAAAAGACCAGAAGAGCGAATGGACTCAATGCATGAAAGTAATGCATGTAATCACACGTATGATTGTTGGGGGTGCTCAGGAGAACACCTTGTTCAACTGCATGGATTTGATCCGCATTTTTGGCGACGATGTCAAATTGGCTACAGGCCCTACTGAAGGTCCGGAAGGGAAATTGTTGACGCAAACGAACACGGAAGGACTTTTGATCGAGGGCCATTCTTCGTTGATCCGGGCGATATCCCCAGTATACGATCTCCATGCCTTAAGTACGTTGAAGACCTCCATTCGGGCGTGGCGACCCGACGTGGTTCATACGCACAGTGCCAAGGCTGGACTTCTCGGACGCGCCGCTGCGTGGTCGTGCAAGGTACCATGCGTGGTTCACACCGTTCATGGCGCTCCGTTTCACCCTTACCAACGATGGGCCAGTCGATGGCTTTTCATTCAGTGTGAAAAATGGGCCGCGAAACGCTGTCATCGAATGGTAAGCGTTGCAGATGCAATGACCGATTTGATGGTGAATGCAAAAATCGCCGAACGCAAAAAATTCACGACAATTTACAGCGGTATGAATGTGGAACCATTCCTTCATTCAGCCAAGAACAGAGAACGCGTTCGCAGTGAATTGGGGTTCAAGAACACGGATGTGGTATTTGGGAAAATCGCAAGATTGTTCCATCTCAAGGGGCATTGCTATGTAATCGAAGCTGCCGAGCAAGTCTGTCGCAGTCATCCCAATGTCAAGTTTTTGTTCGTTGGCGACGGAGTTCTCAAGGAAGCGTTTGAAGCTGAAATTTCCAAACGCAAGATGCGGGAACATTTTGTATTCACCGGATTGGTCCCTCCTCAAGAAGTACCGGGGCTAGTCGGTGCAATGGATGCACTGATCCACACTTCGCTGCGTGAAGGACTCGCGCGCGCACTTCCTCAAGCGTTGATTGCTGGGAAACCGGTTATCAGCTACGACATCGATGGTGCGCGGGAAGTCGTATTGAACGGAATCACCGGTTTCTTAATCCCACCCAAGGAAATCGACTCTCTAACAAACGCAATTAGTTCGCTTGCTGACTCAGCACAATTGCGGCACGATTTCGGTCAAAAAGGGAGACAACTCTTTACTGACCGATTCCGCCACGAACGGATGACAAAAGAAATAAGAGATTTGTATACGCAAGTCTCTGCAGCTCAATTGCGATGACACGTTTCTTGCATCTATTTCAAGTTGGAAAGCATCAGTTCTATGAGGGGCGTTGGGATTTGTTCACTGGTCAAAAAAAGCGATGTACCGTCTTTGGAAAAGCAAGCCGCTTCCGTTTGTCTCATCTTTGGAAGCCGAAAAGCGATAGGCTCTCTTTTTAAGGTGTCCGACCAACTCTCTGCTTTGCCTTCGGCAGACTTCTGTCTCGAAAAAAGGTAGCCGAGTGTGTAATTCGTTATCACCAACGCGTTCCCGTCCCTCGAGATGTCGCTAGCGCATGCATAGGGAATGCTGGTATGGCCGATCTCTTGGGCCCTAGCCTCGATTGTATTCTTGGCTGCCACCACCGCAGAAGGAAGTGCCACAGTGTAAACCCGTCCACCGAGCAGCGCTTTTTCTACCAGTAAGATCAACCCAGCTTCCTGGTCGACCGCTATGCCTTCGAAATTCGTAACGCCCCCTGGGATAATGACATTGATGGTGGTCTCCACAGCCGCTGAGAATTCAATCGGCTTGGTTGGACTTGTTCCGTCATACACAAAACGAGGTTCCGATACGATGTGCAACGAGATGTGCTTTCTCGCCTGCGCGTTGCCGCCGATGTCACCTATGATGATCTTCGGAGAGCCGCCGATGCTTGCCGTTGCAATATCCTCCCAGTCGATAGCTTTTATACCCGCTAACTGGAACCTAGCGATCGTTCGGCCATCTCGATGCACCAAGAAAAGACGTGGGAGATCGCCGGAATCGTTATGCGTCCAGAAACAGTCTTCATTTTGATCCGATATCACTAAGCCGCTGCTCTCGTTTATCCCTTTGTCGGCAAGCAAAACTATTTGCTTCCATGGAGGTGTGGGAACAACGTCGGACTGGACGCTTTCAGACTTAGGAATGGCTACTAGGCAGTATGCCAATGAACCAAGCAATCCACATGCGGCGATTTGAACAATACGAGCTGTTTTTATCATGCATTCTAGGCCGAGAAAGCAAATCCTGGTTAAAAGAGTTTTCGTTTGTTGGTCTGCATGGAGATTAGTTGAAAACAGTAATTCTAAAAACGTTGGGACTAAGTCTACGGCAACGGTTTGAACAGTGCAACCAACATGAAACACAACCAAACGAGTTCATTAGAACTCGCTTTGTTTCATAGTAGAAGTCATTGCAAGTGTTTTTCGCTTTTTGACGAGCCCACTAGTTCATCCTCGTGCCCTGCTTACAATACAGCAACCTCGCAGATTTCTTCTTTTCGCATTTCAGCGATCAATCGGCGAGCCGAGCATTGAGGATAAGGAGTGCGATTGTGCGCAACTGCATCATAGGTCTAATTGGGATTCTCTTTGTTCAAGGAATAAATGCAAATGGCCAAGAAGAACGACTCATCGTTCGGAAACACAAGTCCGATGCGTCGCAGTTCGAATGCGAAATAAAACATGCGAAATTTACATCTCCAAAGGGGTGGCAACCCAACCAAAGTGGAGGCAAGACTTATGCAATTTTGACTCGATCCGATGAGACGTACCCAAAAGTAAGTCAAATGATCTCAATTGATATTGGAAAGGCAACTGAACCTACGACTCAGAAGCTTGCGGAGTCGTTCGCGAAGAAGTTTAAAGGACAAGTAAACGAGGATTTACATAATGTGGACGGCGAAAAGGCATGCCGGGTTACAATCCCTGCAGACAAGAAGTCAGTGCGACCGGTAGACTGTATTGTCCTCGTGAAAGATGACATCGCTTTTTTATTCATCGGCGCTTCCAAAGAAGCTGGGGACATTTCGAAATCGATCGATGAATTGGTGAAGGAATGGAAATGGAAGAAATAAGGATGTACGAATGAGAACGTCCTGGGTTAATTTTTTGTCTCACGGATCATTGTGGTTTTGTCACCTCGGTTTGGCACAGGTCGCATCGGCGCAGCCAAGTGTTGATCGGAGTTTCAATCGACTCGATAATCCCACCAAATCCATCAAGATCTATAACACGCAGGTTGTCACAACGCCCCTAACCGATCCGAAACTAATTCCTGGCCAGTCCGTTCTTCCACCTGGCTTTGAAATGCAGTTAGTTGCAAGCGAACCCGATGTGCAACAACCAATCGCGTTATCTTGGGATGCAAAGGGTAGGTTGTGGGTTGTCGAGAACTATACGTTTGCGGGAAAACAAGTCGGCGTTGACACCAAGCTTACAGATCGGATCATCATTCTCGAAGACACCGATCAAGACGGTACATTCGACAAACGAAAAGTGTTTTGGGATCAAGGCAAGAAACTCACTAGCATCGAGATCGGTAAAAATGGTGTCTGGGCTTTAGCCCCACCAAATCTTCTGTTCTTGAGCGATGCGAACCAGGACGATCTATGTGACGGCAAGCCGATTATTGTGCTCAATGGATTCGACGACAAAATGCCATCCGAAATGGCAAACGGTTTACGATTTGGACCTGACGGATGGCTTTATGGACGGCAAGGGGCTCTTGCGATCTCAGACGTGGGGTGTCCAATCGCGTTCGAGGCCCAATCGAAATCCAAGGCCCAACTTCGGTATTTGGATCAAACTGAACGGCCAAAGCTCTTCTCAGAGAACCAAGTCAAAAGCTCAAACGAAAGGACGCGGGTGAGCGCAGGGATTTGGAGATTCAATACCAAAACCTCAGAGTTTCAAGTTGT
The DNA here is from genome assembly GCA_031374515.1 of Pirellula sp. Classification (GTDB taxonomy): domain Bacteria; phylum Planctomycetota; class Planctomycetia; order Pirellulales; family Pirellulaceae; genus JBKCUI01. The sequence goes on along the minus strand of JANMGH010000205.1, from coordinate 165,518 downwards.
CTGCAGTGGAACGACTAACCCCTCGGGAATGGACTGGGACAGATACGGAAACTTGTTTGTCGTGAACTCAGAATTAGGTCGCCTTTGGCATGCTATCCCCAATAGCAGCTTGCAGCGGAAGCTTGGCCTAGATGCCGATTCCGCTCCCTTTCCGCTGCTGACACAAATCTCAGAAGATTTGCATGGGAATACCAAAGGTTCTCAAATTGGTGATGAAACAAACAAAGACGGCGGCGGGCGCGCACACTGTGGCATGATGATTTATCAAGCAGACCAATGGCCCTTGGAATGCCGCAATGAAGTATTTACCTTGAATGTTTCTGGAAAGAAGATGGATCAAGAAAACTTGGTTCGGCAAGGAGCAGGGTTCGTCGGAAAGCATCCGTCTGAACTTGTGCAGTGGAGAGATGCTTGGTTTCGCGGAATCGAACTTTCGTATGGGCCAGACGGTACTGTCTACGTTTTGGATTGGTCTGATTTGAGCGAAGGCAACCAGGAAATGGGAGTACACAGGACGAGCGGTCGCATTTATCGCATTTCGTATCGAGCTCCTACCTCAACGAAAGTTATTGTCAAATCAAACGAGCGTACGACGCCTATGAATGTGTCTACACTCGAAACAGACGAATTGCTGAAACTTCTGAAGCATACGAACGCATGGTACGCGCGGATGGCACAACGCATCATCGCAGGAGGTCGCCGATTGACTTCGGAGCAGGTTGAATCGCTTCATAAGGACCTGTTTGCAAAATCATTCGAAGCGTCTCAAGTGGAAACCACAGTATTGCGTCTGCGCGCTCTTTGGACACTAAATGATTCGGATCGTTTGGACAAAAGAACCGTGGTTCGGCTAATTCGCAACAACGAGCCTGAGGAAATCCATGCAGCTACGATGAAGCTGGTGGCCGATCAAGGACTCGAGGCGTTGGAGCCGGACGAAACCGAGGTGTACGAAGAGATACTTGAAACGCTCAGCACAATGGTCGCGAACAAAACCGGATCGCTGGTGAGACTCTATCTGGCTGCTTTGCAACCGCAGTTCATTCCCTCCGATTGGCGGCTACCGACTTTGCTCGCGCAATCAAGTGATTTGGCAAACGACCGTGACTTCCCGATCGTCCTGTGGCATGGCATGAAGAGTCGAGTTGCGTTGGATGCGATGGGAGCGGCCAAGCTTTGCGGCAAGTCCAAAATTCCTAAACTAACGCAATTAATCGTTCGTCGCCTTGCAGAACTTCACGTTCGAGAACCCGAGGCGTTGGATTGGGTCGTTGGAGACGCAACTATCCGTGGAGCAGCGGACTACTTTGCTATTGTCGTTGCGGGCATGAGCGAGGGCTACGCGGGATTTGCATCCGCACCAACTCCGAAAACATGGGACAAATTGCTCCGAAAAATGGAACCAAAAGCGGATGAACTCACACGCCAACGGATAGAGATGTTACAGATTGCGTTCGGAATTAAAACGGACTTGTCCAAATTGCTATCCACTGCAAACGACCCAAAGACCGAAGTAAACTTGCGTCGCTTTGCAGTGCAAAAGATTGCCGAAATTGGGACTGCAGAAGCAGTTTTGGCGCTATGGCAAATGCTGACTGACGAAGATATCGCACAAGTTGCCGCGCTCGCGATTGCAAACAAGTCTCCAGCGGGGGATGCAGCAAATCTTGTCAATTTCTATCGGGACGCCGCACCAAATCTACGACGAGGGATTGTTGCGGCGCTGGCAAGCAAATCAGAGTTGATGGTGGTGTTGCTAGATGCTGCGGAGTCCAACAAGATCCCGGTTGAATCGATTGATGCCGCTTCGTGGCGTCAGTTTCAGGTTATCGGGGATTGGCCACTGCTCGAGCGAGCGAGAAAGCTTAACCCCAACTTGTACGATTTAAGCGAGGATAGTCGGAAAGCGATTGATGATATTAAAGAGGAACTGACCGATGCTGCTTTGCTGAGTGCAAACGCAAGCCGCGGGCGTTTGGTATGGGAAGCCAAATGTGCAAGCTGCCACAAACTCTTCGGTGAAGGACAATCCATAGGACCAGATCTAACTGGAGAACAGCGCATCAACAAGTTGTACTGGCTGGAAAACATCCTTGCTCCAAGCGCTCAGGTCGCTGCTAAGAATTGCTTTGAGATTTTTGAAATGCAAGATGGCTCGTCAATTAACGGCGTCCCACTGGCGGAAACCAACGAGACCATTACGATACAGACCATCAACGAAACAGTCACGGTCCAGACTCTGCAGGTTACGGCTCGCAAAACAACGGATCGATCCTTAATGCCAGAAGGCTTGCTTGATTCACTCTCGACAGATTCGCGACTCGATTTGTTTCGATACTTAATGTCGCCCAATCAGGTGCCGCTACCTGCAACTCAGAAAACCAGGAAACCTTGATGTTACTCAGCAAATTGATCCACCCAACCATTTCACGAATCTTAGCGGAAGCTGGGCACCATGCAACGATCCTTATTGCCGATGGAAATTATCCCGCCTCTAGCAAACGCGGGCCTCGAAGTGAGTTGGTTTCTCTGAATTTGATGCCTGGCATCCTTAATTGCAATCAAGTCTTAGAAGCGATTCTATCGGCCGTTTCGGTGGAAGCGATCGAAACAATGATGACTGAAACAAGTGGCCCTTATGCGCTTGACGGTGACCCACCGGTCTGGGCCGATTACCGAGAAACCATTCGAAAGGCGGACATTCAAGTTCCGCTCGAACCCATCGAGAAATGGGAGTTCTATCGCCGTGTGTCTACAGACGATCATGTCCTCACAGTACAAACCGGCGACACTCAGCGGTATGCAAACATTTTGCTAACAGTGGGTGTTAGGATGTTTTAAGGGGGTGTAAATTAATGAGCTAAGATTGCTGATCACAGTAAGATTGCTGATCACAGATTGCGGCTTGAATCTTTCGTTTGCATTCTTGATACGATCTTAGATAGGGATGCGATCGTTTGAACGATTTCCGACTCACTCGTCTCGGCTGACACGCTGAATCGGATTCCTCCCCGGACGACCGACGCATCTAGTTGCATCGCGGCAAGAACGTGTGATGGTTGACTTGATCCGCTGGCACACGCAGAACCTGTGCTGCACGCGATTCCCTCCAGGTCAAGTGCAAGTTGCAACGCTTGTCTCTCGATACCTGGAAAGGCTATGCTTAACGTATTCGGTAGTCGGTTGGACTTTGCACCGATAACCACAGCATTCGAAATCTCTGAAAGAATTCCGTCCTGTAACATGTCTCGGATTTTTCGCATCCATTCCGTTCGCTCTATCAAGTGAGATTTCGCGAGCGTGACGGCAACTTCAAATCCGCCAGCCAGTACTGGCATCTCAGTTCCGGGCCGCAGCCCCAACTGTTGGAAGCCACCAAACCACTGTGGGCTTAGTGGAACTCCGTTTCTCAAAATCAATGCCCCTATCCCTACAGGGCCATGTAATTTGTGGCCGGTGATCGTCATCGCATCCACGCCCAACGCAGCAAAGTCTAAATTGGACTTACCAAGCACTTGGACGGAGTCCGTGTGAATGAACACTCCTGCTTTTCGGCACATGGCTGCAGCGCGTTGGACAGGTTGCAAAACCCCGGTTTCGTTATTCGCCAACATGAGCGAGACGAGCGCGATAGGGTCACTCGTGGATGCCTTTGCCAACCATTGTTCAAGCACGTCCAAGCAGACGATGCCATCGATGGAGCAGGGTAGATACCGAATCTCCCTTCCATAAGTACCAGCGTTTTGGGCCGCTCCGAGAACAGTTGGATGCTCAATGCTGGATACAACAATTGCTCCCGGCCGGCTTTCGGATAATCCGAAAACTGCTAAGTTGTTCGCCTCGGTACCACCACTTGTAAAAAGGAGTTGGTCGCTGGCCATCCCGTGGGTTCTGCCGCCGCATTGAGTCAATATAGTCTCGCGAGCTTGCTCGACAATTCGCCTCGCTTCACGACCCGCAGCGTGCTGGCTGCTAGGATTTGCTAATCGCATCTGCATGAGATCATGCATGCGTTCGACAACCAAAGGGTCAATGCGAGTAGTGGCGTTATTGTCTAAATAGATCACGAGGATAAGCCATTCCATTGCCAATATTTAGGAAGATCCGCTTCAAATTGCAATTTCGTATGCAGCGTCGGATGGTTTATCTCCAGCGATCTGCAATGCAATGCGATTCCATCGTCAAAAGACTTTTCGGCACCGTATTTACTGTCGCCGAGGATTGGGCATCCAATCGCTTCCAATTGAGCTCGAATTTGATGTTTTCGACCCGAAATCAAATTGATTTCCAACTCGAACCCGAGTCGGTTTTGTCCAATACATTTGTACTCGAGAATCGAAAGTTTGCTCTCGGACGTGACGGACGTGCTGACCCAAGTTTTGAAATCTTCCTCGCGCCGGACGAGATAGTGTTCAAGTCTCGCGGACGACTCTCTAGGGCGACTGCTGACGATAGCCCAATAAGTCTTTCGCGTCGTATGGTCGCGAAACTGTTCACTCAATCGACTTGCCGATTTGCTGGTTCGAGCAAACGGCATCACTCCCGTCACGGGCGCATCGAGACGGCTAACAACCCCAATAAAAACCTTGCCCGGCTTGCTGTACTTTTCCTTGAGATACGCAGCCGACCAATCGAACAGGCTCTTTTGTCCTGGAAGCGCTCCTTGGACAACCCAGTTCGCTGGTTTATTAAGAACCAACAAGTGGTTGTCCTCGAAAAGAATTTGCATAAGTGGAAGGTTGTTTTAGGTACCGACCTTCCAAGTCTCTCCGCTACTAAATAGTTTTTGAAGATTGCCTTTCCCTTTTTGCTTAATCGCTTCATCGATTTGGCCTCGAACGGCCACTTCGAAAGTCTCGGTTTCGACAGCGCGGAAAACACCGATCGGCTCGGGGAAATCGGGACGGCGAAGTCGAGAAAGCATGTACACCAATGTTGAGCCAGCTTGCTCGTCATGGAACAGCAGGTCATCCTCCTTGATCTTGCCTTGGCTTAGGTCGACGATTTCCAAGTTGAGACCGTTTAGCCGAATGCCTTTGTCCCTATCCTTACCGTAAATCATCGGCTTTCCGTGTTGCAGCTCTATCGTCGCATCGTCCCGCGTCGCTTTGTCTTGTGCATAGGCAAATGCCCCGTCGTTGAACACGTTGCAGTTTTGGTAGACTTCGACGAAGGAAGTACCTTTGTGCGCTGCCGCGCGTTTGAGCGTATAAGCCAAATGTTTCACGTTGCTGTCGACAGATCGAGCGATAAAACTCGCTTCGGCACCCACGGCAATGCTGATCGGGTTGAGCGGATGGTCAACCACACCCATAGGCGTGCTTTTGGTGATTTGGCCCTCGACACTGGTAGGTGAATACTGCCCCTTGGTCAATCCGTAGATTCGGTTATTGAAAAGGACGATGTTCAAATCTACATTGCGACGCAGCAAGTGAATAAAGTGATTTCCGCCGATGCTCAGTGCATCGCCATCACCTGTGATAACCCAAATGCTCAGGTCCGGTCGAGTCAGTTTGAGACCGGTTGCAAAGGTAGGAGCTCGTCCGTGGATAGAGTGAATTCCATACGTGTTTACGTAATACGGAAAACGGCTGCTACAACCGATACCAGAAATGAAAACGGTTTTTTCAGGTGGCACACCAATTTCTGGTAGCACCTTTTTCATTTGGGCTAAGATCGAATAGTCGCCGCAGCCAGGGCACCATCGAATGTCTTGGTCGCTAGTAAAATCTTCGGCTTTGAGGACGGGGAGTGCTGTGCTCATGGGTGCTAAATGGATGGAATGGTTTAGTTGTGGGTTGAATTGTGTTCTGCTACGGTACTGCTTCTCGATTGAGGCATGGAATTTGGGCTCGTTGGAGACTTCAAAAAACCATTGCCTGCAATTGATTTTTGGCACACTAACTGGCTTTTGAGTGCGAAGAGTTTCGAGAACCAACTTTCGTCATCTCCAAAATCTTCTCTTGAAGTTCCGTGACTGTGAACGGTTTCCCTTTAACCTTGTTGAAGCCAATTGCATCAACTAGGTAACGACTACGGATAAGAGTTCGCAGTTGCCCCATGTTGAGTTCTGGGATGAGCACTTGCTTGTAGCGAGAGATGATCTCACCGAGATTGCTGGGGAAAGGATTGAGGTATCGGATGTGTGCCAAGGCGACGCTTGCACCCTCTGCTTGAGCGTTCTGAACAGCCGTTAAACAGGAGCCATAAGTTCCACCCCAAGACAATACCAACAGCTCACCGCTCTGAGGTCCGATGACTTGCTGCGGGGGGAGTAACTTGGCCGCATTCGCAACTTTTTGAGCACGAATATTGACCATCTTTTGATGGTTATCGGGATCGTAGCTAATGTTTCCTGAGCCATCCTCTTTTTCCAGTCCTCCGACGCGATGCATCAACTCGGCTGTTCCTGGAATGGCCCATGGTCGAGCAAGCAATTCATTGCGTTTGTAAGGCATAAACGATCCATCGGAATTGTTGTTCTCCGTTGGGTGGGTAATCGTGATCGGTGTCATCTTGGAGACGTCCGGCACTGCCCATGGCTCAGAGCCGTTGGCAATGTACCCATCGGATAGAACGATGACCGGAATCATCAATTGGGTTGCCAGCATCCAAGCTTCCTGGATGATTTCGTAGCAATCTCCCGGACTTTGAGCGGCGAGTACAGGTAGAGGGGATTCTCCATTGCGGCCAAACATCACTTGCATCAAATCAGACTGTTCCGTTTTTGTGGGCAAACCTGTGCTTGGGCCTCCGCGTTGAACGTCGATGACCAGCAAGGGTAGCTCAAGCATGAGAGCTAAGCCCATCGCTTCGGTCTTGAGGGCGATCCCAGGGCCACTGGAACACGTAACCGCCATTTGTCCGCCATAGGCTGCCCCAATTGCAGCGCATACTGCGGCTATTTCGTCCTCTGCTTGAAACGTGCAAATTCCAAAGTTCTTGTACTTGCAGAGTTCGTGAAGGATATCGCTTGCAGGCGTTATCGGATAAGAGCCATAAAAAATCTCTTTGCCGCTTCTATGAGCGGCTGCCATCAACCCAAAGGCCATCGCTTGATTTCCGATGATATTCTTGTAGGTCCCAGGCACCAGCTTCGCAGGCTCGATATTGTAGCTATGGCCAAGTGCCTCGATAGTCTCGCCGAAGGCCCAGCCTGCTCGCAAGGCCTTCTCGTTGGCTTTTGCGATCGACGACGTTCCGTCTCCGAACTTGCCATTGATGTACCGAAGCGTCGCATCCATATTGCGACCGTAAAGCCAATAGACCAACCCCATCGCAAAGAAATTCTTGCATCGATCCGCTTCCTTGACGCTCAGCCCAAGTTCAGCAACCGCTTGTTTGGTCAGCCGCGTAATCGGTACCTTGATCAGCCGATAGTTCTCCATTGCCGGTTCTTCAAGCGGATTTACTTTTAGCTTTGCCAATTTCAGGTCTTTGTCCTCGAAGCTATCTTCGTTGACAATCAAAAGCCCCCCTTTGGGTAGGTCGGCGATGTTGGTGACTAGGGCTGCTGGATTCATGGCGACCAATGCATCGAGCGTATCGCCGGGCGTGTGCACTTCGTGCGATGCAAACTGCACTTGAAACCCAGAAACCCCGGCACGCGTCCCGCGCGGTGCGCGAATCTCTGCGGGGAAGTCAGGGAAAGTGGCAATATCGTTGCCAGCTAGCGCGGACGTGTTGGTCAACTGCGTACCAAGCAATTGCATTCCGTCTCCTGAATCACCGCACAAGCGAACCGTGATTCCACTTACCGTTTTGACAGCTTTATTCGAAGTCGAAGGGGCTTCGGTTGACATCAGATTGTTAGCTCGCTCAAAAGTTTTCTAAATTGATCGTTCTTTGCTATCAATACGTAGAGGTTGAAGCAAAAAACAGCAAAACGACATCGCTGCCTGCTTTCGTAAGCAGTATCACACCGGGGTCGTTGTGAATCTGTAACGATAGTATCGAGTATCCGGGCTCGTCACATTGAGCTATTCTGGCAAATCCTGCCGGCTTGAGTATGTCTAATACGCCCTATTTCACCTAGTTTCGCAAGGATTTTACAAGATATTTTCTGCCTCAAAATACCGGCAGACGGGAACTTGATGCATTTGCTGCAATATGGAATGGCCGACAACGACTGTTCCGTCAGCACTATCTTCAGGGCAAGGGGGCGACGTGCCAATTGGTCGGAAAATGTAGAAAAACAAGGGCAGTTGGTGTGGCGTCCCGACCGTCACTTGATTTGCCACGATTGAGATAGCGACAAAACCTACATGCTACCAAACCCGATTTACTGGATCTCGCGATTGAAGTAATCCGCAACGCGTCAATCATCAGTCCCTCACGGAAACTTCTGGATTTGACAAGGTGACGCACTCATGATTTGGAGTACAAACGAGCGCCTGGGGCTTTGGTCATTGAATGAACCAAGTGATCGATTCATAAAATGGTAGGGATCGAGTTCGCAATTGCTACACTTTTTCCCGCCATACAGCAAACTGCCCATCCCATTTTGTGGTTCATGCTTACAATGCCAAAGCATGAACCAAGAAACCAACAATTCAACTGTAGATCGCGATTCGCTCGCTTCCGAATACCTCGATCGACTACTCTATACGCCTTATCCTGTTCAAGAAGAGGCGTTGCTGACTTGGTACGCTTGCGAACAAGGCATATTGGTTTGCGCTCCAACCGGGACTGGGAAAACGCTGATTGCAGAAGCTGCCATTTACGAAGCGCTCCGTACGGGAAAGAAATGCTATTATACGACCCCACTGATTGCTCTGACCGATCAAAAACTCACTGAGATCCAAGAAACTGTTGTGAGGTGGGGTTATCCTGCGAGTAGTATCGGGCTTGTAACAGGCAATCGGCGCGTTAACCCCGATGCTCCTGTGCTCGTAGTTGTGGCGGAGATTTTGCTGAACCGATTGATGCAAGATCCAGATTCCTTTGAGGCGGTCTCGTCGGTCGTGATGGATGAATTCCATTCGTTTAACGATCCAGAAAGAGGAATCGTCTGGGAGCTAAGTCTTGGCATGCTCCCGCGACAAACACGTATCATGTTACTTTCTGCGACGATCGGCAACAGCGTCGAGTTCTGCATTTGGCTCATGCGCGCGCACGGAAGAAACATGGAGCTCGTGCAGAGCAACGAGCGAAAAGTACCTCTGCAATTCGAATGGGTCGACGATGCCTACCTCGACGAGCATTTGGAGCGGATCGCAGAAGGGGATGAAGAAAAACGCCGCACACCGGGCCTAGTTTTTTGTTTCAATCGCGATCAATGTTGGCAATTGGCTGAAGTGCTCAAGAGCAAGAAGCTCATCGACAAAGAACGTCAAGCAATTTTGACCAAACGCATCGAAGCGTATGACTTCAGTCAAGGAGCGGGTACCAAACTCAAACAAGTGCTTATTCGGGGGATCGGCGTGCATCACGCGGGTTTGATGCCCAAATACAGGCGTATCGTAGAGCAACTTTTTCAAGAAAAACTGCTAAGCATCTGCGTTTGCACGGAGACTCTCTCGGCTGGCATCAACCTTCCTGCACGCAGCGTCATCTTGCCGAGTATGGTCAAGGGTCCGTGGGGCAAGAAGAAGATCGTAGAACCAAGCTCTGCGCAACAGATCTTTGGACGTGCAGGGCGGCCACAGTTTGATTCTCAGGGTTTTGTCTATGTGCTTGCTCACGAAGACGACGTCAAATACTTGCGTTGGAAAGCGCAATTCGATCTGATCCCAGAAGATACCAAAGACCCCGGCTTGCTTCGAGCCAGGAAGGCACTCAAGAAAAAGATGCCCACGAAGCGCGCCGGCGAGACCTATTGGACTCGCGAGCAATTTGAAAAGTTGAGGCAGGCGCCAGCCGCAAGACTTGCTAGTAAAGGCCTACTGCCTTGGAGACTACTTGCTTACATGCTCTTGAATTCATCTCAAGTTCAGCCCCTTCGCGACCTTGTTGGCAGGCGATTGTTGCCATCCAATGAGATTCCGCAGGCACAGCGTGAACTCAATCAGATGTTGGTTACGCTCTGGACCGCAGGTTACGTAGATCTTCTTCCCAAGCCAACACCTATCTCCGGTGTTGCATCCAGTGACAAGACCAATGGGAAAAACAAAGTCAAAACAGAGCCCGAACGAAAGCCGTGGATCGCGTTTTCTTCGCAACCCAATGCCAACGCAAATGCAACCGATACGAGCGAAATCGTGGATGACGAGGAGGACGAAGTGGAATTCGGTAATGCAATCGACGGTGCCGAAGTCCGCTACGAATTAGATCTCTATCGACCAGAGAAAGCTGAGCCCACGGACAAGCTGGAGTTGCTGGTCCAGCTTAGAAGCGTGAATCCAATTTTTGGTTTGTTCATGATCGATTTATTGCAGCATGCAGACCAAGCAGAGCGAATTCAAGCACTGGAGAGTGTCTTGGAATTGCCGGCCAACATCTCGAAGTTGGTTGTTTGTCCACCACCGGACATTATCCCTTTTGGACCGCTTGCAACAGGCGTGTTGCATCCCAAATTGTTGGAGTTGGGGTTAGCTGGTTCATCTGAGATCATGGGACAATGGGAAAAAAAAGAAGAGCCCGATTTAGAGAAGCTGGCGGCTGAAACGGGGGGCACATCGAGGACCTGGAACGATAAATGGGAACCGCCGCCACCGCCAGCTCTTGCGCTTGCGGAAAAGATGCGTCGACTTTTTAATCATGAATTCCCGCGCGTTCACGATTTGTATACCAGGGGTGTTTGGGTCGTTGGCGAACTGCTCGAATTCAATTGCGAGTTCAACAAATACATCTTAGCAAAGGGCTTTCAAAAACAAGAGGGACTGTTGTTTCGACATGTGCTTCGATTCATTCTGCTAGCAGAGGAAATCAGCCAAATTGCACCGGAAAGTACGAATGAAGAGACTTGGGAGAAACCTTGGGATGCGCTGATCGAACGCTTGACCGAGTGTTGTAGGCAAGTTGACGCAGAAAGCACCGATAAGCTGCTTCAGGATGATCGCGAGGCGACCGCTCTATTGCGTTCCGCAGCCAAGAAATAGTCTACGTTCGCCAAGTCATTTGCCGCATCTCGATCGATTGCAAGTGTCACATTGGGGTGCAATTGCAATGCGCTTGCTGGAACCGAAGCCGTAATGGGGCCTTCGACACATTCGCGAATCGCTTTGGCTTTGCTAATTCCAGTTGCGAGCAACAAGATCGATTGACTTTCGAGAATAGTCTGTATCCCCATGGTGAGTGCCGTTTGAGGGACTTCGTCGACACTTCCAAAATAGCGGGCGTTGTCTTGGCGGGTTCGTTGCGTTAGGGTTTTGACACGCGTGCGTGAGCCGAGCGAGGATCCTATTTCGTTGAATCCGATGTGGGCATCGACGCCAATGCCCAGGATTTGCAGGTCGATACCGCCAGCTATTTCGATTTGGTGTTCGAACTCGGTCGCACTTTGCTGTAAATCGACTCCAAATGTCTTTGGAATGTGGGTCATCGACAGATCGATATCGATATGTTTGAACAAATTTTCAAACATGTAGTGGTGGTAGCTGTTTGGGCTGTCAGCCGCAACGCCGACGTATTCGTCGAGATTAAAAGTCTCGACGTTTTTGAAGGAGATTTCGTGGCGAGAATTACGATGGACCAATTCGCGGTAGAGACCTAGCGGAGTGCCGCCCGTGGCAAGTCCAAGCACAGCGCCAAGTCCGTTTGCGTTGCGAGATTTTAGCAACGCACATACTTCGTCTGCAGCAAAATGGGTTACTGATTCGGGAGACTCTAGAATGACGACTCGCAAGCTATGCGATCCTTTATGGAAATGACTGACGTGTAGAATGTGGCATCGTCGCTATCTCCATCGATAGCAATTGAGCCTGAAAAACCACCGGCAAGGCCGGTGGTAAGATGGTACCCTGCCCAACCAAAAAATAACGCTCGCAGGGATGGCTGAGCACAAGCGATTTTGTAACGTTTCGCCTTGCAGTTACTTGTTTTTCAATCCGTCAATCATTTTGATAAATTCGTCGCGCATTTTGGCAACGAGTTCCTTTGGCCCGGTGGATTTGACGAAGATCGTGGAACCGTCCTTCAGCTCAAGGATAGCGCTGAGCATTTTGTAGTTCTCGCTCTTTTTCAGTATGGCACCGCCTCTAGAATCTTTAAACGTGCCTTCGATTTCTACCATATGAACTTTGGTTTGGTCCACGTCCTTTTTCTCAACCTTGGTGTTTTCTTTGGTCGCTCCTTCGAACTGACCAATCCACCTCGCGATATTTGCTTCGATGCCGCCGCTTGCTCGCGAAATGGTTATGCGAACGGAATTGTCTCCTTCGGCTGGGAATCGGAACTCTTTGTCGACCATCGGGCCTTCGGGCATCGACTTCCATGATGCAGGCTTGGTTACCACAATTTTGCCGTTACCTATCTCCAGCACTTCGGCTTTCGCCGCCCCCTCCTTTTTTTCGGTTTTGTCTTGGCAAAGTGCGGGTTGAGCAAGGATAAAAAGAGAGGCAAGAGCCATTAAATTTCGCCAATTCATCGATCGATCTCCGGTGGTTGGGGTTGCTAAAAGGTTGTGTTCTACTTGGAAAATAGCAGCGGGAATCGACGATTCGAGGTCGAAAACCGTCCATGCCTCAGGTTCTGAAGCCTCCAGCGTAGTTACACTATACGATTGCAGCCGGATTGAACAGTATCGCAACATCACTTCAGGAACGTATTTCGAGTCGCCCATGCACACTGATTACCGATCGCAAACGATCGACGGCCCCTTGCTCGATGATTTGTCGCATTTGGTAAGGCTGGCGATTCGCGAGGATCTTGATCGCACTGCTGACATTACTACTTTGGCCATCGTTCCTCAAGGAATCTCGGGGTCGGCAGTTATCCTGCCACGCGTTGCCGGAATCGCAGCGGGAGTCGATTTAATCGAAGCGATTCTGCAAGAGTTGGATAGCAAGATTACTTGGACGCAGCATGTTGGAGATGGAGAACGGTTCATACCCAAGCAACCGATCGCGACACTTTCGGGAGAAACTCGCGATCTGCTAACTTGCGAACGGACGATACTCAATTTTTTGGGGCGACTCTGCGGAATTGCAACGCTTACTAATCGCTACGTCATGAAGGTCGAGGCCACCAAGGCACGGGTCTACGACACTCGCAAGACGACCCCCGGCTGGCGACGACTAGAGAAGTATGCTGTTCGATGTGGAGGCGGTCGAAATCATCGATTGGGATTGTTCGATGGGATCTTGATTAAGGATAACCATCTAGCCTGCCGCGCGTCGCAAGATGGACATCTGCTGGAACCTGCGGCTGCAGTTCAAATGGCCAAGACTTTTATTGCAAGTGGCGCATATCGATTTGAAACAGCCCCAATGATTGAAATTGAGGTGGATCGCGTCAGCCAACTCGAGTCTGCATTGAGTGCGTTGCCGGATATAGTACTGCTCGATAATATGAGCTGCGAACTGCTCAGGGAATGCGTCATGCTGCGAAATAGATTGGCGCCGTCGGTCGAATTAGAAGCTTCTGGCGGCGTGAATCTTGACACAATTGGGAATATAGCGTTAACCGGTGTAGATCGAATCAGCGTGGGAGCGCTCACGCATTCGGCGATCAATTTGGATCTTGGACTCGATTGGATTTTGAACAATGGGTAAACACAACTTTGAAGCCAAAAAGTTCCGGGTCAAGGAAGGGGAGCCCATCAAGCTTAGTAAGATCTCGACCAAAGCAGGGAATGAGCTAACCAAAAAAACCGAAGGCATCGAAGCATTAAAGGCTGATAGCGATACCTTGCAAGAGGCGCAAAATCGGCTATTCGCTGGAGGGCAGCGGTCGCTGCTCGTGATATTGCAAGGTATGGATGCATCGGGAAAGGATGGTACGGTGCGGCATGTCATGAACGGTGTTAATCCACAGGGCTGCCGTATTTACGGCTTTCGCGCACCCAATTCCGAAGAATTGCAGCATCATTTTCTATGGCGCCCAATGCGTTATTTGCCAGCCAAAGGCATGATCTCGATTTTCAATCGATCGTATTACGAAGAAGTATTTGTGGTACGCGTCCATCCCGAATTCCTCGGTCCTCAAAACCTTCCGCCATTCAAGAAGCCGATGGATCTTTGGAAACAACGTTATGAAGAGATCCGTTTGTTTGAGCAGACGCTTATCAGGAGCGGGACCAGCATTCTGAAATTTTATTTGCACGTGTCCAGAGAGGAACAGAAAGCGCGATTGCTCGAACGTCTTACGCAGCCGGACAAGCGATGGAAGTTTAATGAGCGCGATCTCGAGGAACGAAAACTCTGGGAAAAATACGAAGAAGCCACCCAAGATGCATTGTCTGCGACGAGCACAAAGTCCACTCCTTGGTACATCATCCCAGCGGACGATAAGTGGTATGCCCGTGCAGCGGTAGCTGACATCATTGCCAACCACCTCCTGTCTCTCAATTTGCAATATCCTAAAGTCTCTCCAGAAGATGAAGAAAAATTTGCTGTGCTTGCTAAACAATTACAGTCTCAGGATTGATGAAACATCCTGTCGATCGCAAATCGCATCGTCGGGGCACTTTGCCCTTGATTTCTCAGTGTTCTGCAAGAAAGCGGGAAAGCGGTTAAACTGATGGCTGCGAGAATGTTCTATTAGTCAACTTTCAGTTACTTGGACCTAGGAAAATGCATAACCAAAGGATGGGTTCGTCAATTCGATTCTCTCTAGTACTTGCGATCTCAATTTGCCTGAATTTACTTGTGCCCGATATGGGATGTTCGGTGGCAGTCGCTCAACGCCCGCGCGGCCGCACGACCGCAATCAATTCTGAAGTTGCATTGATGGCTCCTTCTCGGGAGGTTCAAGTGCTTTTAGAGGAAGCGGAAAGAGGGATCAAGAATGAACAATGGAGTGAAGCGACTTTTGCGTTGGGGATTTTACTGGGCTTGGAAGACTCTAGAAAGGACGACTTTTCGGGTGTGGATTTTTTCGCCGAGAGAGACGAGCTTGCGGAGTTAGTACCCAAACCCGGTGAGACATCGGACCTCTATACATTGAAAAAAACGGTTTTTCAGCGCGCCTTTGAACTGATCGAAGCGCTTCCGGCCGATGCCACCAAGATGATCGATCTGCGGTATGGATTGCAAGCGCGCCAGAAGCTAGATCAAGCGATTTCGGGTGCGGATTGGGGAACGGTTGCTGAGGTAGCTAGCAAGTATGGTTTCACGACAGCAGGTCAGGATGCGACGCTGATTTTAGCTGAACAGTGTTTGCATCGTGGTGATGCACTTAGTGCATCGAGATTGTTCGATCGTCTTGTTCGCCAAAAGAGCGCCTTCGAGCGGCTTGGACCTGCGCTGGGCGTTCTTGCTGCAGCCTCGAGTCAAAGCATTGGGAAGCACGCCGAAGCCCTAAGCTTGATCGAATCAACTCGCAAAACTTTCAATACTCTCGATTTGAATTGGAAAGACACGAAAATCAGTTGGGATAACCGATCCGTTTTTTCCAAAGACTTCCTGGATAAAATGGATGTTACTGGGCAACATGTCATTCGCAGGGTAGTAATGCAGCCTTACTATCCAAGTGGAAACGCAAATCGCAATGCCGATACCAACGGCGGAATTCCGTTGCCGATCCTTAGATGGCATACCGAATTGCACGAATCCAAGCAGCACAAAGACAATTTGGAATTAACTCTCAAGAGCAAATTGTCGGACGGTAAGTCGACACTGATTCCCTCGCGAACCCCTATCAGCGTTGGGCCATGGATTATCGCTTCTACCTACGATCAGCGAATCGTTGCAATAGATACCCTGACGGGACGATTAGGTTGGGAGTGCTTTTACAGTGGAATGCCGCTCGGCTTCTCAATGGATGGGTATCTGAATCGGGATAGTCATTCATTTAATTTGCCTTCTCCCGACTACCTCACCAAGCGAGTTTGGGGGGAGACGCTTTTGGGTGCGATCTCGAGTGACGGCGAACGGATCTACAACATCAGCGAGCTGCCTGCATTGGATGTGGCGGAAAGTTTTGCATTGGGACAGAATGCCCGAGTTTCTAAATCTCAATCATTCCGAAACTACAACGTAATGCAGTGTTGGAGTGTTCGAGAGGAAGGCAAAATCAAATGGGAAGTGGGGGGGCAAAAGAGTGAAGTGGAACCGAAATTAGCGGGAATGCTATTCCTCGGTTCGCCTTTACCGCATGAAAACGAGCTGTTGGTTTTGGGGGAGTTGAACGGCGATCTCTCCCTTTTAGCATTGGATCCTGAAAGCGGTAAACAATACTGGCGCCAACCCCTTACCACCAACTACGGAACCATTGCAGGGGACTTGATGCGTAGAAGCTCGGGCGCTTTACCAGCTGCCGACGGTGCAGTCATCGTTTGTCCGACTCTTTCCGGTTACTTGATCGCGTACAACAAATCCGACAGATCCTTATTGTGGGCATTTAAATACCCTGTCAAACCTAGCCTTGTTGCTGCAAACCAAGTTGGCGTCTTTGGGCAAGTAGAACGCGCCGACTTTTCTCCATTGACGCCCAGATCGGTGGACACCTCTGTTGTAATCAACAATGGAATTGTTGTTTTTGCCCCTTTGGATGGGAATGACGCATACGGAATCAAAATCTCCGATGGTTCACTGCTTTGGAAACTCAGCGATTCGAACATTGATCAAGTGCGATATGTAGCCGGTGCATGGAAAGATATCGCGGTGATCGTTTGTCATTCGGCGATCGTAGCGGTTGACCAAAAAACAGGTGCAAGTAAATGGCCACCGATTGCATTTCCAGATGGCCAACAAGTCATTGGGCGTGGGGTTCGGAAAGAGGGAGTTTATCTAGTCCCCACGTCGGGGCAAAATATATTGCAAATTGATTTGGTCAGCGGAAAAATCGCGGACTCGATTCGAGTCGAGCAGCCGCTTGGAAACATTATTTCGGTTGGAGATCGATTGATTTGTGCGACCCCCTTTGAATTGGATTGCTACACAGTTCGCGAAGCGTTTCAAATTCAACTGAAAGAAGAATTGCAGCGCAATTCCCGTTCACCGACGGGTCTTGCGCAACAAGGGGAGCTTGCCTTAGGCAATGGCGATTTCGATGGCGCCCTGACCTACCTCGAACAGGCGCATCAGTTGGACCCTAAAAATGCGGAGATTAATCTTTTGGTGAACAAAGTTGGAATCGCAGCGTTGACAGCTGATTTCGACAAATACCAGGCGAGAGTTAATCTATTCGATAGCTTATTTATCGATCGAGACAAAATCCCATATCTTCGACTAATGATTACTGGGTTGCAAAAACAAGGACGTACCAAAGAGACGTTGGCAACCCTTTTTAAGCTGTCTAGATTGCGAACTTCCCAGCGGCAAGAGCAAATGTCGGGGAGCGCCAATATGGAGCTTAACTCCACTTGGTCGGTCCAAGAGGATCGTTGGATCGCCACCCAATTGCGAAATTCCATCAGTAATTTGACCCCCGCAGAATTGGCAGAAACAAAAGTAGTTGTGGATGAGGAAGTTGCATTGCTCGAGAAGCTGCCATCCCATGTCCGACGCGTCAAGCTCGGGCACTTTGAAGGCTTCCAGCAGACCGAACCCCTAAGGCAGGAATCGGCGATGAAGCTCGTGTTGCAGAAAGACTACTTGCAAGCGGAACGACTGCTCACTTCAGATGACTTACTCGATTCATCGGATTTGAGCTCAAAAGAAATTGCGAAGAGGAAAGAGATTCTAGCAAGCATCTATGCGAGAACAAAACGTGTGGAACTTGCCTCTCGATATCTGGCTGGTGACTTGAGTCGATTGGAGGCGATCTTGAGCGACGTAGCAACGAGTACAAACTCAGGGTTGCTGTTGCCCTCGGATCGTGCCGTGCGCAATGCGAGGACGGTCAAGCCGATTAGCGATTGGCCGACCGGCAAGGTACAGGTCATAACCCGTCCCATCGACATCCCTTCATTGGACAAGTCGATGGCGGAAGCGTCCGCTTGCAAATGGAAGACTCGGATCGGCGATTCCCTGGCCGGTTGGCAAGTGCATGCGGCTTCTGCGAACTTGGTTTTTACGAACCCGTCTAGCGGCGAACAGTTTCAAGTTTACGTTGATATCGGAATACAAGGAAATTCGTCTGTTCCCGTTGTGCATTCGGTTGACAGCATCGTTCTGTTGGAAATCAACGGACAAATTATTGCGATCGACACATTGAGGGGGTCTACACGCGAGATGGAAGGTGTGCTTTGGCGTGAATCTTTCGTCAACGGCTTTCCCGATTCTCGCCCGCGAATACTAACCGACGCCAAGGTTTGGGGATTGCCCAGCATGAAGGGGAATTTCCGAGTCGCTGCAGTGACCAGAAGCGGAATCATTTGTCTTTTGGATGACGAATTATCCTGCTTGGATCTAACGACAGGGGGTAAGTTGTGGACCCGAACCGGTTTCAAGGGCTGCAGTTTCGCCTCCATAAATGGAAAGCTAAATGTGCACGATCCAAACAATCGAATCCGATTTAGCCTCGATATACGGGATGGTGCGATCCTGGAAAGAAAGCCGCTCGAAATCGATGGCATGTCGACTGTCTCATCGATTGGACGGTACTGGCTGATGGACGTGTCCGGAAAGAAGGAGGCGAAGCAGAGTCTCTTGAGGCTGGTGGATTCAAGTGATGGCAGAATTGTTTTCAGTACAGAGCTGCCAGCCAATACGCGAATTGCCATCGATGGCGAGTCCGGTGTGATCGTTCTCAAGCCGACAGGGGAACTGACCTATTGGAATCTTGCAGAAGAAAAGGAGTTCATTCGAAAGATCGAAGGTGACTTGAAATTCAGTCAGATTTCGGTTCAGCGTTTTGGGGACACTATGCTGACCATGCTTTATAGCAACGCTATGTTTTTAAGCGACTTCAAACTCGGACCGGACGAAGCCGACCTTAACTTTGTACCTGTTTCTGGCCGGTTGATTGCCCTTTCTGCAAAGGATGCGAGCAATGTTTGGGAACAAAATCCCTTGGTAACGCAATTCTATTTCCCTCTTTCGCAAAGCCGAAATTCGCCATTGGTTACGTTTGTTCGAATGCTCAAATTGAACAAAATCCAAAATCGGGCTGTCGACTTCATGTCCGTTGCTGTAGTGGACATCAGGAACGGAAGGGTCGTTTATAGTGGCGATGATTTCCCAGCGATTCGCGGACTTGGGTTCAATCAAGAGATCATGGAGGATCAGGACAAGATCGCGATAGAATACTTGGGGACTAGAGTCGAGTTAAAATTGACCGCTGATCCGTGGTCCGAAGAGCCGATTTATGACTTTGGAAGTTTGGAGTTGTCTGAGTTCAAGAAACGTATTGACGCGAAAGCTAAAGAGCTCAAAAGTAGTGCCCCCCCCGCTTCTAAGCTGGATTTGCCCCTGAAATAATGAGAATCAGTTCGCTTCCTCGTTATTATAGAAATCTCAGGCGATGGCAGGAGATCATCGTTGTTTTACGGAGATATGGTTTGGCGGATTGGTTAAGCAATCTGCGGGTCGATTTTATCCGTGATTGGATCAAAGACGAAAAGGGCGTTCCACTCTCAAGTTACTCGCGAGAAGCCAGGGTTAGGATGGCCCTCACCGACTTGGGCCCTACATTTATCAAACTTGGACAGGTTTTGTCATTGCGGCCGGATTTGGTAGGCTCCGAACAAGCGTCCGAGTTGCAGCAACTGCAATCTCAGGTTCCAGCTGACACTTTCGACCAAGTCAAAGCGATCGTCGAGTCGGAACTCAAACAACCGATCCAAGAAGCGTTTTCTTCGTTTTCTGAGCAGCCGATCGCTTCGGCGTCAATTGGTCAGGTTCATGAAGCAAAACTGCTCGATGGAACGCCAGTAGTGGTAAAGGTTCAGCATGTCAACATCCAAGCGAAAGTCAACGAGGACTTGGAAGTGCTTCGCGGGCTAGCAGTCCTTGCAGAACGCATTCCAGAAATAGCGGTTTGGCAACCTCGAGGTATCGTTGAGCAATTGTCGCGGTCCATAAAGCGAGAATTGAGTTTCTCTCGAGAACTCTCCAATCTACTCATGTTTCAATCTGCGTTAAAGGACAGTGACGGCGTCATCGTTCCGCACGCGTATCCCAAGTTCTCGACAGCGCGCGTTCTGACTATGGAGCAAGTCGGTGGTCAATCGATTCATTGTTTAAGTGCCCCGGATGCCTTGCCTGGCGTAGATCGTACGGAAATTGCAAGGCGCGTTTCGGCGCTCTACGTTCAGTCAATCTTCCTCAAGGGCCACTACCACGCGGACCCTCATCCGGGAAATATCCTTGTTCAAGCGGATGGCACCATTGCACTTTTGGATTTCGGGATGGTAGGTCGCATCGACGACTCGCTTCGAGGCACCATCGAAGAGATGCTATGGGCGGTCATGCAACAGGATTCCGCGTTACTGACGTCACTGGTCAAGCGGGCGGGAAAGATCCCAGCGTCGATCGATGATGCACAACTTTCCAACGATGTTGCAGACCTGATCGCGACATATGGTTCTCAGCCTCTCGATTCACTAGATCTAAGTGGCGCCCTCAACGACGCAACAGATATTTTGCACAGGCATCGAATTACATTGCCAAGTCAAATGGGTATTCTCATAAAGACTTTGGTAACGTTGGAGGGGACGCTTCGATTGACATGCTCGAGCTTTAGCATCATCGAAGCCATCCAACCAATGATGGGCAAGTTGAGAAGAAGTCGATTCTCGCCTCGACGTCAAGCGAGACGTCTACGACGCATGTACGTCGAATTGGAGGGATTGGTTGAGCGATTGCCATCGCAGATCAGTTCACTGATGGAGTTGGTACAGGAAGGAAGGCTCGACGTACAATTGTCACACCGCGGCTTAAGCCCATCAATCAATCGTTTGGTGTTAGGCTTACTGACCAGTTCCCTATTGCTGGGTTCGTCCATTTTGATGGCCTCGAAAGTTCCGCCATTACTTTTTATGGATGGTGGCCTCCTCGGCTTGAAAGACCTTTCGCTCATGGGCCTTGTGGGATTTGTCATCAGCACGCTAGTTGCTTTTCGTATCCTTTTGGCCATCAACAAATCTGGACATCTCGATCCTACCGCGGACGAGAATGATCAAGCATTGTAAAGGGTGGTCTGTCACAATCCTGACAATCTGCTTCGCGCTAAAGGAGCCTTCTTATCAACAGCATCCGTAATCAGAGATGCTCGTTTCGCGAGCATCAGTTCGCATCGCTAATCTACACCCACTGAAAATGGAGCCGCTCCGCCTCTCCCTCCCAGTATATCCACTGTTGCCGCTCGCCTTAGGTGTTCGTTTCGCAAAGTTGATGTTTGAGGCCATTCTAACTACGTAGAATCTAGCGCAAAACTTCCATGAAACGAATGCAGACGGGGCTATCGACGCGGACGCTAGACTCGGTCGGTGATAACTTCCCCGTCGAAGGATCGATACGGAAAACGATTACATTACCCCCTGATTGATTCGCGACCAACATGAACTGTCCCGTTGGCTCGATGGCAAAGTTGCGAGGAGTTTTAATGCCATTGCTTTGATGGCCTGTCGCTGTCAATTCGCCTGTCTGAGGATCGATCGAAAACAACGCGATCGAATTGTATGGATCGCGATTCGAAACGTATACAAATTTTCCAGATGGATGAACGACCGTCTCGGCTGTGCTACCACCTTTGCGGACGACATCTAATGGTAATGTCGATAGAACCTGTCTTTGATTCAACGTTCCTTTTTCGGCATCGTAATCGCATGCAATGATAGTCATGTCGGATTCGCCGTTGATATACGCACGCTTGCCATCGGGCGACCAAGCGAGGTGACGCGGTCCGGCCCCTTTGGGTGTGTCGAATGTGCTGTGTGGCGTCAGAGTCCCTTTGTTGGCGTCGAATTTATAAATGATGACTTTATCTAAACCGAGGTCGCAGCAGAGTGCGAATCTGTTGGCTCGATCCAGGTTGATGGAATGACCATGTTTTTTTGGTCCTTCATGTTGCTGAAATGAGGAGGTATTACTTAGCTTGCCATCCGTTTCGAGTCGGATCGACAAGCAACTACCACCCGTGTAATTCGCGGCCAAGACGTTCTTGCCCGTTGAATCAACGACAATGTGGCAAGGTGCTGCGCCTTGAGATGGCTGCGAGTTGAGGAAGGTCAAGTTGCCGCTGGCGGCATCGATAGCAAATGCGCTAATCAGGGCGTCTGATTCGTTGACGGCGTACATGAACTTTTGGTTCGGATGAAAGGCCAAGAACGAGGGGCTGCTCGTTTCACCTGCAAGGGTGGCTTCAGCTAGAGAACCGTCTTTGAGGTTCAAGTCGCATTGGTAGACTCCTTTGCTTTGTTTCCCTGTATATGTGCCCAAATAAACACGAAACTTCTCCTGGGACTCGGCGAGCTTACAGGAAAACAGGCAAAGGATCGCAAAAAAGAAAAAATTGCGGCGCGAAAGCATGAATGGATACTCCAAAGATGGGTCACATAGATCGAGCGACCATTGTGATCGATTCGAATCACAAAATCCATAGGAGGTGGATGTTGTCAAGTAGCGTTGAAGCTACTTGTTTTTTTGCGAGAGCTTCCTGATTGGGGGAAATCACCACTATCTGCATTTACCGGGATCAATTAGGAGTTGAAAACTTAACGAACCAGCGAGCACATTGAGAAAGCTGCTCTAAAAAACATGCGATTGAACGCAAGTCGGAAAAAGGTCACCTATGGTTTCAATGCAAAGTCCGGCCATTTAAGATGATCTGTAAGGATCCATAGCAATTACCTCATCCATAGCAATAACGTCAACACAGAGCAACTTAAGCATGAACGCTCCTCACTCGATCTCGCGTCGCAATTTCGTTCGCGGTGCGGCAGCCTCTGCCGCTACCTCTACGCTGACAGCTAAGGCTTACTCACAGATCATCGGAGCGAATGAGCGAGTGAACATTGGCATCCTCGGCTTTGGACTAATCGGGCGCATTCATGCCAGGTCCTTTTTAGGATTGAAAGAGGCTCGCATCGCAGCGGTATCAGATGCTTTCAAACCGCGCATGGAGGCGTGCCAGGAAATCGTACCGGATGTGCTGACGCATACTGATTTTCGAATGCTTATCGAAAGCAAGAAAGTAGACGCGGTGGTTGTCGCAACGCCAGACCACTGGCATGCGTTACAAACCATGATGGCCTGTGCTGCAGGCAAGGATGTTTATGTCGAAAAGCCTACTCATCTCTTTGTACGCGAGGGGGAGTGGATGCAAAAGGTGGCAGCGAAACACAAACGAGTGGTACAGGTTGGAACGCAACAGCGTAGTGCACCGCATTATCAAAGGGCAAAGGAACTGCTGCGCAATGGCGCGATCGGCGAAATCGCCAGTGTGCAGTGTGACTTTTTCCGCAACGTCATGCCTGGGATCGGAAATCCGCCTGATGGCGATTCGCCCTCCGACTTTGATTGGGAGATGCACCTCGGACCCGCTCCAGCGCGGCGATACAATCCAAATCGCGGTATTTATCACTTCCGCTGGTTTTGGGATACGGCGGGTGGTCAGATGACGAACCTCGGACATCACTCCCTAGACATCGTGCATTGGATTTTCGATATTAAAGCGCCTAAAGCAGTTAGTAGTCATGGCGGACGTTGGTTTCTCAAAGACAACGGAGAAACCCCCGATACACAGAATGCCATCATCGAATACGAAAAATTCCCTGCAATTGTGCAGTTCCGAGAAGCGGCGGGCGGCGGTGGAGAGTCATCGATGGGTTCGCTTGTTTTCGTCGGCACAAAAGGCACCATGAAACTGGGACGAGATGGCTTTGAAATCTTGTCCGACAAAAAGGTCTCTCCACAAAACACATTTGCAGCGATCATTGGCGGCCATCCCGTTGGCGGTCCACAACCCATGGACGAACCAAAAGGCCAAATATGGTGCGAGCCGATGAGCGACAAAACTGGCAACGCGACTCAGCAGTACAGCCTTCACGCGCAGAACTTCATCGACTGTGTCAAAAGCCGACAAACACCGAATTCGGACCTCCAAAGCAGTCATTGGGTAAGTACGACTTGCCACCTTGCCAATATCTCGCTCAAAATGGGACGGAAGTTGTCATGGAATGCTAGTGCCAACGACATTGTTGCCGATACGGAAGCCAGTGCTATGCTGAATCGAAACTACCGTGAACCATGGGCGTCCGAACTCAAGGGACTTCTCTCATGAATCGCCGCTCGTTCATGATTGCCCTACCCTCGCTCATCGCAGCACGTCAAGCACTCGCTACTGCCGGACTGAAGAAAGGACGACTCGGCATCTGTACTTTCTCATGTCATCGGCATTGGGAAGCAGTCAGGAAACAAGAAGCGAGCGTACGATTCAACGATGTTGCGAGCTTCTATAAATATGTCAGGGAGATCGGAGCCGATGGTGTGCAAACAAGTGTGAGCGGTCTGGATAGCGCTGCTGCCAAAGCATTGCGTATTCGGGTCGAAGCAGATGATTGCTATTTCGAGGGCGATCTACGATTGCCAAAGTCGGAGGGAGATTTGGCGGACTTCGAAAAAGCAGTGCAAATCACACGAGAAGCCGGAGCCACCGTCGCGCGCGCTGTCCTGACCGGCGGTAGACGCTACGAGCTTTTCAAGTCGCTTGCCGAGTTTCGACAATTTCAGACCGAATCGGTCGAACGACTCGGCATGGTGGAGCCAATTGTTCGCAAGCACGGACTGAAACTTGCGATCGAGAATCACAAAGACCTTACCGCGGATGAACATGTCATTCTAATAAAAAAAATTAGCAGCGAGTGGATCGGCAGTCTCGTCGATACTGGCAACAATCTCGCGTTGCTGGACGATCCCTATCTCACTGTCGAAAACCTCGCTCCGTTCGCGCTCAGCGTGCACTTAAAGGACATGTCGATACAGCCGTCCAACGCAGCGCCGAATTCGAACTCGGATGGGTTTCTGCTTAGCGAAGTCCCATGCGGCACCGGTTTCCTGGATCTGCATCGAATGGCTTCCACTTTGCTCAAAGCGAACCCGAGTATTGCTTTTAACCTCGAGATGGCCACGCGAGATCCGCTTATGATTCCGTGCCAAACCCAGGCTTATTGGCTCACCTTTCCCGAGCGACGCCTCACGCATCTGGATGCAGCGATGCGGCAGGTCGCAGCGCACCCGCCTAAGCAACCACCTCCTACTATCGCTAACAAGCCGATGACGGAACAGCTAACAGAGGAAGAAATCAACAACCGATCTTCATTGCAGTGGATGCATCAAAACCTTGTCTGACCGAAGCCGCATTGCTGAGCATTCATGGGTTGGCCATTTCATGTATTTGCGAATTTACCCCATTTCGTACGGACTGCATCGACGCTTTTTACATTGTTTGCAATACTCGTAAGCTATTTGCTACTTCATGTCCAATGGCAACGAATTCGCGATGGCTCCTGCAGCGTGAGGAAAAGGGTTTGATATGGTAGCTATTGTATCTCTATTGGTGATCGCGATGGTTTCGCTTTTGGCAGTTCGCGCAGGTTCTACTGCATTGATGATGACCGGACTTAGCTGGGACACGGCCAGTTTTCAAAGTTATTCGGCTTTCTTCGGTGTTGGTTTCACTACGCGCGAAGCCGAAATGGTAGTAAACCACCCGGTTCGTCGACGCATTATCCGCGACCTGATTCTTGCTGGAAACATCGGAGTCACTTCGGCCGCTGCTACTTTGATTGCCACCATGGTGCAGAATTCGAGCGGCTTTCGTCCGCTGCTAATCGTTGGTGGCTTGGTCGTCGGACTTGGCCTGCTATTGTATTTAACGAAAGTAAGTTGGGTGCAACGAGCTATCGACAAGACGATTCAACGCACGCTTGAAAAGACAGGTTTGGTTCGTGTGATGGACTACGAACTCCTTCTTCGAATTCAACATGGATACGTGATCTCTGAAAGGGAGATCTTTGCAGACACGGAAATCGCAGATCAATCACTCAGGCAATCGAGACCATGGGATAAGGGTGTGGTAATACTATCTGTCAAGTCGAATGGTAAGGACCTTCCAGGAATCCCCAACGCAAATACTGTCCTTCGTTCCGGCGATGTGGTCACTGTTTACGGCGAGGAACACAATATTCACAAACTGTTTGGTTCAACCTCGAATCATTCGACATAGAGTTTCCAAGTGGTGTAACTTGCATAGTAAAACCCAGGATCCTCAAATAAACCCACCCATCAATCCCACGTCTCACCTTCCTGATCGGTTCTAAAAGCAAATTGATCTATGCGACGGAAGTCGCTGTGCAACAAATACCAAACTGCTTTTGGACTTTTTCGAGTTTATCGCAAATCGTTTGATTTGGGGCGAGGATCGTCATCGAACGCAAAACGAGATTGGTTACAATGTTCGAGACTGGTTCGACTTTGACTGAACCAGCCTCGCCTTTGTATCGCTTCCTACACTCTCGGTGAATCGACTCATGACGCTCCGTTTACTCTTTACCCTACTTACAAACGTACTTTCGTTGACTACAAGTGCGATTGCGGAGGGACCGCTCGCGTACGAAGGTAGTGAAGGGCCGGGGAAAGGGAAGCACATCGTTTTCTTGGCCGGCGATCACGAATATCGCTCAGAAGAGTCCTTGCCTGAACTTGCGCGTATATTAGCCAAGCATCATGGGTTTCGATGTACAGTTCTCTTCAATATAGACCAGACTAGCGGCGAGATTGTTGCAGGCAATTCGAATATGCCAGGCATGGAAGCTCTAGATACAGCCGATCTCGTCGTCGTATTTTTGCGTTTTCAAAATTTCCCACTCGATCAGATGAAACACTTTGACGATTATCTCAATCGCGGAGGTCCTGTCGTCGGGCTTCGCACCGCCACGCATGCCTTCAAGCTAAACGCCAACGATCCGTTTGCGAAGTATTCATTCGATTCTAAAGGCAAGGGCTACGAACTCGGATTTGGGGATCAGGTGCTTGGGCAAACTTGGGTGGGACATTATGGAAAAAATCACTCCCAAAGCACGCGGATAACAATCATCGACAACAAGAAGTCGCATCCCATCCTCAACGGAGTAAAGGACATTTGGGTTCAAGCAGGTGCATATGTCGGCAAACCAGTCGATGGTGAAGTTTTAACATTGGCTCAGCCACTCAATGGGATGACGCCCGATTCGGTTGCTGACGAGACGAAACCGCCTATGCCATCTGAGTGGACGCGTTCTTACACGTCGCCTTCGGGAACCATTGGCCGCGTCTTTACTTCGCTTTACGGCACGCCTGAAGATATTCTCAACGACGGGTATCGTCGGATGCTTGTAAATGGGTGCTACTGGGCGTTGGGAATGGAAGCTTCCATCAAAGCGGATGCAATCATCACTTTTGTCGGACCATTCAAGCCGAATACGTTTGGAGGCGATGGATTTGCACGCGGTATTAAGCCAGCGATGTATACAGGTTTTGAATCACGAATTCCAGCAAACAACGATGTTAGGAATCCAAAAGCTAAAGAGAAAAAGTCAAAAATTGATTCAAAAAAGAGCGAATTGCCTGAGACCTACGCGGGTCAAGAAATCAAACCCAAAAACGACCCGGTCCCCGCTAAAGGCGGTGCCAAAAGGGGTGACGATAAAAAAGAGCAGCCCCTGACGAAAGAGCCAATACTTGCAGCGGTACCGGCCGACTACCGCGATTCCATGCCGTTCTCGTTTCAGCAGGGTGACGTAGTAGCCATTTTGGGCGGTGGCTTACCAGATCGCATGCAACACGACGGCTGGATGGAGACTCTATTGCAAAGCACTTTGCGAGACAAGCAAGTGCGATTTCGCAACATGAGCGCAAGTGGGGATCGTCCCGATTCGTTCCCGCGAAGTAAGGGCGCCACATCGATGACAGAGTACTTGCAACATGTAAAGGCGGACGTTGTGTTCGCCTTCTTCGGTTACAACGAGTCTTACGATGGAGTGGGGAAAGCTAAAGAGCATCAAAAGAAGCTCGTAGCGTTTGTGGCTAAGATTCGTGGTTCAAAGGCGAACGGAAAAACGTTCCCCCGTACGGTTTTGTTTAGCCCCATTGCGCACGAAGACACGGGCAACCCAAATGTACCTGACGGCAAAGCCCACAACGTTCAGCTCGAGGCCTACACGAAGGCGACTGCAGATGCCGCCAAGGAGGCTGGCGTTGCGTTTGTCGATCTGTTTCATCCATCCTTGGAGCTCTACAAGAATGCCAAATCGCCATTAACCATCAATGGCGTTCATTTAAACGAAGAAGGTAATCGTCAAATCGCCGAAGTTATCGCTACAGCACTCGCCGGGCATCAAGTAATCTCATCGATGTCGATGGAGCGGCTTCGTACTGCCGTGCTCGACAAAGACAATCATTGGAACAATCGTTACCGCGCTCGTGATGGCAACGATGTTTGGGGCGGACGTTCCACATTGACTTTCACCAACGATCAGTCCAATGCCGCCGTTTTGCAGCATGAACTTTCCATGCTGGATGTGATGACCTGGAATCGAGATCAGATTGTTTGGTTAGCCGCCAACGGAAAAGTGGCTAAGGCTGACGACAGCAATGTTCCCCCACCAGTCGAAGTTATTTCAAATGTTGGTGGTAAGAGTAAAAGCTCCAGCGCCATGAAAGAAGGGAAGTTAGATTATATCAGTGGCGAAGAGGCTCTGAAGCACATGGCAGTTGCAAAGGGATTCAAAGTTAGCCTATTCGCTGATGAAGCTAGGTTTCCGCAAATGGTCAATCCGGTTCAACTTCAGTTTGATACCAAGGGACGCCTGTGGGCTGCGGTTTGGCCGACCTATCCTAAATGGGAACCACTCAAGGATATGAATGACGCTTTACTCATTCTTAGCGACGACGATCAAGACGGAAAAGCGGATCGCGTCACCGAATTCGCTAGGGTCCAAAATCCGTTAGGCTTTGAGTTTTGGAACGGTGGCGTCATCGTCACCTGTACGCCAGAACTGCTCTTTCTGAAGGACACCGACGGCGACGATGTGGCAGATGTACGAATCAACTTGCTTCAAGGACTTGATTCATCGGACACGCACCATGCTGCAAATAATTTGATTTATGGGCCCGATGGAGCTATCTATTGGCAGAGCGGGGTCTTTATGGTGCACAACCATGAACATCCGTGGGGGCCATCCTTGCGTACAGAAGCTTCCGCGATGTATCGGTTCGATCCGAGACGATTTGCGATCTCAATGCATGCCACCAATTCGCCCAATCCACACGGTATATCATTTGATTCTTGGGGATACCATTACGCCACCGACGGTACTGGCGGTCGGGCATATCAAGTTCGACCGGATGGAAATGGATTTAAGATGCACGAACTGCTAAAGAAGGAAGTTCGTCCAGTCACTGCGAATGAGGTGGTCAGCAGCACACACTTCCCTGAATCGATGCAAGGTGATTTCCTCATATGCAATGTAATTGGATTTCTTGGCATCAAGCACTATCGACTCGAACGCAATGTGGAAACTGGCGCTGTTTGGGGTGAACCTGCTGGTGATGATCTAACTGTTACCACAATCAATGCGGATGGTACAACGAAAGTTGACAAATCTCGCGGCTTACTCATGAGTGGCGACAAGAATTTCCGACCATCGGATGCCATCTTTGCACCTGATGGATCGTTATATTTCTCCGATTGGCATAATGCAATCATCGGTCATATGCAACACAACGTGCGCGACCCTAACCGTGACCATTCCCACGGTCGAATCTACCGCTTGACCGCGGTCGGACGACCTTTGCAAACTACGGTTCCGATTGACGGAGTCCCGATTCTAACATTGCTCGACCATTTAAAGTCGCCCGTTGATAGCATTCGACATCGGACTCGAATTGAACTAAGCGAACGCGACTCAACCGAAGTCATCGCGACCACCAAAGAGTGGATCCGTCAATTTGACAGGAACAAACAATCGGACGCTCATCATTTGCTCGAGGCGCTTTGGTTGCATCAGCAGCACAACGAAAAGAACATCGAGTTGCTAGGCGACCTCCTGAAGTCACCTGAGCCGCATGCAAGAATCGCAGCAAACACGGTGAAGCATTTATGGTTCAATGTCGAGAGCACGATGCGGGGTGGCGTTATCGCCGCTGAAAAAGAAGTTGCAGCTGAGAAATCCGGGATCCTTAGCGATACACCGGAACTTACAAACATTCGAATTTCCACGGTAGTGGAACGCATGATGTACGATGTGAAGGAACTCACAATAAAGCCCGGGAAAAAAGTGAGACTCACGTTTGCCAACGTCGACTACATGCCGCACAACATCTTGCTTGTCAAGCCAGGAACGGCGGACGAAGTTGGGCTTAAGGCGGTTGCGCTCGGCGCGGGTGGCTTTTCCGTCGGTTATGTGCCAGAAAGCAGTGATATCCTATGGGCGAGTAAGCTGGTCGATATCGGGCAATCCGAGGTAATTGAGTTTACGGCTCCAACTACTGAGGGCGCATACCCCTACATTTGTTCGTTTCCTGGTCATCACTTGGTGATGCGCGGAGTGCTGTATGTAACCAATGATCTAAAGGAGTTTCTTATTAAGAATCCTCCGGTCGAAGCTAAAATCACAGAATGGAAGTTGAGTGACCTTGAGAAAGACCTGGATCGCGTTTCCCAAAACCGAAACTTTTTCCGAGGGCAACAACTTTTTAGTACCCTAGCGTGTGCACAGTGCCATCAGTCCTCCAACCAGGTTTTGGGAGTGAACCACGTTGGACATTCGCATGGAATGAACCATGCAATAACCTCGAATTTAGCCGTAGGCCCAAAGATCAGTGACACGCTCAAGAAATACAGGGGCGATGCCAAGTCTATTCTGCATGAGATAATCGAGCCCTCTCGTAACATCGATGAGAAGTACCGAAAGTTCAAGTTTGAGATTGAGGATGACGTCTTACTTAGCGGCAACATTGTTGCAGAGGATGGCGAGTCGATCACGATTCAATCGGGAGCCGTTGGTGCAAAGGAACAAAAAATTTCCAGGAAATCGATCATTTCACGCAGCCCATCCCAACTCTCAATAATGCCGGTTGCTCTATTGAACACGTTGGACAGAGAGCAAATACTAGATTTGTTGGCTTTCGTACTCGCTGATGGAAATCCAGATAGCCCAGCCTTTCGACAAGAGTCCTCGCTTCAAAAGTAATAAGACATAATTCATCTCAAACCCAGTGAGCGAACACACAAATTTCAGCCGCCATTGAGTGCAACCTTGGATACCGCCACCCTAGTCCTTCAGCATGATTTTATCTTTAGGGTAGCGAAACTCGCCAAGAGTTCCGGAACGTGTAAATCACCAAAAGTCTTGATGGCTTTCGCTACGGGGCAAATCCATCACCCACAATTTCCAAGTTGGACCATTTAGCTGGATGGGCAGTGGAAACCTAGTGAGCCTTTCGATGTTGGTGGATTCAAGACAGAGTCACTTTGGTTAAGCTGTCGTCGCGATTGAGTTCTAACCTTCCAATCGCATAGACGGCAGAATTACCCTAATCGGGTACTTTTTTCAAGAAATTCGGGAATCGTATCACCAATCCGTTGACAGTGCGCCATTGCAGTTGGTATCTTTGGCAAAAGCAACTCGATTGCATGTGCTTGTCTAGGGCGTTTGTGCCTATTTGCGGGAATCTTTTAACACAACGGTTCAAAACATGAGAGTCAATTCCAAGAGATGGGGCAGTCGAAAGCGATTTGGCTTTACGCTTGTGGAACTTTTGGTAGTCATTGCCATCATCGGGGTATTGGTGGGTTTGCTACTGCCGGCAGTACAAGCTGCAAGAGAAGCAGCGCGACGTATACAGTGCATGAATAATGTGCGGCAAATCGGTTTGGCTATCGCCAATTACGAATCTGCAAATCGACGCTTTCCGAGCGGTTGGGTCGACTGGAAACAGACCACAAAACCAGGTTGGGGAGTTTGCCATGCCTTGCTCCCCTTTATGGAGCAATCCAACATATCGAATCGGTTGGACACAAATTTTGCAATCGACACTGGGGTAAACGTACCTTATTTGCAAACAGTCGTTCCGTCTTTTATTTGTCCATCGGATCCCGGCGCGACCATTTTTGAGTTGGGTGCGGATACAGGCCTCGACGAAGATGGTGGGCATAACATTGACCTCGGGCCTAAGTTATTTCGAATTGCCAAATCAAATTATGTCGGTGTATTCGGGACGGTCGAAATCGACGAGTTTCCATATAAGGGAGATGGCGTTTTTTTTGGAAACTCGTTTGTCCGAATGAGAGACATGGTAGATGGTGTTAGCAACACAGTCGTCTTTGGCGAGAGAGGGAGTCGGTTGGGTGGATCGCTTTGGCACGGATATATTTTCAATGCGGCTGGCGCATCTGCGAGATTCTTAGGGACGACGGACCATGTTCCCAACAGTCCCATTGGCCACTTCGATGACTTCTCAAGTTATCACACGGGCGGGACGCACTTCATTTTTGGAGATTGCGCAACAAAGTACATTTCGAACAGCATTGATTTGGAAATTTATCAGTCACTTGCGACACGAGCTGGTGGAGAAGTCCCGAGAACCTATGACTGATGTCTCCCATGGTCGTTGGTTATCGGATAAAATGAGGTCGGTATTCGAATTGCATGATTGCCACTGGATCGTTTGACTTCGATCCGATGTGCATCCCTCTACCACCAACGAAAATTGAATGAAATTCGCGATTTGTAACGAGACTTTCGGCGACTGGCCGTTTGAACGTGGATTTGAGGCGGCCCGAAAGTACGGTTACACGGGTTTGGAAGTTGCTCCATTTACGTTGGGCAAAAGCGTCTTTGAGATTTCCGAGGCGTTGCGAAGTGAGTACCGGCAGTCTGCTCACGAACATGGATTAGAAATCATCGGCCTGCATTGGTTATTGGCCAAGACATCCGGTTACCATCTAACGACGAACGACTTGAGTGTTCGCTCTAAGACCTGCGACTACGTTTGTTCGCTCGTCGAATTATGTAACGACTTGGGCGGTACACTTATGGTTCTGGGGTCGCCACTACAACGCAATTTCCCAGCTTCAATGAGTCATGAAGAAGCCATGACAAACGCAGCAGATTTATTGAGCGCCGTTGTGCCAAGCCTGGAACGATTCGGGATCAAAATTGCCATTGAACCGCTCGGGCCACAGGAAGGGAATTTTCTCAATCACGCTTTTCAAGCGCGCGAGCTGATCAACATGATTAGCAGCCCAAACATCCAGCTGCATTTGGATGTCAAAGCCATGAGTAGCGAAGGAGAGCCGATCGATGGGATCATTCGAAAAAACGCCGATATTATGATCCATTTTCATGCTAATGATCCAAACCTACTTGGCCCCGGAATGGGGAGCGTGGATCAGAAACCGATCTTCGCCGCCCTCAAAGAAATCCGTTATTCAGGATGGGTAAGTGTTGAGGTTTTCGACTATGCACTTGGGATTGATACGATCCTTGGCGAAAGCATGGCGAATATGCTGGACGCAATCGGTGCCGTTTGAAAAATGCGTTCGACAATGAAGCGCATCGAGAATCATTTGATGGTTAACACTTGCGGTTGAAGCAGGTGAAAGAAGTGGCCATGATCGGCGGTCACTATCACTATGGACTGCTCCCAAGCATTGCGAGCCTCGATCCAATGGAAGATTCGCTCCAACGCAGCTTCCCCACTGAGAACGGCACCGATGGAGTTGTCAATATTGTTGCAATGGTTTGCCCAATCCACATCGCCCGATTCAACCATCAACCAAAATCCATCTTCATCCTCTTGCAACACTTGAATTGCAGCGTCCGTCATCTGAGCAAGTGTTGGATTTTCATCAATGTCTTCTGGCGAGTAGACCTCAGCTTCCTTGACGTCCGATACTGGTTTGAAGTCGCCGTTGGCAGTCTGAAATGGCAAGTGGCCTTTCTTGACTCCGAAGAACCCAAAAAGCCTACTTCGGTTTGCGACTGCACGGTCAGCTGCATCCATAAGTACTTTAGCACCGTTGGCTCCGCTAGCTCTTTGCGCGACTACGTACTTTGCGAAAGGACCATTGTTCGTTACGTCAATTCGCATACGATCGTCATCCGTCAAGTATCGATTGCCAGGAATGAAGTTTTGGCCCTGGCCCTTATCTTCCTTGATTTTTTCACCGTAGCCACACCCCAGAACCACGTCGAGTCCTGTCGATGGTTTCGATTTGTGGGACGCGCTGGGCAATCCTAGCATGTCTCGAGCCAAATCCTGATAGTCATCTCGACTTACGCTGTGTGCGTAAGCTGCCGCAGGAGTTGCATGGCAAAAGGGGACGCTCGTGACCGTACCCACGGAAAAACCACGAGTGCGTTGAAGGAATTGAGCAATCGTCTCCACCTGATTCAGTTTGTAATCCAAATTGATTGCACCATTGATTGCTTTGATCCCGCTGGTTAGTGATGTTGCTGAGGAAGACGAGTCGGTCACCGAATGCGGTGAAACTCGAGAGCGAGCAATGGGATACTCGGCATCGATTTCATTTTGCCATGGAAAAGTCCCAGCCAATCGATGGTCGTAACCGCCGAATTTGACGATGGGTTTTAAGTTTAATTGGGCGTCGACATCCGTTTCTACTTCATCGCCGTAGGGCGCGGTGACAACGTAGCCGAAATCTGTTTGGCATTTATCGTAGTCTTGGAACAGCAGGCCGTTACCGCGTCCCTCGGTATAGGACACCCTTCCGGTCTTGTAAATTGCAGCCGAGCGAGTGGTCTGCCAATCCATACCGTCGAATACCACCAAGAAAACGTATTTTTTACTAGCATCCTCGATGGCCGTGCGTTGCAGTCGGTATACATCGGTTTGATCCGCGTAAGCGGCGTCGGCTCGAAGTGTATTGGTTGGCATTCGCCCGAAGAGCTTCTTTAGTTTTTCGGCATCACGATAAACGCTCCCTTGATTCATATAGGTCTCAAAGGACCCACCAAAGACATAGACAGGAATAAGTCGATTGGAATGATACGTCCACTGGCTGTAGCTGCGAGGCCGATTCCCCCAATGCCCCCAGGTCGCAAATTTCGCGTTGGTGGCTGTGGCTTGAAGCTTTGCAATATTGTCAAGTGTTTCATCTATGCTAGACAGTTTGGAAAGGGAAGCCTCCTGGGCAATAGAAATAGTGGCATCCCATGCCACAATCAAAACGCACGCGAAGGAGACAACAACTGGAGCACTAAAAAGTCTTCGTAAACGAAAAGTCATATGGAAATTGGTGTTTAGCGGAGGGAGGGGCACAGCTCGCGGAGGGGAATAGATATGGGCAACTTCTATTCTAGGTCAATGCCGCAGAATTCCTACTGTTCTACCCAAGTTCATTTCGTTCCATTGGATTGACAACACAATCCCGAGCGCCCCTGATTCGGGTTGCGAAGTTAAATTCCATGCAAGTCTTGGGTGCTCGAAGTGTGGACAAGTTGTCGTCGAGCCGAGCAACGATTACAGTGTGTTTCCGATATCCTTTCCTCAATTTTTAGCGAAAAAGAGACCACCCGCCATGTCCAACAAAAAAAGAAGTATCGCAGCGTCAACAAAGGAAAGCGTCTCGCGAAGAGACTTTATCAAAATCGGGAGCGCCCTAGCTGCAACGAGCAGCGTGGTTTCCTCCGTTCTGCAAACAAGTCCTCTTCGAGCTGCAAGCGCAAACGGCAAGATCCGTATAGGTTTGATTGGACCAGGAGGACGTGGGTTTGGCGCACATACAAAAACGCTTTGCAGGCTCAGTGAAGCTGGGCAACCAATTGAAATGGTTGCGGTCTGCGACGTCTATAGCGAGCATCGTGATCGTTCCGCAAACTATATCCAGGAGAAGATTGGAAACACGCCGGCGAAGTACGATGACTTTCGTGAGATGATCATCAAAGAAAAGTTGGACGCGGTGTGCATTGCGACACCTGACCATTGGCATGCTAAGCAGGCAATTGAATGCATGGAGGCGGGGCTGGATGTCTATTGCGAGAAGCCGATGACAAAGACAGTCGAAGAAGCGATCGCGGTTCTCAAAGTTTGGAGAAAAACCGGGAGAGTTATGCAGGTTGGAGTACAGTCGACCAGCCTGCCACTTTGGTCGGAAGTCAACAAGCTACTTCGCGAGGGAAAGCTTGGGAAAGTCCTCATGTACCAGACGGAATTCTTCCGGAATTCGGATGTCGGACAATGGCGATATTACAAGCTCAACGAGAATATGACGCCCAAGACAATCGATTGGAATCGATGGCTGGGCGTCGATGACGGCTTAGCCGAAAAACAACCATTCGATCGAGAGGTGTATGCACAATGGCGCCGTTTTTGGCCTTTTGGATCGGGGATGTACACCGATCTTTTCGTGCATCGTACCACTTCAATGCTGAAAGCAACTGGTTTGAGATTTCCAGGCCGAGTTGTCGGCGCGGGTGGCATTTTTATCGAGTACGATGGCCGGGACGTCCCTGACGTTGCTACAGTCGTCGCTGACTTCAATGAGGGGGTTCAAGGTTTGGTGACCGCAACGATGTCTTGCCAAGAATCACCTATCGCACAACTCATTCGAGGTCACCAGGGCTCTTTCGTTTTTGGCAATGGCGAACAATTCGAAAAATTCGAGTTTGTGCCTGAACGACCGCAGGTCACCGGAAATAGCAAGCTTAAAAGAGAGACGATTGTCTCGGAAAAGTCAGAAGACACCACCTACGCGCACTTCAAGAATTGGATCGAAGCGATGGTTGCAAAAGAACCACTCAGATGCAACAACTCGGTGGACCTGGGTGCAGCCGCAATCACCAATGTTTTATTGGGCGCGAGAAGTTATCGCGAAGGCAAAGTCTATCACTTCGACGCAGAGAAGCTGGCCGTTCATGACGGTGACTCTTCGTGGGCGAAGAAGTGGGAAGCGAAGTCACGCGCACGGGAAAAGCCGAATCATATTCCTGGTTGGGCTGCTGGCGACACCGGTAGTCTTCTTAAAGACCCAGAGTACATGAAGCTAGCCGGGTCCTGGGTCGACGGAAAAGATCCGAGTTCTCGATAATCGTTAGACACAGCCGAGAAAAGCAGCAGGCACGCTCCGCCGCGCCGTATGCTTGCGTATATTGGCTGGGTTTTCAGGCGGACGGCACATGGAATGTGCCTGCTACTTTGACTTTTGTCGGCTGTGTCTCGTTAGCGACCCTCAAACGCTGGAGAGGATACTCGTTTCAATACGAGAACCTCGCCGCGGCCATCGCAGTTCAAATCCGCAATCTGCCGTTGGACCCATCGAGTGCTTGGGATCGGGATCGGGATCGGTGCGGGGACTTGTTGAATGGAACTGGAAATTGTGTTTCGAGCGTAAGCAATGGCAAGATTTAAGGCAGCATGTGCTCGATGTTGAAGCTGCTCGACATGCTTCCAAATCAAGGGCAAAAAACTCAATTCAAATTCCCTTGATTCGGATAGAGATGCAGATGAAGCCAAAGCAAAGTCTCGGCCCAGGATTAGGCTCCCTCTTCGCATCCCGCCACCCCATTCACAACCCAACTGCCCCATAATGATTACACTGCCCGCGATCATCTGCGGTACGCAGTAATCACCTGCGTCGCCTGCAACGAAAACAGTACCTCTCCTCATACGTTCACAAGCGCGGCTGCCGACGCTCCCCGCTATGAAAATATCCCCTCCACGCATACCGGTCTTTTTTCCTGGAAGCGGAGACGCTAACTGGTGTCGGCAATCGCCGACTACAAAGATAAACCCACCGGCCATTCCCGCTCCAAGCTGGTCTCCTGAGTCGCCTGAGATAACCAGAGTTCCCCCGGACATGCTCGCACCTGTTTTGTCTCCAACGTTTCCCAGGATACAGAGCGTTCCCAGGTGCATTTGTGTTGCAAGTCCGTCGACAGTTGTGCAATCTCCTTCAATCAATAGGAATGTTTCGCTAGGTGTTCGGTCCATCGATACGTTAAAGACTTCCTTCAACGCGACCTGTCCGCATTCCGTGGTAAGCGGAATTGCCTCGATTTGCTCCAGTGTCAACGACGATAATGCAGCAGGCAGTATCTTGGAACCATCGATGTTCCCAAACGATTTGGATGTTCTCTGAAGTAATATCATGCGTCAGTCTGGAAAGGAATGAGTTTGGCGCGGCACCAGAGGCTTGGGTCTTCGAAATAAGGACTTTGCAGAGTTCTGGCCAGTATCTGATTACCCAAAAGCGAATCGTTGATTGTAAAAAAAACACCGATCTCTTGGTGCTCATCCGGCGCATAGCCAGTCAACGTCTCACCCTTCAAGAAGGCTCGAATTTCAATGCCATCCGGCTCAAGAAAAGAGCCAACGCTGATTTGACTTGGGTGGACATCTGTAGGCGCGGCGCGCGCGCGCTGGATCTGGTTCAGTTCGCCATGCCCGCGCTGAATGGGTTCGGAACTTGAAGGGCGATTGATAATAAAATCGAATCGATGGCAATAGGAGGTAGCGCGATGAACTCCCGGGCTCCATCGCGTATCAATGTAAAGCGAAATGTGCGATGTGCGTGCTAAATGCTTGCTAGATTCAGTAACCGAAAGCTTGCCCGACGGAGGCTTTAAACGCGACTGAAAATACAAGCCTGTACCAGTCCATGCTAGGTATGTCTTTGCGAATCCGAGGCCGTTGCTGAGCGAACTTAATGGCGGAATTGCATGTTCGTCGTTGAGACGCCATTCCAAGCGTTCGGGATTTGTGATTCTCCTCGCCAACGACCGAATTGGGAATCCCAAGTCGAAAAGCCAAGCTGGATCTCCGAGCAGTTCTTTTAGGTTCACGGCTTGGTGCTCTCTGATTCTGTTTTTTTTCTAACTATCGTGTACCAGGCAAATAGATCGGTGTCGAGTTTCATCCCGCCATCAATATCCCACTTGAGGGCACGGCCCACTCGCCTCGCCTCCAATGTATCATTCACATCGAATTGCAAGACATCAAATCCACCATTCGTAAACGCCTCTTTGGAAAATGGGGACTCACCCTCGGCCCATGGAATATATGGCTGATCATCCTTTGCTTTGGCTGGACAGAAGTTATAGATAACGAACAATCCGCTCGGTTTTAGCATACTAGCGATGCTTTCGATAAAACGAGCATCGTCCACCCCCAAATCGATCAATTTCCTTGCATCTGAAACGGGGCGTGTGGGGTGAATGTATCCGAGCTTCAACACATTCTTCGATAGGACCAAGTCATATCCCGTTCCAACCTTTTTCACTAGCTCTTGGTCTTTAGGGAAACGACCATCCAAAACTTCTACTGATCCGTTTCCAATGCGGCCACTCGAGTCGGCATACAACACCTTGAGCAAGGGTGCAACGTCAACGCCCACACAGTGGTGGCCAGACATTGCGAGCATGGTCAGGTGACCGATGTTGCCATAGCCGAAGTCGAAAATACGAGCCGAAGAGTTTCCGTTGAAGCCTGCTTTGGCGGCCAAGTCCAAAGCACGCGCGTATGCGAGTGGCGAACCATATCGCCCCAAGTAATACATCTCTTCATCGACGACCAACTCCTTGCTGTCGAAGGTAACCGTTCTGGGTACAATTTGCGGCAATTTGGTTGCTGTAGTCAACCAGTCCGCAACCCAGGGATCGGACACAACTAACTTTGTAGCATCTACCTCCTTGGACAATTTCGCGACTACCGAACCTGGGCTTGCAGGCTTTGCCGTTCTGTCCTGCGCGCCACAAGTGACTGAAAGGAGCAGCGAGGCAACAAGAACGAGATAATGATGGAATCGACTTCGGATGGCGAACATATATTACTTTCAGAAGGTTGTGCATTTATAGCCCAAATTGAGACTGTCGCTAGAGGCGTAATCCGTGGAGGGCTTACCGCGCTTTGATCGCGCCAAATGCCGCAAAACAAGAGTTCTTGTGCAAAAGTTCGACATGCGCAAACCCCACTTTTCTCAGTAACTCCATCTGAAAGGTTACAGGCCGCGGCGAGTCTTCTTTGTCAATATACGAAAAGACTTTTTCACGGTACTCGACACTATCCATTTCGGTCAGGTACGTTCCGTAGCGTTGCCACATCAGTTGCTGTATCTTTTCGGTTTCATGCGAGACCAAGTCGGTAATCCAAACACAACCGCCCGGGGCGGTTATCGAAAAAATCTTCTGAAATGCTTTGTCCCAGTCTTCATCGTCTCGCAAATGGTGCAACACGGCCGCGGCGAGAACTACATCGTAAGTATTTTCTTTCAGGATCGCGTTTCGAAAATCGGATTGAATCATATTGATTTCAAACGAGCACATTGTCTCGAACTTGTCGGTCAATCGCTCCTTGGCTCGAAGCAACATCGGTTGGCTAAGGTCTAAAAAATCGATGTCAAAGTCCTGGCCGTACACTTCTCGCAACTTAAGCGTATTGTTTCCGGCGCCGCATCCGATGTCTAGCACGCGATGAATGTTAGGTGTTGACGCTATCGCCGCGTGAGTGATGAGTTCCATGGAAAGGGGGGCGTCAATGGTTGCGGTTTGGCCGGTTTCCAGATTGGAAAAACGTTCTACGTCGTTGTCGAATCGATGCCGAATTTCATCTACGGTGGATTTGGTTTCGAGCGAGTTCATTGAGGTTCTG
This sequence comes from Pirellula sp., assembly GCA_031374515.1. Classification (GTDB taxonomy): domain Bacteria; phylum Planctomycetota; class Planctomycetia; order Pirellulales; family Pirellulaceae; genus JBKCUI01. Next base: position 124,944 of record JANMGH010000205.1, on the reverse strand, counting down.
GCTTGCAAAAGTGGATAATTATTGAAGGGTGTTCATGGGCTGGTTCGGATGATGCCAGGATTCCTCATCGCCATTTTGCCCTTGATCGCGCGAAGTTCGGAAACCAGTTGGACTGCCTGCTGTTCTTCGGTAATTTGGAATTCAAATTTTAGCGAACTCCACTCGCTGGAGGCCAGTAAATTGTTCTCACGATTCGCTCCCGAAATGCGTAGTCCTGCTCCCCGACCTCGATCATCTTGTACCCTTTCAACCACATCCTCAACGCGCAATTCCGCGACGAAAGCATAACGGCCTGCTGGTAACAGAACCGTTTTTCGCCATGATGCGACACACTCATCGGCATCACCTACCGCAATCGTATAGACCACCCCTGGGGGTATCATTGCGTCGTGATTGTCTTCGGGTTCGAGGCGTTCAAGCTGTGCCTGCTCGGTCTCTTGGATCGGATGCCAATCCGAGATCATTGCTATTTCTCCGACGCCAAGTTCACCTACAGCGTACACATCGTCAGTGGACGGGTCTGGTATTGGCGGATCGGGTTGGGCAAGGTGTTGGATTATATTGCGATGGCGTTCGCGGAGTCGATCAACCAATTCTGCTATTTTACGATCAATATCCTCAAGACCCTCTGGATTTAAGTTCGCAAACTCGCTTCTCAACTTTTGCTGGAGAGTTTGAACACGGCTTGCAAGTCGACTGCCTTCGAACAATGGCAATAACTCGGCGACGCGATTGCGGAACTGCAAATTCAATTCTGGATCACTTCGAAGTGAGCTTGCTACCATGGCGGGTGTATGCCAAAGGTTTGGAAGCCCGGATCTTGGAACATCTGATCCATGCCATGCGGAAAAAAGTGCGCTCGGTTTGTGTTCGAAGAAAAGTAGATTCGATAATTGTTTCGATTCGAGACGTATCCATCCCAATGGCAACACATCATCTCAATCGCCATAAAAGTTTGGAAAGCATTGACGTTGAGATGCTGCATCAGCTTTCCTGTTCTCAACTTCGGTTCCGATTCACAACATGCTTCCTTGAGAGCGTGAATGTCGCTGTTGTCCGAACAGCCATCACCAGAGTCCTTTTCAAGATCAACATCGATATCTTGGCAAAAACCCCCATCATACAGATTCCCCGTTGGGTCTGAAAAATGGCGGTTAAGGAACCTGCGATCGAAACCTTCTTTTAGTACGTAGAGGCCCAGGTCTCGGTCATTAAACCACACTCGGGCGTGCGAAACGCGTGGGGCTGGAAGACCTGCATCACGGCAAATGGAAGAACAGAGCCATTCGTTGGTGTAGAGTTCGTCTTGCACAGAATTATTCAGATGGAACTTCTCTAGCTCATGAAAAGTCTGCTTCTTGTGGAACTTGCTGACGTTGATGGTAAACGCGGGTTTTCCAGAAAGATCTTGGAAGCTTCCAGCAGCGCCTTTCAGCTTCAAACCTACCTCGATAAATTCTTTTGCACCATTGTCAATCAAGGTGCACTTCACGTATTGTCGAGCATTTTCGTTTAACTTCGCTTCTTGATCCAACGACACCTTCAAGAAGATTTTGGGGATTGAGGGATGTTCGAAAAAGGTATCGCTTGCGTCGCGGTATTCGGTTTCTTTCCCAACAGCTGTTGTATTGGGGCGTTGAGAGGCGGCAGAACTACTTGACGATTTCCTGCATGCAAAAGAACAAACCGTCCCCAGCAGTAGACAACAAAGGGCCAATCTGACGCACTGCTTTTTTCGAAGCATAAAGAATTCTCTGAAAGTTCATCGCTATTCTTCGTGGAACCCGCAGGAGTAGTCTACCAAAAGAGAAGCGAACCTAAACAGTATCGCGCCGCATCATTGCCCTGAACAGGATATTCGGGCGTTTTTTCGAGCTTGTCGAAATTCACTTTGAGAATACCTACCTTGAAATAGTGTTGCTCCGAACGCGAAGTGATAGAATGAAAGACAAGCGTATGCATGGCGTTCAGCGTCAATTTTTCAAGGCAAATTTAGTTGGAATCAAAATTTCGCAGAGCGGCACTGGCTAGCGGTCTCATCGCTGACCCTCAATGGGAGTACTGCATGCGATTGTTAAGATTCCGCTGTGCCGCCGAGCCACAGCCTGTCAGTGCGGAACGCGAAGATAAATTGCTTCGCACCCTGTTAATTGAACAAGGAGCATTGACTGAATATCAAGCCGAGCAAATAAGTGCGGGGCGAGTCAAGTTGACCTTAGGTCCGTACATCATCACGGAATTCATTGGACAAGGGGGGATGGGGCACGTATTCAAGGCCATCCACAAGGTCATGGGTCGTGAGTGCGCAGTGAAGACACTGCCGTTTGGAAGAGTGACTCCACAAACGCTCGATGGATTCGCGCGTGAGATTCGGCTACAAGCAAAACTAGACTGCTCCTATTTGGTGCGAGCGTATGACGCAGGACAGGATGGAACGACGCATTATTTAGTAACGGAGTACGTTCCCGGTATGGATTTGCGCCGATTGATCAAGGGGAAAGGACCACTGCCTCAAGAACAAGCTGCAAGCATTATCATGCAAGCCGCATTTGGGCTTGAATATGCCCATCAACAAGGGATGGTGCATCGCGATGTTAAGCCTGGGAACATCCTTGTCACTCCAGATGGAATTGCAAAGGTATCCGATGTCGGTCTCGCGGCATTCACAGCAAATTTGGTGGACGATCCGCGTGCAGGAAAAATCGTTGGAACGGCGGATTACCTGTCGCCGGAACAGATACGTACACCGCTGGCTGTTGGTCCGGTCAGCGATGTGTATTCGCTCGGGTGTACGCTCTACTATACCGTGTGTGGCAAAGTTCCGTTTCCTGGCGGAGACACCGCCCACAAAGTCCGCCGGCATTTAGAAGAAACACCTTTTCATCCTCGACGATTCGCTGAGAACATCAGCGAGGAGTTCGTTGACATCATCGCAGAAATGATGGATAAAGATCCAACAAAGCGGATCCAGACATGCGCCGAAGTTGCGGCCCGATTGGAACCATGGGCCATGAATTCCTCTCAAATCACCCAACCGAGAATGTCGCGGGGGCCATGGACATCGCCACCTCCTCCGGCTTTGGATGTGGATTCACCAGGCAGCCAGGACGAAGTGGCTCAGGAAACTTCGATTCACTCCAACGACTCGAATCTTTCACAAAAGAACTTAGTGGAGAGTCCCCTATCTGCCGAACTTCGCCCCCAATCTAGCGAAGGAGTCGATTTGCTTGCTGTGATTCAGCAGAGCTCATTGAAACCAAAGGCTCAGACTTCGAAAGGGATGGTTGTGGGGCTAACGGTTGCGATTCTTCTCCCCCCAGCGCTCCTGATCGGGGCAATCATCGGTTATCTTGTTGCAATTGGCCGATAACGTAGTGCGATTCATGGGGATGATTCATTCAACGATGATTCGAGCGATTGTATTTTTCTCTGGACGTGTTCAAGGAGTTGGATTTCGATTTAATACCAATGAAATCGCCAAGAGATTTGCCGTAGTTGGGACTGTTGAAAACTGCGATGACGGTCGTGTTAAGATCGTCGTCGAAGCCGACCCGAAGGAAATCGAACGCTTTGTCGAAGCGATTAGAGCATCCACCTGTGGTCAAATCAAACAGATTCAACGCTTCGAATCGGAACCAAGTAGAGAATTCGTGAACTTCTCAGTGCGACGTTAGCAGGGTATCCTGTAGCTGTCCCATTTCTCGAGCATCGTTTTATCGAAGTCCATTTCATGAAAAAGCTTACGGCAGGTGGCGGTTGGCAGGCGATTCGTTACACATTTCGAAAAGGGGTGGAATCCGGCGGATTGTGGAAGTTGTATCGAGCTCTACGTTCAAGAAACGCTTGTAAGACTTGCGCGTTGGGAATGGGGGGCCAACACGGCGGAATGGTGAATGAAAAGGGGGCATTTCCTGAAGTATGCAAAAAGTCGATCCAAGCCATGGCGGCCGACATGCAGCCAGCAATCACCGCGGACTTTTGGGCCAAACACCCCATTTCTCAAATTCGAAATTGGTCTCCTAGACAGTTGGAGTCCAGTGGTCGGCTCATTCAGCCAATCCTATTTGAACACGGGAGCGAGAATTACCGCACTATTACATGGGCCGACGCGTTTGACCGGATCACAAGCAAGCTGAAACAACTTTCACCGGACGAGACCTTCTGGTACTTCAGCGGTCGTAGTAGCAATGAGGCTGGGTTTCTGCTGCAGCTACTCGCAAGACTTTATGGCACCAACAATGTTAATAATTGCAGTTACTATTGCCATCAAGCTAGCGGCGTGGGGCTGCAAACAACTCTTGGTACCGGTACAGCGACCGTCATATTAGAAGACCTGGATGATTGCGACACGATTTTTATCATAGGCGGAAATCCAGCAAGCAATCATCCGCGGCTAATGACGACGTTGATGCATTTGAGACGAAGGGGCGGCCGAATTGTTGTCATCAATCCGATTCGAGAACTCGGATTGATTAAGTTCAAGGTCCCAAGCGACCCGATGAGTCTCTTCTTCGGTACGAAGATCGCTACGCATTACGTCCAACCTCACATCGGCGGCGATTTGGCTCTGCTTACAGGAATCTCCAAGGCCGTCGTTGAGTTGGGCAAGCATGATTTGGACTACATGGGCCGACATTGCAATGATGTAGACGGTTACCTCTCAGCGTTGGCAGCGACTAGCTGGAGTGAAATCTGCGAAAAATGTGGTATCGACGAGCCCACTATTCGCCAAATTGCGGACGTGTATGCCAAAAGCGATGGGACTGTGTTCTCCTGGACGATGGGGATAACTCACCACACTCACGGAGTAGAGAACGTTCAAGCGATTACGAATCTCGCCTTGTTACGAGGGATGATTGGTCGCAAGGGTGCCGGAGTGATGCCCATCCGCGGCCATTCCAATGTGCAAGGGATTGGATCGGTCGGTGTGACCCCCAAGCTAAAAGACGAACTCTTCGCAAATTTAACAAACAAGTTCGGACTTAGGTTGCCAACAACCAAAGGGCGCGACACGATGGACTGTATGGAAGCAGCGAAAAGTGGCGAATTGAAATTTGGCTTTTGTCTGGGAGGAAATCTCTATGGATCCAATCCGGACTCGGAGTTTTCCAATGATGCGTTAGCCGAATTGGATATGCTCGTCATGCTTAATACGACGTTGAATACTGGCCATGGGCGGGGCCTTGCGAAATCCACCATAGTACTCCCGGTACTAGCGAGAGACGAAGAGCCAGAGCCTACGACTCAGGAGTCGATGTTCAACTACGTACGTTTGAGTGATGGTGGTCCCCGACGCTTGCCTGGACCACGCAGCGAAGTGAGCGTCATTGCCGAAATTGGACGACGAGTGCTCGGGAAAAATACGCCTGTCGATTGGGAGCAAATGCAAAAGTCCAATACCATCCGTCATTGGATTTCTGAAGTGGTTCCGGGTTACGAAGAAATTGATAACATCGCAAAAACCGGCAAGGAATTTCAGGTCGGCGGACGTACTTACCACACTCCCAAGTTCAACACGAAAGATGGAAAAGCGAGACTTCTAGTCCATCGACTCCCTGATTTAACTCGTCTTGCAGAAAACCAATTGCGAATGACGACTGTCCGCAGTGAAGGGCAGTTCAATACGGTCGTTTACGAAGACTATGACCTGTATCGAAATCAAGATCGTAGAGATGTCATTTTAATCAACCCATTCGATATGGAACGCATGGGACTTGCCAACAATCAACTCGTCACAGTCAGCAGCGAGACGGGTAGGATGCACAACCTGCTTGCACGCGATTTCGAAGAGATTCGAGCAGGAAATGCAATGATGTACTATCCCGAGTCGAATGTATTGGTTCCGCGAACCGTAGACCCTCAATCTCGAACTCCAATGTTTAAAAATATCCTAGTGACAATATCTAAGCAGTTGACACTAGTCTAACGCGGCCTACTCGGAACGCGAATCGAATGAATCGCACTGGATTGCCAGTGCCTTTGCCTTCCAACTTGACTCAAACGCACGACAACGGAAGCAATGAGATGAAGCGAGCTGCGCATCTTTTTGCTGACCAATCTCGATATTTGGACGATAAATCCCGCTTATTCGGATTGCACGGTACATTCGGTACTATCTCTACGCGGATTTCAATTCCATAAAAAAACTTTTCATACCGGATCGACATTGTGGCCTACATTCCATTCGGAGCATCGAGTCGGTAAGCCACCAACCCACACTGTTAAACATGTCCGCACCGAAAAAAGAAAAAACAGCAGCCCCCGCAAAGATTTCTAAAGACGGACACGCGCAGGAAGCGGCTGCACCATCCGGCGGAGGACTCAAGGGAAAACTGTTGATCGGCTTGTTCGTGGCTGGGGTGATTGTGTCCGAGACGGTTGTTTTTTTCTTGATGGTGCCATCAGGCGAAGAAGTCGCAGCCCTCGCAGAATCGAGATTGATTGCGGTTGCACAAGAGATCGATGCGAAAAAATCACAAGAGGAATCGCACGACGATTCGGATTCTATTGTCGAGTTCGCATTCGGCGACCCCTTTAGCATTTCTTTTATTCCCTCCGGCGCTGACCAGAGTTATCGCGTCGAATTCAAGCTGTTTGGCACTCTTCGCAAAGCAGATGAGGAACATTTGCAGGCATTGTTTACCGAGCGTGAGCTGCGATTTCGGCACAGAATGAACTTGGAGATTCGCAATGCATCGCTCCAGGAGCTGCAAGAAAACCAATTGGGCTTGATTCAGCGACGCGTATTAGCGACAAGTACCGAGTTACTTGGTGAAGCGATTCTCCTCAGCGTAGGATTCTCCGATTACCAAGTATTGGAAGACTAATTTGACCTAATACACGGAAGTTGAAATGTCGGAATCCAGTACTGCCTCCAACGCTGACACGTCGGGAACCAATTCTGGAAAACCATTCGATGCTGAATCGCTGCTAAACCAAGCCGAGACCGCATTGCGCGAAATGGAAAATACCCTTCGTGCTCCACAAATGCAGCAGTACCGACTGGAGGAACTCGTCGGAGCTGGTGGACCACCCGAAAAAGTATCCATGGATCTGCTACGTGATGTCACGCTCGACTTAAAGATCGAACTCGGCCGAACTCGAATGCACCTGGACGAGATTCTACAACTTCGTAAGGGTTCGGTCGTCACCCTCGATAAGCTGGCTGGCGACCCAGTCGATGTCTATGTGAACGGTCGGCTTGTTGCTCGCGGTGAAGTCCTTGTTCTAAATGACAACTTCTGCGTTCGAGTCGCAGAACTTGTTGGTAGTGACTCCATTCACTAAGCGAGAACCATGCAACCATTATTCGGTCGACGAATCGCCCTTCGCAATGCTTGCATGCATATTCTCTTTGCAAAATGCATTCTTCTTTTGCTGCTGGGACAAACCCAAGCGCAATTTCGACCTCCGCTGCCATCCGCCAACGATCCGGAACTGTTTCGACCTCCTGTAGTCAGCTTGCAAAAGAATTCGCAAAATGGTCAAAACGCCAATCCACCAACGGTTCAGCAAAGCGGACAGCGAGTTTTTACTCCGAACCATAATAATACAGCAGCACATGTCCCGGTTGCGGAAGTGAATCAATCGACAAGATCCGCGGTGCAGTCTGCGAACTGGACATCGGAAACATCAGAAACACTAGCCACAAGATCGAAATCACGAGCTCCTCTTGAGCTGAGAACTTCCACAAAGGAGAGTGCGAGTGCTCTTGATAAACCTAGAAGTTCTTGGAGTGCTACATTGTCCATGTTCTTTTCGTTGGCCATAGTCATCAGCTTCTTTTTGATGGTGGTGTGGATAGTAAAGAAGTCGCAGCCTCACTCATTTGTGAAGTTACCTGGGGATGTTGTACAAGTCATGGGTCGCACCCCTATGGCTCCTCGTCAACAGATGTATGTTGTTCGTTTCGGTAGCAAGCTTTTGCTTATTAGTCACCAACCTGGTCAGACTCAGACACTTGGAGAGATCACCGACGCGGATGAAGTGCAACGGCTCGCAGGGCTTTGCGAAGCCAATCAACCAGGAAGCATCTCAAATTCATTTCGCGAAGTTTTGAAACAGGCAACCCTTGGCAAGCCCGACCGCGACTCAAGAGCGTCAGACCGCCTAGAGCGAAGGTAAGAAACTCCCGAGATAAACTCGGGGCCATTGTCTGATGCTCAAGATTCAAGCCGGAGGTCTAACCCTTCTGCTCTAGAATGCAGATATCTTCCTCGAATAGCTCTTCTACCCAATCCACACCGCTCCACTGAACGAAAGGCGGACCTGAACCACTCGCATTAACATTGAGTTGAAGTGTAGCGTTGCAAGCAACCAATTCATCGACTTCACGCAGGTGGAAAGCGACTTGCACCGTCGAATTCGAGAAATGGTCGTTCTTTGCTGTTACTCGCCAAAGACGCCCCCGAACCAACACTCGGTTTCCCACTTCCAATTGAAACAATCGGAAGTGGCCGGGCGTGCACCGAATGCGGTCCGAACACCACCATCTTCTTATCCAATGGATCATGCGACTGCGTTCAACTGAACGATCCAGGTTCACCAGTCTGCATTTTGAGCCGTTCTAATTCCAAAGACAAAGCGCGTTCGCGTTCCTGTGCTTCAAACTTCCGTTCCAGCTCAGACGTTTCGAGATCATTGCCGTCCATGCGATCCCACGCCTCTACCATGGATTCTTGACGCTCTACTTTTTGCTCCAATCGACTGAATTGAGCAAAGGCCGATTGGCTTCCCGCGCGATCGATTGCCCCATTGATTTTTTGTGTGGAGTTCGCCCTTGCCATCCTCGCTGTAAGTAGCGTTTTCTTCTGCTTGGCCTGACGAATTTTGTCTTCGAGATCGCGAACCGCAGTTTGCAGCTTCGTAACTTCAGCCAACTGCGAGGCGTGCTGATTTGTGTATTGCTCGAATCTTTCCGCAACGATCAACTTTTGACTTAATGCAGATCTTGCGCTCACTTCATCCCCGCGTTTCATCGCGGTTGCGGCGCGCTCAGCCCACTTCTGCATCTCTATTTGTTCCCGCTCCGTTCGTTTTCGCATTTGAATCTCATCCGCAATCGCTTCAGCAACGCTGGCGCGCACGCTGCATAACTCCTCGTCCATGTCGACAATGAGCTGATATAGTAATCGCTCGGGATCCTCCACTCTTTCACGAAGCGCGGTAATGCTTGATCGCATAACAAGAGAGAACTGAGATAGCCATGCCATAGTTTTGTAAACCTTTCAAATAGACTTTCAAACCAGTAAATCACCTAAAACAATTGGGAAACGTAAGTCACGCCGAATGCGTTCGTCACCGCGATGGCGAGAACGAGAATTAATTCCAAGTTGCTAACTCCGCGGATACCATTCGTATCCTGGCTAACACCGATTCGCGGTGGTTTTCACACAATGCGGCCAAAGCAATCACTGCTCCCCCGAGCGCAACACCGCCAACCCACAGCAGGTTCGTATTCTCCATCGTCGAGCGAATCAGCATTCCAGTTAGGTCAGCAAGCAAGAAGGCCGTCCCGGTATACATGAGCACACGTATCCGCAATCCAATCGCGAGTAGAATGACAAGTACGCTCAATACCATGAGCGAGAACAAATGTTGCCAGCCGGAGCCAATGATGCCATAAACAGGGGACACGAGAATGATTAAGGCGCCCGCGTACCGAAGAGGATCTTGTGTGTTGGAAGGAAGTTCCTTCTTAAGCAACTCTACAATCCATAGGACCGAGAGTCCCACTGGAACGCAATAAAACTGTGGATCCGTCAGGCCATTGTTGAACCAGACAAGAGCCAATCCGACATTTAGAATCGCGGCGGAAATAATGAAAAAACGGTTCAATCGAGTTTTCAGTCCACGGAAGAAATAAATCGCTGCAGCCCCAAGCAAGGCCAAGTAACTTAGAGAATGCGAAGCGGGCTGTATCACTTCGCCGAGCGTTGGAAAGGTTGTGGCGATTTCAGTCGCAATTGCAAGGGCTGAAACGACTCCAGGAAGCAGTAGTCCGATCAAGGTCAACGGCTTTGAGAAGCAGTTAAAACGCAGATGGGACCGAACAATATCCGACATCCAAAGGCAAAAAGCAGCTGAGGCGACAAGAATCAGTTGGCTTGAACCACTTGTGAGATTCATCCAGCCTTGATCCCAGGCCCAAACACCTGCTAAACCGATTGTTGCAATCGTAGACCAAGCGCGGAATTGGCTTCTGTTTCGAGCTGCGGCCAAAAGCTCACATACGATTCCGATTGCAATGGCAGAGAAGACCAGAGATTGCGTTAGTGGTGCTCCGATAGGGCCCATGCAAACGATCACAAAAAAGATCATGGCCAGAAGCCTCAAGTTCGCGCTCCACCATTCAGCGCCTTTCACGCTTATTTTGCAAAGCCACGTATCGGAAAGGAGCGTGCTCAACGCGATAGTGGGGAGCAATGCAGCTGCAATGACAAGTAACTCTGGGTAATCGTAGTTCTGGAATACCCAGCCTTCTGCACCGGCGAGGTTTGCAACCAAAAGCAGTGCGTGGATATTAGAAAGGATTACAACAAACAGTCGCTCGCCTCGGATCGTAATGTTCTCTCTCAGGACAAGAAGAGTGGTCACTGAAATGACGACGGCGATGCGAATTGGTACCGATAGGTAGATGAGTCCAATCATCGAAATTGCGCATAGCCAAATTCGGCTAATGAAGCATGCGAGCGAAAATTCATTCCGGGCAAAAAAGTGACAGAGAGACCCAATCAACGAGGCTACACTGACCCAGAAGACTGGTGCCCAGGTCGCTGTCAGAAATTCCGGCGCCAAGGAAAACATGCTTGCGGAAGCATATAGTGGGGCGACCACGGCCAAAGCTGCTGCCGCCCATCGGTTACGCAATACAACAGTGCACGCGATAAGCCAAATCGCGATGAAAATCGAGCTAGAAACAAATCCAATGGAATGGTCCAACAGAATATTCGCAATCAAGGTATGCGGGGTGTAGACGAGCAGACCGAGCAATACTGTTGAGCAAGTTGCAATATCCGTAATTACGATCGCGTGACATTGAAACCAGGAAACAGTGGAATGGGTTTGGCTTATGTGATTCGCATGGCCTTTCGTAAAACAGAAACGGCTCAAGTCCACGCCAAACTGACGGCGCAAAGTAGTTAATTTGGTCGCTTCCACTTTCCCTCGGAAGGCCAAGAGCCCAACCAGGGAAATGCACGGGGCCGCAATCGAAGCGACGTCTGCCATTTCTGCAAATGTCCAATTCAGATATCTCGAATAGCTAAACGCACTTGCTAGGGGCAAGAGCGTCGTGGCCATCCCTGCAAGATAGTGCTGATTGCGATAGGTAATTAGAGAGTAGGAAGCAAGTAACAGTAGGTCGATGCTCAGGCTACTCAAGTCGAGCAAGTTGATGGCCGTCGTGAACTCCCAAACGATCCGCAAAACTCCTATTGTAGCAAGCATCGCGAGCCCAATTTGGTTTGCGACTGCGATGGGTCGACCGTCTCGGTCCGTAAATAGGAATGTAATCGCCGATTCAGGCAAAGGGATTCTCAGTATCGCTTTATCAATGAAGTCGGTTGCGTATAAGAGCAACGCAACGGCGATTAGACTTTGCACGACACAAGAGTAACTGAATTCGGTTCCGTACATGGAATTCACAAAGGGGAAGAGTGTCCCAGCGATGAGTATTACACCAGCTAGAGCGCCGACTATGTAGCGACGATCCCGAAACGCGATCGAGTAAGCGACAAAACTAACGCAATTGATTACCGAAACGACAAAGACTGCTTTGATGCTAAACAAGGAGCTGCACCAGAGTAGGCAAGAGACGCTGGTTATGTAAACTCGAATGGGACTGCTCATGTCTATTCTTCGTGCATTCGACAGCCAGCACGAAACACCTGTCAATATGACGAGCAGCGGGAAGTAAGTGATTCCGTAGAAAGCCATAGGTAATTTCTGCTCGCGGACAGCAGATGCGGCAATGGCTTTGAGCGGTTCAACCCATTGAGTGATCAAGACTGGAGAAAACTGGTAGGCAACAGTCAACAGGAACAATGCGAGAGCTGTGAACGCCCAGTGGCGTGTGTCATAAGCCACAACAAACATTAGAAGCGTAGCAACGACAGCCGTTGGAACGACCGCGATGAGATTAGAAAACGAAATGGACACTCCTACAAACGTTAATAAGATGCCGACAAAAAGTGGGAGTGCGATGCTCCATGGCAAAGGTCTAACTAAGTCTCCGGTTCTTTCGCGAAATACCGTTGCAATGGTTCTTGTCGTTCCAAGAATGGTTGCGGCAAGCATGACCGTTACAAGTCCAAGCCAATGTAGCGGAGATACAAAAATCGCTTTCGTGGTACACAACATCAAGAATTGAGCCCCCAACAAAAGGATCGGGAAGAAACCGAAAATGCGAGGCATTCGATGGGCTTCGGCGAGATAGAATACATGTCGGTTTATCTTGATGACCCCAAGGGTAAGCATGGTCCAAAAAGAACCCATGTATACGAACGCCAGCCAGGGTTCATTCGCGCGAGGCAACGATCCTGCAATGGCCAATAGTAAGTAGCAGACAAAAAAAGTCAGCTGTTGTCCTCTCAGAAAGTGATTGAGAATCGATCTACTCGAAACAACGAGCAGCGCCATCGCTGGTAAAAAGAGGAATACCACCTCGAGTGTGATTGGCAATCCAGTTGAGCTCGATTGAGTGCCAACCCAACTTAAGGCGAGCATCAATACCGGCATCAATAAAAGGGACAGCCCACGCAGAACATTGCCGGTAGATTTGAGTCCGAGTCGTCGATCACCGATCTCCGCAGAGACCCATATGACTGCAGTGTAGCCAAGCATTGCAATGAACTTGATCGCTGCAGGCCAGTCCGACCATTGCTTGGTTACGAGCATTAACGAAGAGCCTAGGACAATGGACGCTCCTACAATCAGCATCCATTTGATGTTGCCAGGTTGAAAAAAGCTGTCCAAGAATCGTTCCAATGTGGAGCGAGTGGGTGGTTCCGTCGTGACATTTTGTACATCGAGTTGTTCACAATTCTTCTCGACGTACTCATCGATCTTTTGATCGGGCAGCAATTGTGTCGCCATCATTTAGCCCCTAGTTTGAAGAAACCGAAACGCGGCGTACTCAATCGCGTTGAAAAATCCGGTAACTTAGCTTTGGGTAGCTAATACACATGTCGTGCCAGAGATGGGCTTGGCCTCGCTTACGAAGGCCTAAGCTTTTACTAGGAAAGGGTTTATGCGTCCTTCGTTTTTTCTAATTCCAAGTCGATTCGAGGAAGCCGCAGCTTAATGGCTGCAGACAAGTGCAGTCCGATAATGGCATTGCCAACCACCCTCAGGTTGCAGCCCCAGCGTCACAATAGACGCGATAATCGAACAAGCGAAAAAACGGCAGGTCGTCATTTTGAATTAAGCACACCAGGTTCCTTTGCATCGTGCATTCTGCTTGTCACTAGCCATCAGGCTCCGCGAGATAGGATTTGAGAGCTGAAATCGGCACGTTTTCGGTTAACTTCCTCAGGCCTTCGCTTTACATCCCACTTGCTTTTCCGCTAGTCCTGTCAAATTCCTCTTTGCTGTACACAATCGGGGGATCGATCCCAACCACGAGGTATTCGTCCATTACTGCCGGCTTCCCAACAAAGTTCAGCTTTACTTTGAATTGTGGGTACTCTTTGCCGATTATCTCCTCGAGAATCTCGTAGTTTTCTAATCGCGTCCCCGACTTCCAACGAGGTTCCTCAACGATCACCGCTTGCTTTGCATCCGACGTCATCCCATACTTCGCGCCGGATTTCCATTTAGACAAGGCAGTCTCTATCGCCTGACGAGCTGTCGCGCTCGTGGGCTTGTAGCGACTGTTGGAGTTGTTTTGGCACCCTAAAGAAAAAGTTAACAATGCAACGAAACAAAAGACGAACGATCTGGACCAATGCGTCATGGTAATCTTTCATGTAAACGATTTCGTCATTCGAAGCCAACGCCTACGACGAATGGCAAAGAAAGCGGCCGGAACAAGTAAATCAACAACTTCGTCTGCGACGAGGATCCCACCCAGGACGGGAGCCGCCATCGGACAGATTACATCCGCGCCGACTCCGTTGCTCCAAAGCAGAGGCGCAAGCGAGAAAATCATTGTTGCTTCTGTGAGTAACTTGGGACGAAGCCTATGCACGGCGCCTGAGACGATACAGTTTTGAAGTTCGACAAGCGATCCTATCTTCTGCAATCCACCCACGTCATCTAAGGCCTGACGCAGGTAAATAATCATCACCATGCTGGTGGCGGCTGCCATACCAAAACATGCAATATATCCGACGCCGACAGCTAACGAAAAAGGATAGCCAAGCAGCCATTGCATCGATACGGCGCCCGCCAATGCGCCAGGAACAGATAGAAGCATAAGCAACGCGTCAGCAAGGTCTCGAAATGCTAAGTACAAAAGAGAAGCGATCAAGAGGAAGCAAACTGGCAACATCCACATCATACTTAACCGAGTGCGAGCGGCATGTTCGAATTGCCCGGTCCATTCGGTCTTAACTCCCGGTGCTAACGTGATCTGCTCAAGCAGAGCCTGAGCATCCTTGACAATATCGGTAGCATTTCGCCCACGCGCATTCAACCGAACGTAGTTGCAGTACTTTCCGTTGGTGCTCTTTATGGTTGCAGGACCATCTTGGTGGCGCATTTCTGCAACATCCCTCATTGAAACTAGTTGCACGTTGGCTGATGCTTGGTTCTCTTTATGGCGCGCTACTTGTGACCGTAGAGCCAGCTTTGTGTCGAGCAGACTTTCGCTTTCGAAATCATGCTTTCCGGAGACTTTCAGCCGAATGGGAATTGCAGTTTCAGGGGCAATCTTTTGAGTGCTGGAAATCAAAACGCCTTGCGTGGCAGCCTCAATCGCTCTGTCGATCTCATTTCGATCCAAGGCGAGGAAACCAATTCGATCCGCATCCATGTCGAACGATACGTAGTCCTTGTTGCGAATTGGATCCGAAATGATATCGACGGCACCAGAAATCTGTCGCATCGTTTCAGCTATTTGATCGGCTGTAGCTACGACGCTTTCGAAACTGTCGCCAAGTACGCGAATCCCAATTTCAGAACTGACACCAGTTGTAAGCATATCAATACGATTCTGAATTGGTCGCGTCCATACGTTTGCCCATCCAGGCATTTTCACCGCAGTATCCAACTCTCCACCTGGTTCGGTTAGCGATGCACGACTATGTTCCCAGAGCCATACCGCTCGATCGAATTGGTCCGACATATCTCTGAGAATGCGATCATAGGTCGGATGAGGATCGATAATCGCGAGCTCCGAGAAAGAACTTATTCCAGTGTGCTGAGCGCTACTGTGCGTCGAATCGCGACGAGAAGTTCCATATCGGGCCGATACAATCTGCGAGCGAGTGCGACCAAAGTCCGATTCAATGACAGCTTGCCGCGTACATAATTCGTCAATAACAATTTGTGTCCAGGTACTCCCAGTTCGACGATAAAGTAGCTGATTCTCAGATTGAACAAAGCTGCTCCATCTCTTGGCCGCGAGAGATTGCAAATTGCCGAGCAACTGCGATTTGGCTGTATCTTTAGGATGCTCAACATCGACCGAATTGATCCCGGACCACGAATAAGATGCAGCGAGTTTTCGATGAAGCTCACGCACTACAATGCGTAACGAATTTGAGTCGAGCTGTTGTGCAAGCCGAAGTCGATCTTGTGCGTCAACGCTATTCGCCAATTCCATCAACTGAACGTCAGCAAGTGGCGGTGTCGATTGCTCGTTCTGAATTCCGTGAGCAGCAACCGACTTAGCGACTGCCCTTGTCAGCTCCAAACTTAATGAAGCTTCAAAAGATTGCAATAAGTTCCAACATAACTCACGTTGGATTGCGTCGAATCTCGGAAGCCCCGTTTCAACAATTCCTCGAATCAATTGAGATTCGTCCTGAGCCTTTTCCACAAGACCTGCCGAAGTCATGTGATGTACCACGATCGCTGCATGCTGGTAAGCTGCTTCTCGCAATATTCGTCGTCTTGGCCATCTGTCTATTGGCCGAAACTCAACCATCGACTCAATCATGTCGATGGGGGCCGGATCGAATGCCGTCTCAGCTCGTCCCGCTTTGCCCACAACCATTTGGACTTCAGGGAATCGGCATAACTGCATGTTGCGTGCTTTTAGGTCATCGCCTGCTTGGCACAGATTCATGCGTGGTATGGTGATTGGCATATCCATTACCATACCTTCGTCCAATGGTAACCGTATCGCAAGACCGATAGGGCGCATTGTTGACTGCCCCAAAAGTGCCAACAGGAGTAGAAACACAGACAATCCTAACCGGCCTCGGAGTGTGTTTGCTACGAACCATATTGCACCGATGGATAGTACGACAACGACTCTGATAGCCAAAGAGTTCCCTATGGCAACCGTTGCCAGGATCATTAAACAACAAAATAAAACCACGAGTGGCCACGGGGATTGGCACACGGCCAATAGAACCGGATTGTAGATTCGAATTACGCTTTGAATAATCTTACTCTCGGACTCATTTCGTACCCGTCCGCGGATCAACTCTCGACAGAGAGCTGGAACCAATGTTATCGTAAATAGGATGACCGAAATCAGTGTCAACGTCTTCGTCCATGCCAACGGTCGAATCAACTGTCCGTCAATCCCGTTGAGAGCAAAGATCGGAAAGAATGAGATCAACATAATCATTACGGCCAATACTGCAGGGCGAGCTACCATAGCGGTCGCATTCGCCACCAGAGCATCCGTTTGGCCTTCGATTGGCCTTTCGCCAAACGCTCGTTTGAGCTGATAAGTGACATTTTCTACGATGACTACGGACGCATCGACAAGAACACCGATAGAAATGGCAATTCCTGCAAGAGACATGATGTTTACATGCAAACTCACTCCGTAATTCGATAGGATTTGCATTCCTATAAAAGGACCGAGCACCGCCAGCGGCATCGTCAAAGTAATTACGAGCGAGGTCCTGAAATGCCGCATGATCAACACGATGCATACGGTCGTGATGACTAAAGCTTCTAGCAACGTTCTGGTAACGGTCGATACAGCGCCAGAAATCAATCGCGTTCGATCATAACAAGGACTAAGGCGAAGATGGCTAGGCAACTGGTCACCCAACAATTGCAGAGCACTCAACACAGAGCGGGTGACTTCAAGCGGATTCGAACCGGCCTTAAGATGAACAATGCCTGCGACCATCTCGCTTCCATCTTTCTCCATGACCCCATGGCGGGGCGCGGGTTGCAAAGTGATTTGGCTGACATCGTCCAACCGAATCGGAGCTCGGCCAGGAACTTCGATCAACAGCTCCTCTAGTTTCGCGACCTCCGCAGCCAGTCTGGCGGACTGTATCGGTTCAGTTGTATCCGACCCAATGATAGGCAGAGAATGGGAAAGCCACTTTTCGAAGTCACCGAATGCAAGACCTGAGGCAGCAAGTAAACTCGAGTCCACCTCGATATGCACTTCTGGTTGGAAACCGCCGACACTTGCAACTTCGGCAACACCGTCGACGTTGCTCAACCGCGGAGCTACAAAACGATCTTGCCAACTGCGAAGTTCTAGGAGGTCCGTTTCTCGCCCTGATAATGTGTACCATACGATCTGACCTGTTGGGATTCCCTCGGGGGCTAATTGCGCTTGCAATCCGTCCGGTAGTTTTACGTTTGTCTGTGACAGCCGGGTCGATACGCGTCGACGAGCTTCGTGAAAGTTAATCGAGTCGTCAAAGATAATGTAAATCAATGAGAAACCGACGTCACTAGATCCTCGC
This sequence comes from Pirellula sp., assembly GCA_031374515.1. Classification (GTDB taxonomy): domain Bacteria; phylum Planctomycetota; class Planctomycetia; order Pirellulales; family Pirellulaceae; genus JBKCUI01. Next base: position 107,113 of record JANMGH010000205.1, on the reverse strand, counting down.
ACAGTAACCACGCCAGGAATATCCTTAAGGAATTCCGAAAGCGGGTGAGTGATTTGCGAATGGATTTCCGGCGGGTTATGGTTTGTCCAGGGGGTGTAAACTAGGACTTGATTCTCCGATAAATCGGGCAATACATCGATTGGCGTATGTAGCGCGATCCAAACTCCAGCAACGCCCCAGATTCCTGCAAGTAAGAAAACAATCTTGCGAAAGCGAATCACTAGCAACAGAAAATCATTGAACATATCGTTCCATCACTTCGGTTCCTGTTCGTTCGCCGATCTCTTGTCCAACCACTCGAAATACTTTGTCGGTTCGGACAATAGACGATCACGGCACCCGTCGCAGCAGATCGCAATCTTTCGGTTACTGACATCGACAAACACAGGAGTCCCCATCGAGCCGAGCTCAGCCTTCGTCACAGGGCAGTATTTTTGGGTGTCGACCAAACGTCGTTCGTCCGCATTGAGTGGAACTGATGTGAATGACGTGCTTCTTGGTAGTGGAGTTTGAGGGCTAGTTCCCGCTTGTGTTGTGGCGCCAAAATATTGCGTAGAGAGATTGGGATTCAAGCGAGATTCTGCATCAACAAGAAGTGTTCCTGCCGCAACCACCCGTTGTCCTAGCTTGGCTCCAGAAAGGACGATATAGCAGTCTCCCTCGCGTCTCCCCAGCTTAACTGAAATCCCATCAAAAATGCCTGGCATCGATTCAATGTAAACAATGGTCTCAGCTCCCCAATGCACAACAGCCGTTGTCGGCACCAGCAACTCCGTGTCGGACGGACTCGATCCTGGTTCATGGCTATCAACCCTTTGCTTAACCTCCACGGTTCGAACACCGGCCAGTGAAACGCGATAAGGCGAAAGCTGCATCCTTGCGACGACACCGCTAGGCAGGATCTGGCTCTCGCCCTTGCGGCGGCTGATAAGGTCCATATTACAAATTGGGCAGATCGCTGACCAATCGGAAACGATGCCAGGATCCATCGGGCAAAAATACTCCCTGTCCGATGCTACAGCGGTGTCGAGTTTGAAGGGTGACAAGCGGGCATAGATGCGTTCCCATGCGTTTGCGAGCCAAGGCCAAGTTGCTGCCAAAACAGCGAGCATTGAGATTGCGAACAAAAAGCGAAATCGGATTTGAATTGCAGCGTATGCGGCGCGCCAACCTCCTAGTCTTGTTTCGTTTGCTGTCATGGTTTAGCCTTTTCTGTCGTTGGATCAGGCATGTGATGGTCCCAATGCATCAACAGCTCAAAGTCTTCTCTTCGAAAAACCCACAACGGATCGATGCCAACGACGATATACTCCGTTTTGAGTTGCTGGTTGGGATGCTTAAGCGAAAGCTCGACTGCAAAGGTTCGTCCGGATTGCCCTGGTTTTTCTCCAAGTATTCTGAAATTGTCGAGTGCCTGTTTAGGATTGCGATTGGTATCAGTGACGTGAATAGCAGGTTCAGATCCAGCTATCTTTCCAGCTGGGTTCCCTGACTTCCAGTCCTCTAGAGCACGGACCAATGCATTTTCGGCCAATTTGGTCGAAGGCTTAAAGTCATCCGCACGATCGTGGCAACCGCAGACAAAAACACTTACAAACCCAAACAACAAGACGGCCCAAAAGTCGACGTGGCCCCATCTCAGCATCGGTGCTAGTAAGCTTTTGCTCGCGCATGAAGCATTCACTTGATGGATCATGAAATATCAATTTTCAAGTGAAACGGTTTCGCCCGTTGCTCGGCTGCCCAACGCACGCCAAACGGTAAGATCAATGCCACTTGGTACAAATCGAATTGCACCGTCCCCCAACAAGCATTGGACGCCACCAGTGTGTCGACTTGCGGCAGATACTTGCATTGCCATATTGGTCATCGACCCTGGGAATCCTGTACCACCACATGAATTGGTGTTCGGCGTTGCAACGTGGTTGTACTGAGTGCAACAGTTTTCACCCATAACCCAGCTATAGCCATACTTGCTCGTCAACGGAGTGGCCGTCTTAGTGTTGATGTTGGTGCAGGCTGCGAAAGTTGCATCGAGCGAAGTCTGATGCGGAATGACAAATGCGTCCGTACGTGGGTTCGGTGTTCCCTGACCTCGAATTTTTTCGCTAAAGAATATAGTATTGGAGAGCCCATCCGTCACACCTGCAAACTTGACCTTGCTCAAGTAGTAGAACACGCCTGTCTGAGTTTCACTTGGGGAAACATCAGTAGCCGCACCAGGCGCGTCGCTGCGATCGCACAACCAGCCACCTTGATTGCCGACGTAATTGTTCTGTGCCTGCCAAGGATCCGATGGAGCCGAATCGGAAGGGCAAAAGAAACCTGGAACTGGCGTACGACTACTTGCCGAGTTTACTCCGTTGGAGTTCGTATAAGCGGGCATGAATGGAACGACTCCACCCATTCCAGGCGTATCAGGAGGAAATCGAAAATCAATCGAATTATACAAGGCGGTTTGTTCTATATAGGGCAATATCATCGCATGTTGTGACCACCGGGCGTATACAGGCGCTCCGGCGTAGCTTGCACCCTTACCAAATGGAAGCACTTTGTAAGTGCTTTCGTAGTTGTGCAGCGCAAGCCCAATCTGCTTGAGATTGTTGCTACATTGCATGCGTCTAGCGGCTTCCCGCGCGGCTTGGACCGCGGGCAAAAGCAACCCCACAAGAACACCAATGATCGCTATCACCACCAAGAGTTCAACTAAAGTGAATCCACGACGACTTAAACGCCAATTTTCAAAACGTGTCATAATCCAACTCCCGCTACGATTGAAATACAAATAAAAGAATGAATGCTATTCGACCAAGTGGCCTCTTTGTTCTTGAAACGCAGAGACTTTCGCAACTCGATGGATACTGCGTCCAACCATGCGATTGTGGGTGACAAACGAGCAACCAAAGGCATCGGGCGAGCAGTATTTTTTACACGACAAAAAGAGGAGGCGGGGTCAAAACCTCAATTGTTACCGACGCAGGGAGATCCTCGTTGATCAACTCGAAGAATCGCTTTGACTGCGAGCTTAGATGTATTGGAGACGGCAGGAAGGCCGATGGATGCCTACGGAGAAGCACAATACGAGAGGATTCATTCGGCGGTTGCGAGGGTGCAGGCCGGCAATTGCCACTTTTGCAAACGGCTATGGGAAGCGATTCATCAACTCTATTTGCAAAGATCGCTTTTGTGCCCGAAGCATGGACAAGATAGTCGCCGCAGCTAGCGTGAACGTTTTCGACGCCATTTACGAAAGCAACAACAACGAACGAAGACACACAAAGTGCCATACTCGCCAATTGTTTTTTTACATTCGTTTCCAACATTTGATTGCAAAAATCGTGACGAATCTATCCTAATACCAACTACTAACTTACCTTCTACAGGGATGGCCGTCAACGATTAACTTGCAGAACTTCAATTCCGTCGCCGGTCATCATTTGCTTTTCGTTGATGATTAGTAAGAAGTCGCGCACAGTTACATGATCACTGTGAAGCGATTCGCACATCGTTTGTCACTTTCCCTGTTTTCGTAATTCCATCGAGACCAATTAATGGATGGAGATCATTTTGCTTCCGATTTGGTGCTGGTGAGTGGCTTCATGTTGTAGTAGTCCCAAAATACGTTCTCCGACTCGAGGGTCAATTGAAAGCCGTTGCTGATTCGAGTCATGTAGTTGTACCGGCTCGTATTCAACATGATGAACAAGGCGCGTTGATCGCCAAAACCTTGTCGAAGTCGATCTATGTCGGTCTTCGAAATCTTCGATGGCGATTTTGTCAGGCTCCTCGCAAACGCGAGCGCATCTTGTTCCGCAGGACTGAAGCTCGACCAGTCATCGCCAGCCAATACTCGACTCTTGCTATCGATCGCTTGCTTGTCCAGTCCTGCAACTTCCCAATTCATCTCGCAGTGCCCCATACAGTAAGGGCATTTCATTGCGTCCGTCACCATCCAAAAAACGCAGTTTCCAAATATTCGGTCCCAATTCATTTTCACTTCCGAACCTGCAGTACGCATATAGATTTCAAATGGGACAGCCAAGTCCGCAGCGTAGCCAAATGCGATTCGGTACCACACGATATCGCTAGGTTTGTCCATCAAACCGGCAGGCAGCTTTGGCGCAATCTCAGCCCAATCGGGGATCGGTAGACGCGTTTTTCTTTTGCGCTGTTGCTCGAGGCGAGTCTGCAGTTGATCGAAAGGAAGCCAAGTGATCTCGTTCGACTTGGCTGTTCTTTTGACAACCGATGGATTGATGGGGCTATCTTGCTTTGCAGCGGTCTGGTTGCTGTTTGCTTCGCTCGGCTTAGGAGGAGCTGTCGTCTTCGAAACGAGCTCTGTTGGTTGAAACGCTGTGCGAAATGGAGGTAGCGGCCCATTTGTTTCAAGCGGTGCATTCAAACTAAGCAAGAATCGGTCTTGAAAATTTGCATAAGCGGAATGCAATACCATGCATGCTGCAGACTCGGCTCCAAAATGTTCGACCAGCGTTGCAAAAGTATCATCGCCAATCGAATCGGAGTTCACCGCCATCAAGCGAGAAAACTCCAACGCGAGCTTCTCCTGACTAGTCCATCCTGAGTAGCTTTCATCCTCCAAACTAGCCCACTTCGCCGAATCCACCTTGGCCTCGCGACTGTCAAAGCGGCTTGAATCCATTGTGTAACGACATCCATTTTCCTTCGCGGCAACGAAACGAATCGCAGCTCGAAGATCAGGAGAAACGGCGCCTTTCGTTCGCTGAGCCCGATCCAGCTCGAGGAATGCTGCTGTTGTCTTCGGTAGATCCGTTACTGTCATACGAGCCCAGGTAGGCAAAGCCTCCCCTCGTTCTCCCTGTGTAGCAGGCAACAGTTTCCATGACGCATCATTGGAAATCACGGGAGGCCACGGCAGGCTGTCTTCGCTGGCCATTGTGCGAAACGTGCACGACAGAAGTGCAATTGAGAAAAGCATCATACACCCGAGCAAATTGGTCCTCATCATTTTCTCCGTCTTTCCAAAACTCAAAAGGTTATTTGTCGATTGAAACGCAGAACATTCAAACGCCGGATTCGATCAGCACATGAGCAAATCGGAATGCGATGAATTTCGAAGGCTGAGGCTGACAACCGGTACCGAGTGCCATCCAAGCAAAAATAGGGTTTTCATTCTATTACAGCAGGCTGTTCTGGGGGCACCCATTTGAGTACCCACGGTGCTTTGGATTCTATCGCCAATGTACCTCTACCTGGATTGCAAATCGCAAAATCGCTAATTGTGTCCAAATCGACATGCTGGGGGACAAGTATGCGGAACTCGCCACGGTCATTGACTCGACCATACCAGCTCGCGCTCATATCCTTGGGTGCTGCCGATATCCAGTCGAACCGAATCTCGCTCATGTCTTTGCCAACTATCTTCCCTTGTATCAACTGCCCCTTTCCGATGTACAGCGGTGGAGCAGTTTGCAGCTCCTCACTTTGGACAACTTTAAACTTCGTGGACCGTTCCGGATAGTAAATACAATAGCCCTCGGGTAGAGTTTCGTCGTTGACGAAAATCCTCCATTCTCCTGGTTGAAGCTCCACTTCGCAAACCCCGTCTTCATAGACCGCAACAAAAAAACCGAAGCGGACGTTGCCGCGGCACGGGAGGTAATGTCAGGATAGATTCGCCGCAACCGACGCATTGTGCGTTCTATCGGAGCACAGGCGATTGTGGATCGTTCAATCTCAACCGGCACGCAAAATCTTGACCATCTCTCGTCCTTTCGCCAACTCATCGACGAGCTTGTCCAGGTATCGTGTCTTCTGCGTGAGCGGATTCTCGATTTCCTCAACGCGATACCCGCAGATGACGCCTGTGATCAGGCTTGCATTGGGATTCAACGTGGCCTTTTCAAAGAACTGCTCGAAGGTTGCTTTATCCTTGATTAGTTTTTGGATCGCTCTTGCGTTGAAACCGGTCAGCCATGCGATCACCTCAAGCAGTTCGGCCTTGGTGCGCCCCTTCTTCTCCACCTTGGCGACATAGTGCGGGTAAACGGAAGCGAACGTCATCTGCGCGATTCGCTCATCGTGATGGCTGGTTTTTTTCATGTCGGACTCCTTATATTTTTTCGTGAAGCGGAAATGACTTATGTGGATTGTAGTCGCAACGTGCGATCCAGATTCCAAACTCTCCGCTAGCTGGCAACCTATCCGCTAGCTGGCAACGCCAAACAGGCACGTCAACGGTGGCGGACCGGCGCATAAACGCTGGTGAACTGGTTTTATTCGAACGACAGGACAAATTAGATTCCATCACGGTTGTTGCCGACTCCGATTCGACACAGCCGACAAAGTTGCAGGCACGCTCCGCCGTGCCGTATGCTTGCGTATATTGGCTGGGTTTTCAGGCGGACAGCACATGGAATGTGCCTGCTACTTTGACTTTTGTCGGCTGTGTCCGATTCGCGAATCCTGGTTTTGACAGGAAAGCCATTGAACGAACCGGTTGTTGGTCGTGGTTCAAGCAAATCGTGAAGTACAAGGAGTAGCCGTGAAACAGGTCGCAATGCATCCAATCAAGATGCCATTTGATATGATTCATTGTCAGTGGCATAGAAACAGGTTTTTGTAGAATACGTCAAATCGTTGTCGATTGGCCGTTTCGCCGTTCGACTATGGAGTAATCGTCGGGAGTGCTCGGCTGCCCATCTAACATCGATCCCCAGGAGAATTCGCATGAAAGTTGTCGTTTTTGTTAAAGCCAGCCAGTCCTCCGAAGCCGGGGTCATGCCGAGTCAGCAGTTGCTCGCGGACATGGGGCAATACAACGAGCAATTGTTCCGAGCTGGGATCATGAAGGACGGAGCCGGATTGCATCCGTCGTCAAAGGCTGTGCGCGTGCGGTTCTCCGGTACACAGCGTACTATCATCGACGGGCCGTTCGCGGAAACGAAAGAGTTGGTCGCCGGGTACTGGTTGTGGGAAGTGAAGTCGATGGATGAGGCCATCGAATGGCTGAAGAAGTGCCCGAATCCGATGCCAGAAGAATCCGAGATTGAAATACGCCCGGTGTTCGAGGCCGACGATTTCGGCGAAGAGTTCACTCCCGAACTACGAGAGAAAGAAGACAACCTGGAAGCCACACTGTCCATCCAGAAGGCGACAGCGCAGTCGTATCTGTTCTTCAGTGGCCGCTGCGAAGAGGCGTTGGAGTTCTATAAGACGGCCCTAAATGCCAAGATCATCATGGTAATGCGGTTCAGCGAGAGCCCGGATCCGACACCACCAGGGATGCTCGCGCCGGGGTTTGAGAACAAGATCATGCACTGCAGCTTTCAAGTCGGCGGCACGACGATTATGGCCTCCGACGGATGCGATCCACAATCTCGATTTGATGGCTTCCGGCTGGCTCTGAGTGTCCCAACAGAAGCCATTGCCGACCGCGTCTTCAACGCACTGTCTGACGGCGGTAAGATCGACATGCCGCTAGTCAAGACATTCTGGTCGCCACGTTACGGAATGGTTACCGACAAGTTTGGGGTCGGCTGGATGGTAATGGTGCCAGGACCAAGTCAATCGTAGCAAAATTGTTTTGAGAACTTTCGATTTTGCCAACTGGCATTCGACAATGTACGAAAAACTGGAATGGCCCGCTGATCTGTCTTGACCAAGTCCCGCCGGCCAAGAAGGTACCGTCGAGATTCGACCGCTGTTTGATTTACCTAAACTTCCTCAGATTGTAACGGAAGCATCGTAGTGAATCGCAATCCGGTCGGCGGGTTCGAGATCTATTTTTAATCATCGTCACGCAAATTGCCATCGATGATGTTGTCGTCGTCGGCTGTATTATAGCCGTTCATGTCTCCGCCATCGCTGACTTCCACGTCTGCCGGAAAGACACAAGAGCCCCGAAGCGATTTCCCCGCAAAGAACCTTGGAGAAAGCCAAGCGACGTTGGCGAATGAAATAGAGACGGTCACGGTCACTGGCTCACCGGAGACATCAACGTCATCTTTTTGTGCCGGATTAAAGGCTACACTATAGTTTGTTACTCGGGCATGCTTCATCGCCTCGGTAATCATGGCTGTTGCATCAGCTTGCGTTGTACCTTTCACGCAATAAATTCGGCATCCCGCCTGTGCCGCCTCCTGCAGTGTGTGAACGACCATTACGGCCCGTGCGGCTTCGATCGCGCCGATAAACAGCATTACAATTAACGGCAGGACAAGGGCAAACTCAAGTACCTCAACACCACGACGCTCTGGATGTCGACGAACCAATGACTTCATCGAATTACTCCTCAAAAACGAGTTGCCCTACAATTGCGGCAATTCTTGGATTGTTACTGTACCAACTGCGGTGGCTTGATGTCACCGGCGATATTTTTGAACGCCCTGGTAAGAGTCGTTGTAAGTTCACTCGAAGAAGTTCCTGAAGCAATGAAATGTTTACCGCCTGCGAGGTCAGCGATTTGTTGCATCAGATCTTCGTCCGCGGCACTTCCCAAGCTAATCGTATACACTTTGATGTCCAACGAAGCGGCATAAGATGCCATGACAAGGGCGTAACCAGCGGGATCTGCATTTGGTTTATTTGCGTGTCCGTCACTCATGAGCACTATCACCTTGTCAATTCCAGGCCGCGCGTTTGCGTTGAGGTAGTGAGCCGAGTCACGCAAAGCAGCGCCGATGGGCGTCCAGCCGTTGTATTTGTTTGCAAAGAGCGTTTTCGAGTCCAAAACGTTCTGGCGTAGATAATCGAAGTCAAATGTAAGCCTTGCTTCAAGGACTCCGCACCAATCGTCATTGCTCGGATACAGCGACGTCGGAGCGCTGGTGTAAGCAACTCCATGGTGGCCCAACGCAACGGGGTCATATTTGCTTTTCATAGCACCGTACCCCATGACACCAACCCGGTCGTTATCGCCAACGGTTTCAAGTACGTTTACGAAAATAGGGGCTGCGTTCTGCAACGCTTTTATCCGACCTTCGGCACTCATCGATCCTGTCAGATCCAGGGTCATCATAATGTCCAAAGGGTTTTCACCCCTGATCGCAATGGCCGAACGAGGCACGGAAAACTTCGATACTCCAAACACGTTCGCAAAGAAAAAGGGTTCCTTATCCAGGGTCCCACTTACTTGCACAGCGTTGGGGGCCGTGGCTCCGGGCAGAAAGACACGTGCGGTGGTGTCCCAGCTCCCTGGTTGGATGGTGATTGCTTCCAGGGGGACCTTTACAAATGCGCCAGCGCGATTGAGTTGGACAAATTTTTGCGCGGAGGCAATTGCGGATGGTACATCCGTTTGGTTGTCACGGAGACTCAAACATGCGGCCAACGCCCCAGCGTCGACCGCCGTCTGAAGCTGAGAGCGAACAAGGTACATGCGCCCAACCTCAACTGCAAACGCGAGCATCGCGATCAGTACCGGTAGAAGGACAGCAAAAAGCAACATCGACACGCCACGCCGTTTGCGAAGATCGTCTGAATTGAATACGGACATGGTGAATTCTCGTTGAAGGGCTGGTGACTGGAACACACTTTCTTGCCGTGACTTCCTTGGTTCGAGTCGATCGTAACAAAGGCTAGTTCCCGATCGGGCATTCCTTTGGAAGCGTACAACTGGATGTGCACGTTTTTGCAGCAAAAAACTTTGGCAAAGGAAGCCAGCTGATGTTAGCAAATGAAGTATTGATTGTTACGGATACTGGTTTCCATCGTTCTTCGGCCGCGATGTTTTCGGGCAGAATCTGCATCGTGTATGTCGATATCCCCACCGGTGCTAGGATCCGACGAACTTCAGCGTCAACTTCGCTCACGGTGGCACCCTTAAGCACAGCCACGCGACACCCAGACCGGGCGGCCTCTTCCAGGCTTTGCGTCGCCATGAGTGCTCTGCACATTTCGACACTCGCAAACACCAAAGCAAAGAACAAGGGAGCGACGATAGCAAATTCCACTGTCGCAACACCAAGGCGATTCTTTGGTTTTAAGAAATAACGGTTCATTCATACTCCAATTCGGTCGTCTTGCACGCAACTCAAAACAGGGTGTCAAAAATTATCGGGTGGTTAGCGCCGCGGGCGAGGCTCTCATTTACATTTCCCTTTCCAACTTTCGTCCCAGTTAAACTTGCATTTGCACGACGCGTGGCATCGAAAGCTCGTCAAAGCTGAAGCTATTCACGGACCGCATCTTTTCTAAAGAATAGGTTGCGTTTGTCTAGACGCATGCGAAAAATGAAATTTTTTTGGTGCTCGAATATGTGCGGGAGACGCTGTTTGCGAAGTACGTTCTCGAAACAATAGGTCCAATCACTACAACTGTCATCGTCACCCTAAACAACAAAGGTCAGAAGTTGGTGCGGTGGCGCAGTCGTGCAATCAGCGAAGTGTCAACGGATGATATTCGGCTCCATTTTCAAGCTGAACGGGGCTACCCTATACACGTACGACTTTGTAGGTCGTTGAGGGGACGAGGTTGCGCGCGATAGTCGGTACGGTGGCCAATTGGTTTCGATTTGACACGCCGGCTTGGGTGGCGAGAATGGGTTCGAAACCAGCACATTGTCAATCGATCCCCAGCGACTCTTCGTGGGCGAAGAGCAATCTACCCTTGACAATGACCAATAAAAAACTTTTACAGAGGTCCAAGATTTGCGAATCACTTTCGTTCTCCAATTTGTCTTGATCGCCATCGGTGGCGGCACGCGAAGCATGGTTCACGCTCAGGAATCCGATTGGCCTGTGTATCTAGGAGGTAAAGATCGCAGTCTCTATTCGACGCTCGAGCAGATCAATCGTTCAAATGTCTCTCGACTGCAGGTTGCTTGGAGCTATGAGACGGGAGATGCGGACGAATATCAGGCCAACAACCTTATCATAGATGGGCGACTGTACACGCCGACACAGTCGCGGAAGGTGGTTGCGCTCAACGCGGCTACTGGTGAGGAACTCTGGAAATGGGATCCCGCGAATGAAAAAACATCGCCTGGCCGCGCGCGGCAGCGAGGGTTGGTTTATTGGATGAATGAAAACGGTGGTGAGCAGCGATTGTTCACCGCGGTCGATGGCATACTGTTCGCTATAGATCCGAAAACAGGAAAGACAATCAGAAGTTTCGGTAGAAACGGCTCGATCAATCTTGGATCGGGCTTGAACACCCCTGGAGTCATCTACAACGATGTTTTGATCGTGGGCGGACTCGGCGGCAAGGGAGCGGTTCGAGCGTTCGATGTTCGGAGTGGCGAGCAACGTTGGATATTCCACTTAATCCCCCGGCCTGGGGAAGTGGGGTACGACACATGGCCTGCGGATGCCCATGAAAACGCGACTGGTCTGATGCCATGGTGCGGCCAATCGTTAGATGAAAAGCGAGGCATCGTTTACGTTGCCACTAAAACGGCGGAGCCGGACTTCTATGGAGGGAAACGAAAAGGGTCTAATCTGTTCGCTAACTGCTTGCTCGCTCTGAACGCTGCCACCGGGGAACGGCTATGGCATTTTCAAATCGTGCATCACGATTTACTGGACAAAGATTTGCCCTGTCCACCAGTTTTGCTGACCGTCAACCACGGCGGAAAGCGGATCGATGCGGTCGCTCAAGGTACCAAGCATGGACTACTCTTCGTTTTCGACCGCGTTACTGGGGAACCGCTTTGGCCGATTGAGGAGTTGCCTGTTCCTCAATCCGATTTAGTCGGCGAGGAATCTTGGCCAACCCAGCCGTTCCCTACTAGGCCACCGCCGCTGATGCGGCAGCGCTACACACTAGACGATGTTTCGAACATTTCACCAGAGACCCAACTGTTGACTCGAGATCGGATCGCAGCAGCGCCCAACTTCGGACCTTTTCCTGCTCCGAGTCTGCGCGAGACGGTGATGTTCCCAGGATTTGACGGCGGCATGGAATGGGGTGGCGGCGCGGCGGATCCTGATGGGATCTACTATGTCAACGTCAACGAAATACCTTGGCTGCTGCAAATGATCGAGACCCGTCATGCAGATGGCTCTAAGCTGATTCCGGGCGAACGCGATTACAAGGTCTATTGCGGTGTCTGTCACGGTTTGGAATTAAAAGGCAATCTTGAATTGAAGTTTCCGCCGCTACTCGACATTGATAAACGGAAAACTCGCGCTGAGATTGAGCAGATTACTCGCAAGGGTGGTGGACGAATGCCGTCCTATTCCGACATGCCTGAGGCAAAGCGCGTTGCGATCATCGACTATGTGATCCGTAAAGGCGCACCGCAGTCGGCAACGAGTGATGAATCAGCTCCACGCCCGCCTGCCACCCTTGTTGCTGACGAAGAAGGACCGGGCTATGCCTTTGGCGGATTCCGCCGGTGGCTCGACAGTGAAGGATATCCAGCGATAAAGCCACCATGGGGCACTTTGAATGCAGTTGATCTCAACACAGGCGAGATCAAATGGAAAGTCGTGCTAGGCGAATATCCGGAACTGACTGCCAAGGGAATCCCGCCAACAGGTACAGAGAACTACGGCGGCCCACTGGTGACCGCCGGTGGCTTAATCTTCATTGGAGCGACAGCGGACGAATCCTTTCGAGTGTTCGACAAAGAAACTGGCATGGTTCTTTGGAAAGCAAAATTACCATTTGGTGGCAACGCAAGCCCGAGCACATACACAGTCAAAGGAAGGCAGTACGTGGTCATTTCCGCTGGTGGAGGTAAAAGTGCTCGCCCACGGGGCGGAACTCTGGTAGCGTTCGCGTTGCCGGAGTGACATGGGAACGAAATCGTAGCTTTGCGAGCGAGTTTCTTAACGCAAGGAATCAGGCTCTTTGGCTAGTACATACGCGGTTTCAGTTTTATCGACGCTTGACCAATAAGGTTGCAACGCTGAGGTCGAAGCCTGCTTGGCTCGAATACGGTATAGTGTTAGAGCCATTTAATACAATTAAAAGTTAGCCCGGACATGGACATAGTGCGACCCATCGCAAAAGACAATGATGAATCAAGCGTCAAATAGATTTCAGTGGGACGATCCCTTCTTTATTGAGGAAATGATCTCAAACGAAGAAAAGATGATCCGTGAGATTGCGCGTGGCTATGCCCAAAAAAAACTGATGCCTCGTATTCTGAAGGCCTATGCTGATGAGATAACCGATCGCGAGATCTTTAATGAAATGGGGGAACTAGGTCTGTTGGGCGTCACTTTGAGCGACACCTATGGCGGGGCAGGCGCATCGTACGTGACTTACGGCTTGATCGCTCGCGAAGTGGAACGAGTCGATAGTGGTTACCGTTCGATGATGAGTGTGCAATCCTCTCTCGTCATTCACCCAATCGAAGCGTTCGGTTCCGAGGCTCAGAAACGAAAGTATCTACCCAAACTGGTAACCGGCGAATGGGTCGGTTGTTTTGGACTGACTGAGGCTGATGCAGGTTCCGATCCAGGCAGCATGCGCTCTTCGGCTGAAAAAGTCGATGGCGGCTATCGCCTAAAGGGTACCAAGATGTGGATTTCCAATTCCCCCATCGCGGATGTCTTTGTCGTTTGGGCAAAGTCCGAAGCACACGACGGAGCAATCAAAGGGTTCTTGCTTGAAAAGGGAATGAAAGGATTAACCGCACCTAAGATTCAGGGCAAACTATCGCTGCGGGCCTCAGTCACGGGTGAAATCGTGATGGATGGTGTGGAGGTTAGCGAAGACCAATTATTACCGAAAGCGGTGGGCCTCAAGGGGCCTTTTTCGTGCTTGAACCGAGCTCGATACGGAATTGCATGGGGCACCATGGGTGCCGCTGAGGATTGTTGGTTCCGTGCGCGACAATATGGAATGGACCGGGTACAATTCAATCGCCCGTTAGCTCATACTCAGTTGTTTCAGAAAAAGTTGGCCGACATGCAGACAGAAATCACGCTGGGGTTATTGGCGGCACTGCGAGTTGGACGTTTGTTTGATGAGAACAGAATGGAGCCCGAAATGATTTCACTCATCAAACGCAACAATTGCGCGAAAGCCTTACATGTCGCGCGCATGGCGCGCGATATGCACGGAGCTAATGGCATTCACGAGGAATATCATGTCATGCGTCATGCGCAAAATCTGGAGACCGTTAATACCTATGAAGGCACCGAAGATGTGCATTCGCTGATACTTGGCCGTGCGCAAACTGGCCTTCAGGCCTTTGGGATCTAGGACGTGAGAACAGCCATGAAACCGTTAAAGGGTGTGCGAGTCCTTGAAATGGCTCGCATTTTGGCGGGTCCATGGTGTGGACAAATTCTTGCCGACCTGGGGGCTGAGGTAATCAAGATAGAACGACCCGGCATTGGTGATGATACTAGACTTTGGGGACCGCCTTTTATTTTGGATGCCAAGGGTGAGTCATGGGGCGCTGCCTACTTCCACGCAACCAATCGGGGCAAAAAGTCTGTTTGTATAGATTTCACACAACCTGCGGGGCAGTCCGTTTTGACTGCATTAGCTTCTGAGGCGGATGTGCTTGTCGAGAACTTCAAAGTGGGTGATTTAAAACGCCACGGCTTGGACTATGAGAGCCTCAAAAGGGTCAATCCCCGCCTCATCTATGCTTCGATCACCGGCTTCGGCCAGGACGGACCGTATGCCAAACGCGCAGGCTACGACTTTATTCTTCAAGGCATGTCTGGCTTGATGGATATTACAGGTGAGCCGGACGGTCAACCGCAAAAGGTGGGGGTGGCAGTCGTAGACTTGTTTGCCGGCGTCTACACTTCGACGGCGATATTGGCAGCCCTGCACGGCCGGACTGCAACTGGGGTCGGCGCTCACATTGACATGGCGCTCTTTGACGTAGCGACGTCCATGTTAGCCAATCAAGGCATGAACTACTTAGCTACAGGAGAGTCTCCGAAGCGACTTGGCAATGCGCATCCGAACATTGCTCCTTACCAAGTTTTTGCGGTGAACGACGGTTTTGTTATTATTGCCGTTGGCAACGATCGCCAATTTCAAGATCTTTGCGACGTTTTGGGGGCAAGCACTTGCGCCAACGAACCTGAGTTCCAAACCAATGCGTCGCGGGTTAAATCGCGAGCACTGTTGGCGAGTACACTGAATCCGTATCTATTGAAATGGACACGTTTTGATCTGCTAGCTGCTCTAGAGCCGAGAGGCGTTCCTGCGGGGCCGATCAGTAGAATCGAAGACGTCTTTGATGATCCGCAAATCATTCATCGAGGCATGTGCTCTGAGTTAATTGGCGACGATGGAGTCATTGTAAAGTCTATTGCGTCGCCAATCGTGATCGATGATGTGCGTCAATCAAGTGATCGGGCTAGTCCGAAACTAGGTTCATCCATCGCCAGATTTACCGACCCTAAATAAACATATATGAACTTCATTCAAACAGCGCGAAGCGGTGGGCGGATCCTTGTAGATCAGTTGGTAATTCAAGGCGTCGAGAGAATTACTTGCGTACCCGGTGAGAGTTTTCTGGCGGCGCTGGATGCGATGCATGACGTCGAAATCGACGTCCTCATTTGCCGACACGAAGGGGGTGCGGCGATGATGGCTGAGGCCTATGGGAAACTGACAGGAAGGCCTGGGATTTGTTTTGTTACGCGTGGGCCTGGGGCCACGAACGCCGCCCATGGCGTGCATATTGCCGCCCATGATTCAACGCCATTGATTCTATTTGTTGGTCAAGCTGAACGGGCAATGTTGGGCCGAGAATGCTTCCAAGAAATCGACCATAAACAGCTCTTTCGCAACATTGCAAAATGGGTAGTGGAAATCGATCGAGCTGAGCGAATTCCAGAGTTGATAGCCCGCGCGTTTCGGATAGCAACTCAAGGCCGTCCAGGCCCGGTTGTCGTATCGTTGCCAGAAGACATGTTGACGGAATCTGCAAAGTGTATGAATGCTCCCAGAATCGTTCCGGTAGCCAGCGCTCCGAGCATGAACGACATACTGCTCTTCAGGGCACTCTTGACGCAGGCCCAGTCACCTTTGCTTATTCTGGGAGGATCGGGTTGGAATGAGGCTGGCTACGAAGCCATTCATGAGTTTGCATCGCGGTTTGAGTTGCCCGTGACTACATCATTTCGTCGTACGCATCTGTTCGATGCGCATCATCCGTCCTATGCCGGGGATATGGGGTTCGGTGTCAATCCAGCGCTCGCGCAACGCGTCATGCAGGCCGATCTAATCGTAATGATCGGAGCCCGCCTCGGGGAAGTGCCTTCGTCGTCCTATAGTTTGTTGGACATCCCTAAGCCCAAGCAGTCCCTCATTCATGTCCATCCGGATCCTGAGGAAATTGGGCGAGTCTATCAACCGGATCTTGGCATTGTTGCGGCGTCTAACCACATGGCTATGGCTCTGAAAGATCTTATAGTTCCGACGACGCGAGCATGGGTTAAAAAGACCGCGCAGGCGCACCAGGATTATTTGGATTGGACCGAAGCACCGAAACACATCCCAGGCGATTTTCAGTATGGCGAAGTAATCGTTTGGTTGCGAAACCGTTTGCCCCGCGATACTATCGTATGCAATGGCGCGGGGAACTATGCCATTTGGGTACACCGATTTTGGCGTCATCAAATGCTGGGTTCCCAATTGGCCCCAACATCGGGTTCGGTCGGCTACAGTGTTCCTGCTGGCGTGATGGCCAAACGGCAGTTTCCAGATAGACCGGTAGTTGTGTTTTCTGGTGATGGCTGTTTTTTGATGCAAGGGCAAGAATTTGCGGTCGCTGTGCAATATGGTATCCAAGTAATTGTTATCATCATTGACAATGGAATGTATGGAACAATTCGCATGCATCAAGAACGCAACTACCCCAATCGCGTGATCGGGACCGACCTAAGGAATCCTGACTTTGCGGCTTTATCGCGAGCCTATGGAGGGCATGGTGAAACGGTGCATGCAACCAGTGAATTTGAGCCTGCATTCGAGCGAGCGTTAACCTCTGGCAAGCCTTCCATCATCCATTGTTTTCTTGACCCACAGGCAATAACCCCGTCCAAGACGATGGAACAAATCGCACGTGGAGAATAGTACGCATCGGACGAATCGTCTCGATGCGAAACGCAAAGCGAAGAATCATTTCTTTGCTTCCACTCAATGCAGCCTTCAAACGGTTGAACCCAAACAAGCCAGCTGGTGGAGAACCTGCTGAGAAGCCAAGTGCGGCTCGCAATCGGAAAGCAAGAGGCGGCACCAATAAGCAAACTCTCCCATCACCACGTCACGTGCGGAAAGGCATCGCAACGACGATTGTATTTCACATCGCTACAAATCTGGAATAACGCTGCGTTACAATCTGCTAAGATAATACGTATGAAAAGTTTTCTAGCCATTCTTGTGTTGCTTGCGTACGATGAGCAACTACTGTCTGATCCACCCAAAGTACTCAGCAGCGATGTGCGTCGCGCCGAGGAATTGATCTTCCTGGAAAATGGTACGGTTAAAATTGGCCTTAATCATGCAATGGGGGCTTCGATCACTTGGCTTTCTTGGAATTCCTATCCCAAGAACATGGTCAACTCGGTAGATCCTGGGCGTCTTATTCAGCAGTCCTATTATGCAGGCAAGCCGCTAAATCGAATGGACGAGGGCCAGAGCAAGGCGTGGAGTCCGTGGTCCTGGAATCCCATTCAAGGGGGTGGAGTTGGATCTTGGGCACGCGTAACGGAGCTTAAGCTGCTAGAAGAAAAGGTACTTTTCGGCGAAACCATTCCGAAGCTCTGGGACATGCCCAATGAAGAGGCCGATGCGGTGATGCGGCAGTGGACCGCTTTTGAACCAGACATGGCGGATGTTGTCGTTGTGCGATGCGAAATTGTTTGCAAGCGTGACTTGAACGATCGATGGGGGCCAGCACAGCGATCACCGCAAGAAGTTCCGGCTTGTTACTTCACACGGAACTTCAATGACATAAGAAGTTACCTGGGTGAAGCGAGATGGCGAAAAGAAATGCAACCACCGGGCCCTCCATGGGGCAAGACCGATCCTCCATACAAGGCGATGGCGTGTTTTGAACCGCGTGGCCAGGGGATTGCCGTCTTCAGTCCCACTTCAGCGAGCACATGGAATTATGGTCCACATGGAGGCGGTGTGAGCGACGATACCGCGGCAGGGCCGTGCATTCATGTAGCGCCAGTGGACCACGTTCAACTCGGACCAAAATCGACTTTCCGCTATCGTTATTGGCTTGTTGTAGGCACGGAGCAGCAGATTGCGTCGAGGCTCGATGCGCTTTGGCTGAAGTATTCGTCAGAACGAGCTGAGCTTTCGAATCCGTAGTCAGTCGCACCTGCTTTGCGACTGACACAGCGAGGGCATTACCCAAGTTATCACTGCAAAAACGACCGATTTCGATTGCTAGTATTGGAATGTCCGTGGCCAGAGCAGCCTACCGTCTTCCAGCCTTGTCTCGTGGAGAAATGAATAGTCAAAGGGAATCGTCAATCCGCTTATTACGGGATCTCAATCGCGTCCGAATTGACTTCAAGTGGTCGCTCCGCATCGATTGGCAGCCAGGCGATTACCGCAACAAACGACAGGATTGCAAAAGTTAACATGGCAGTTGCGTAGCCGCTTGTTAGAGCCGCTTGCTTTGCGTCTTGGGTTATTTGAGACACTTCTACGTGATCTAACAAAGCACGCTGTGCAATCGCGATTTCCAGGATCGTGCCAATGGTCCATCCCGAGAGTGCAGCTCCTAAGTTGCCCAGCATATTCATCCAGCCTGCCACGACGGCAGTGTGGCGCTGTCCGATGTCTTGGCATGTCGCCCATGCCGAACCCATCATCAGGTCGTTGGAGAATGCTGCTAACGAAATGGCCAGCGCAGCCGTCCATGCCGAATCCGCATAAATTGCAAACAAGTAGCATAGGCCGCAAAGTCCATGTCCGGTCATTGCAGGGATTCGACGTGCCCAACTCCGGCTCCGCCAACGTCGCGTCAGGAAGTCTGTCCAATAGCCGCCGAGCAAGCATCCAAAACCTCCCAACAAAAGTGGACCTCCCTTCATCAGTGCTCCCGTGAAGCTGTTTGACTCGAGACCATGTCGTGTTTCCAGGAACGATGGAAAGTAAGTTATGTTGAAGTACCAGGAAAAACTTGCGCACGCATACATCAATGCCAACAACCAAGTGCTTCGGTTGTTTAGCAGTAATCGCAACGGGATTGCATGCACGACTTTCGAATGTTTTGCCGTTGCCGGATGGTCTTTGAACCGCCACCAAAATGCAATGCACCATACAATTCCGACGGTACCAAAAAGCAAGAACGCACCTCGCCACGATACGATCGGTGCGGTGTAAGCTGAGCCAAGAACTAGTAGCATCCAAATCAGCGGAGTTAAACCACCCATGAAACGTCCGGACATCCAAATCCAACCCTTTGCCCGTCCCCGTTCCTCGAGTGGAAACCAGTTTGCGACCACTCTTGCTAGGTTCGGATACGCCCCTGCCTCTCCGATGCCAAACAGGAACCGCACCATGCACAATAGTCCGAGCCCGCCAAACGTAAACGCGCCAATTCGAAGTCCAACTAATCCCGTGAGTGCAGTAAAAAACGACCAGCCCACGACGATTCGCAGTAGCGTTCTACGGGGACCGAATGCGTCCCCCAACCATCCCGTCGGCACCTCGAACGTAGCATATGCGATTGAAAATGCTGTGAATGCCCACTTCAAATCGCTAACGTCCTTTAAACCTAATTCGCTGACAATAAACGGGACAGCCGCACCAAAACAGACTCGGTCTAAGTAAGTGATCATCGACAATGTACACGCGAAGGCCAAAACCTCTAGTCGACCCAAAGGGCGCTGCCTTCGTTTTGATACTTGTGGCATAGGTAGTGTCGCCTTGATTTGTCGGATTGCGGATAGGTGAATCGACTGGCTGTAAGTGCCATTCCTGATGTCAGTTGATTATGTTTCTCAACGGGCGGCCAAGAAGAAGATTTCGGCATGCCTGTGCCCCTTTGATTCGCATGTCCGCAAGCCCTTCCTCAGAATAGAATGCCGAATGAGGGTTTATGATCAGCCGAGTATACGCAGGGTGTGTTGGATCTCTCCATGCCTTCAGCAACGGGTTCTCCTTTGCCGGCGGTTCGTCCACCAAAACATCGATTGCGGCCCCAGCGAGCTTGCCGCTGGCGAGTGCATCCGGAATCGCTCGCACGTCCACCACTGCTCCTCGTGCCGTGTTGATGAGAAAGCTGCCCTGCTGCATTTTCTGAAGCGCCTTTGAGTCGATGATATGTTTTGTCTCGGGCGTATACGGGCAATGCATGCTCAACACGAAGGAGCTCTCTAGAAGTTCATCCAAAGATTCTACGCGTCGGATGCCCAGTGCTTTGTCGTACCCATCCTGTTTGTAGGGATCGTAGAAAATAGTCTCCATCCCCAGCGATTTGGCACGGATCGCGGCCGCGCTACCGATTCGCCCAAGGCCAAGTATGCCAAAAGTGCGACGTCGTAGGCGAAACAGTTTGCCGGCCGTGGAGTACGACCATGGATCCGGTGTTTCTCGCATGCGAACGTTGAAAAAGTTAATTCCTCGGGTCAAAGTCAACATCATCCCGATGGCGGAATCGGCGACTTCTTCAGTCCCATAGTCAGGGACATTTGCAACGTCTATGCCGCGGGTACGAGCGAATGCATGGTCGACGTTGTCGTAGCCTACTCCGCATCGAACAATCAACTTGCATTTCGCAAGCCTCTCGATGGTGTCTCGCCCTATCGTAATATTGTGATACATCATGATCGCGTCTGCTGATTCGACTTGGCCGTGTAGTTCCACTTCGTTGCGAGCGTCCAATGCAATCACATCCGCAATGTCGCCAATGATGTTGTGTTCTGTCTCCGGATTGTCGACGATAAAATCGGTAATGACGACTTGAAAACGGGTCGCTGCCATCGATACGGGATCCGTGTTGCAAGGGAGAGGGTCTGATTGGAGAGTTTCAATTCTAACACAATTCGTCGCACTCAAAACGTTCAGCCGACGTTTAGGCCATGCAGCCGCAGACTTGATATGGCAACGAAACTAAGCCAACCGCCGATTCGCGGATGAACATCCTAGACCCCGGAACTTGATAACGCCACATTTGCAAATGCCCCAATTGAGATATGGGAAAGCAGTCGCTGGTTCATTTTAGAAATCGTTTACTTATGTTCGTCGAAAAACGCGATCGTGTCCGCGAGTGTCGCTTGAACTACAACCATGTGCTCCACTTCCTTCACTTCCAGGAAGTCCACTCTTGCCCCAAATGACTTGAGGGTATCTGCAAGTACCTTCGCTCTTGGAAGCCCGAAGTCTTTTTCTCCTGCGGCAACAAAAAACGGGACTGCAGGTAGTTCGTTGGATTTGACAGGACGCCCGCCCCCTCCGATCGCGGCGACGGCTCGCACTCGAGTTGGGTATTTTGATACTTGCGAAATCGCTTGAGCTGCACCCATAGAATGACCAATCACAAATACTCTGTTGGCATCAAAATCCATGTGCAGACGAAGCTCGTCGAGCATCGAATCTAGATCCATGCCTAGCCCCATGAGGCTCTGACGCGGGGAAACGACCGACCAACCCTTCTGGCGACAAAGGTCAATCAGTCCGCCTGCTCCATACGACTCAAAGAACATGTTTTCGCTACCGCCCGCACCATGGAAGGCAACAACCAATGGCGACCCCACTTGGTTGGATGCTGACTGCAAGCGAACATGTTGCTTGCTCTCTCCGTTGCCTAGCTGCAACCATATCGAACGCTCGGGTCGCAATTGAATAAGCTCTCGAACTGTTTTGTCCTCTGCAGACAGAAAGTCCAAGTCGTTTAACAAGGTCGCGAATGGCAAGTCCGTTTCCGAAATTCGCCCATCGTGCCCACTGACAATCATCTTTGAAAGAGACTGGATGCTCAAACTCTTGGTATCGGTTGGTGCTGGACGCCGCCCCATGGCAAGTGTCCGAACAGTGTTCATTCGTTCTCCCAAATTCGAAATGACCGAAAAACGGTTGCCAATCACGTCGGTTTCCAGGTCGCCGCGAACCAGACGAGCCATGACTTGATAGTCCCCTGGTGTCAGCGACTTCAGCCCCCAATCCCACGCGTCATCATTCGAAACGGATTCCCACCGCTTTTCGACAACCTGTGTTCCCTGCGAATCAACAACGGTAACGCTCAAGTCGCAGTTTGAACTGGATAATGGCAACTTGGCGGCGAGCTGTTGATGTTTCAACGTTAGGCCAAGCGAGAGGTTGTCGCGATCGAGCAAGAGTGGGCGTACTTGAACGAACCAACTAGCATCGAAAATGCTCGCGGCCGTTGGGTCCTTGCCGCCACTATCGACAGTCAACCAAGCTTCATCGAGTTTTACGATCGCAGCATCGAGCTGCAAAGAGAAAAAATTGTCTACGGCGGCCATCATCTTGGGCGTGCTTTGAGCCCTCGAAGCGGCGTCTGCCGTTTGCCATTTCCGTTCGAATCGAGTCAACCGTCGCCCGAGCTGATATCGCAGCTCAGGCGATTGAGGCAAACCATCGCTTTCAAAACAAAGAATAAACAGGACGAAAACACAGAATCTCTGTAGTGTTCTCAACATAAGTTCCGGCACGTGATTCCATTTGGGAGCTACGATCATTTAACTTCGCACCAATGCGACCCCCAAGTGTAGCATCGTTGGCCGATTTCTGTCGCATCGGCGGCTCTTCACAAGTCAGGATTAAAAGCGGTGTAGCATGTTGATTGCCAATGAATCCAATTTGAAGAATTGCAGTTCAATAACTTACTACACTGGATGCAGCTTTACTCCTTCGTGGCCCAGCGTCGACGTCGTAAGCTACCAAAAGGTACTAATACGATTGCCCCAAAACTTGCAACCAACAGCATGGATGATGGTTCTGGCACTGCGGTAATGTTGAACTGAAAGACACCCCTGTCTGTCTTCATTCCATCGGTGACATGAGTTGCGGAAACAGTAAATTCAACGTTGTAGACACCGGGCGCAGTAAACGCGAAATTCGCATGATCATGTTCCCCTGCTGCTGTAGTAAAGGTTTCGATGGCGGCTGTAAACGAAGAAGCTAAAACGTTTGGCGTAAAGCCAGAGAAAAGTGAGAAATGGCCAGGTGCTCCATCGAGAAGCTTCGCCGTCCATGTCAACTGCCCCCACTGAGCCGGGACCAATTCCTCAGTACCAAAACCGAGGAACGGAACGCCGAGCGCGTTGGCTTCGGACCCGGTTTGAGGGAGATAGTAAAAGGTCTGCCCTGCGCTATTTCCCATGAAATCCCAAGCCGATCCAGCAGGCCTTCCACCTGGGAAAGTCGCATTTAGCCCGACGACAGCTGTTATTCCGTTCGGTGCATATTCCGCGCCCGTTCCGCCCAATACTGCACCGTTGACTACCGCGTTGCTCCCAAGGTGCCAGTGAAGCTCCAAGGCGCCGGCATCGTAGGCTACGCCGATGTCACCATGTCCGAAGGTGAAAAGATCAGCCTTCGCAGGAGAATCAAAAACAGCAAAACAAAACAATGCACACACCAAGAAAGAAGATTTTCTTGCCTCAATCGCAAAACAAAACATCGCTTAGCCCAACCATCTATGAAGTTTAATGATCCATTCATTCTGCTCCGAAGAGCACAGAATCTAGTTTAATGTGGCATTTTCCTAAATGCAATACATATGCATATAAATAAATATGCATGCGTGTAGCATAACCGGGAGTAGTGCGTAAGCAAACATAATTTTATGCGAGTGCAGTTTGACAGCAGGAGCGACGTGCGTTAGTTTATGGAAGAGAACTTGTTCAATTCAAAGGCGTAGGACTGGAGTACGGCCATGGTGTCAAAGAGATCGGGATTTACTTTGGTTGAGCTTCTGGTGGTGATTGCCGTCGTTGGATTGCTCATCGGATTGCTTCTCCCCGCAGTACAATCTGCTCGTGAAGCTGCACGGAGGATGCAGTGCAGCAGCAATCAGAGGCAGATTGGACTGGCCATTCAAAACTACGAATCCGCACTGCAGTCCTTTCCACTGACAACGACAGGGAGCGGAACGGTAGGAAGACCAAATGGGAGCGGATTCTACAGCTGGCTGGCGATGATCTTGCCACAAATGGAACAGCAGTCGCTGTATGCAAGCATCGATTTTTCTGTCCCTATGACGAGTGCCAATTCCGCATCTACCCCGAATTACTTTAAGATTGACATCCATTCCAGCCACCCAAATGCATTGCCAGCAGCGACTTTGTTGCCAACTTATCTCTGCCCATCTGACCCAATGCAAAGAACCGCTTACGCCGGAACAGCTAGACCAGCTCCCGGAAGTTACGTTGGAAATCTCGGATGGGCAAGATTAACCACAGGAGTCCGAGGGACAGATGATGCCTTACCGACCACCAATGGTGCAATGCCAATCGACAATCCAGCCTCTCCTTCGAGCTGGTTTACAAAGAGGCTTCGGCATAGAGACATAACGGACGGTACCTCCAATACTGCGATGGTGAGCGAAAGGCAAATCAACAGCTTAGTCCCATTCGCAGGTGTCATCGGATCGCAAATGCCTCCTGGTCCGGATTCAATTATGTCGTATTGTGGCGGCTCTACCGCAGCAAGATCGTTACCCCGATGGATTTCATACTGCATCGGCGTAACGGTTCCGGATCCAGCCTATTCGGCCCCACATGGCAAGGCCTGGATTTCAGGGAGCACTATTGCAGCAAACCTATACATGCACGTTATGCCCCCCAATACCCGCAACTGCCATATCTATGGCGGTGAGCACGATGGAAACAACTTGGTAACGGCAAGCAGCATGCATAATGGCGGAGTCCATGTTACCTTTGCGGATGGTCACACGAACTTCGTAAGCTCGAAGATCGACAATGTCATTTGGTGGTCCCTAGGTTCTCGCAATGGCGGTGAGACCACCACCGAATTGGAATAGCCAAAATCTGTTTCGTGCTTTATTACTCTTTTATTTTAGGGTAGCTCTGGGGTCGCAATTACCGGACGTCTTCAATACTTCGTCAAACCTTTTGCGAATTGCGGACGATCCAAAACTTTTGACGATTTTAGCTCCCCTCAAATCTAAACGGAACGAAGCGATAGAAGAGGCAGTAACGATTCTGCGCGTAGACCTTGGCCTTGTTCACCTCTGGTTTTGCGATGGAGACTCTCGTCAGAATACTAGTGATTGTGGCCTTGATGGTTGTGCCCATCGATCGTTTCCATTCCCTTTGGTTCCTCGCGGCTGTGGCTATGGCCCGGCAGGTTCTCAATCCCGACCGCGATCGCAATACCCAGCAGAAATGTGGTCGTCAGTTTGACGCGATCGTGATCGTGAAAGGCGACTTCAGGCAGGAGGTCCGCCAAGGCGATGCCGATAAAGAAGCCGGCAGAAATCGTCAAACCCCAGCCCAATAGACTCGAACTAGTTGCAAATGAAGTCGCACCGTAGTAGAAGGCCAATGCACCGATGGGGCAGGCGAGAGAGAATGCAAAGTTCGCACCGTTTTGAGCTGCCTTGGGCCAGTGCTGTTTGTTCATCACCGAGGTGATCGCAAAGGCGTCAAGCGGTTTGTGCAACAAAACAGCCAGAAATGTACCTAAACCCGCTAAGCCCAACCATGCTCCATGCGAGGCGTCAGCCATTACACTACTGGCCAACGCGACTCCATCAACCAATGTGTGCAATAGAAGTCCAAAGAACAAACCAGCCCAACTGACTCCCTTTGCATCAAGATGATCATGATGTGTGTGGCTATGCTGACAGCCCACATGCAATGGAGTACTGCCTGATGCGGATGCGGATTCTGAAACATTTTCTGTTACTGGGACGCTGTGATCATGCGTATGAAAGAGCCGGATGAGAAGAAACATGACAGTCAAACCAATTAAACAACCCGCTCCGGCCTGCGAGTAGGATCCCAATACCTCGCCTCCGTGCGGTAGCAAATGCAAAAGCGCAATACCAATCATCAAGCCACCGACGCCGCTTATCAACAATTGCGTTAGGAGGTGAGTCATTCGCAGCAATGACGACAGCTTGCCACCTGCAAGTGAGGCGGCGGCGATGAGGACGCAGTAACCTATCAATAGAACGGACTGGGACATCTAAATGGTCACTCTCAAAACTTTGTGAAAACACACATCCTAAACTTTCGAATCGCGTATGCACATGCCAGTCCAATGCGTTTTGCAAGGATTCCAAGGCTAGAACTGAATTGAGTTTCCTCTATCCATCCGCTATGCAATGCAAGTGCTAGACACAAAGAGTCACCAATTCCGGTTGTGAAGCAGGCTCCTTTATTTACGTTGTTGGTGGATTTGGATGGCCGATCTAAATTGCAACTTTAGCACGATGGCGGATGTAGAATGACGAATTAGAATAAAGCAGCCTATGGGTGATACCACTGCCCATGGCAAGAATTCATCCACAGAAAAACAATGAAATGTTAGCGATTTCGCACTCTGCCTCAGCGCAAAAAGGCAGTGCTTTCGCGCATGCTTATCATTGTCCACAATATTGCACTCGATCGACTCTGTAACAAATGATGACTTTAGATCTTGAAGAGTTTTGTAAAATTCACCATTGTGAACGGATAAAGTGAGTCTATGCGAATGACAACCAAACGGCTGAGCAAAGGCTTCACGCTAATGGAACTACTGGTTGTAATCGCCATCATCGGAATCGTGGTCGGCTTGCTTTTGCCCGCGGTTCAAGCGGCACGAGAAACCGCTCGCAGAATACAGTGCCAGAGCAGCGAGCGACAACTAGGGCTTGCAGTACTCAATTTTGAGACTCATCGGAATGTCTTTCCGGCATCCGGCTGGACTCAGGCCGGGCCAGGTAACCCGAACGGCAAGTTTGTGAGTTGGCGCACTGTCATTTTACCCCATCTTGAGCAGTCCAACGTCCATTCACTCTACGATACAAGCAGGCACTGGTGGGAAGGAACCAATATCGCAGTCGCTAGCGTGACAATTCCTATGTACCTCTGCGCGAGTGTACCGACCCAGCCGGCAGTTATGTCGGCTATCGCCAAGCCACCTCGTCCTGCGATGGTGTTCATGAATCCTTTAGGGCAAACCGACTATGAAGCAATTCAAGGTGTCCAACCGTCCTCTATAGACCCGGTCAAGTATGACTCGATCAATCGTTTTTCCGTTATGCATCGTAACTCGCGGAACAACTTTGCATCCATATCGGACGGTTCTTCCAATACAGTGATGGTTGTTGAAAGTGGCGCTCGACCGACCGTCTACCGTCGGAGCCGTCAGCAACTGACACTCGCAAACGAGCAAGGAATCGGCTGGGTCGACAGTGAAGGAGCCTTTAGTTTGGACGGTGCCAGTTTCGATGGATCGCGAGAAGGTTGCACTTCATCAAATGGTTGCAATGTTGCGATGAATGCAAAAAATGACAACGAACCCTACAGCTTCCATACGGGTGGTTCCAACTGCCTTTTTGCTGACGGACACATCCAGTTTGTGAGCCAGACTATCGACCTTCAAGTCTTTGCGGGGATGTGCACTCGCGCTGCATCCGAAGTGCCAACTGAGATAGGGTACTAAAGCCAGAAATCAGGCTCGCAAAGAAACAGAATTGTCCAGCAGTTGAAGCCTGCGGAATTATTGAATCCCACCGGCCTGAATTGTCGTCTCCTAACGTTGCCTAAGCAACGCTTCCATTGGGCTGTCCGTTTGTATGACTACACCTTTGATCGAGTTGGGAGCTAGGCCATCGGGCCAGCGGTCGCGAGCGTCGCTCGATAAAGAAACGTTGTCTCCCAACACGATCATCTGGTTCGCTGGAGCCCAAACTTGGTGATCGGAATCACCATTACCACGATAGTAGATATCGCGAAATACTAAAAGCTGGTCAATCGCAAGCTTGCCGGAGATCACTCCAATCGCGATCGGTGCATTGCGGGGCGGCAGCCCATGGAACGTGTCGTCGGTTGCTATTTGGGGCAGGGCACTTCTTAACCACTCTTTTTCCTGGCTGCCAATGATTAAATGGCCATCCACCATTGCGAGAACGATCCAAATCGACTTGTCCTCGCCTCGATTCATTTCGACTTTTGCAACCTGATCTCCGCTTTGAATCGTAAGTTCGTTTCCTTGCAATTCCATTTCCGCAATCGATTGGCTATTTGGGGAACAGAGACAGCAACGAATCTTCCACATCAAATCTAAACCAGATAGCTGGCAAGCGAAACCGAAATCGTTAACAGGAACGATAACATGTGAATCATGCGCATTCACAACATTTCGATTGTCAATGCACCTTGGGAATTCGTATTCGAAAGTCAACTCTTTTGTGGACTCGATCGATGTGTTTTCGGGATCATTGGTGCCTAGCACACCGTAAAATTCGCGTCCTAAACAGTTCCAGAGTCCGTTTGAACGGTCTTCGTTGCCAGGTCGCGTAGCCTTCTGTACACCATCCCATGCATTCACGAGGATGGCTTGACGAAGAGACTGTTCTAGCGATTTGCACCAACGTACTTGATCCACGAAGATGTCACCTTGGGCGATTGCAATGTGTTCATACGGAAAGCCTATGACTCTTTTGATTTCTCGCTTGGCTTCTGGAGTTTCTTGAAACACGACTATGTCACCTCGTACCAGACCGGATGGATGAGTCAGCCCGGAGGCGATGCTCACGGTTCGAGTGGCTCGTATTGACCGAAGGGTTGCGAATTTAACAAGATATCCCGGAATGGTTTTTGTTCCTAGATTCTCCAGATCGTCAAAGTCGATAACGGAATTTGTATCAAGCTTGTTACATGCTATACAGCGAAATGGTTGGTTGTTCCTGCATGAATTCAATGCGAATTCATTCGTCTCCGAGCAATTTGGGCATGTCCAAAGAAAGCGAGGCCCCCTCAATAAAGGCTCCATGGAACTGCCGGTTATCATGCCAGTCCTTGGGAGTTTTCCACGTCTCAGCAACAATACGGCGGCGAGGATAATCGCCAGACAAAGGAAAATGAACAAGCCGATTAGACTGATTAGGAACCATCGACGTGGACGGTTTGCTTGCGATCGGTTCATGGGCTACCGATTCTGTAGATCCCTTCCTCAGAGCGAACAAGCAGATCTTGATCGATCACCGAATAGGAAGCGAAAATACGGCCCGGCAATTTGTTTCGAGATACTTCCTCTACCGTTTTACCCACCTTGAATATCGTGGATTCCCCAGATTCGCTTTGGAAATACACATTGCTACCAGCGACCAATGGAGAGGCAGAATAGTTTCCGCCTAGTCTCTTTCGCCAAACCTCTTGGCCGGTTCGAATGTCGATTCCACTGGCGATCCCATTGTCGCTGGCCATCACAATTTGATCGTTTACATTTACTATAGATGGTGTTGCCGGTACGCTTGTTCCATACGTCCATTTCACATGCGTCTTGGTTACATCCCCCGTCCCGCTCGGATCGATTGCTAAGAGTTTTGGCGAATTGAATCCCGTGCAAACGAAGAGTGTCTCTTGGCAATAAATAGGGCGAGGGACTACGGAATAACCTTCGTATCGAACAAACCAAAGAATTCTTCCATCCACTGGTGATAGTGATTGCACGACATTTGTGCCAGGCGAAATGATCTGCAATACATTGTCGTATTGAATCAGTTGAGGCGTGCAAAACGAAAAAGTCTTATCGGCATCAACGTCTCGCTTGGTTCGCCAAACCTCGTTGCCCGTAGATAGATCCAAAGCCAATGTGCAAGGGCTGTCACCACCATCGCAAGTCATTACGAGTTTCCCGTCTGCAATGATCGGTGAACCACCATTGCCATGTGTAGGAGGAAACGCGTTTTTCCTATTCGCCCAAATCAAGTTTCCTTCCAGGTCGGTGCATGCCGTTCCTTGATGACCGAAATGCACATAGATCTTTCCTTGTTCTATCAAAGGCGTGGGGCTGGCGTGCGAATTTTTGTTGTGGATCTTCGGAGCATCATTCGATTGTGCAAAAATGGTTTTGGAAAACTGCTCGCTTCCGTTAACTGCATCCAAGCAGACCAATTGCAGACGCTGAGTTCCGTCCACTGCGTTGATGGACGACGTGAGGTAGATTCGATTCCCGTTTGTTACTGGAGACGACCAACCGAGTCCTGTGGTCTTTGCAAACCAGCGGATGTTTTCGGTTTCGCTCCAATGGATGGGTAGATTTCTTTGCGCTGAGACGCCATTGTGCATTGGTCCACGAAACCCGGGCCAATCCTCTGCATTTGCGCAAGTCACCAAAATCGTCGAAATCAAAAACGAAATGCTCTTACAATTCATGCAACCAGTTGTCCGTTGTTAACGATCATCAAACGCTAAAAGTCATCGGAAACTAAGCTGCTGCCAAATCGTCAGCCCGTTCGGAGACTTTTTCAAGGATATCCAACAATACTCGATCGCATTCGATTCCCTCTGCTTGGGCTTCGAAGTTTAGCAAAACTCGATGTCGCATCGCGGGCAAATAGACTCGTCGGATATCTTCAAAGCTAACGTTGTAGCGACCATCCAAAAGCGCACGCACTTTGGATGCTAGGGCAATGGTCTGGGCTCCGCGCGGACTTGCGCCCCAGCGAATGTACTGGTTCGTCACAGCCGGAGCTAAACTCCCCCCGGGGTGAGTTGCTAGGACGAGCCTAGCGATGTAATCCTGAACGTGTTTCGCGAGCACAACTTGCCGAACTAACTGTTGCCAGTGCTTGATTTCTTCGCCGTCCATAACCTTCTCAGGGGTGATCACGGTTCCCCTGGTGGTCCGGTCTATGATCGTGTTGAGTTCCTCGCGAGTGGAATAGCCAACCACGAGCTTAAACAGAAATCGATCCAATTGCGCTTCCGGCAGGGGATACGTTCCTTCTTGCTCAATTGGATTCTGCGTCGCCAGGACGAAGAACGGTTTTTTAAGTTCGTAACGATTCCCTGAAACGGTGACCGTCCCTTCTTGCATTGTTTCCAACAATGCGGATTGCGTTTTTGGGGTCGCTCGGTTGATCTCGTCCGCTAGGCATATTTGCGTGAAGATGGGCCCTTTTTGGAACTGAAATTCGCGTCTTCCTTCGGTCTCAACAATCATGTTGGTTCCTAGAATGTCCGACGGCATTAGGTCCGGAGTGAACTGCACTCGATTGAAATCAAGGGTTAAAGTCTCAGAAAGGGTTTTGATCAACATCGTTTTGCCGAGCCCGGGAACACCTTCGAGCAAACAATGCCCGCCCACAAAGACTGCGGTCAGAACGCCATTGACAATATCATCGTGTCCGACGATCACACGTCCTATCTGCTCGCGAACAGCGGCATATCGATTGCGAAATGTCTCTGCCTGTTGTTGCATCGATTCTGCGACGTTACTCATGTAGCTTCCCTATGTAAAACGCAATTTATCAAAGTACTAATGGTTCTTCTTAGCTTTTCGTTTTGCATCTAGCAACCTAGATGTATAGCTTTGTTCTTCATCAACGCTCATACTCGGTTTGTTCTTGTATTGGTCGGGCTGGTTGATTTTGGATTCAGTCGAACCAAAGGCGTCGGCTGCTGACGAAACATTGACCGTTACATTCTGATCTGGTTCGAATTGAGTGCTCGCTTTTTGCTTTTGAAGATCGTCGCCAACAACTGTTTTGCTGCTTCGCAATCGATCCAATCTTTTCTTTTGTTCTGCGTCAACCTCTTTGGATTTGTCGCGTCTCAGTCGAAGTTTTGTAGCGAGCATTCTAAGGGGTAACCCCAGGTCGACTGCAACGCGTCGAATGAAGACGTCCGCAAAAAACAAAGTTGCGCCGATTAGCACCGTCAACGGCCAGATGTCTTTTAAGCTTTTGGCAGGAGGAAGCCCTTTTCGATACGAATCCACTCCCAATACTTCCTGCAGAGACTCCATCTCAAGCGATGCGGACATCGTTCCAGCCGCACCACCCTCCGGTTTGCGGGCTGCCAGCGATTCTAACAGTGGCATGTTTGCTTGGCGTACACGATATTCGTCGGAAAACGGAATGGTCACTCCAGTGGTCACAGGAGGTTTGCCTCCACCAGGAACGATACTCAGCATATAACTACCCGCTTGCTCTGGGGTCATTTCTCCGACGTATCGACCCGACGCTTGCTGCTTCATTGGAACGTTGACCGGTTTCAAATCCGGACCAACTGCAATTGCATTCATATCGAGAAAATTTACCAGCTTGTCATCCGCATTCAATGCGGTCACTACAATCTGAACGCGTCCGTCTTTGACATTGGTAGCAATGTTGTATTTAGAGTCATCATTGGATGGACGCATGGTCCAACGCACCATCTGCGAAAAAAACTGGTCATAGTTTGGCGAATTCACCCAACCGTCCGCCCAACGATTGCCGGCATCTGTCGTAAAGACGGCTGTTCGCCCCAGACCGTAAGTCCATGTGGCGAGAAGTGTGGATGTATCCGGCTCGTCTGGTTTTGGCGACCTGAGTGGTACTTCAACCAATGGGCTATCCTTTCGTTCGGTGAGTACAAAGCCTCGAATGGTAGGCAGATCTCCATTGATGCCCGAAAGAATCTCATGAGGTTGTGTGATCATAGGTTGAACACCACCTTCTGGTTCGTAGACCAACGGTCTGGCAACGCGTCGTGCCTCACGCATGAAAATCTTGGGGAGTGCCGACGCGTTTTGCACGACGTAGTAGTTTCCACCGGTTTTGCTCGCGATACGTTTCAGTTCATTGCTGCCGGCAGGACCGTGTGAGCCAACCGCCACAGTCGAAATCTTGATCTTGGCGTTTGTATATTGCGCTAGAATTCCAGCGGAAGCGGGTGTTGGGTCCCCGTCACTGATCACAATCATATGTTTGAGGGATGCTGGTACGGTTCGCAGTCCTTTCATCGACATAGTCAGCGCGGAATCGAAGTCCGGCATATCGCCTGGTGTCATGGCATTCATTCGCGACTTCATCATAGATTTGTTTTCGCCGACTTTGAGCAAACCAGCCGAGCCCCCCCAAAGCCACTTGTCGCCAGACATATCGTATTGCACGACCCCGCAGTAATCACTGGGTCCAAGCGCTTCCAATGCCGCCTTGCCGATCATTTTTTGCCAGTGGTTTCCTTCGGGGATTTCACATGCGTGCATCACCATTGCCAATGCCCCGACCGCCTCTACCTTGCTGTTCTTTATCGCAAAGTTTACTGGCATGGCTTGTTCGAGTTTGCTATTGGTCCAGCCGCCCGCTCCGAATGCTTCAGGGCCCCCAAGCATTAGGATTCCCATTCCAAACTGTTGAGCGCTTTGAACAAGCATGTCGATTTGGTCGTCGGTGAACGAAACGATTTGGGTAGAGTCATCGCCACTCGTTCTGGGTGCTCCAGCCAAAATAACCGAGTCGTAGGATTGGAGCTCAACCAGACTTGAAAACAAATTACGTGTGTCACGCACCTCAACATCGATATCGTTGCGGCGAAGCGCATCGACAAACGGTTGGTAGTTTCCTGGTGCAGCACCATCCTCGATCATCATGACTTTGCCTTTTCCTCTCGCATAGGAAAAAGCGGTTGCACGATTATTTTGCGTGATGGTGTCGTTGGACTTGTCGTCGGTAGTGAACTCCGCTTCGTAGGTGTATCCTGCGGTTTCCTCGACCTTGTGCGGGATGGGCACAACATTGATATCGCGATCGAGAGTATAAGGCCCGTCAGCCAAGACTTCGGATTGATTTCCAATGCGGCGAATGACACGCAGCCGACCTGGGACATCTTTTTCTTTTCCCGGTTCGCAATATCGGTTGATAACCACTTTGGCGTCAACCGTTTGACCTTGGCGAACAAAACCGGGCACATCAATTTTCTCCAAAAGAACCTCGGTTTGCGTATCAAGCCGAACTGGTATGACGTCGATTCCAATTCCATTATCGCTAAGGCGTTGGGCGGTCGCCTCGGCTGAGCCAAGTGTTTGATTTCCGTCGGTCAGGATGACGATTCGTTTCGCCGAGTCCTCTAGAAAGCTTGCTTGTGCCAGCTTTAGCGCGCTTTCCAGGTTCGTGGCATCCGATTTGCCAAAAAAAGATTCCGCGCGATTGATGTTCGGTAGGTCTTCATCAAATGGAGGGATTTCAATGGATGCTTCGCGGCCAAACACGATTAGCCCCGCCCGATCCTGACGTTCGGAATGACGGTGCGTTTTAACACTTTGAATTGCGTATTCGAACATGAGTTGCCGCTTGGCCACTGGAATCGAATCGCTTTGATCCAATAGATAGATCACGGTTAGCTTTTCGCTGGACCAGATCCATTGTATGCCAGCAATAGCGAAAATAACCAAGAGCATGACTGCGGTACGAAGCGCAATTGCAATACCGCGGCGCCAAGGCCCAAGCCCAGCGAGCGATTTCATGCCGAGCCACCAAACTAGAGGTATGACCAACAGCAGGAGTAGATACCATGGATATTGAAAACCAAATTCAATTCGGCCCATGGGGATTTGCCTTGATGAGACTGAGTTAGGGCGTTGGCGAGAGCCGTATTTGCTAGAGCCCATGTAGGTCCTAGTGGCAAAGCCATTATGGGCTACATTATGGTCGATTCAACTGTCCGTTGGCCAGACGGCATGGTTGGTTTTTTTCGCGAATCTCTTGAAAATGAGCCTGTGATGCAAATAAATGGGATCGAAGTCGAGGATACGTTTGCGGAAGCCTTTGATATGACAGGTACACGCATTATCATCACCGCGGCTGAACCTAGCTGGGCCAAACGGGCTGCGGAAGCGATGACGGGCTTTGCAACAAGCGTCATCGGATGCGGTGTCGAAGCGGGTATCGAGCGGTTCTTGGAAAACGAAGAGACTCCTGACGGGCGCCCCGGGGTCTCTGTATTGATGTTTAGTGTTTCTGGCGGCGAATTGGAAAAGCAGTTGGTTCGCCGCGTTGGGCAATGTGTCCTTACTTGCCCAAGTACGTCCGTCTTTGCTGGGCTTCAAAGCGAAAAGAGGATCGCTATGGGATCCCAATTGAGGTACTTCGGCGATGGACACCAGATCTCCAAGAAGATTGGCAATGAACGTTATTGGCGTATCCCAGTGATGGACGGTGAATTTGTTTGCCAAGACACAGTTTGTAGACAGAACGCAGTGGGCGGAGGAAATTTCCTTGTGCTCGCTGACACGATTCATGGGGCGCTTCACGCTTGCGATTATGCCGTCAGGGCGATCAAGAGGCTGCGAAATTGCATCACCCCATTTCCAGGAGGAGTGGCTCGGAGTGGCTCAAAAGTCGGTTCCAAATACAAAATGCTAAAGGCTTCAACGAACGA
The DNA here is from genome assembly GCA_031374515.1 of Pirellula sp. Lineage (GTDB taxonomy): Bacteria > Planctomycetota > Planctomycetia > Pirellulales > Pirellulaceae > JBKCUI01. Next base: position 71,900 of record JANMGH010000205.1, on the reverse strand, counting down.
CGCCTTTTGCCCTACCCTCAGAGAACAAACCAAATCGTATGTGCTCGATCAAACAAGCGCGGCATTAGAGTTGGTCATCGATGGGCTCACCCCAGAAGTCGTCGGACAAGCCATGAAGATCGGAATTATGGCAGCTTGCGATGTCGGCCCATCCTGCGGTGTGCGGAAAATCACCGGCGGCAACTATGGAGGGAAATTGGGAAAACACCATTTCCATTTGCACGATTTATTGTCGCGTTATTGACTTATTGCCTCGGTATAGATTCGAGCCTGAAAGCAGCTGCTTCGCGATCATTTCGAACCAGGACAAGATCGCCAGCCAATGCGAAGTGATTCCAGGTCTTGCTCGATAGCGCTTGGAATCTTGAAAGCTCGCGATGTTCGTTGGGCGTTGCCTCAACTAGGACGATTTCACCCGACTCCGCTAGTATCAGTAATTTGTCCTGGATCAAAAGAACTTTTCCATGTCCGTACCGCCCCCCCTTCCACGATCGGGAACCATCCTTGAGGTCGATACAAGTGAGAATACCATTATCTAGTCCAAACGCAGAATCCTTGAAAATTACTACATTAGACAACTTCGACTTTAGCAATTTCGATTCCCAAACGATTTCCGATGACCAGCGTTGCTCGGCACGCGTTACCTTGAACAATGCCGTCCCTTTATCGTATCCCGACGAAATCAAAACATTGGTCCATTGGCTTGGGTTTTGATCGTTGTCCTTTGCAGGAATGGTGTCGCTGGAGCCCAACACGATCGGTTGTGCCACATTGACGCGGGACTCCCCTTGCGTGATCCACGGTTGCAACCATAGCTCTGTTCCGTCCAGAGCATACGACCTTAAGCCAGCACCGTTGAAGCTAAGTATTTGCGTCTCTTGGCAAATTGTGGCTGCCGTTGGAGATGCGTAGGAAGCTGGGTCATCGCCGGAACGCCAAACTTCTTCGCCAGTTTGCATCTTGTATGCAATCGCAGCAGCACCGTTTCCAGCCCCTGGAGTCACGATCACCAAGCCGTCAACGACTAGCGGGGAACAAGTCATCCCAAATAGCAGATTCTCAGTTGTTGGATCGTTAAAAACCGATTGCTTCCAAACAAGATCGCCGCTCTTTAGCTCGACACAAGTGAGTATTCCGGTAGCACCCATTGAGAAAACACGCCCATTGCGTATCGTTGGCGTCGAACGCGGTCCATCGCCATACTCATGCTTAAATCGAGTCTGTTCCGAATGGCACCAAATTTCGGTTCCCGTTCGTACGTCGTAGCAAACCACACATTCAAGGTCGTCTCGTTGTTCTAGATTGACTGCGGCGCATCCTACGATCGCAAAACTTGACCATCCGAGTCCAACTGGGTGACGCCACAATTCCGTAGGCGGGTGTTTACTCCAATTCGGGTTTAGATTAACGCCATCGATCCGTCCGCGCCGATGGGTGCCCATCAATTCGGGAAAATCGTTTCCAGTCGCTACGAAAATATCTGGGGCAACCTCGCGAACTCGTTTTCGCTGGCTCGATGCAAGATAGGACTTCATTTCCAGTTCGGCTCTCGGTGTCCAACTCCAAGTGATTCGCGGAGTGCGATTGCCGTAGTAGCCATCGATTCGAAGGACATTGGAGGCCGCAAAGCAGATCACAAACATCAGCATGCCACCAAGTGCAAGCGATTTGGGGCTGGGCTTGATTCGTACCAAGACTACAATTGCCACCAACAATGCAGCCGCTCCTATCGCAAGATAAGTGTTCATTCCGTCCAAGCCAATGAAGAGCAATCTAGCTCGTTCTTCCTGTAACCACTGGATCCCAAGGATGGCAAAACTAAGCGTCAATCCAACACCGACCACGAGGAGGAGCAACAACCACGTGCGAAGTCGGTTAGGTGCAGCCGAATTGGTACGTTGGGACATTTGGCTCGTCGCGGACGATTCCCTGAGTGACGAGTTGGTTTGCATACGTGAACTCAAGGGACGAGAAATCGGATGACCTTCCATTAAACAAAAAGATACACCTTCGTTTGAACTCGACGAACGTCAGCAACCTAACGCAATCGGTAATGTAGAATCATCGTTCCGGATTTAACGGTCGTGACAGATTCTACGATTTGATTAGGGTTGCGTTCCTTGTTGGAACTTGAGCAGTGCATACTTCTTTTTCCCTACACGCAGCACGATCACAGTCTCGCTTGCCAAGTCGGCGGACGTAAGAACTCGGTCGATTCCAGATGCTTTCCTATTGTTGATGTAGACAGCCCCATCTTCGATCGCTTGCTTTGCTTTACCCTTACTCGCAGCGAGTGACACTGCGATCAATGCATCGATAAGCAAGACCCCAGCCTGCAAACGGGACATAGGCATCGTGTCGCTTGGGACATCTGCAAAAATCTCGTTTAGTTCCTTGTCGCTGAGCGACTCGATTTCTGCGCCAAACAAGGTTTGAGTAGCGCGAAGGGCGGAGGTTAGGCCAAGTTCACCATGCACCAATTTCGTAAGGGACTCAGCCAAACGTCGTTGCGCCGCACCTGGGTTTTCCGGCATGGATTTTTCGATCTCTAAATACTCTTCGCGTGTTACATCCGAAAGAAAACGCAAGACCATCAAGACATCCGCGTCCCCAACATTGACAAAGTATTGAAAAAATTCGTAGGGTGTTGTCTTGCTTGCGGACAAGTAGACGGCCCCTTTTTCGGTCTTACCCATCTTGCGACCATCGGATGTGGTCAAGAGCGGGCAAGTAAGACCAAAGAGATTTTGGCTATGCAGCCTACGGCCAAGATCGATGCCAGCGGTGATGTTCCCCCATTGGTCGCTGCCACCGATCTGGAGTTTGCAGTTGCGATGTTTCGCGAGGTATGCAAAGTCGTAGGCTTGAAGCAGCATGTAGCTGAATTCGGTAAAGCTCAAGCCGCTGTCTTGGCGTTCCAATCGACTCTTGACGGAGTCCTTGCCGAGCATCACGCTGACAGGGAAGTTTTTACCCACGTCCCGCAAAAAGTCGAGAAATGAAAATGACTGCATCCAATCGTAGTTGTTGACCAAAACAGCCGCATTTCGGCCATCGAAATCAAGAAACTGCCGCATTTGTGTTTCGATGCACATGACATTGTGCTTCAATATCTCCGTTGAAAGCAGGACTCGCTCCTCGGATTTCCCGCTTGGATCGCCGATCATTCCCGTCGCACCTCCGACCAAAGCGATGGGTTTATGCCCTGCCTGTTGGAATCGCCGAAGCATCATGAGTGGCAATAGGGAGCCAACATGCAATGAATCGGAAGTCGGGTCAAATCCTGCATAAAGCGTTGTCGACGATTCCAGCTGCTTCGATACAGCTGGCAGGTCTGTACACTGGTGCATGAGTGCACGCCATTGAAGTTCCTCAACGATATTCAATGAAACAACCATCTAGAGACTTTCTCGTCAAATCCATTAAGCCGATTTTCGCCCATTCTTGTCATCCAGGCGATGGATCGGAAATGTTACTAGAAAAACCAACGCATGGAAACGGCTGCCCTGCAGCCGAGACTTACAATCCTTTTACAATTGTCTGATAGGTTTCAGACCATTCTGTTTGCATACTGCGGTTTAATGGATTTCATCGCAGCATCCACCCGCCGGTTGGATTGTTTCTGCGAACCCTTCGTTTCACAGGAGTAGACATGATGAGTCTCATTGCTTTTCGATCGTTTGGGGCAACGCTTGCCATTGTTGGATTGGCAGTCTGTTTCAGTACAAAATCGTTAAATGCCGAGCAAATCAAACTAAGCGCTGCACTAGCAAAGCCCACTATGTTGGCAGGCGAAAAGAGTTTGAATCACTTGAAAATCAAACTAACCGGTTTTGATTTGCCGAAGAGTTCTAGTCGACCGCCAGTAAACATTGCGTTGGTTTTGGATCGCAGTGGATCGATGAAAGGGGAGAAAATTCAGCAAGCCAAGCGTGCCGCTTTGGCTGCTATCGATCGGCTCCGCGACGACGATATCGTTTCCGTTGTAACGTATGATACCAATGTTAGGGTTTTGGTTCCTTCCACGAGGGCCAGCGACCGAGAGTCGATCCGCCATGCGATTGAAGGAATCCAGGCCGATGGAAACACCGCGTTGTTTGCGGGTGTTTCCAAAGGAGCGGCAGAAGTTCGCAAGTTCCGAGATGATAAACATGTCAATCGGATCATTTTGCTGAGCGACGGGCTAGCGAATGTTGGCCCATCGTCACCCTCCGAATTGGAGCAGCTGGGACAATCGTTGCTCAAGGAGAAGATCAGCGTTAGTACACTTGGGCTTGGTTCCGGTTACAACGAAGATCTCATGACCAGTCTTGCGTCCGCTTCGAGTGGAAATCATGTGTTTATCGAGAATGCAGATAATTTGGTGGGGGTCTTCAACAACGAATTCGACGATCTGCTAAGCGTTGTCGCTTCCGAATTCGATATTCAGGTCACGCTCGCGGGATCGATGCGTCCCGTTCGTTCGCTTGGCAACAAGGCGGATATTCAAGGCCAAGTGATTCGAATCCCTCTTGCTCAACTATACGCACGACAAGAGCGATACTTTATTCTGGAAGTCGAAGTCGCTGCAGGAGCAGATGGCCATGAGTCACCGTTAGCCGATGTTCGCGTCCAATATCGCAATATGCAGACCAACACGACCGATCAGCTTTCAAGCAAGATCGCCGTCCGATATTCCATTAAGCCGGAAAAAGTGGAGGCAGATATTGACGTTGAAGCGAAAGTGCTGACCGCAGTTCAAATTGCAGCGGAGCGAAATCGCGAAGCGACAGCTTTGCGGGATGCAGGCAAAATCATAGAAGCCAAATTGTTGCTCGAGAGAAATGCATCGGACCTTGCAATAATCTCTGACTTCAGTCTCAAAAACAACTTTGTTTGCCCGGATGTGTTGCTTGGTTGTACGACGAACAGGCTACAATCGGAAGAAGTCGCTGATAACGCCAAATGGAATGAGAGTCGAAAGAAGATGCGAGAGTACCAAAACTCTACTTCGCAGCAACAGTCCTATGGAGAGTCGGGAAAAAAGAAGTGAAAATTTTATCATTGGTTAAATAACCCGATCGATTCGCCCATTGCTTGCTCGTCCAGCAGTGGGCGTTTCGGTTTGTGATTGCATGGAAAGAAACCGCTTCGTCAAGGGGTGCAGATCCTTCGCACGTATTGGAATAAACTTCTCGAGCACGAACTGACATCCCGCATTTTGTGACTTACTTTACTACGTGAGTGACCATTGCCGTTTCGCATCCGAACCGCACTTTTTTGTCTGATCGCTGCTCCGCTCGCGATGCTTGTTTGGATTGGGCTCGCACTTTTGCGAGCTGAGGATCTCCGAATCAAGCGTCAGGTGGTCAGTCTTGCTGAAAATAGACTACAGGAATTGGTCCGCACTATCGATGATGTGATGTCCAGCCAGCAGAGAAACCTCAAAAAGAAATTGGAGGAATCCTCCACGCTTCCTGAGGATTTGGTTGCGATCGAATGGACGGAGCCACAGGTTCGTCGAACAATGTGGGTTTCTGCTCGCGGTCAACTGCTACATCCTCAAGTTCCGTCGTCTAACGCATATAGCGAGTTTTTACTTTACAACGAACTCACTTTGATGGCCCGACAGCGGCCAGCGGTGCCAATCGAAACTCGAAACGAGCGGATCGAGAATGAAAGACAGATTTCGATAATTGAAAACTCAAGAACGCGAGAAATACCTCGGGATGCCGGAACGATTAGCGGTACGAACAATTCGTTGAACGTAGCTCAAGAGGTGACCAGCGCGCATTCACCTTGGCAAGAATCGTACTTTGATGAGGGCTTGCAACTCGTCGTTTGGAGCGTTCGCAGAGACGGGTCCGCCATCGGCTGCTGGCTTGAACGGGCGCGTTGGATTGCCGACCTGATTGCGGTTTTGCCCGACGTTGACCCGGCTTTCAATGACGCTGCAACCCTTTTGGTCGACGCAAATGGAGATAGTGTTTACCGTTGGGGTGCGAGTGATGTTCAGGTCGCAAGCGCTATCGCCGAAGCGGGGCTCAAGGCACCGCTAGCGTCGTGGCGTCTTCGGTATTATGTTCCAGAGAATCAGTCTGGGGCTCAGACGGTATTGAACTACTGGCCATGGGTTGTGGGGATTGCTTCTGGTGCTTTGATACTGCTCGCATTGGGTGCCTACGTCAGCTTTGCGATCGCCCAACAACTACGTATCGCTAACCAACGAGTTAGTTTTGTTGGGCAAGTCTCGCATGAACTTCGTACACCACTGACGAACATACGACTCTACGCCGAGATGGCTCAACGAGACTTGTTGCAAGACCAACCTGTGTTGGATCGCATCGCCAAAAGAATCGAAGTCATCGATTCGGAGTCCAAACGGTTGAGCCGATTGATTTCTGGCGTGCTCGAGTTTATGCAAGGACGCAATCGAGAGCAGACACTTGCTTGGCGAACCGTTGTACCAGACGAGGTCATCCGACAAGTACTGACCCAATGTTCTATCTCGCTGGAACGAAGCGGAATTGTAGTCAATTCGGACTTAAAGGCGAGTCAAATCGTGGAAATGGATTCCGATGTGATGGAGCAGATACTAATCAATCTTATCAACAATGTAGAGAAGTACGCGAAATCCGGTAAGTCCTTGAACGTGGCGTCTTGCATAGCTCGCGAAATACTAACAATCGATATTTGGGATAATGGACCTGGCATACCGACTCGCTTCTTCGACCGCGTATTTCAACCATTTTTTCGTTTGGATGATGCCAATACCGCGCCGTCTGGGACCGGACTAGGCCTGACCATTGCGAGGAGAGCGGCAAAGCGACATGGTGGCGGATTAGAGCTTGTACCAAGTAAGTCGGGAGCGCACTTTCGTCTTTGGCTTAAAATTCGACTCTCTTCAGATGTACCGTGTGTGGGGGAAGCATGAGGATTCTTGTCGCAGAGGATGATACGCACACTCGGGCTGCTTTGGTCGAACTCCTTACGTCGGATGGTCACCAGTGCTTTGGAGCTGCGGATGGAACGCAAGCGTCGAAGCTGTTTGTCGAAGTGCAACCTGAGTTGGTCTGTTTAGATGTCATGATGCCGGAACGAAGCGGATACGATCTCTGTCGCGAATTTCGTCGCCTACGCGCTGACGTCCCCATCATTTTTATTACCGCGAAATCGGAGCAGATCGACAAAGTACTGGGGCTAGAATTGGGCGGAGATGACTACATAGTAAAGCCCTTTGGTTGTCAGGAAGTGCTCGCGAGAGTACATGCCGTCGCACGGCGATGCGTACGCGTTACTGCGGCGAAGGAGCAAATCAAAGAGCCAACATTCGTGATGGATGGATTGATCATCTATCCCAAACAACTACGAGCCAGCCGAGGCACGAGTACGATCAAGCTCACAATGCGCGAGATTCAGTTGCTTCAACTGCTCCATGATCATGCCGGAGAGGTGGTCACTCGCGATTTGATTTTCAATTTGTGCTGGGGCTATGCGCACGTACCCAACAGCCGAACTCTTGACCAAATGGTAAGTCAACTTAGAAACCGAATCGAGCGAGACCCAAAAAATCCGCGAATTATCCAGACGATCTATGGAGCTGGATATCGATTCGAGTCGGAATTGAAGAGGTGCTAGTTCGCAATGCTCGACTTGGAACAAAAAGATGCACCTGTGTGATCACAGCCAAGACTTTGCACTAAGTTCAGCCGACGGGGATTTTGTCAAGATCCACGCAACAGCAACGTCACTCCAGCGAAGCTATACTGAATTGCCCAATCAAGGTCCAATTCCAAAAAATACACAGCCTCGTAGGTCTTGGTTGCGTAAGGCTTTAGCGTTTTCTCAATGATAGACTTCATTGAGATTGCGGTTGACACTTCATTCGATTCAGGTGAGGGTAATAGGCGGTAAGCATTCAGGAAGATGCTCGAGTGGGATAGCATGAAGCTTTGAGGTTGTTTCTCGCAAGGGAGTAGTTTGTATGCAACGGTTTGCATTAACGATGATTGTTTTGGGTTCATCTCTTTTTGCACTTCCGGCCAAGTTTGCGGGTGCCTGCGACAATTGCGTTGCGCAGCAGAAGGCACAGCAACAAGCTTCGTCGGGGCATATGCGTCACGTCGGTGGTTCGATGGGGAGCGGACGTTACGAAGGGGTGGGTTTTTCTACTGTCTCTTCGGAGGATGCAATTCGAAAGTGCTGTTATTGGGGACAGCGAACTCCAGTCGGTATTGGCGTTGCTCGCGGACAGAACGGTTGGTACGCGACCGTTTTGTATCGATAATTTTTGACAGGTACGCGGAAGTCAAATTTCTTCGGCGGTCCTCTGTGAAAATTTGAATTTGGAACAGTTTTCAAGGCTACGTTCGTCCAACATTACCGCCACGGTGGGCGTAGCCACTGAGAATTCGACCGGTTGCCGCATGATTGGGATCGCAGCTTAGCGTGACAGACGCTTGCCTTTAGTTTGAGCAAGGACATCCCAAGCGAACCACTCCAGGTAGAGTAGCACCATGGGTCCGATGAAAATCAATAGCTGCAATGCAAATGTGACCCCTTCCACATCCGGAAGTAGTTTTGCTATCCCTTGGGACAATGCGAAAATCATCCACGTATTTATTGCAAGCAGCAACGAGCTAACGATCACAAGCCAGATTGCGTAAAGGGCCAGACGAAAAGCTGCACGGTTTTCGGCTTTGGAATCATAGTCGGAATTGGAAGACATTTTTTGTCGAATCAGTTGCTTTTTATTTGGGTCACTTCGAGGTCTATAGTCACGGGGTCTATATTTAGGTTACGGCAATCATTCTACAGAATTCGGCTCGGCGTTTTTCGATGTCCGGTAATCCAATGCTCTGCATTCCCTCTAACGAAAATCCGGCAACTGCGTAGCTTGCGATGATCGTACCGTAATGGATAGCCTTTTTCATCGTTTGGTGGTCGATTTGCGAAGCGTTCTGCAAATAACCGAGCATGCCGCCAGCGAAACTATCGCCAGCCCCTGTTGGATCGACAATTTTATCGGTGGGGAAAGCTGGACACGGAAATATCGAATCCCTGTCTAGTAGCAAGCATCCGTGTTCTCCTTTTTTAATCAAGACCATACGGGGCCCCCATGTTTGGATAACCCTTGCGGCTTGAATTAAGTCTCGTTCTGCCGTGAACAGACGGGCTTCAGTATCGTTGATTAGCAAGCAATCTACTCTTTTTAGAAGTTTCCGAAGTTCGTTCGGCGATTTTTCAATCCACATGTCGACTGTGTCCGCAAACACAAGTTCGGGATGATGGCACTGATCTAGAGTGGCTAGTTGGACGGTGGGGGAAGCCGCCCCTAAGAAAACGAAGCGGCTACTCCGAAAGTCTTCCGGTAGGACCGGTACAAACTTGTCAAATCCTTGAACTTCGCAAGCGAGAGTCTCTCTGTCTTGCAAATCAGGGGTATAGCGACCATGCCAGAAGTAAGTGTTTCTTTCGGAGTCATGCGACACACCAGACAGATCAATTCCGCGTTCCAAGAGTAATTGCGAGTAGCGATCAGGCCAATCTTTGCCTACGATGCCTACCAAACGTACAGAGCCGAAAAAACTGGCTGCATACGAAAAATAAGTGGCGCTCCCGCCCAAGATCCGTTTTCGAGTTTCCGCGGCGATTTCAATGGTGTCAAAAGCGAGCGTGCCGACGGCCATGAGCGACATTTGGAATCCGATTGCACCGCTAAGTGCCTTTGAAAAAATGGACGAAAGTAGAATCGATGCTGCACGAACCCGAACAGTTCCGACCGCCATGGTACCTGCGTAATGGACATGTTCAAACCATCCTAACTGGATTTTACAAGCCAAAACCTCCACTGCCACCCTCGATTGAACACCAGATTCCGATGGGGACCAAAGGATATAGCTTGGTCTTTGAGAATGTACCAAGTCGACCCAATAAGGAATTTTCGGACGAGGCAGTTTTACTACTGCATGGGCTTGGATCGTCCCATGCAGGTACGTATATGACGACGACAACCAAGTGGCTTCTGGAAAGAGGTGTGCGTGTCTTTCGAGCTGACTTGCCTGGTGCGGGACCGTCGGGAAGATTTACACCATTGCCTCCGCATGGTGCATGCTTCGAGGAAATTTGGGGCATGCTGATTCATTTGCGAGATAAACTTGGCGTGCGCAAGTGGAGAATTTCGGGTGTTTCACTTGGAGGCAACGTGCTATTGAAGTTACTGGCGACCAAGCAGGAGCTAATCGACACTGGTGACCAGAGTCGCGAATTGAGCGTGCTCCAAGCGGTCTCGGTGGCTCCACCGATTCGGCTTTCGGACTGTTCGACGCACATGGAGCAAGGGGTCTACAGGCTGTACGCAAATTACTTCATGCGATCGCTTCGGAAGCAGACCGCTTCGCGAGCCGAATTCTGGCCTGAGTGGGCAGCGCGTTTGACGCATGCATCCTTCGAGACCATTAGGAAATTCGACGAAACCGTTACCGCACCACTGGCGGGATTTCGCGATGCAGAAGAGTACTATAGTGCCGGATCGTCAGCCGCGTGGCTGGATCAAATCCAAGTACCAACAACCATCTTAATCGATGAGCATGATCCGATCGTACCAGCGTGGATGTTTGACAATGTCGTCTTGTCTAAAACAACCGTGTTGCGGAGATCTGAATTTGGCGGCCATGTTGGTTACATGTATAGCGAAGTAGCACCAAGTAGTTCCAACGAGAATTCAAAAGGGAAACGATTGCATCGTTGGGCAGACTCCTGGATTACCAACGAGCTGATGAAAAAAGGGTAAGTCTTAGCGGTCCGGAATTCGGAACCAAATTTACTTAAATAGTGTGGCAGGGTCGGCTGCCCAAAGCTTGCGTACCGCAAGAGCACCGCTAATCGTGCACATCAAAAAGGTGAGACAAAAGACTAATAGAATTCTTTGCGGGGTAAGCATCATGACAAGTCCGGTTAGGTCGGCGAGCCAAAGATAGAGCAACCAACTTACCAGCCAACCCGGCAGGAAACCAAAGACGCTCAAATAAAAGGATTGAAGCATGACAAATCGCAAGAAATATAATGGTCCATAGCCCATAGCTTTTAGCGTAGCGAATTCCGCTAGGTGGTCATGGATGTCGGTGAATAAGATCTGATAGCAGATGATGACGCCTACAAATAGCCCCATCACTGTTCCAATGGTGAAGATGATCCCGATTGGCGTATTCGTTGCCCAAAATCGAATCTCACGTTGGATTAACGATTCGCGGTCATATACTTGGATGGCGTCGCCGAGAATGGATTGGAGTTTAACTTGCACTTTGGCGCGATCCGCCCCAAGTTTCAGTTTCACCAATCCTAGGTCGACCGCAGCCAAAGGGGGTTTGGTCCCATTGCGAAACGGGAAGAAGTGTTCCACCCCTTGGTCGGACAAAATCAGAGACCCGTCGTAAACAAAATCGGTTCCGATCTCCACCCAATCCTTTATGTTGACGCGTCGGCCGGAAAGCTCGACTTCTTGGCTACGAAGTTTTGCCAAATCGAATTTTTCGAAACCGTACTTTGATTTGCTTTTTCGATCCAACAGAGCGTCGTATTTGTCGACGAGAAGCCGGCTTTTTTCGTTCATTGACGGATCTATAAAGATGCTGCCATCCAACGGAATACCAATGGCCCGAATCGAACGCGATACGTTTCCGATAACTCTTACTTCGGACATGGATCGATCTATGTAAAGCGGCTGCACGCTTAAAACGTCAGACGCGGCGCGCGCTCGTTGTATCAGTCCAAAATTAAAGCGTTGCTCGCTGGGGACGGTATAGCGAGCAGGACTCATGATCACGAGTTCGGCGTCTAGCAATCGCAAGATCTGGACCGTGCTATCGAACAGGCCATTTAGAAATCCGATCTGCATGAACATGAGAACCACGGCAAAACCGATTCCAGATGAGGCTAGCATCAGTTTCGGCAAACTCGAGGTTGTGTTGAGCCAAGCAAGTGGCGTGCGCATGAGGAAATGCCAATGGGTGATTGCGACTGGAGCGCTATTTGCCCCATTGCTCTAGATGGTAACGTGGATTTATCAGAGCGCCGATTGGTTCGGCCCGCATTCAAAAATACCTTAGTAAGTAAAGGATTATCGCAATTCGACCTTGACATCACCCATTGTCGGTAAATAGTTTGGAGTAGGGGTAGGACGGTTCCTGTTTTTGAGGAGGAGCTTTTCCATGCAGTTTGAAAACGATGCAAACGATCATTCCATCAATCGTACGCTTGAGCGGTTTTTTGCCGGTCTTTCTGAGTACGCCTTTCATTCCCAACTTGGGGTTGCTGACACCGAGTTGGTGAACTACGTGAGTAAGTTGTTAGTGCGTTTTACGAAAACGGACACCTTGCATCGGATTCGGCAGTTAAATGGCCAGCGCGCGACTGAAGTGGTGACCATGATGACCGAAGCCCAGCACCGTATTGGCCTCGCAAAGCGGGAAGTGCATCGGCATATCGGCGATTTCACCCTTTTTTGGACCGGACTTTATCCGGAATCATTGCGTGGACTCCAAGGACCCGATAGATCCGATCAATTCGTAAGCTATTGCCATCAAGGGAAATTGGCCTACGAGATAGCTAGTGAAATTGAAGCGGATGACGATTCCGAAGCACCCTCGGATCTTCTGCATCGGTTGAGCGATCAATTCGAAATGTGCGCGTATGGCTTGCGAGAAATCCGTCGTCAGTGGGAGACAGGAACTTCTGGGGCAGACGGCGCGATTCTGATGTAGGCATTTGTCCGAGCGCTTATCGAAAGTGTATAACCTCTAGAAATTTTTTTCTCCGCGCACGACTCAAGGCCGCCGACATGGAACCGCGACGCAATCACTTTGGTGTCAACTTGAGATCATTGGATTTGGATGCCAGCCTAGCAGACTCGAGTGATTCTAAGGCCATCATTCGTCTGCTTTCCGGCAAGCTCTCCCAGGCGAGTTTGTAGTAAAGTTCTACCGAAGCCCAATGTCGATTTCGTTTTGCATTGTTGGCCAACGACAAGTAGTAATTCGGGTCGGAGCTCACCTGTTGTTGGGTGACCGGTTCCTGGTGCGTCAATGCGGCAAGATACTCATACTCCGCTTTTTGCTCTGGCTTCCCTTTTTGGCCGGACGGGTATTGATAGGGTTTGTTCGGACTGGATGAGAAATCTGGAATGGACGGCTTGCTCCCCGCTTGCGAACGAATCATCTGATCCAGTTCGTTCAAATCGATGATGGTGGCTCGAACCGACGCACTCCCGTACGATCTCGTGGTTCCGCTTGCAATTGCACCAGGACCGAGTGAACGCGTTCCACTAGCGCCTCTTCGACTTCCACCTAGGTATGCTGATCCGGAGTCGGGCGCGAGTACGCTAGTTTGTATGGAAAAGGTGCCTGTGGTTGGGAGTTGCACGACTTGCGCAAGGCCAACGCTGGGTGCGAAGATCACCCATATTGCCTTTATTAATAAGCTGGCCCAGGCGATTGGAAAGAACTTGGCGAGAGGTGGAGTAACCATCGCTTGTTGGCCTATCAAAGTAGGAAGTTAAATCTTTGGCAGAGCATAACCGAGAAGTACTCCAGCCAAAATGGAAGTGACCCATATTATGGCGACGGTACCGAAAAGTTTCTGCGATTTTATTCGAGAAAACATGTAATAGACGAGATAGAGGGGTACAAAAAGACAGAGAAGCCCTTGTTTTCTCGATTCAAAAAAACCAGTGAAGAGGATGGCGAAATAGGCGAAGATGGATATCAAAAACATTCCTATACCAGAGGACCCTGCCATCACAGGTAGCCAATCCGCTCGCTGGATCCGGGCCATCCATTCGATGTTTGACTTCTCTCCGGTTTGGACGGCATCCATTTTAATAAGGGCTCCACCCACGAACATAACCAAACCCGTTAGCGTCGCGAACATCATCCACCACGGGGTTCCTGCGCTTAGCATTCTCTTTTGAGTCGAGGCCTCTCGAATCATCATTTCTGCAGCAGCGTTCAAATTTTTGTTTCCGAACTGCTTTTTTTCGACACTTTTATGTCCGTCGATTTTGGTTCCTTCAGAAAAGTTATAGCCACAGTGAGTGCAAAGTACGGTACCGGGCCTCGAGGGTTGATCGCAATTTGGGCAAAACATCCCTTGCTTTTGCACCAGTCCGGCTTGATCCAATAATCCTGCCATGGTGCTCGCGGCAACTGGAGAGGGCTGCACTCCCCCTTTTGATTGAGCTGCCTGTTTTGCAGCAGCTGGCTTGCTGGCGGCAGAATTGCCGGACGAAGCAGTATTTGCCGGTGCAGCGGGAATTTGAATCATCTTTTGGCACTTGGGACATTTGCCCGACTTTCCTGCCATGCTTTCGGAAACGTTTAGGCTCTGTCCACATTGGCAGGTAACTCGGATAGGCATACTTCCAGCTTTCATTCAAAAAATCTCAAACACAATTTAGGTATTATTCTGGACCGAGACACTAGCAAGAACAACGTCATTCCGCGATTTTTATTCGTGAACCAGCTCTGGACTAATTTTTCGCAAGCACTAATGGCACGAAAATTGCTCTCTGGCCGATCTTCATCCGTTCAATGCCGTTTTGGCGTTCTGGACGAACAGAATCATAAATTAGCCCCCCTTTCACCAGCATGGAGTTTAGTTCAATGGCCGCCGCAACCAAAGAAAAGACCAAGGTTAAGCTTGTACCGCTCGGCGATCGAATCGTTGTTCAACGAGAAGTATCGCAGGAGAAAACTAGCGGTGGGATATTTTTGCCAGATTCGGCCAAAGATCGACCGACACGGGGCAAGATCATCAGCATTGGAGATGGAAGGGTCCTGGACAACGGCAGCCGTTCGACACTTCAAGTTAAGGTTGGCGATATTGTGTTGTTCACCAGCTACGCCGGTGAGAACATTGAAGTCAACGGCGAAGAGTACCTAATGATGAGCGAAAACGAAGTTCTCGCAATCATCGGCTAGTTCGGGCAAAGTTCCCCCGATTCGAAATCACTTTACTCAACATAGATTTACGGAGTTTTTTATGGCAAAGATCATTGCTTTCGATCAAGAAGCACGCGAAGCGATTCGTCGTGGAGTCAGCAAGCTGGCACGCGCTGTCAAAGTAACGCTTGGACCTCGCGGACGAAACGTTATTCTTCAAAAGAGTTTTGGGAGCCCAACTGTCACGAAGGACGGTGTAACGGTTGCCAAGGAAATCGACCTTGAAGACGTCTACGAAAACATGGGTGCTCGGATGGTGCGTGAAGTCGCCTCGAAAACGAGCGACGTCGCAGGTGATGGAACGACCACGGCAACAGTAATGGCCGAAGCCATTTTCAACGAAGGGCTCAAAGCCGTTGTTGCAGGCGTTAACCCGATCCAAATGAAGAGTGGAATTGAGGCAGCGGTAACCGATATCACCGAAAAGCTTCGCAAGATGTCGATCAAAATTAAGGACAAGTCAGAAATGGCAA
The DNA here is from genome assembly GCA_031374515.1 of Pirellula sp. GTDB lineage: Bacteria > Planctomycetota > Planctomycetia > Pirellulales > Pirellulaceae > JBKCUI01. The sequence continues at coordinate 56,452 of JANMGH010000205.1, read as the reverse complement.
ACGTTGCAAGCATCGCTGCTAACAACGATCGAGCCATTGGGAACTTGCTTGCCGACGCAATGGAGCGTGTTGGCAAGGACGGAGTTGTCACCGTCGACGAAGGCAAAAGTCTTCACGACGAACTTGAATTCGTCGAAGGGATGCAATTTGATCGCGGCTATCTGTCTCCTTACTTTGTGACCGATCCTGGTACCATGGAAGCGGTACTTGAAGATCCCTACATTTTGGTGTTCGAAAAGAAGATCACCAACATTAAGGATTTGGTCCCAGTTCTTGAGCAAGTAGTTCAGCAAAGCAAGCCGCTTTTGATTATCGCCGAGGATGTCGAAGGCGAGGCATTGGCAACGCTGGTTATCAATCGACTACGTGGCACTCTGCAGGTCACAGCTGTAAAAGCTCCTGGATACGGCGACCGTCGTAAAGCGATGATGGAAGATATCGGAATCTTGACCAATGCAACGCCCGTTTTCGAAGCCCTTGGTAAGAAACTGGAAACGTTAACTCTGACAGATTTGGGAAGAGCCAAAAAGGTATTGATCGACAAGGACAACACGACCATCATTGAAGGTGGTGGTAAAGCCAGTGATATCAAATCGCGCATCGATCAGATCCGCCGCGAGATTGAGAATACAACAAGCGACTACGATCGCGAAAAGTTGGAAGAGCGATTGGCCAAACTGGCTGGTGGCGTTGCCAAGGTGAATGTTGGCGCCGCGACAGAAAGCGAAATGAAGGAAAAGAAAGCTCGCGTAGAAGATGCATTGCATGCGACCCGCGCAGCAATCGAAGAAGGCATTTTACCTGGTGGTGGTGTCGCACTGCTTCGTGCTTCGACACAAGTGACCCCCGCTGAATCTTTGACTACAGACGAAGTAACTGGCTACAACATCGTGTTGCGTGCATGCCGTGCACCACTGACGATGATTGCTGCCAATGCAGGCCAAGATGGCGGGATCGTCTGTTCGAAGGTCGCTGAATCCAAGGGTAACAACGGTTACAACGCACTCACCAACGTCTACGAAGACTTGGTCAAAGCTGGCGTAATCGATCCGACCAAGGTTACTCGGACTGCTCTAAGCAATGCTGCCTCAGTAGCAACTTTGTTGTTGACAAGCGATGCACTGATCGCTGAAAAGCCGAAGCATGAACATGGCAAGAAGCCTGCCGGTGGGCATGGCGGCGACTACGACATGTACTAAGACATCTTTCAAAAGAGATGACAGAAAAAACCTCGGTAGAACACCGAGGTTTTTTTATGTCGCAAAAGGCGGAATGCGGTTCCGAGAGGACGAGCTTGCAAATGAAAAAGTTGGCGAGATTAACAGAAGAACAGAAGTAGAGTGATAGGCTTAAATGAACAAGACACACGAAGTACGCCCAGGCCAATCGATCGAATTGCTAAAGGAACTCCATATCCTAACTCGCGATGGCAAGATGAATCAGGATAGCCGACGGAAGCTCAAGCAAGTCTATCACCTTTTCCAATTCATCGAGCCGTTGCTACTCGATTGCAGAGGTGCTAACGAGTCGATGACCTTGGTGGACCATGGCGCGGGAAAGTCCTATTTAGGTTTTCTTCTTTACGACTTGTTCTTCAAGGAGATTGCCAAGTCAGGCCGGATCTGGGGAATTGAAGCACGGGACGAGTTGGTTCTTCATTCGCGGGAACTGGCCCACCGGCTTGAGTTCTCACGCATGGCATTTTTGAATCAATCGGTAGAGGACTCGATGAACGACCCATCCCTGCCAGAACACGTAGATATCGTTACCGCTTTGCATGCGTGTGATACGGCAACGGATGACGCGATTCGCTTTGCGTTCAACAAAAGCGCCAAATACATCGTCCTTGTGCCCTGCTGTCAGGCGGAGGTCGCGAGTGTCTTGCGAAAGAACAAGTCGACGATTTTGCCGAACGCAGCCATTTCCGAGCTTTGGCGACATCCGCTTCACACTCGTGAGTTCGGCAGCCTGATTACCAATGCTCTTCGTTGTCTGCAGCTTGAGTCACATGGTTATCAGGTACGCGTGACCGAACTCGTCGGATGGGAGCACTCCATGAAGAACGAACTTATCATCGCTAGTTACAAGAATCTTCCTCGGGCCAAGTCGTCACAACGACGCGCAGAACTTCTCGAAGCGACGGGACTGGATACGATGAGAGAGCGATTCGCCTAAAGCGTGTGTTAAAGGCTAACAACCAGTCTTTCTGCTTTTTACGTCAAATTGGGATGGCCTGTACGGACTATGCTGGATTTTCCAAGGCAATGTTGATCAGCACGTCGGAAACCGCAGGAAACATGGACTTTTTCTCATTCTCGATTAGACTCCAAGCTTGGGATTTTCGTCCACCTTTGGAACTGTCTTGCAGTTGGTAATCGTATGGCTACACCTTTGGCCCGCAATAAATCCAAAGCGTCCTTTGCAGACGTTTGCACCTTGGAGACCCTATTTAGACATAAATGGGTGGCACTCAGCATTTTTGCCTTCGGGATTCTAGCGACAGGTGGATACCTGTTTTCACGCGACAGAACATTTGAATCAACCGCAAGAGTGTTTATCAGAACGGGTCGCGAGTCGGTTGCCGACGCAACCACAACTGTAACTGGCCAAACCGTGCCGATTAGCGATGCGCAAAAACGAGAAATGCAATCCGTTCAGGACATGCTGAAAAGCAATGTCATGCACGAAAGCGTACTGGAGAAGGTGGGACTCGAACAGATACTGAACTACTCCGACGAATTCACCGCAGTCAATGCACCATCGCCGATCGTGCAAACGATCAAAAAGCAGCTTTCCAATTTCAAGAAGTTTCTAGCGACGATTCGGCTAGCTGATCCGGAGAATCGCCGCTCCAAAGCACTTGAAGCGATATCCAAGCAGATCCGAGTTGCAGTAGAAGACAACTCAAATATCGCTTCCATTCGAGTTCGGTCCGAATCCCCAAAGCTGTCTCAAAAAATTGGCGAGGTCATGTTGGAGCGGTTTCGGGAGTTGCATCGCGATGCGCACCGTGCTCCTGGCGAGTTTGTCTTTTTTACTGAGCAACTTGAAATAGTGAAGCGACATCTGGATGAAGCGATGTGCAAGATGCGAGATTCCAAAAACGCTGCCGGCTTCTCGTCTGTTGCGGATCAAAAGTTAGTTTTGACCGATCGAATGAAAAGCATCGATGGAGGAATTCTGTCTTCGATCAGCGAGTTGAAAGGGACCGCCGCAAAGCTTGACGATATGGAGTCTACTCTCGATTCCTTACCGGAACGCGAAATTGCATCGGAAGTGGATGGACTTCCAAATACTTCCAAAGATGACATGCGGGGCAGACTGTATGGGCTTCAGGTGGAACATGCTGAACTGCTAGCTCGATACACGCCGGCAAATCCATTGGTGATGCTAAAGAAGCAGCAGATGGAGGAGGCTGAAGAGCTATTCCGCAAGGAAGCGAAGATGATCCAAAAAACAACATCTCTAAATACAACCCGACAAGGGGTGAAGGCACAGCACTTGGTTTCAAAAGCCGAAGGTGCTGGTGTGGCTGCTCGATTCTCTGAATTGCAAAAACAACGCGAAGTGGTGCTCGAAGAAATTCGCGAAGTGAATCGAAAGGAACTGGAGCTAACGGCGATGCAACGTGAAATCGATGTGTTGGATCTCAAGTTCCGGAAATATTCTGAAAGCCTTGAGCAAGCCCGCATTGATGAAGCCCTTCAACGCGACAATCTCTCCAGCATCAACGTAGTCCAGCCCCCAAATTTCAACGACGATCCAATCGACTTGAGCAATACGATACTAGTACTGGCAGGTTTTTTCGGATCACTGTTCTGTGCGGTCGGCGCTGCATTTGCATGTCGCTACTTGCGGAACGATTTGTCAACGACAGAAGACGTTGAACGCGAATTGGGTATTCCAGTCCTCGGATCGGTCCCCAAATCGCGTCAGAGGAAAGTTCAATTCAATTAGTAATGCTTCCTTGATAAGTCCAACCCAATTTTCTTGAGTACCGCGCGATGGAAAACTCTCTAGTAGAAAAAGAAATGGCCAATAGTACGAGTGCGCAGGAAGCGTCTGGGAAGCTTCGCGCACGCAAGCAACCTCGGACAAGACATGTCTTGCCGAGTCGACAATTTCGAGGCGTAGCATCTCGATTGTTGGCTTTGCGTGAAGCTGGAGCTAGTAAGACAATTGGAATTGCAAGTTGCGGCATCAACGAAGGGAACTCTACCGTTGCCAGCAATTTGGCTGTCGCGCTGAGCCATGCGATCGAGGGTGAAATTCTCTTGATTGATTGTGTCGAGCCAATTCGGCGATCGACGGGTCCCGGTTGGTTCGATTTTGTGTTTGGCAATGCAGATCTAGTGGATATAGTTCGGGAGACGGATACACCTAGACTTTTCGCGATGTCAGCGGGAAGTCATCTCGAACCTGGCGATGGGACCTACAATCGAGATCGACTGCTCAACATTTGCCAATTGCTTAAAGAGCACTTCGAGTTTGTCCTTTTCGATCTCCCTTGTGCCGAACGGATGACTGGCTGTTTTCCGATTGCCAGTGTACTTGATGGGGTCGTCTTGAATATTAAAGCAGGTAAAGTAAATTCCGCAAAAGCCTTACACATGCAAAAGGAAATGCAAGTTCAGGGCGCGCACATTCTAGGTGCTGTATTGAATCAGACGGAATCCTACATCCCCGGGTTTATTCGCATGCTGATGCGAAATCGAGCCTCGTCGTAGTAGCCGACTCAGTTACTGGAATTGGCATCGGAGTAATGGTGTGAATAGCGTGATCACCCAATCGAATAGCAATCGGGACAATCTCTTTTTGCTATCTGTTCCTCTGGTCATGGCCGGTTCCTGCCTTGCGGGTATCGCAATTGGCCCGCTTCGGCACACTGGCTTGTTTTGGATTACGACCTTAGTCGCTGGCTTCCTGCTCGTGCCGTTGAAAGGGTTAAGGAAAGTGACATTTCCTTGGCTTGGATGGCTGCCGTTCTATGCCTTTTTTGGTGCTTCGCTATTTTGGTCGGGGATGGATTGGCGATTTAATATCCAAATGTACTTCCAAATGCTTGTCTATCCCATTGTTGGCATTATCGCATCGTACACGATTGATAGTGAAGATGAACTGGCAAGCTACAACTCACTTTACATCGCTGCCACCCTCTTTATCGGTCTCTGTTGCGCTTATTTCATGTTGGGGCCTGGTAGGTCGATCCAGGAAAATATCGGCAATACATCGCTGTACACAGGGTTTGCTGAACGCATCGCTGCAATGAGTCTTATTGTGACCGGGTGCATCTTCCTTGCTCAATTCCACATCATCCCAAAGACGGCGGTTGCAATGTGGTTGATTTGTTTTGGAATCTCCGTTCTATCGCAAAGTCGTATGGCGACTTTAGTGCTACTGTTGCTGTGGCTGATTCATCCAAGACTCGCTACGTTGAAGCAACGAATACTGATTACAGGTTCCGTCTGTTTGATAGGGATACTTGCCTTTAATACCCCGATCATTCAAGACCGTTTCTTCGCAAAAAAATCGGGGCTTTCTGGAAAAGGCACCATGGAGGATGTCCTCAAAGGGAAATTTGATAGTGCGGGAAGATTCGAAACTTGGCCGATCGTCATTGAAAAATCCGCGGATACCCCTTGGCTTGGACACGGAGTCGGTGAGTCTGCGCCATTCATTCTTAGCGTTTGGGCGCCGATGGATAAACCGCACAACGAATACTTGAAGTGTTTGTACGATGGAGGGTATCTAGGATTGGGGGCGTTTGTAATTGGTTTGTTCTCGACGTTTTTGAATATCACTTGGAACCTACGTAAGGCTGGCGCGAGGAATTGGGCTGCCTCTGCTGCGTACATGGGATGGATCAGTTTTATATTAATGGCCGTTTGTGACAATCCCTTGGTTTCGGGCAACAACTTTCTGCACCCCATCTTCTTTCTTGTTGGAGCTGCGAACGGCATCACGGCAAGATTGATGAAAACGGAAGAATCGCCTCCAATGGAAGTCAATGAAGTGGATGATCGTTTCGACGCCACTACTCCGCGATTTCTCGAACCCATCATGATGAGGTAGCTCAATTTTGAGGGTCGGATCACTGGAGACATCCAACAAAAAGGAGAAGAATGTCAAAGTGTTGGTTGTTGGCCAAACTCCACCGCCATTCCATGGTCAGTCGATGATGATACAAATGTTGATCGATGGTCCGGTCGCCGGCGTTGACATACATCATGTTCGCATGGCCTTTTCCGACAGCATGAATGAAGTGGGGCGCTTTCAAATCAGTAAAGTCGTGCACTTGTTTAGTCTGATTGTTCGAATCGTTTCGATGCGATTTTGGTCTGGAGCAAGCATTTTGTATTACCCGCCAGCTGGGCCAAATCGCGTACCGCTCATCCGCGATATAGTCTTGTTGCTTTGCACTCGCTGGATGTTTCGCAAAACTATCTTTCATTTTCATGCGGGTGGTGTAAGCGAGTTGATCCCAACATTGCCTGGGTGGTTTCAGTTTCTCCTGCGGAAAGCGCTCTTTTATCCAAATGCGGCAATCCAGCTTTCGCCACTAACAGTTCCGGACGCTGCCTTCATCAAAGCAAAGCGGGTGTTTATGGTTCCAAACGGTGTCGATGATCCAATAGCAGCAAATCCGATATTGCAATCCAAAGTCATCAACAACAGGTGCACGAACCTGCTCTACCTTGGTACCGTTTGTGAGAGCAAGGGAATATTGGTCTTGTTAGCTGCATGCCGTCAATTGCAGGATCGTACCGAAGAGTTTCATCTACATGTGGTCGGCAGCTTCCAGCCAGCCTCCTTTGAAAACATTGTGCGACACCGTATAAGCGAATCAAACTTAGAACGACACGTTACGCTACATGGCCAACGCACCGGGGACGAAAAGAACCAACTGTTTGCTCAAGCCGATGTGTTTTGTTTTCCAACGCATTATGAATCGGAAGGATTTCCATGTGTGCTTGTCGAGGCTATGTCTTTTTCCCTTCCTGTCGTAACAACAAATTGGAGGGGAATCCCCTCGATCGTAGAAGATGGAGATACAGGCTATTTAATTGACGTGAAAGATAGTGATGGTTTGGCGCAGAAGATCGTTCTCTTGGCAAGGAACGACGAGTTGCGAATGGCAATGGGGAAGCGTGCGAGGGCCCGATACGAATCCGAGTTCACTCGTTCGAAACACCTCGAGCACATGTCACGCGTTTTTCTCGAAGTTGCCCGTTCGCAGGCAACAGAGAGTCTGCGCGCTTGATGACAGAACGCAACTTGATCCCCCAGCAACGCATGTTGATGATCGCCTATTCGGTGCATCCCAATAAGACAATGGAGGATCGCAATGGTTGGCATCGAGCGCTACAAGCCGCACGCGAGTATTGCGTGGTTGTCATGTGCTCCTCCGAATCCGAGCTTGCGGAATTGTACAAAGAGGTTCCTGACCCGCTGAAGGGAAGAATCGAGTTTGTACCGATTCGACTCGACCGATTCGGCGAGTACTGTCTGTCTACAGAGAAACTCTTCTACGTTGGGTATCGGAAATGGCTTAGGAAAGCTAACCGAGAAGCATTGAGGCTACATGGGAAAGAACCGTTTCTACTCTCGCATTTGGTTTCACTATGTGGTTACCGCGAAACTGGAAACCTTTGGCAGTTGGGATGTCCGAGCATTATTGGTCCAATTGGAGGCACCAGCGGATATCGGATGGCCTATTTAGGGCTCGTGGATTGCTTTGGCGGAATCTTTGAAGTCCTGCGAAACGTCATCAATGGTTATCAGACGCGAATTTCGTTTCGAGTGCGCGAATCGATTCGAAAATCAACGTTGGTGATTGCGGCCAATAGCAGTACACGAAATGACTTACAACACTTTGCAGCGAATTCGATACGTGTCAGTTTGGAAACTGGGATCGACTACCCAATTGAATCACCTAAGTCGATGCGCAAGTCTGAAAGACCATTGCAAATACTTTGGGCGGGACGGCTTCGAGCTTGGAAAGCACTCCCTCTGTTACTACATGCTGTCGCCAAGCTACCAGCGGATATACCTGTAATGGTTCGAGTCGTTGGCGACGGCAAAAGTGAAAAATGCTGGAGAAAATTGGCGACCAAGCTGAGAATCGAGAATCGAATCGAGTGGATTTGCCGTCCTAGCTATCGTGAGTCTCTAAGATATTATCGAGAAGCGGATGTCTTCGCTTTTACGAGTCTGCGAGATACATCCGGAACCGGATTACTGGAGGCACTGACGGCCGGAACCCCAATCATTGGTCTTAATCATCAAGGTGCGGCCGACATTATCACTAAAGAATGTGGAATTCTGATTTCCGTAAACTCACCAAGGAAAACCATCGAGGCGTTTCGGGACGCAATCGTATGCCTTTCGAAAGACTGCAAGCTTTTGAAGGAACTGAGCGATGGTGCGCTCCAACGGGCAAAGGACTTTCAGTGGAGCGCTTACGAAGAGCCAATGCACGTACTGTACCGCAAGTTGATCCGCGAATCTCAGACTTGACATCTTCGCACCCCCGAGGCGTAGAACGGACTTGGCTTTTTCGTACGCGTTTCATTCTCAACGTTTACCCTCTTCGATCGATAGCTGCATTACAATTGCATGCTGAATATTCGTTTAGCCTTTGAGATAGCAGAACGAAACCTATACTTTGAGCTTTTAAAGAGGTGGCTGTTGGACGCAATGATTGCTGCCGCAGTGTATTTGATGTCGTGCATGGTTGTGGATGAAGCGAGTCCCGTCGAACGAGCTTATCTCGATCAGCTTCGCGACACTATGAAATTGGACCAAGGGCTTGCGGATCAGATCCGCGCCCAAATCAATGTTTGAGCACTTTGTCTATGTCGCATCGAATTCAATTTGCACCAATTAGGATCGCATTGGTCCTGACGCTGTTGGCGGTTGTACATACTCACGCCGTCGCGCAGTCCAACAGAAATCATCCATGGATAGCGGATGCACCTGGCGAATTCGTTCGATTGATCGATCAGGGCAATGTCAAGATTGCTGTTGACGATGATCGGGTGCGAAAGGCCGGCAAGTCGGCGTTAACTTTGTTCCAGTTCTTCGTGGATTACGACTTCAAGTTTCGGCATCAATTACTTGGTTACGACGAAGAGTCGATGACGTGGCAAGCAAAAATGGTCGCATGGATGGACCAACCAAAAGTGCGGTTAGAGCACACGATTTGTCTGCAATCGAGTTTTAATCCTGCATCACCATGGGAGACAAAATTGCTGCGGCACGAATTCGATCATGTTGCGATCAGTACCGACCCACGCTTGACTAAAATCATCAGACGAACCTTGCAGCAGCGTCGTGAGTGGGTCGCTAAATTTCAGCAAACCTCTGCACCCAACGAGTTGGAGCTGCGAAAAAATATTCGCGATACGGTTGTTGCGGAAGTCGAGTTGCTCGAACAGCTCATTCAATCCCAGTACGACCTCTTGGACAAGGAGTCGTCCCAAGGGTTATCGGAAATTGAGAAGCGAGATGCATTCTTCCGAGGACTCTACACGGTGGACGGGCTTGAGCGGAGCAAGTACAAATTGGACACACAGATGAAAGCGTTCGTCAAAGATAAACTCAATGGCACCGCAAGCATTAAAGAAGTCCAAGGGCATTACTTGTTCTTGAGACCTTAGTTCCGTTTTCGGTCCATGTCACAACACAATACAGGTGGTGAAATGAATTGGCGGGGATCACAGTTGGAATCACGCAAACTGTATCTGAAGTTTTACGATGCTATTGAGGTCGAAGCCTACGAGCGCTGGATTGCACAACTTACTAGCGAGGATGATGATGCCTGTTTGCGCGATATCCAAACCTCATTCCATTTCGAAAGTGGCATGAAGGTCCTAGACGTTGGGGCTGGAACTGGAGCTATGTGCAAAACACTGCTTGCCATTGGCGGACTTAAGCTCTTCGCACTCGAGCCTGTGCCTGCCATGATTAAAAAATTTCGGTCTAAGTCCGCGTTGGGGAGGGTTGTCCTCACGGAGGGTTTTTGCGATTCACTAGAGGATCGACATCATTTTGCAGAGAACTCGTTTGATGTGATCGTTTCTCGACAGTTGGTCAACGGACTTTTCGATCCTTTGTCAGCATTTCGCAATTGGATTCATTGGTTGCAGCCGGGCGGGACGGTCGTCGTGATGGACGGTTTGTTCGATCGCAATGCATGGACTGGGGAATTGGAGCAAGTGGTCGATAAGCTCCCTATGTCTGCTTGCCGGTCAATCGCCATGGTTCCTTACCTGTTGGAGAACGTCGGGTTCCAGATTGATAAAGTCGGATTCATGAATGAAACCAACGCAAGGCCTGCGACGCGAACCCAGCGATATCTTGTTGTCGCCTCGAAACCTGCGTCTCCCTAGCTCAAGTGGATGCAATGTCTGGAAATTTCAGAATGGGGTACAGGGGGATTGCCATCACTTACAGCGATTCCCCCGCCCTGTTGACTTGCGCTTGGTGGTTTGACAGACGACTAAGTTCAAGTCCGAGGAGCATGCAAGACGCCAGGAGTCCCTAGACCGCTACAGGTGCAGAGATATGAGGATGCGGTTGATAGTTTTGTAATTCAAAATCTTCAAATTCGTATTCCAGGATACTTTGTCGGCTTTGCTTAATGACCAGTCGAGGCGATTCTTTAGGCCCCCTTTCGAGTTGTGTTCTCGCTTGGTCCAGATGGTTGTCGTAAAGGTGGACGTCACCCAAAGTATGAATGAAATCTCCCAGTTCCAACCCGGTCGATTTCGCCATCATCGCTGTCAACAAAGCATAGGAAGCAATATTAAAGGGTACTCCTAAGAATAAATCGGCGCTGCGTTGATACAATTGGCAGCTTAGGCGTCCGTTGGCAACGTAAAACTGGAAGAGCAAGTGACAGGGTGGTAACGCCATCTGGGCAACGTCAGCAACGTTCCATGCGCTAACAATGAGGCGTCTGGAATCGGGAGTTTCCCTTATTTGCTGCTCAACCTGTTTTATTTGGTCTACGACACGACCGTCGGGACATTGCCACGATCGCCATTGTTTACCATAAACGGGGCCGAGCTCCCCTTGCTCATCCGCCCATTCGTCCCAAATGGATACCCTATTTTCTTTCAAGTAGCGAATATTGGTTTCGCCTCGTAGAAACCAAAGAAGTTCGTAAATGATGCTTCGCAGATGGAGTTTCTTGGTCGTCAGAAGTGGGAATCCATCCGACAATCGAAAGCGCATTTGGGCTCCAAAAAGGCTTCGTGTCCCCGTTCCGGTTCGGTCGCCTTTGATGTCACCTTCGCAAAGTACTCGTTGCATTAGATCCAAATAGGGCTGTTCCATCGATGGCATTTGCTTTTCTTTTTCCTTTTTGGCTCTGTTTGCGGCCATTGTGGTCAATTTGCAATTGATTTTGTTTTTCGGGTGTTGAGTGTCCAATGCCGATCGCTCGACATCGTAACGCAATCGGTGGGCAGCCCCGAAGTCGTTGCAAGTTTGCGAATCTCGTCAAGACTTAGCGCTGCGTGCAGACTCTGACGAAGCATCTGCCGCGAACTATCTGTTTCGTTTGCAGCGTAAGTGGCAACTAACGAGTCCAGCTGTGATTGGCTCGTTGGTCGACACAAGTCGCGAAGGAACAGCAGTCCTCCGGGCCGCAGTACACGCAGTGCTTCCGCAAGAAATGACTCGTGGGTCGGCAGATGGTGGACTAGAGAATTCGACATAATCGTATCGAAAAAGCTGTCTTCGAATACCAGCTTCTTCGCATCACCCAAATGGAGTTGAATTCGTTGAGTAAGGCCATTCACCTCCAACTGGTATCGGGCCAAATCCAACATTATTGCGGATGCATCCGTTGCCATGACTCGCACATCTTCATTTCTCAAACAAAGCTCAATTGGAATCAGTGCGGTGCCGGTCCCCAAATCTAAGCAGTCAATACCGATTGCCCCGGCTGCCAACAAATCATTTACGAAATTGCGATTGACCGCGGCATGGTCCATCTCGTTGTACTCGATAGCTTCCTCTAGGTCGTTCATCACCTCAGGCTCAAGCACTCGGGTTAGCATTTTCAATTCTCCCAATTCTTTAGCAACAAGACTCGGCAGACGAGTCGCTGGAGCCGCGTCGTCGTGGGCCGGGGACTTCTCTGCCGGTATAGGATATTCTGTTATTGGCATCGACGAAGACAACTTTGGGTTCCGGAGCACGAAGTTCCGAAGTGGTTTCTTGAAGAAATCCAAATGTTGCAATGATAATGACATCGCCTGGCCGAACGAGATGCGCGGCTGCTCCGTTAATACAGACATCGTTGGAGCCTTGCTCGCCAAGGATTGCGTATGTCTCTAATCGCGTTCCACGCGTGACATTCCAAACTTGGACGGCTTCAAAAGGGGCGATTCCGGCGGCGATCAGCAAGTCGGGAGGAAGCGTCAGTGACCCCTCATAATGCAGGTCAGCTTGTGTTACTGTCGCGCGGTGGATTTTCGATCGTAGGAATTTTCGAAACATGTCTAGATTGTGCCGAGATCTGCATACAAATGCTAGCCGAAACAACAGATTGTTCGGGACGCTGCCGATGAAAATTTTATAGAATGCGAATAGCCCGTGTCGTAACCAAAATGAATGCAACCGGGGTTCCGTACTTGGGCCAATCGAAATCGTGGCGAGGCAATGCGGAACGAGGTCGAGAGATTCGAGGAACTCGCGATCGCTAGGCCTGCGCTGAGGGTTTAGGTGCAAGCAAGACGATCTCGAATCGATCACGAATATCAGGCCACATAGAAATCTTACCCTTCACTCGAATTTGCCAAGTAAAGGAGTTGTTTGTAGATTTGAATGAGTGCATTGTTGACAGGGGAATTGAAATGATCTCGAATCCCTGGGGAACTTTCTCTGCAGAAGCAGTCGAAACGACTTGCATCGTAAAAAAGGGTTTCTCCTCAGTTCTGGTGCTTGTTCCTTGCCGATACGATACTTTTTCAATCCCTTCAAAAACGATCTCTAGGTGTTGGATTTTTTTCACGTTTCCTCGAAACATCCAACTGAGCTCGAACTCGCTGCCGGGATAGATGTCGCGTTGACTGCAGGCCAAAATCGGCGTTGGATTGAACACCTGAAGAGTCGTGTACACTGCCCCCACCAAAAGCGCTATCCCAACCAGGAAAAAACCACCGACAATTAGAAACGGAAACCAATCCTTGCTTTGCAATACGCCTATCGACACCAGGGAAACTATGCCTGTCCAACTGACTCCACCAATCCACAATCCGGTTGCGATTGCGACACGCGATTCGGCAGCCTGAATAATCAACGGTTCGTCCGGATCACCTGATTCAACCGGACAGGTACTATTCGCCATGGCTCGCTGCAAGTTCTTTTGCGAGACAGTTGTCTTACTTAAGCCAAGCGTTAGAAAAGAAACGAAGTTGCCGAGCAACATAATGAATCCGATCCCAGCAGCAATCGCGTAATTGCGAATGATCCAGCCGGCAGCGGGATTAAGTTCCCGAACCAGGACAGCGTTTGCGGGATTTGATTTGTCTACGAAACACTGGTATTCACCATTAATTTGGAACGGTGCCGTTGATTGAACTGCTTTGTCTTTGTCGAGAGTGTCGTTGTTCCCAAACCAAAAACGAGTCGAGGCATATTCTTTGCCCGATTGTGCATATCGGAAGTCAACCACTGGAGCGTAACGCACCACACTAGACTTTTTCGTTGCGATCTCATCCACTCGAATCGCCATAACCGTGCATGGAATTCGATCCCAAGAAGCTGAGCTCTCGAACTGACGATAGGGATAATACCAAGTCGAATTAACGCCGTTCAGCCCAATAAAAAGCAATATGCTGGCGATCGAAATCCCAATCATGCTCGGAATCGCTGACCCATTGCCTGTATTTGTTGCCATGTCGAGAATTCCTTTCTGCAATTTGATTTCGAGCGATGATTTGTTGTAAACTGAGTGCGACAAGATCCTCGCTGTTTCCTCGGCCAACGCGTGTCATCATCCTACCCTATTTCCATATGCGAATAACTCCTCTCGCTTTTTTCTGGCTCATTTGCCTATGCACTTCGGTTTTGGCTGGCCGCCCAATTGGGATCCGCCTTTTTCCAGAGAGCATTGAATTGACGAATGAGAACAGCGTTCAACTTGTCCTCATTCAAACTGTTTTGAGCGACGGAACAACCGGACACGTGCTGGATGCCAAGCCGGAATTCCGATTTGTTGGTCCCTCTTTGGTTTCGATAGAATCGATTGAGCCTGGTTTGTTCCGATTGACTACCAAACAATCCGGCAAAACAACACTTTTAGTCGAGGCAAAGCTGAGCGATGGTGCCATCGCAAAGACGACTGCTGAGATCGTCTGTCACAGCGCAGAAAAAACTCGCGATGTGGAATTCACCAACCATATTCAATCCGTGTTAGCTCGCAATTGTTGCAACATGGGCGCCTGTCATGGCGCGTTGGCGGGCAAAGGTGGATTCAAACTATCCTTGAGAGGATACGACCCAGAATCGGATCACTTCAACATCACCCGTCAGGATGGCGGACGACGCATCGAAGTTGCCTTACCTGAGATATCGCTTTTTCTAGCAAAACCCAGTGGTGCAATAGAACACAAGGGTGGGTTACGACTTCCTGCCGATTCGGAAGACTACTCGATGTTCCTCAATTGGATCGCAAAAGGCGCAGCGGGGCCGAAACCATCCGACCCTAGATTCGAGCGATTGGAGATATTCCCAGATGCGGTTCGGTTACAGAAAGGTCATCATCAGCCAATTACTGTGCGAGCCCATTACAGCAACGGCAGGATGGAAGATGTAACGCGTTGGGCCAAATTCAGTTCGACCGACGAAGCGGTTGCGACCATCGATGAGCATGGGAGCATCAAGGTTGTTGGCCCAGGTGAAGGAGCTATCAATGCTTGGTTTGCGAGTCGAATCGTGACGTCCCGATTAAGCGTCCCATTCGGGAATGAAGGCGAAGCTGCAGAAAAACAAGAAGAGTATGTAAGTTTCATTGATAGAAGTGTTGCCGCCCAACTCGCGAACCTCGGATTAGACGCTTCTAGCAAAACCAGCGATAGCGAGTTCATTCGCAGATCCGCTTTGGATGTAACAGGCACGCTTCCAACCGAAGAACAAGTCATTTCATTCTTGACGGATACGGCTCCAAACAAGAGAAGCCGTTGGATCGATTCGCTTTTGGAAAGCCCCGAGTACGTAGACTATTGGTCCTATCGGTGGTCCGACTTACTGATGCTCAATAGCAACTTGCTCAGAGCGGACGGAATCAAGTCCTATTACCTTTGGATACGAAGTCATGTTCAAAAGAATACTCCTTGGGACCAATTTACTCGCGAAATTCTAACTGCCCGCGGCGATGCAATCGAAAATGGAGCTACCAATTTCTACGCGATCAATCAGGATCCGGAAAGCATGACCGAGAACGCTTGCCAGGCATTTTTAGGGCTTTCGATCGGCTGTGCAAAGTGCCATAACCACCCACTCGAAAAATGGACAAACGACCAGTACTATGCGATGGCGAATCTGTTTGCGAGAGTGCGAGCTAAAGGATGGGGCGGGGAAACGCGAGACGGTGATTCTGCACGAACGGTTCTGGTACTGGACCGGGGCGACTTGATTCAACCGTTACGAGGAAAACCTCAACCCCCCGCTCCCTTGGATGCCAAGCCTATGGATTTCGATTCGGCTGTCGACAGACGCGACTACCTAGCCCAATGGCTTACCTCGCCAGACAATCCCTACTTTACTCGCGCAATCGTTAACCGTGTTTGGGCGGCCTATTTCGGAATTGGGATTGTAAATGCTGTGGATGATCTGCGAACAAGCAATCCACCTAGCAACCCAGAACTAATGGATGACCTATGCCATCATCTGGTCACACATCAATACGACCTCAAAGAACTGATGCGGGCCATCTTGAACTCAAGTACGTACCAGCAAAGCAGCCAAGCAACCAAACGCAACAAGGATGACAAAAAGTACTTCTCGCATTATTACCCTCGGAGGCTCATGGCTGAAGTGATCCATGATGCCATGGTCTCCGTTTCCACCGTTCCGACCGTCTTCAATAAAGTATCGTTCCTGGGTGGCGATAAACGCGACACGAAGTTTTACAACAAGGGTACACGCGCGATTCAACTCTACGATTCCAGTGTTGACAACGACTTCCTCAAAACATTCGGGCGCAACCAACGACGGATTACCTGCGAGTGCGAGCGAAGTGACGAACCGAATGTGACTCAGGTACTCAACTTGAACAATGGAAATACCCTCAACAATAAGCTCGCAGAGAAAGGGAGTATTGTGGACCAACTCATGGAAACCCATTCGAGTGACTTTCCAGCGCTCGTGAAGTCGGTGTTCCTGAAATGCTTTTCTCGTTATCCAATGGATAACGAATTGAACGCGCTGGTCAAAGAAATTGCGGACGCGACCGAAGCGGATCGGCGCATCGTTGTGGAGGATCTGCTCTGGAGCCTTATGACATCCAGAGAGTTTTTATTCAATCACTAACGTACTTACGCAATTGCGTGTGCGGCTTTATAAAGATTCCAGGTGAGATGAATCTGTCCTTGGTGATGCGCTTCATGCCAGGCTAACAAAATCGCCGACTCGCCAATACTGCGTCTGATATTGTTAGGGAAATCGGTGACCTTGGAAAGGTCCGCTGTTTGAAGGAACAATTTGAACGCGTTCAAATGGGTTTCGAGTTTTTCACGGATCGCTTCAAGCGACGGCACGTTGGTATCAGAAGGGGTCGAACCGCCAGCGAACGCTTCGCAAAGTATTGGATCATTCGGTTCTCCACCCTTGATCCTGACATTGATGTATTTGTCGTGAGTCGCGGCGCAATGCATCGCTTGCCATGCGATATGCGCTCGACCAACTCCGGGTCGCCAAGCCAGCACTTTCGGAATGTCTAGGCCCGATTTTGCGATTCCGTCAAGTGACCCAAGCAGTCGATCGCGGGAAAAATTAATAGTAGACAAAATAGTATTAAGGTCAGTCATGAATATTAATAGTGAGTGAGTGAATTGAAGTTTTTCATCGGCCCCAAATCCTACTTGCTATGGATGAACTTGTCTCTAGCGTATTGAAGACAGATCTACGCGCGGCATTGCTACTTTTTCAACAATTCGGAACGAGTTGGGTATCAAGTCAATTTGACGCGATAGCGCTCTAGATATCCAAAATCGGGAAAGCGATTCTCTTTGGGCCCCGGTTGGCCCTGCATTCCACCGAGGTACAGCGTGTGGCCGTCAGAGCTAAATCGAGCTTGCGTGATGCGCATTCCTGTTTTGGCCTCGCCAACCAACTCCCCAGAGTTAGCGTCGAAAGCACCGAGGTTCCACTTCCCGCCTCGCAATCGACCAGCCATCACGAAGTGACCGCCATTAGGATGCCAAGCCAATGTCTCCATTAGCCCTTCGCCAGCTTGTGCCTTGATCGTCTCTTGCTTCATTTCACAAGGAGAATTCTGCCAGTCAAAGCGTTGCCAAAGTTGGCGACCATTTCCTGCCATTGGGTCGCGCATGTCCCCCATGCCTGCTGCATATAGCGAGGCACTATCCGGCGAGAACGAGACTGCGAACACTCCCCCGATATTGCAGTGACTCTTGATGATCCCCCAACTGGTAAACGACTTGCTTCGCCATTGTGCTAAGGATTTTCCAGATGCAACATCCCAGACCGCGAGATCTCCCATCAGATTGCCTGCCGCTAGATAGCGAGATGATGAATCGAATGCAACGCACTGAACCGATGGCAACATCTCGAACGCATGCAGCAATCTTCCTGTAGATGCTTCTACGATCTTTACCGTCGGTTCGTCGGATGCCAAAGGTGCATAATCCTCGCTACCAGCGAGATACTGCCCAGATACCGACGCTGCAAGTTGTTTATTCGGCGCCAGCGCCATATCCCACGACCAAAAACGATGTAGCCGTTCTGAAACTTGCGGTGCAATCTCGTCATTGTCTTTAACGCCACTCAACCCCCGTATTTGAAATGTTCCGTCATACGATGCACTCAAAAGCGAATGCGTAGATTCGATCAATCCAACGCTCGACACATAGCTTCCATGACGACCGATGCGCGTTGGTTTTACTTTCTCGTTTGATGGATTCGCAGCAGGCAACCGCAACTCGTAAATACCGTCCATGCAACCTGCATAGAGCCGATCCCCTTCGGAATTGACCGCAAAATCCATAACGCCGCTCGGGAAGGAATGGCGATCGATTTTTTCAAGCTGTACAGCCATTTCTCGCTATCCCTCGAGGTTATGCTAGCAATTCAGCGATGGGTGCTGCATCGCCTTCGACACGATAAAATGTTGGGAACCCGGGCAAATCGTAGGATTCGTGCGGATCCAAGCCCAACGCAGCGTAAATCGTGGCAAATAGCCGTCGCTGGTCTATTGGGTTTTCAGAAACCGCAATTCCATTTTCATCCGTCGCTCCGTATACCGCTCCCGGCTTCAATCCGCAACCTGCCATCGCCATACTCCAAGCGTTTGGGTAATGGTCCCGTCCACGGGCCTCATTCAACCAAGGGGTTCGACCAAATTCCCCCATAATTAAAACGAGCGTGTCCTCTAGCATGCCACGAGCTTTCAGGTCATTGATCAAATGGAAGACGATGCGGTCCATCTCTGGCACCAACATTTGATGTGTTTCATGGTTGAAGACATGACAATCCCATGGCATCCCATTAGCGACCATCACAAACGTCGAACCATTCTCGATCAGATGGCGAGCGAGCAGCGTGTGCATACCAAAAATCCCTGGTCCATATTTTTCGCGGTCCGCTTCGGGTAGTTTGTTCAAATCAAACAACGGTGCTGATTGCATCAATCCCTTAACCCGTTCAAAAACTGCGTTGTAAGACTGAACGCCGGCACTACTATGGTCGTTGACAAACTTGCGGCTAAGGAAAGCTCGCAACGCTTCGCGCTCACTATGATCGATGGGCGACATCCCCGCCGGTAAGTCCACATTCTCAATTCGATACTTGCCACCAAAACGGACTGGCCCGTATTCTGCTCCTAACCAACCGGCCCAGTTTGCAGCCTTGAAGGACTTGAATTCGTTTCCTTCGGGACATGGGTCCAACAATACAAACTGAGGGACCGGACAATCGAGTTGCCCAAGTTGCTTGGCGAGCACTGAACCGAAAAGCGGGCGAGTAAATGGCGGGCGCGGCGCTTCACCGCGTGTTAGCATGTCGATCGCTTGGAAATGCTCTTTGGGTTCCGTCGACATGGATCGCACCAACGTCAATTGATCCATGATCGTCGCAGTCTTGGGCATCAGTTCGCTAATGTGAACACCGGGGATCGAGGTTGGAATGGAACTAAAAGGGCCGCCCGACGGGCGACCTGGCTTTGGATCCCAAGTCTCGAATTGACTTGGTGCTCCACATAGCCACAACAAAATGCATCGCTTCCCTCTCGCTTTGGCGGATGCTGCGAACGCTGGCACACTGAATAAACTCTGAAAACTCGCGACGGATGCAGCCCCCGCCAGGCTTCCTTGTAGAAACAAGCGACGATGCATGCGGTGGTCGACGCTGCCGCAGGGTGCATTCAACATGGATTGAGATGTGATATGGTTTGCCATAGTCTGAATCAGTGATTAAAACGGAACTCGGCGCTGGTGATCAATGCCCAGGCTAAACCCTCTATTGCTTGCTCCCATTTTTTAGCCTTTGGATTCCAATATCCAAGGCAATAACTGACTTCGTCATCCGTCGGTTTGCGTCCGAGGATACCTTGGAAAAGCAATTCTATCGCTTGACTGGCCCCGTTTGTCGCGGCGACCTGTTGAAGAAATCGCGACTGCTTGATAGACACCAAATCAACAATTGACTCACCGTTGGAGAGCAACAAGCCTTGAGCGACATTGGCAATGGATTCCTCGGTGAGCACATCCGGAAAGATGTTCGCAAAGAACGCTCGTTGCTCCAACGCATTCCAGCGATTTGGCTCTATGGGTTCCAGCACGACGAGCATCGACCGCTGAAGCATTTCGGCTGTTAGCGGTTTGGGCAATGACGTTGCAAACCACTTGGGATCGCAATGGTCTGCATTATTCGAAGTGTACTGATACGCCTTTGTGAGTGCGATCGATTTCAAAAACCTCCGCACATCGTAATTGGAATTGGCAAAATCTCTGGACAGCCAATCAAGTAACTCTGGATGACTGGCAGGATGAAACGAATCCAGGGAATCCACAGGATGCACAATGCCTCTCCCCATCATCCAACCCCACAAACGATTTACCATCGCTTTGCCCATCAGGGGATGATCGGCCAATACCTTTTCTGCAAATTGTTCTCGGCGTGAGAACTTTGGCACTTTTGGGTCGACTCCGTCTACTGCGAGATAGAGGTCGTCGCGCTCCTCTTCTTTGGTGTCTTTGGCTGGTCGCATTTCCTCGACATAACGGTCACCCAGAAACCGAAGTTCATTCGGTGATGATGAGCCTTCGAGGTTTGCAAAATCAGAGAAGCCGCCAATAGCGGATTCCGCAATTCTCGGCCCCTCGGGCGTGTCTACGTTTTTCGAACGATTAAAGAAAGCGACGAGCCCCCAATAATCCCTTTGTTTTATCTCATCGGCCAACGGATGGTCATGGCACTGTGCGCAATCAATCCGAACGCCGAAGATGTCCTTCGAAACCGCTTCGGCTATGTCCTGATGCTTATCTTTGCGAGCGTAGAGGTACCATGCGGCACCGCGGATTTCTGGGTTGTTAGGTCGCGCGAGCACCAACTCGCGAGCAACCAGATTCCAAGGTCGGTTCTCATGAATCGCATTCTTTAAATAACTAATCCAACTCGCTTCAGTCCGTTTCTTGACCTGCTCTGCATTCGTTCTACCGATTAAGATCGCATCGAGCACTTCGGCAAAGTGATCTGCATGTTCTTCGCTTGCCAAAAGTCGATCGACCAGCAATTCTCGTTTGTTGCTGATGTCTTGCGATTCAAATGCGTGCAGTTCATGCGATCGAGGTACTCGGCCTATCAAGTCCAAGTAAATTCGCCGTGCGAATACCACGTCCTCCACAGCCGTTGCTGGCGTCAATGAGTTTTCCTGCTGCGTTTTATCCAGCCAGAAGTCGATAACCGACGCAGGATTCAACCCATTGGGAATATCAATCGAAGCAACACCGGCGGTGGTTTCCGATTCGACTTGCTTTTGCGGCGAAGACTCCTGGCAAGTCGCATTGCAAGCGAAGCTCGCTGCGAGTAACAGAAGAGGAACTGAGGATCGTAGTAACCAATGTTGCATCGTGCGGAGGACTTAGGTAGGGATACTCAGGTGGGGATATCGTCCGGTTTGTCTGGGACATTCAAGTTATCGTCCCTTTGCGAATCGCTGGTAGGGTCGAGCTATTGAACCGGGGAGGTGTGAATTGACTCCAGCAATGGTGCGCTGACACTACTCACTCTTTCCTAGCTGAGCTCAACTTTCCGGGGGGGAGCGCTGCGTTGGTGGGACACAAAAGTATAACCTAAATCCCATCGATGGAAACGCAAAGCTCGCAAGATTTTGTACAAGAATTGACGCTCGACACCAGCAACAACGCTCGACCGAATCAAAGTCGTTGCTGGGAAGCAAAGTAAAGAACCGTAGTGCCCTACTTGAGTTGGCTATTGCTCACAAATGCAACATGCTCATTATCGGGTGACCAAGAGTTCACGTTGATAGTACCCTGTCCACCATATAGATATGCAACAACTGATGCTGGTCCACCAGCGACTGGTTGTGACCGAAGGTAAACGCTTTTGTAGAATGGGTGGTCCGCTGCCGCCACGTCCTCCATGAACGACAGAAAAACAAGTGACTTTCCGTCAGGAGATACGTGCGGGAACCAGTTGTTGTAACGATCGTCGGTAAGCATGGTTTGACCGGAGCCGTCCGAGTCCATCTTCCAAATTTGCATGGTTCCGGTTCGGGTTGAATTGAAGAAAATCGTCTTTCCATCGGGTGAATACTCCGATCCGTCATCAACCCCCTTGTCCGTTGTTAGTCGAACTTCCTCACCACCCTTGGATGGCAACAGGTAAATATCTAGATTCTCATTGCGTTGACCGGTGAACGCCAGGAAGCGTCCGTCGGGGGACCAACCGTGCAAATACGATGGACCATCTCGAGACAACAAAGTAGGCGTGCCACCCCCAACCGGTACTACGTAAATCATGGACTTACCACCATGATCTGCGCTGTGATGACTTATCCCTAATTGTTTTCCGTCAAACGAGAGTGCATGGTCATTGTTATTGCGAGTTGCAAAGTCGGTGTTGATTTCGGTGATCAAATTACTCTCGATTTCAAACCGATATAGCCGGCCATTCCTGTTAAAGATTAATGCCTTGCCATCCGGCGTCCAATTGGGCGCTTGCATCGAATCCGGCACGGAATGAACAACTTTGCGATGTCCCGTCTTTACATTCAGAATCTCGAGGCGGCTTCCAATATAGTCGCGATAAGGTTTGAAATCGGAGGGAGCAGGTATGGTAATACGAACGTTGCTGAAGACCCCTTTTTCGATAACATCTGCGTTGTGAGAGCAGATATAGAGACCCACGTAAACGTCATCCCCAAGATCTAGCTCAATCCCTTCGACGCTCTGTAAGGGTTCTCCTGCGTGAGCAACAGCCATGGATATCTTTGTACCCTTTCGAGAAAGCTGAACAACATCGGGACTCTTAACTTGAGATTGAACTTGCTCGGTAATCCCACCCTGTACTCTTCGAAACTGCAAAGAGGTCAATCCATCGCCGTGCACGGCAATATCGGCATATGCAGAGTCAGTATCGAGGTTTTTGCGAATCATCCAGCCGAGCTTGCGATGCGGGTCGACACCTTCGCCCACCAGTCTCACTTTGGCATCCAAGATGAAATCCCCTTTGAGTCTCTTCCAAGCCATATGAAACTCGTCCTTGGCTGCCCACATATTGGTCCCTGCGCCAGAAAGTTCATAGCTCTGATTGGTTGCGTCAAAGGAGGTGGAGCCTGGCTTTCGAACCGATCCGACATCGGACTGAGTTACGAATTCGCCAATCGATTCTGATTTTGTGTCGGCTCTTCCTAGTAAGCTAGCCAAACTTGCGAATAGTAAAGTCAGGAAGATAATCGAATGATTCGCAAACGCGCATTTCATTTTAGGTCATCACTGTAAAGACAAGGGGTGCAAAGTCATTCCATCTTATCAGGTTCGACACCCTGTGTGTGGGGCAAGAAATTTCCTAGGAGTGTCACCGCATTGTCTAGTAGGACCTTCTTGCGATCTCCTGCACTCATCGCAACTACGTCGGTGAGGAAATGATCCATGTCCTGCATGGTCGAAGCCGACCCGGCCAAATATCCGTGATCGCGATGAAGTGTTCTGCGAGAAGGATCCACTAGGATGCGTTGATTTCCAATTGAATATTCCCCCGGGGGCATTCCTGCAGCGCTAATGGCGTCACTGATGATGATGCAGCGTTCCGTGCCGATGATGCCAATCCAGGAAGTCAAAAGCCAACTTGGCAAATGGACCCCATCGGCGATAAGCGTGAAGTACAAGCGGTCTCGCAATGCAAGAGCCCGATGCATGATATTGTCGTGGCGATCGACCTGGTGCATGCAGCCGTTTCCGAGATGAGTGAATCCGACCAAGCCCGCGCCGATAGCTCGCTCCAGCATGGAATAACTTGCGTCAGTATGGCCAGCAAAGACCATCACATTTTCTTCACGAAGCCTGCCGATAACGACGCAGTCAATATCTTGCTCCGGGGCCAGAGTTACCATTCGAATTCGACCTTGTCCTGCGTCTAGCAACCGCATCATCGCCCATTCGCTAGCTTGCAATATGTGCTGGGGTGGATGCGTCCCATAGAAGCCCGCTCGGTCCGAAAGAAATGGTCCTTCGATGTGTAGCCCTTTTACTAGGGAATTGCAGAGAGGCTTTGAGTCGAGGATCGAAATGATCTTTTTGATACGCCGGCACATTGTTTCGATCGACTCGGTAATGATGGTTGGCAAGAATCCTTCAGTCCCCGACTCCCTTAGTTTTTGACAAGCCAGCTCGAATCCATCTGCCGTCAAAGCATCGTCATTGAAATCGATGCCAAATGCGCCGTTGACCTGCAAGTCCCAGTACTTCATCAAAGACCTACACGCATTCTGCCTGGCCGAGGCTGTTCAGACTCAATTTGGACGAGCTGGCTTGGTCCAGGACTAATGTCACATCCTTGTGTTGTCTAAGAATCGATGCCGGGACGTGCGGCGTGATTGGGCCTTCTACAGCGAGCGCGACGGCTTGCGCTTTTCTTTCGTCCGGCACGCTGCAAATGATCTTGCGTGACTGGAGTATTGCATGAATGGTCATGCTAATTGCTTGGCTCGGGCAATCCCCAAGGCGAGGAAACCATCCTTCGCCAACTTGCTGCTGTCGGCATGCATCATCGAGCGTCACAATATGATAAACCTCCTTGGTTTCAAAATCGGCCGGAGGATCATTGAACGCGAGGTGCCCATTTTCTCCGATACCGATCATGGCCAAGTCGATGCGTCCTGCAGCCCAAAGTCGAGACGCTTCGGCAACCACTGATTCTGGGGCGGCTTCTCCATCCAAAAAATGAAATGACCCAATCGGAACCAGATCGACAAATCGCTTGGCCAGATAACCGCAAAAACTCGCAGCATGCGTGCGATTCAAACCGAGGTACTCGTCAAGGTGAAATCCGTCGACCCGTGACCAGTCAATCCAGTCCGCTTGGGTCAAATGCTCCAAGACTTCGAACTGGCTCGATCCGGTTGCAATCACTAAACGAGCTCTCGACTGCACTTGCAACGTCGCGCGCAGCACTTCCGCCGCCAATGAGCCAGAAAAATTCCCCAAACCTTTTCGATCTTGCGCGATCTTTACTAACACTTCTCCGCTCCTATTCGGCATGGTAATTGCTTTGATTTGACACCGTCGACAACAGCATACGGTTTTTGCAGACGGAGGGAGCAAACTTCCCATGAAAAGTCAATTCCAAACTTGCGGCAAAGAGTGTTTTAGGCGTATAAGATCCCTTTAGAGATTGACAGAGTGTGTTTAACCGCGATAATCCCCATTCCACGATTTCCTCTGCTGGAGAAAACACGATGTCGAATTCGGTCCGTTTCGCCAAGGTTTGCCCAACTTGTGGGCGAACATTGCAAATTCCGGTCGAATGGTTGGGAAGAGATGTTTGCTGCCACGGATGTGGTGCTGGATTCAAAGCGAACGCGTCTGAAGCGGCCGGTGGGCATGCGAAGTCCGAAGATATCGACCAACGCGTGGAGAGGCTCATTCAAGCGGCTGACAAACAATTGCAGCATTTTTCACCCTCAATTTAGGCCGCGGATAAAGCTCCAGCGCCTTTTCAGTTTCGATTTTGGCATCGCCGAGCGGAATGGGAATCCATAATACTGAAAAATCTCTTGGTTCAATCAACGGCAAATAGTCATTGGTTCCATATTGTCACACACAACGCAGTGACGACAACTTGTTGAATCTCGGTATACTAGCGTGCCCAAAACTTGTTCCAACAAACATTGCGGATTCGATGTCGACCGAAAGCCCTACTCCACCCGAACCACTCGAAGCGGTAGCCGTTTCGATGACCCCTTTAGCGCGGTTTGAAGAGTATTTGCAAAGCAAGAATCTCAGGAATACCGAGCAACGTAGGTTCCTAATAGAACAAGTCTTTAATCGGCACGAGCATTTCGATGCAGATCAATTGATGGAACAGCTTCCGTCCAAGGGTGAGGGAAATTACGTATCCCGACCAACAGTTTATCGAACGTTGCGTGAATTTGTCGATGCTGGCCTATTGAATCGATTTGAATTGGATGGAAGAAGTGTTTACGAGCACGATTATGGTTACCCCCAACACGATCACTTATACTGCAATAAATGCCGGAAGCTCATTGAATTTAAAAGTCCGGATATCTTGAAAATACGCGAGTCCGTTGCAAAAATCCATCGTTTTCGCGCCCGTGACCATCGATTCATTATCGAGGGAACCTGTGATGAATGTGCGAAACAACGATCCAAAGGGCGTCGGCAAGATCGCGTCTAGCTATTTTTCACTTGGCAATCACTTGGGCATTGGGCTTCTACCCCTTTGCGTCTAAAATCCTAGCGGCATGCGGCGAGTCAAAGAGACTGCCGGCTTTATTTTCAGCGAAAGAGAAAACTAGGAATGTCGGATCGAAAGGGAAGCGCCTTCGCGGGAGTGGGCGTTGCAATTGTTACGCCGTTCACCAATGGCAAACTGGACGTCGCTAGACTAAAAACACAAATTGAGTTTCAGATAGCCTCAGGTATTCATTTCTTGGTGCCAGTGGGAACGACGGGCGAATCGCCCACCTTGACTCACGAAGAACATGAACGCGTTATCAGCGAAGTGATTCAGCTTGCATCGGGACGCTGCAAAGTCATGGCGGGTACGGGCTCAAATTGCACGGCAGAAGCGCTTCGCTTGACTCGTTGGGCGGAAAAAGAGGGTGCCGATGCATCCTTGCAGGTTGCACCGTACTATAACAAACCGACGCAAAGCGGATTTTATCAGCATTTCAAAGCGATCGCCGAAGAAATAGGAATTCCGCATTGCGTATACAACATTCCAGGGCGTTCAGCAAAAAACATTGAACCCGAAACCATCGCGAAATTGTCGGAACTTCCCAATATCACGATGGTTAAGGAAGCTACTGGGTCTTTGGACCAATGCTCCCAAATATTGAGCACGACCAATCTGACAGTCCTCAGTGGCGATGATTCATTGACGTTGCCAATGATGAGCATTGGCGCTCAGGGCGTGATTTCCGTTGCCGCAAATATCGTCCCCAAAGATCTTATTGCCATGGTTGTTGCCGCACAAAAAGGTGACTTCGCTGCCGCATCCATTTTGCACCACAAACTATTTCCGCTCTGCCGCGATATGCTCTCATTGGCAACCAATCCGATTCCGCTCAAGGGTGCAATGAAACTGCTTGGCCGCGATACGGGCGAATTGCGATTGCCGATGACGGAATTAGAAGAGTTTGAATTTGCAAAGCTGAGAAAAACGTTATCCAACTATGGACTGATGTAATGTTCGACTTTGGGCTTCGTCTATTCGCCGTCGTCTAATCCCACAAACGCCGCCTATGTTCTTTTGCGTCATCAGAACGCTTTTCTGATGACTTCGACGATGCGTTGCTTTAGAATGTGGCGACAACGAAAACGTATCGCTCCTTTCAAAATCTGACAGCGCAATGAAGATTTACTCCACGCTTTTTTTCGCCCTCCTGAGTTCCTGCCTTTTCGGCGATGAGCGAAACTTGTTTAACGGAAAAGACCTTTCCGGTTGGGATGGCAATCCTGAGCTGTGGAGCGTTAAGGATGGTGTCATCATTGGAATCACCAAAGCTGACGAGCCGCTTCCTTACAATCAATTCTTGATTTGGCGCGGCGGTAAAGTAAAGAATTTTGAACTCCGAGCCACCATCCGGCAATCGGGAAATAACTCAGGCATCCAATACCGCAGCAAAGAGTTGAGCGAAGTTGGGAAATGGTCTGTTGGCGGCTACCAATGCGATATCCACCCAACTTCAATCAACAATGCAATGGTCTATGACGAACGCGGACGAGGCATCATTGCCAAGAATGGTCAACAGGTGATTGTCGATGACGCTGGTGTAAAATGGCTGGTCAAAGAAGAGCCACCAATCGCTGTGGTTGTCCCTGAATGGAATGAGTACAAGATCATTGCTAGAGGCAATCTTTTGATCCACCAAGTCAACGGCAAAACAACCGCGAATTTGATCGATCACCAATCATCTGAGCGAGAACTCGAGGGACTTCTCGCTTTTCAAGTGCATCGCGGCCCAGCCATGAAAGTCGAAATCAAGGATATCTTCCTGAAAGAATTGCCAGACGGAGAGTTGCTTAGTCAGGAACAGAACCCCATTCCAAAAGACGCAAAGAAGATCGGCCAAATCGACAAAAAACCAAAGACAGCAAACCAACCCTCTGTTGCCATTCCTCCAGTGGAACAAACGATTGCCGCAAGTGTAACGCCCCAGCAGCAGCCCGAAAAAGATGAAAAGCCTAAACAACGAGCTAAGCAAGGTGCAGTTGGTCCCGTGATCAATGAAAACAAAGCGACTCCTATCGATCGAATCAAGGTGCCAAAAGACTTCCGAGTGGAGTTGCTCTATTCGGTACCGGGCCAAGAAGAAGGATCGTGGGTAAACCTTTGCTTAGATGACAAAGGCAGAATGATTGCAAGCGACCAATATGGCGGGCTTTTCCGATTTGCCCTTCCGTTAGCCGGCCAGCCGTTGGATCCAAAGTCGGTCGAAAAAATGGCCGTTGATATTCGAGCAGTCAATGGAATGGCTTTTGCTTTTGGCGCGCTCTACATCGGTGTAAATGACTACGAGAAGAAGATCCCGTCGGGGCTATATCGCATCACGGATTCCAACGGTGACGATCAACTGGACAAAGTCGAACTACTGCGCGCGATAGAAGCAAACGGTGACCATGGAGTGCATGCCATCGTTCCGACTCCCGATGGAAAATCGCTTTTCCTCGTTTGCGGAAATGGTGCCAAGAAAACGAAAACCGAATCCACTTCGCCCGTGCCATCCCTATGGGGTGAGGATCACCTTTTGCCGCGGATGCCCGACGGAAAGGGATTCATGCGCGACGTCGTTGGACCGGGCGGAATCATCTACAAAGTCTCACCGGATGGAGAGAAGTTCGAAGTCTATTCAAATGGATATCGAAACATCTTCGACGCAGCTGTAAACGACGAGGGCGAGTTGTTTACGTACGACGCCGACATGGAATACGATTTCAACACCTCCTGGTATCGACCGACTCGTGTAAACCACGTCGTGAGTGGATCTGAGTATGGTTGGCGAAACGGAGCGGGTAAACGGCCTGAGTTCTATTCGGACAACTTACCAGCGACAATCAATATAGGTCCTGGTTCGCCGACAGGGACTACTTTCGGCTACGGCGCAAAATTTCCAGCCAAGTACCAAAAGGCGTTCTTCATTCTCGATTGGAGTTGGGGCAAAATGTGGGCTGTTCATATGATGCCAAGCGGATCCAGCTACACAGCCACCAAGGAAGAGTTCGTTTCCGGCTCGCCACTTCCCATGACCGACGCGGTCATCAATCCAGCCGATGGTGCAATGTATTTTGCAATCGGCGGTCGTCGAGTCCAATCGGGTTTGTATCGCATTTCTTACACGGGCAGCGAATCGACCGCCTCCGTTTCTTCAGGGCACGATTCTGCATTGAGTTCATCAGCTGTCGTTCGTCCTGATGTCGCTGCTGCGCGGGCAACTCGCAAGCAGCTAGAGCGATTCCATGGTGTTCAAAACCCAGAAGCCATCAATCAAGCCTGGCCCCACTTGGCCAACAAAGACAGGTTTATTCGGTGGGCGGCGCGAATTGCGATCGAGCATCAGCCGATAGATAGTTGGCTATCGAAGTCGTTGGCAGAGCAGAATGCCGAGATTCAAGTTGAAGCGATTCTTGCGGCTGCACGAGTAGGTGGCGTTTGCCCGTCGCTTCGCCATGAAAATTCCCCGCCGGTATCCCTGTCACTAAGAAACCAACTGCTATCAGCGCTCGAGAAAATCGAATGGCAGAAGCTCCCTGCCGACCGACAACTTACCTATGTACGCACGCTCGAGATTATTTTTAATCGTTTCGGTCGTCCGGACGAAGAAATCATCCGAAGATGGATTGCAAAACTAGATCCGGCATTTCCCGCCAAGTCATTTGACTTGAATTGGCTACTCTGCGAAACGTTGGTGTATTTGCAATCTCCAACCGTTGCGGACAAGGCGATTTCGCTCATAAACCGTTCGCCAAGCCAAGAAGAACAGATCGAATATGCCCGATCACTCAGAGCGTTGAAAACAGGCTGGACAATGGCCACGCGAACCGCTTATCTCGAGTGGTTCCTGAAAGCGTCGAATTTCCGCGGCGGTGCAAGCTTTGCCAAGTTTATTGAGTTCATTCGCAATGATGCGTTGAGTACGCTTAGCGAAACGGAAAAGACTGAGTTGGCAACACTCATAGCACAGAAGCCTGTACGAAAATCGGCCATCGAGAATGTTGGCGCGATGTTCGCTGGTCGCAAAGAGAACACCTATTCGCTGGACGACTTGATTCTGATGGCAAACCAAGGACTGCAAAATAGCGGATCGTTATCAGAAGGGATTCTCAAGAGAGATCTCGAGAACGGACGCAAGATGTTCGGTGCAGCAGCTTGTTTCACTTGCCATCGATTTGGGAACGAGGGTGGGATGACCGGACCCGACTTGACCAGTGCAGGTCGTCGTTATTCGATCAAAGACTTGCTTGAACAGATTGTGACACCCAGCAAGGAGATCAATGAACAGTTTGTGCCAATTGAGGTTGTTACCGAAGACGACCAGCGAATCCGAGGGGTTGTGGTGAATTTGAATGGTGACACCATTACGCTCAACACAGATGCCGCTGACCCGAACGAACAAAAGACAATCGACCGCAAGACCGTGGTCAGTATCGGCACATCCAAGGTTTCGCCCATGCCGCTCAATTTATTGGCTCCAATGACAAAAGATGAGATCTTAGACCTGTTGGCCTATGTGCTTAACGGCGGAACAAAAACCCAGTAGAAATTGAGTTTGAGTGAGAGTAGAGCAATTGTCCCAATTGCTCAAATGGACAAATAGCTACATTGCTGCGTTGCTTTTTGTTTTCCAACGGAACTCGAAACAACGCATCAATGATTTTTGCCTTTCCCCGCAATGGTGGTTTCAAATCGGGATCGTCGATCAAGAATACCTTTGGTGTCAACGTAACTTTTTTCCTTGAAGAAGTTTATGACGGAACCCATTGGATTAGCTACCTGCGCTTAAAAGTGCGGAGCCCATGGTTACCCCTGGGGCAGGCAGTACACTGCTGCCCTGCAAATACATGTCGATTGCTCGTGCCGCGCCTCGGCCTTCGTTGATCGCCCATACGACCAGCGATTGACCTCGGCGGCAATCGCCTGCTGCGAAGACGCCTGGAACATTGGTGGCAAATTTTCCGTGTTCCGCTTTGTAGTTGCTTCGCGGGTCGAGTTCAATACCTAGCAATTCCGAAACAGCGTTTTCAGGTCCGAGGAAACCCATTGCAAGCAAGACCAGATCAGCACCGATCACTTCTTCACTTCCGTCTATCTCCTCCATGATCATCCTTCCTTCCTTTTTGACCCACTGCACTCGGACCGTTTTGATTCCGGTCACATTGCCATGCCCGTCATCGACAAACTCTTTGCTCAAGATACAGTACTCGCGAGGGTCATTGCCAAACAAGGCTTCTGCTTCTTCATGTCCATAGTCGACACGGAAGGTTCTAGGCCATTGCGGCCATGGATTGTCCGTGGCTCGATCTTGTGGCGGTTTATCCAGCAACTCAAAGTTAACTAGTTGGGTGCAACCATGACGTAAACTAGTTCCTATGCAATCGCATCCCGTGTCTCCTCCGCCTACAACAACAACACGCTTGCCTTTGGCCGAAATGAATTTGCCATCCATATGATTGCTATCGAGCAAGCTAGAAGTGTTGGCGGTCAAAAACTCCATGGCAAAATGCACGCCATTAAGTTGGCGGCCTGGAATTGGCAAATCGCGAGGCTTAGTTGCACCGGTCGAAAGAAGCACTGCATGGTTCTCCGCCATCAACTGCTTTGGGTCAACATTTTGTCCGACGTTGGCTCGCGTAACAAACTTTACACCTTCGGCTGTCATTAAATCCAATCGACGCTGAACTACACCCTTGTCCAGTTTCATGTTTGGAATACCGTAAGTAAGCAATCCACCGATCCGATCTGCGCGTTCGTAGACCGTCACAGAATGCCCCGCTTTGTTGAGTTGATCTGCGGCAGCCAAACCCGCCGGTCCGCTTCCTATGATCGCAACGTTTTTCCCCGTTCTGGATTGCGGCGGATTGGCGGTAACCCAACCTTCGGCAAACGCCCGGTCGATGATCGCGTTCTCAATATTCTTGATCGTAACGGGCGGGTTTGTGATCCCAAGCACACAGGCACCCTCACAGGGTGCGGGACATACGCGGCCAGTAAACTCGGGGAAATTATTCGTCTTGTGCAATCGATCGACCGCTTCACGCCAACGACCATGGTAGACCAAGTCGTTCCACTCCGGTATTAAGTTGTCAATTGGACAACCAGATGCAGACTGACAAAACGGTACACCACAATCCATGCAACGAGCACCTTGAGTCTGCAATTGCTCCTCCTTTGGCTCGGTATAGATTTCGCCGTAGTCGTTCACGCGAACGATGGGCAATCGCCATTCTACTTTCTTGCGATCGAACTCTTTGAATCCAGTTGGCTTTCCCATTTTTTGTTTAACAGTTAGGTGTTAGGTGGTAGGTGTCAAATATCAGATGTTGATGGAGTGCATAAAGCTGCAAATTAAAGATTTAGGCCTATCGCGTTGAAAATTCAAATTCGTTCGCTTTAGGGTCCTGTCTCCCTCACACCAATTGCAGTTTCTTTTCTTGTTTCATCTCGAGCAAAACGCGTTTGTAGTCAGTTGGCATTACCTTAACAAACTTACCCAAACTGTTGGACCAATCAGCCAAAAGCAGAGCGGCGACCGATGACTTTGTGAATTCTGCGTGCTTTGAGACCAGATCGAACAGCTCGGCGACATCTTCTTCGTCTTCGACGCTCTCAAGTTCAACGGTGCCAAGATTACATAACACACGGAACGAGTCAGCATCCGCGAGCACATACGCGATGCCACCGCTCATTCCTGCGGCAAAATTTCGACCGGTTGGGCCGAGTATTACAACACAACCACCTGTCATGTATTCGCACCCATGGTCGCCTACTCCCTCGATCACTGCGGAGCATCCGGAGTTACGTACTGCAAAGCGCTCTGCGGCCCGCCCACGAATAAACATCTCGCCTGTCGTTGCTCCATATAAACAGACGTTTCCAACAATGATGTTGTCTTCCGGTAGGAAAGTAGATCTCCGGTCAGGGTAGACGACAATTCGACCACCAGAGAGACCCTTGCCAACATAGTCGTTTGCGTCTCCTTCGAGCTCCATCGAAACGCCATGCGCCAGGAAAGCTCCAAAACTTTGCCCGGCAGCGCCAGTAAACTTGATATGAATCGTCTCCGATGGCAATCCAGTCTGACCGTACCGTTTTGCGATTTCATGACTAAGAATGGTGCCAACGGTTCGATTGGTATTGATGATCGGTAACTCGAATCGCACCGGCTTGCCAGTCGCAAGAGTCGTTTGACATCGAGGCAGAATCTCGGTCATGTCCAGCGACTTTTCAAGCCCATGATCCTGCTTTTGAAGACATCGCACCCCAACATCTGGGCTCGACTTCTTAGCCGGCTTTAGAATCGGGGAGAGATCCAATCCATCCGATTTCCAATGCGAGATGGCGGTATCTGCTATCAAGCAATCGGTTCTTCCGATCATGTCGTCGATTTTCTTGAAGCCCAATTCAGCCATAATTTGACGTGCGTCTTCTGCAACCATGAACAAATAGTTGACCACGTGTTCGGGTTTCCCAGTAAACTTTGCACGCAATTCAGGATCTTGAGTTGCGATTCCAACTGGGCAAGTGTTGAGATGACACTTGCGCATCATGATGCAACCCAATGTAATAAGTGGTGCGGTTGCGAATCCAAATTCTTCAGCCCCTAATAACGCAGCAATGACGACATCGCGACCGGTCTTAAGGCCTCCGTCGGTTTGCAAAGTAACTCGGCTTCGCAAATTGTTTAACACCAGCGTTTGATGTGTTTCCGCGATTCCCAACTCCCATGGTAAGCCAGCATGTTTTATGCTTGTGAGGGGAGAAGCTCCGGTGCCACCCGTGTCGCCGCTGATCAAGATGTGGTCCGCGTGGGCCTTGGCAACTCCCGATGCCACAACGCCTACCCCAACTTCACTTACTAACTTTACACTAACCCTTGCACTTGGATTGCTGTTCTTCAAATCGTGGATGAGTTGTGCAAGATCTTCGATGGAATAAATGTCGTGGTGAGGGGGAGGACTGATCAGACCAACGCCGGGGGTGCTGTATCGAATCTTGGCAATATACTTATCCACTTTCTTGCCAGGCAATTCTCCACCCTCGCCCGGTTTAGCCCCTTGCGAGATTTTGATCTGCAGTTCGTCCGCATTGGCCAAGTACTCGATAGTGACACCGAATCGTCCCGAAGCAACTTGTTTGATGGCAGATCTCTTGCTGTCACCGTTTGCAAGTGGTTTGAAACGAACAGGATCTTCGCCCCCTTCGCCGGTGTTGCTTTTCCCGCCGAGCCGGTTCATTGCGATCGCAACCGTTTCATGCGCTTCCGCGCTGATCGATCCCAAGCTCATGGCACCCGTGCAGAATCGCTTGACGATTTCCTTGGCAGGCTCGACATCGTCGATGCTGATGGATGGCCCTGCTGCATTGGATTTGAACTCCAGTAAACCTCGAAGTGCATATCTCATTTTTGCGTCGTTGTTGATGTGGTCCGCAAAACGCTTGTACGCGTTCTTGTCGCCTGCGCGGGCAGCAACCTGGATGTCCGCAATCGCCGCGGGATCCCAACCATGACGCTCCCCTTCGGCACGCCAATGGAACTCACCGAGATTGGCGAGTATGGGCAATTCATTAGTCCTGGCAAACGGATATCCAAGCGCATGTCGACGGAAAATCTCTTCTGCCAGAATGTCGAAGCTGCAGCCCTGAATTCGGCTATTGGTCCCGGTAAAGCAGCGAGCTATCACCTCATCTTTGAGGCCGAGAGCTTCAAAGATCTGAGCTCCTTTGTAGCTTGCCAATGTGCTTATTCCCATTTTTGCCATGACTTTAAGCATGCCCTTGGCAACGGCTTTGCGATAGCCAGCCACAATCTTGTTGTCATCCATTCCTTCAAGCAGTCCATCGCGACTTGCTTGCCAAAGGGATTCGAACGCAAGGTAGGGGTTAATCGCATCTGCACCATAACCGACGAGTAAGCAGTGGTGATGCACCTCGCGAGCTTCCCCCGACTCCAGCACGATTCCGATCTGAGTTCGCTTGGCCACGCGAACCAGATGATGATGCACGGCACCACATGCAAGCAAACTGCTAGTTGCAACGCGATCGTGCCCGATGTTTCGATCGGACAAAACGATCATGGTGTATTTTTCATCGATCGCCTTTTCCGCTTCCTCGCAAATGCGATCGAGCGTTGTTGTAATACCGGACTTACCCAATTGGCGGTCGAAAGTGATATCGATCGTTTTGGTCTTCCATCCCCGATTGGTCATGTGCTGGATAGCGGCCAATTCCTCGTTGGTTAAAATGGGGTGCGGAATCATCAAGCGATGGCAATGCGCAGGGGTTGCTTCGAGCAAATTCTGTTCCGGACCGACGTAGCATTCCAGAGACATAATGACGTCCTCGCGAATCGAATCGATCGCGGGATTAGTCACTTGAGCAAAAAGTTGCTTAAAGTAATCATAAATCAGGCGTGGCTGATCGCTTAGGCAAGCCAGCGCCGAGTCGTTCCCCATCGAACCAATGGGATCTACCTGAGTGATAATCATTGGCAGGAGCATGAAATTCATGGTTTCAAGAGTGTAGCCAAATGCCTGCATCCTTGGTAAAAGCGTCTCTGGATAGAAACCATGTGATTCTTTGTCCGTCGACAATTGGTCGAGGGTGATTCGTTCGTCATTGAGCCATTTTTGGTAGGGCCGGATGGCAGCAAACGTCTCTTTAAGTTCTTCGTCGGGAATGAGTCGTCCCTCTTCGAAGTCGATCAAGAACATACGACCTGGCTGAAGTCGCCCTTTGGACTTAACAATCGCAGGATCGACTGGTAGCACGCCGACCTCACTTGCCATAATCACACGATCGTCGGTCGTGAGGTAATACCGGCTGGGGCGTAATCCATTGCGATCGAGCGTCGCGCCGATGAAATGCCCATCGGTAAACACAATTGACGCAGGACCGTCCCAGGGCTCCATCATGCAGCTAAAGAACTCGTAGAACGCTCGTTTTCCTGGAGACATCGTTTCATGTTTTTGCCAAGCTTCAGGCACCATCATCATGACAGCTTCTTGAAGCGTTCGTCCATTCAGAAGCAAGAATTCCAATACGTTATCGAACGTACCGGAGTCGCTGCAGTGAGGCTCGACAACCGGAAATAGCTTCTTTAGGTCATCTCCAAAGACCGAGCTTTCAGCCATGCCTTGCCGGGCTTTCATCCAATTGATGTTGCCTCGGACCGTGTTGATTTCACCGTTGTGACTCATGAATCGCAACGGTTGAGCCCGATCCCAACTTGGAAAAGTGTTTGTTGAGAATCGCGAGTGAACCATCGCCAAGTGGGTTTCAAAATCTGGATCTGTTAAGTCAGCGTAGTAGGGAACCACTTGAGCCGGCGTGAGCATCCCTTTGTAGATAAGTGTCTTAGTAGACAAACTGCAAACGTAAAACAAAATTGCTTGTTTGAGATTCTTGTCGTTTCGTAGAAGATGGCTTGCTTGCTTGCGAATCAAATAAAGTTGTCGCTCGAACTCCTCATTGCTTAGCCCATCTTTGGCCGCGACAAACACCTGTTCGATGATCGGTTCCGCTTTTCTTGCGCTTGGACCGATGTCTGCAGCGTCGGCAGATTGAGGTACCGCGCGCCATCCCAGCAGCTTTTGGCCCTCAGCGGCAATGAGTCGGTTAAAAGCCTGCTTGCAATGATCGCGTTCCGCAGCATCCTTAGGCAGGAAAATGTTCCCTACCGAATAGAACCCCTTTTTTGGTAGGTCGACGCCCAACTCGCTTAACGCAATACGACGTAGGAACTTATCGGGCATCCCAAAAAGGATCCCAGCTCCGTCACCGGTATTGGTTTCGCAGCCACATGCACCCCGATGATACATGCTTTTGAGGATTGTCTCTGCGTCTCGAACGATTTGGTGGCTAGGACGCCCTTTGACATTCGCTACGAAACCAACCCCGCAAGAATCTTTTTCGAGCTCAGGATCGTAGAGCCCTTGCTTTTCTGGGAAGCCAATTGGTGCATTCATGCTTTTTTGAATCCTACTATTCTTACGTAAATTCGTTGACTCTTAAATTGGCTGTGACCCTTGGAGAATGGGGGTCACGGTCCAGGGTGGGATCGATTGTCGACTAGATTAAGTTGCGTCAGCGGACGTCGCTGTCTCGACCAGCTTGGATTCCTCGGGAGCTTTCGCATTTTCCTGGTCCCAGACTCGATTCTTCATCACAATATCCATAAAACTTCGAGCGGCCCGGCTCAACGTAACTTCGCGTCGTTGAATGATCCCCAAGGGGCGAGTTAGTTCCAGTCGATCGCATTCAATCCGCTTCAAGGATCCCGAAGCCAACTCGCTTTGAACCGTCAGCATCGGTAAAAAAGCAACTCCACTATCGATAATCGATGCATGCTTTACCGAATCGATATTGTCAAGTTCAACTACAACACGCATCGTTACTCCGAGACTTCGAAGCTCTTTATCGATCTCTTGACGAATCCGCAAGTTGCTTGCAAATGCAACCAATCCGACCTGCGATAGAGCCTCTGGTGAGATTCGGCCCATCTTCGCAAGCCGATTTCTTGGCGAAGCAACAAGAATCATCGGCTCATGACGCCACAACGTCGTTTGTAAAGATGGGTGATTCTGATCCGGATAGCTAACCATCCCAAAATCAACGGTCCCTTGCTCCACCATTCGATACACTTCATGAGGGTGGGCTAACTGATACGCGAAGCTTGCCGATGGATAGTTCTTTTGAAACTTATCCTCCAATACCGGCATATAGCTCAAGCCAATCGAATAAATCGATGCGATTACAACGTGGCCTGTCACTTCTTCGCCCGAAGTCGCACCTCCCAATCGCACTTCGTCCACCAACGAGTCGAATTGCCGAAGAACCCCCGCCAATCCATCGTAAAACTTCTGCCCTTCGGCCGTTAAAATAAACGGACGTTTCGTTCGGTCAATCAATTGCACCGACAAAAAATCCTCCAAATGTTGGACGCTTTGACTTGCAGCGCTTTGGGTCATCCCGTGGTCGCTGGCCGCTTGCGAAAAACTACGCCGCCGAACAACGTCGTAGAAAACTTTGAGCGATCGAATATGTACCGCACCATGGGAGCTTGCGGCTCTATTATTATTTTTGTTAATTTAAGCACTCCTCTATTAACGTTGCCGATTCGAAGGATACCCTTAGCGGATGCGTGAGTCAAGGAGCGGAGCGAGTAATCTTGCAGCTTAGAACGACCAAAGGGATCGTAAATCCGTTTGCAACTAGTTTCGGGCGCCCGCAAGTACCAATTTCGGGCGCCCGCAAGTACCAGTGATCGAGCCGCGGCTGACAACCCAGAAAAATCCTAAATCGACTTTTTATGGAACCTGGGAATTGGGCGGCGAACAATCGGAAGCTAGCGCTCTGTCCACATTCGAAATTGGGGTTGGTGGTTTTACCACGTAGCGAAACTCGTCAAAATTTCGGAAAGTGTAAATCGCCGAAAGTCTTGACCACTTTCGCTACGGGCAAAACTATGCCAACGTCCTGTGTGGGTCAAAACAGCATGATCTCGACCATTAGGTGCCTTTAAAGCAAGACAGTCGTTTCTTGCGCGATTGGTTGAGTTCGTGCAGTTTTAGTGAACCCATTATATTTTTTCCGAGTCCTTGGCCTGTTCACTTTCATTCTTGCAATCGCAAGAAGTTTTGTGGGCAAATGCGTCTGGACGTAGACAGCTTCTTGATGCAATATAAAGACCACAAGGATGGAATTGGCAAACTTCTTAATCATACGGACAACCAGTGACAACGAGCTCAACGCTGACCGAACGTACGGCTTCCGCGATTTTTTTTTCTGGTGCAACCTACTTTGTGCACTTTCTGGCGCTTGGATTTAGTTCCTTTCCTTTGCAAACACATTTGCGGAAGGTGCTAACGCCTTCATCCGCCAGTTTGGTTGCGAGCATAGCACCTGTTGCCGCTTGCATCACATACTTCCTGTTTCGATTTGCGGAATCGAAAGGATGGACTAAGTCACCTCGATTCATACTTTTTTGTGTCGCAATGGGTGTAGCTGTTTTGCAATTGTTGCTTGGCTGGCGGATGCAACAGACGACATTAGGAAACGTATTTCTTGGTTCGGTCGTGGATATTGCGCTTTGCATGCTTATGCTGGGTTGTGTTCAATCGAGCACAATGACGTTACTGAATCATATCGGCGTCTCGACGATGGGGGACTACGCCTACTCCGTTCGCGCTGCAGGCTCTGCAGGTTATATGGTCGCGTTGTTGTTGATGGGCTGTTTCGGAACAGATGCCGAGTTCGTTGCTGGCTATCATATTTTTATTGGTGCAGCAATAAGTTTAGGTCACGCTGCGTTCGCATTTCTGGCTTGGCGGCTACTGCCTACAGCGAATGCGAAGATCGAGGTGATGGCGCCAGCGACGCAAAAACGCGAATCCAAATCGCAGGGGACGAAAGCGTATTTTGCGAAAGAACCAAACGGACAAACTAAGGAGTGGTTCGAATTGTTGCTATTGGTTTGGATGGTTGCGATTTGCGAGATGTCCTATAGCCTCTACGCGCACGAATTCTTGACAAGCACATACGGAAACTATGGCTATTTTGTATTTGCAGGAGCGGTCGCCATCGAAATTGCAGTTCTGCTAGCAATGCCTTTTGCACCTCGCTTAAAGCGACAGTTGCTTTTTGTCGGGCCCTTGGGCTGGCTATTGCTTTTTAGCGGATG
The DNA here is from genome assembly GCA_031374515.1 of Pirellula sp. Taxonomy (GTDB): domain Bacteria; phylum Planctomycetota; class Planctomycetia; order Pirellulales; family Pirellulaceae; genus JBKCUI01. Next base: position 16,599 of record JANMGH010000205.1, on the reverse strand, counting down.
CTTAATGGCAACGCAGGGGTTCGGTTCGTTTGGTCTGCTTGCAATGGCACTTGCCCTGAATTGTCCATTTCAGATTTCTACGAATGAGCATGCCCACCGAATGAACTCCAGCGTAATGGGTGTTGCTTCGATGACGCTGGCTCAGTCGTTAGGCTATACAACTGCGACGGTAGTCGCATCGATCGCTGCTCAGTTTGCAATGGGGCCGGTGCCATTATGGAGCGTTGCACTCCCGCTTGGGTTGCTAGCTTTGGTGCTTGCCGTGCGAAAACTCACCAGACAAAACGCGGCGTTCGATGTCGACAATCTTAGCCAACCGAGCAGCATGTCGCGGGGCGGGGCAGTATCGAGCCCCGAGGAACGACCTGACCACCTCGAAGGCAGACTCCGGGCCAATGACACGTGCTCCGATGCAGAGGACATTCATGTCGTCGTGCTCGACGCCTTGGCGAGCGGAGTAAGTGTCGTGGCACAGACTAGCCCGGATTCCGGGAAACTTGTTCGCCGCCACGCTCACGCCAACTCCTGAGCCACAAACCAGAATTCCGCGGTCGATTTCTCTGGCGAGGATTTTTGCAGCAACTATTTCCGCGAAGTCCGGGAAATCACATGGCTCGGACGTGTGCGTGCCGCAATCGATTACATCCACGGCCATAGCGATCAGCAGCTTGTAAACGTCGTTTTTGAGTAGGAATCCAGCGTGGTCGCCGCCAATCGCGTAGCGGAGGGGTGCCGTTTGAGTCATGGAAGATTCTTGTGTCAGGAAAGGGATGAGACTTTGATGGGAAACGATTTCCGACATGGATCAGCTAGCCATGCGCAAAACAAAGGAAAAGTAAGGGTGAAGTGATACTAGTCGCTGTTGCCGTCCTGGAGAAACATTGTTACACTTCGGGGCCTTAAGTTGAGTGAGCTTTAGGACTTCGGCAGGTTGCCGGTCCCTTAATCAACTGATTACTCTTTTTTTTACGCTGCGTCGAGAGTCGGTCCCAGAACTTTATCGCCAAGAAGGATTCACGTAAATCGATCTTTAGTCGATTGAAACTCTTTCCCGTGCGTCTAGCCGATCAACTTACGCTAGCACCCAAGGACTTTTACGCATGGTCAATCGTACCCTCATTCGCTCCCTCGAGGATGATATCCTGGAGCAGGAACTCGAACTCATGTTCGGCGACACCGCCGAAACAATGTTTGACGAGTCACTCTTAGACGCCAACAAGCAATTTGACGTAAACCAAATTGTTGAGGGTAAGATTGTCGAAATCAACGACGAATTCGTCGTGGTCGACGTCGGTTTCAAGAGCGAAGGTGCGATCCATAAGAACGAATGGGACGAGAACGAGCCGCCGCCAGAAATCGGACAGACCGTCAAGGTCCTGATCGAAGAAGTTGAAGATCAGCACGGCGCACCAGAAGACGTCCGGGCCATGATCAGCCTAAGCAAGCGCAAGGCTGAAAAGATCATCCAATGGGAACAGATGATGCTCTCGGTCCAAGAGGGCCAAGTGGTCACTGGTACCGTCACCCGAAAGATCAAGGGTGGTTTGCTGGTCGATATCGGAGTACCTGTTTTCTTGCCAGCTAGCCAAGTGGACATCCGTCGTCCCAACGACATTGGTGACTACATCGGCCGTGTGGTTCAGTGCGAAGTCCTCAAGATCGACGAGACTCGACGCAACATCGTTGTCAGCCGACGTTCGCTCATTGAGAAGCAACGTGAAGAAGATCGCGAGCATCTCATGGCCGAACTCGAGATCGGGCAAGTTCGAAAGGGCATTGTCAAAAACATCGCCGACTTCGGTGCGTTCGTCGACTTGGGCGGTATCGATGGGTTGCTCCACATCACCGACATGAGTTGGGAAAGGATCGGTCACCCGACCGAAATGGTTTCGATCGACCAAGAAATCGAAGTCAAGATCCTGCAAATCGATCGCGAAAAGCAGAAGATCGCTTTGGGACTCAAGCAAAAGCAAAACAATCCGTGGACCAACATCGCCGAAAAGTACCCTGTCGGTACGACGATTCCGGGCGAAGTTGTCAACGTGATGAGCTACGGTGCGTTCGTGAAGCTCGAGCCCGGCATCGAAGGTTTGGTTCACATCAGCGAAATGTCCTGGACTCGCCGAATCAATCATCCAAGCGAGATGGTTCAAATTGGCGACAAGATCGACGTCAAGATCCTCGGTGTCGATGCACAAGGTCAACAGCTTTCCTTGGGGATCAAACAAACGCAGTCGAATCCGTGGGACGTGGTTTTGGAGAAGTATCCAGAAAACGCACAGGTTACCGGCAAGGTTCGCAACCTCACCAATTACGGTGCGTTCATCGAATTGGAGGAAGGGATCGATGGTTTGCTTCACGTCTCCGATATGTCATGGACCCGCAAGATAAGTCATCCGAGCGAGCTTCTAACCAAAGGTCAGCAAGTTCGATGCCGAGTGCTGAGTGTCGACCAAACCCGTCGCCGCATTGCTCTTGGTCTCAAGCAGCTTGACGACGATCCATGGAACACCACGATTCCTGCGAAGTATCAGCCAGGCCAGTTGGTCAGTGGCAAGGTTACGAAGATCACCAATTTTGGGGTCTTTGTTGGACTTGAGGATTCGCTCGAAGGCTTGTTGCACATTTCGGAGTTGGCTGACCACAAGGTCGAAAACCCTGAGGACATCGTCAAGGTAGGCGATGAGATCGAGGTGAAGGTGCTGCGAGTAGACAGCGAAGAGCGCAAGATCGGCTTGTCGCGTAAACGTGTGGATTGGTCCGAAGAGCAACACTTGGCCGAAGCAGAGAAGGAAAAGGAACAGGCTCAACAGCCAAAGTCCGACAAGCCGCAAGTGGAACTCAAGGGTGGCCTTGGAAGCGAAGGATTGTTGATCCAGCCTGCACCGCAAAGCGAGTAGTCGCGAACGGTAAATGACATACTAAAAAAGGAAGAGGGTGGGTTTGAAAACCTGCCCTCTTTTTTGTTTTATGGCGATTGGCATCCGCAAGGAAACCAATTCACCATACTCTTTTGATTGGCTATGCCTTTGGAACTGCACAGATGTAGCTAACGATCAAGCGAATCAACTTATCGCGTTCGATCGGCTTAGTGGCGTAGGCATCACAACCCGACTGTAAGCACTTGTCTTCATCGCCGTCCATTGCATGGGCGGTCAACGCAATGATTGGATTTGAATATGATCGCATTCGCAACAATGCTGTCGCTTCGTAACCGTCCATTACCGGCATTTGCATATCCATCAATACGGCGTCAAAGGGTCCGCCTCGATCCATCGCTTCGACGCAAGCCTCGACCGCTAATTTGCCGTTTTCAACTACTGCGACTACTGCGCCCGCTTTTCTAAGCATGAACGAGATTAATCGTTGGTTATCGGGGCCATCTTCCGCTAGTAAGATGCGACAGCCCTCTAATGACATGCCGGTTTGCGCAAGGCTTGAGTCGTCTGAAACAACAATTCGGTTGAGGTGGAGGTTGGATGGGTTAACTAGTTCCATTCCATCGGTGCATTCAACGCCAATGACGAGGCGGAATCGAGATCCCACTCCACGCGTCGAAGAAACGATTACGACACTCCCTTGCATCATCTCCGCAAGGCGTTTACTAATGGCTAAACCTAGACCGCTCCCTCCGAAAATGCGCGTCGTCGATGTGTCCGCTTGCACAAAGGCTTCGAACAGACGATCTTGCTGTTCCCGTGTCATGCCAAGTCCCGTGTCGACCACATCGAATTCGAGGTTTGGGATTACTCCATCGACCATTCGAACGATGATCTCAACGCTGCCGGTCTCAGTGAATTTTATCGCATTGCTAACCAAGTTGAGAATGATTTGCCGCAAGCGGGTTGGATCGGTTTGAATCATCACGGGCAACGTGGTTTCGAAGGATAATGTTAGAGCGATCCCTTTTGCGGCAGCCCGAACGGCCATCAGCGAAATGATTTCTTCTGCAATTTTAGCTGGAGAATAGGGAATGGATTCGACCTGCAGTTTTCCCGATTCGATTTTGGACAAGTCTAGGATGTCATCGATGATGCCTAAAAGATGCTCTCCATTTCGCTGAATCGTTTTGACGGACTGGATTCGTAGCTCCGGTTCATCCTCAAAGTTTTTTGGGTCTAATAACAAGTCTGTGTAACCTAGGATCGCTGTCATAGGGGTTCGGATCTCATGACTCATGTTTGCCAGAAATTCGCTCTTCGCGTGGTTGGCAATCTGAGCGGACTCGCGAGCGCTTTCGATGGCCTCGATATAGATGGAGTGCTCAATGGCGATGGCGGCTACATCGGAAAGCGAAGTGGCAAACGCTAAATCTTCAGGTTCTGGCTGATACCCACTTTCATCGAAGAGTTCCAAAGTGCCGACGATGGTCCGCGTGGAGGAATAGATCGGAACGGACCAGCTACGTCGCGAGACATCATTCTTTTCTTGCCGCGACTCAGAACCGTTTTGCCCGGTGATTCGGAGCGGTTGCTTTTTAGGAGACTGCTCTACACGGAATAAGCATTTGGTACCAAGTTCTAAAGTGTCTATTGATATCGCAAGGAATGTAAGGACTTCACTAAGTCCTCGCCCTTTTGCGACCCGTTCTGCGACTTCTCTTCTCAAGGATTGCAAAATGAATTGGCGTTTATTCTCAGTAACATCGTAACAAACACCAATCATGCGCTTTGGCAAACCGGTAGAGTCAAAAATAACCTGCCGTTCCGCGTTGACCGTCCTTGTTTTTCCGTCACCTCTGCAAATACGAAATTCCTGCTTAAACGGAACTCCTTTCTTGACAGAATAGTCGATAGCATTTTTCACGAAACGCCGATCGGACGGATGAACATAGCAAAGCCAGCCTTGCAGTGTTTTGGCAAATTTATTTTCATCTGCGCCATACAAATTGCAAAGAACTCGGTCGCATAGGAGTGTGTCATTTTGAATGTCCCAGTCCCAGATTCCAAGGCTCTTCGCGCGCGTCGCCAACTCGAAACGCTCTGCCAGAACAATGAGCTCGTCTCGACTGGTTTCCAGTTCGAGCGTACGTTGCGATACGCGTGCTTCAAGAAAGTCATTTTGGACTCGCAACAATGCTTCTGCTTTCTTGCGTTCAACGACTTCGACTCGTAGCCGATCGGTTGCTAACGAAAGTTCCTCTGAGTGTTTCCGAAGATTCGCTTCGTAGTCGGCTTCTTCGCGCTCAGCACATGCGTCACGAAGTCGCAAGATTTGTTTCTTAATGGTTGGATCCAGGATATTATCCGGCGTATTTCCGGAAATTCCTGTGTTCGACTTGAGGGAACCGAGTTGTACGGAGAGTAAATTTCGGAGCTGAGATTCCATCAACCGAACTTTTGCAACCGCACCCCATCGGCTGTAAGCAACATATGCTTGTTGACGATAGGATTGTTCCAGTTGCGATTGGCCGGCCCCACGCCACATCTTAGACGCAAACTCGCTCGCAATCGCTTCCCATTGTACAAAACCGCCGTTAGAAGCAATGCTAATCGCTTCGTCATATAAAATTGCAGCATCCAGCGTGCGTCCGTCAAGTCTTGCGAGTTCGGCCATCGCTAGACGACGCTTATGTTCGAAATTGTCTGGAGCATGTTGCGCCCAGCAATCGAGCTTCTGAAGGTCTATTCGGAATTCAGCTCGCCATCGAGCTTGCGTCTGTGGGTCCATCGTTTCGATCAACGACGTACGGATGAGAAACCGATGCACGGTATGTTCCGGCCAGGGGAGCAGTCCTTGTGTACCGACTAAATGAATGCTCGCTTCTGCAGCATCCGCAAGTTTTAGTGCGGTTTCAAATTCCCCCATAATCATCTTGTTAAACGACTGCATCACACGATAAATGCACGCAACCTGTTGGTTATGGTTCCTTTCCACTTGGCAACAAAACGCGTCGTCTGAGAGCGAACATTGGATCTTGGAGGGATCCTCCATGGCAACTTGCTCCATAACTTTCGCACCACCCTCTAACAAATCCATTGCCCATTGATTGTGGCGGGAGCGGCTGAATGCCAGAGACTTTTTAATTTCCTGTATCAGTAATGGCAAGTAAGTGCCTTGAAAAAAGCGGCAGTACATATTGTGCCCAAAGGCGTACGCAGCGTACTGCAGGTTTCCAGAATGCAGGCCGATCTTGTACGCGAGCGCATAATCCTCGCTGCTCTGTTTGAGGTGTCCAAACCAGTGACGCACCGAACTGCCGACCATTAGTCGAAATACGGTTCTATCGGAGGAGGCTGTGAATGTATCTGACATCAGTTGCGAAGCCAGAGTTCCAAACCCCTTCGCCATCGAGAAATCGTTTCCTTCCCAAATGAATAATCCGGCGATTGCAACATGGCTATATCCAACCTGCGGAATATGACCGTGCGTCATTGTGAGATTCACTACCATGGGCACAATTACGCTCCAAAGGCTTTGGTGGGATCGATAGCACGGGGGCCCCATCGCGATAAGTATCTTGGTAGCAGCGCACCACTTCGGTTCGGACATCAAGGGCAATGCTAGAAACTCTTCGAACGATTTGTAGCGCAACGCGCCGCGAACCAAAGCCAATTCTCGATCTCTCGCGATTTCATAGCTTTCTTCAGGTAATGTTACTCCCAGGATAGCTAGCGCCTCGCGTCCTGTCGCAATGGCCTTGGGGTAGTTCGATACCAACGTGTAATGAACGATGGAAGCGGCAAGTGTCTCTGCTTTTTCAACGGGGGAATCGGTGCGGCCAACCGCCGCTCGTATCAGGACTAAAGCCGTGTCGTGCTGACCATCCAGAAATTCACTTTCTGCAAGCTCTTTGAGCAACTGCAATGCAACCTGAGTTTTGCATTCCCAAAATGCTTCAGAAAACCTCGGGTCGTCCAAGTGCTGCTTGGCAACTCGCAAGAATTGAAGCTCCGAGTTGTAGGCCGATGCACTCCGTGCTTTCCTGGCTGCTAGCAAGTTCAGCTCCATCGCTTCCGCCACGCTCGCAAAGTCATGAATAAGACTTGAACCGAAATTCAAATGCTCAACAACTTCAAATAGGCGATCGATTAAATTCTGGCGATCTAATTTGTCGAGTAGCAAACGTGCAATTCTCTGCCGAACATATGGGCGTTCTTGGACGTCGATCAAAGCATAAGCGGCTTGTTGAATGCGGTCATGGAAAAACTTCCATTGCGTCGATGCAATACTCTCACCGGGGCCGATGCAAGAATGCTTTTCATTGTCCGTCATGATGAATTGCGAACACGTATCCGAGGACAGAATCTCGGTGCATTGATCGATGCTCATTCCACTGATGATCGAAAGCGTTTCTGTATCAAATCCGTGCCCTAGGCAAGCCGAAAGCGACAATAGTTGCTGCGTCGACTTGTCGAGAGTTGCAAGACGCCTCGAATACCAATCCACGACCTCGAGGGGTTGGTTTTGTCCGATTCCATTGTCATCGAGTCTCCAGCAACTATTGATTTGGTCCCAAATTAGGGAATTCGACTGAACGAGGTAATCAATGAATGTCTCGGTAAAAAACGGGTTTCCGGAAGTCCTTTTCAAAATCATATCGACCAATTCAATGGGTTGATTGATCGGCCCATCCAACTTATCGGACAGGAGTTGTGACAAGTCTTCGGCAGCTAGGTTGGACAACTCGAGTCGAGCAATGGGGCCGTTTTTGTGTTCGAGATCGGCGAGTTTCGTCAGGAATTGATTGTTCTGGTCGGTATCGTTTACGCGAAAGGCCGTGATGATTAACAGATAGCGAAGTGGCTTAGGGCCGTGCAGCAACTCCAGCAATTCGTGGGACGCAGTATCGGACCATTGCCAATCGTCAAGGAATAGGACTACCGGATGCTCAGGCTTGCAGATCGCTTCAAAAAACGAGCGTATCACACTCGCAAAACGGTATTTCGCTTCCATTGGTGCAATTTTGGGTACCGGAGCTTGCGGACCAATGATGGTCTGGATCGCCGGCTCCAATTCGATCAGTAGTTGGGCGAAGTCCCCTACGGAATCGAGTATGAGCGACTTCCATTTTTCTCGGCTACCGGGTTCTTCCTTTTGAATTGCCAGGCAGAATTGTGACAAAGATTGACGAAAAGCAGCAAAGGGGAGATTTTGGCTATATTGATTGAACTTGCCCTCGAGAAACAAACCATTCGAGGCCAATACGGGGGCACGCACGATTCTCGCTAGCGATGTCTTCCCAATACCGGATGGGCCTGGCAATAGCAGCGACTCCCCGTTTCCCTTGCAAATCGATCCAAAGTAAGAGAGGATTCTTGCAATCTCAGATTCTCGCCCATAGAGCTTCTGCGTCGAACCAAGAATGGGCGAACGTGTTTCCAAATAGTCGAATTGGCTTGCACCAGCACGGATTGTGTTTGGTTCTGATATCACCTTCGTCGTTCTCCCACATTTCAGCTAATGCAAGCTCGTAGCGACTTATATCAAACCTGGATATACAATCACTCCCCGGTAGAACTTGGTAGGTGTAACTGGTTGAACAAATCGATCAGGTGCAGTTTGCACGTTTTTTATGTTGACAATGCCATTCCTGTTACGACTCTACCGGTTTTGTCGTTGCTGCGGCTTTGGGGTATCGCGAAAAACTTTGCTTCGAGTCAGAATGCTGCTCGAAATCCGCACGTTGGAATCGCTATAAGCCTACGCCTCGTTTGCCACGCAAAAATTGAGACTTGATGAAGCATTGGAGTCAATGTTTGGTTCTGATTCAGCAAACCAGGGCCTTAGAGCGGCAAAATGACCTGTACTTCTCGAGGAACAGGTCTTACCATCCCCGCCTGCTTTGTATTTTGCTAAAATTGGCCATCGGCCCCCGTTCTCTTGCAACTAAATAGCCAGCGATATTGTGACCAGCAACTCGATTCGAATCTACAACACTCTCTCCAAGAACAAAGAGCCATTTCAAACTTTGCAACCGGGCAAAGTTGGAATGTACCTTTGCGGTCCAACGGTATATGCCGAGGCTCATATCGGACATATGGTCGGCCCGGTGATCTTCGACACAATCAAGCGCTTTCTTGCTTATTGCGGATATGACGTGACATGGGTCGTGAACATTACGGATGTGGACGACAAGCTGATTAATAAGTCGCGAGAGAAAGGAATTTCTATGTTCCAACTCGCAACTGCCATGACGGCTGACTATTTGTCCAATTTGCAATCACTCGGGGTTGATCAAATCGATCATTTGCCGCGCGCGACGGACAACATGGACGAGATCATCAAGTTTGTTCAAGAACTCATTTCACTCGACTTCGCTTATGTCAGTGGGGGCGACGTGTATTTTGATGTTCTAAAGGACAGCGAGTATGGCAGGTTAAGCAATCGCTCAGCAGACTCTCAGCAAGGGGACGGGGGAGATGCGGCATCGCGAAAAAGGTCGACTGGGGATTTCGCACTTTGGAAATCCGCAAAGCCTGATGAACCAAGCTGGGAAAGCCCATGGGGACAAGGCCGCCCGGGATGGCATATCGAGTGCTCGGCTATGAGCCGTCGCATTTTGGGTAAGACTTTTGATATTCACGGAGGCGGTTTGGATTTGGTCTTCCCACATCATGAGAATGAACTGGCGCAAAGCCGTTGCTGCCACGGTCAACCCATGGTCACTTATTGGCTCCACAATGGACTGATGCAAGCGGCAGACGCGAAGGGGAAAGTCGGTGGAAAGAACGACCGCGACGAATCAAAAGCCATCGAATCGACACCGGCCCCAGAAACAGATACGGCTAGCACCAAGATTTCGAGAAGCAAAGGTGCCGGCGGTCTGGCTCAATTGATCGAACGACATACGGGCGAGCGAATTCGATTCTTTCTTCTTCGATCACACTACAGGTCCACAACGCTTTTCGGCGAAGAACCGCTCAATGAGGCCCGCGCTTCCCTGGAGGCATTCTATCGATTAATTCAAAGATTCGAACGCATCTGCGGCCTTTCCTTTTACGATGTGAGCCAGTTACCTTACAACAAACATCGAGATGGATTCTCAGCCCCAACTACAAAAAACGATGCAATCGTTGAGGTAATACGGTTGAGAGAGTCGTTTTTAACAAAAATGGATGACGATTTTAACACGGGGGGCGCCACGGGAGATCTGTTTGAATTAGCGCGTTCGTTAAATCGGTTCATCGATACCGAACAGCTCGAAGTGAGTGCAAAACGGTCAACAGAAAACATTGCATTGCTTATTGCAGGCATGTCGATCCTCAAAGAACTTGGCGCCATCCTGGGTGTGTTCATGAAACCACCCAAGCAGTCCGGTAATAACGATGGAACCGCCGAAATCCTGAATGGACTTGTGAAACTGCTGATCGAAGTGCGCGCGGAAGCTAGGCTGAAACGTGACTTCGCAATGTCTGATTCCGTCCGTAACGGATTGACCGAAATTGGGATCGCACTGCAGGACGGTAAAGAAGGGACGACATGGACCATTCAACGTGGCTAACTGCGGTTGCGCCGAGATCATTTCGACATCTGCTTTAAGGCGATCGGCAGTTTGCAAATTACCGTATTTGTAAATATGAGCCTGAGGCGCTAGCCGATTTCTTGGGCATCGATCGGCTAGCGCCTTAGGCTCAACTGCTAGCTGATTTCTTGGGCGTCGATCGGCTAGCGCCTCAGGCTCAACTGCTAGCCGATTTCTTGGGCATCGATCGGCTAGCGCCTCAGGCTCAACTGGTTGCCGATTTCTTGGGCATGGATCGGCTAGCGCCTTAGGCTCAACTGCTAGCTGATTTCTTGGGCATGGATCGGCTAGCGCCTCAGGCTCAACTGGTAGGTTTCAGCGTGCCGCTCGCCTAACTAAGCGTCGTATCCGAGATTGGGCGAAAGCCATCGCTCTGCGGTGGACATGGGCCAACCTTTGCGTTTGGCGTAGTCCTCGACTTGATCGCGTGTGATTTGATCGACCGCGAAGTACCTGGCTTCCGGATTAGAAAAGTACAATCCACTCACGGACGCTGCCGGCCACATGGCATAGCTCTCGGTGAGCGTGATCCCCGCTCGTTTCTCGACATCGAGCAGTTTCCAAAGGGTCGCTTTTTCTGTGTGATCTGGACAAGATGGATAGCCCGCTGCAGGCCGAATTCCTTGGTACTTTTCCTCGATAAGGTCTTCGTTAGTGAGGTGCTCTTCGATCCCCCATTCATTTCGAACGCGTTGATGGAGCATCTCGGCGAAGGCTTCTGCCAGCCGATCTGCGCACGCTTGCACTAAGATCGATTTCCCATCCTCCATTTCCGCACGTAGTTTCTGAGCAATCTCATCGACTCCGTGTCCTGCTGTTATTGCAAACGCACCGATGTAGTCGGTCTTTCCATTTGAGGAGACGTAGTCAGCCAGGCTTCGGAAGGAGCTTTGGCCCACCCGTTCCCATTGTTGCCTCAACATCTCAAAGCGACCAATCTCGTCCGATTGCGCTTCATCGGAGTAAAGCGAGATTGTGTCCCCGAGGCTTTTGGCTGGGAAGAAACCATAGACCCCTTTCAGTTTGATGTTCGGATCCTTCTCAAAGCTATCCAGAACAGCTTGCGCGTCATCGTATAATTCTTTAGAAATCTCACCGACGAAACTGTCCTCAAAGATTTTCGGAAACTTGCCCTTGAGTTCCCATGTCATAAAAAATGGGGACCAGTCGATATATGGACGCAGTTCCGCAACTGTGACTTCGATATCACGGACACCGACGAACTTGGGTTTGGGTGGGTTGTAAGTATCCCAATCGATGGCAAACTTTCGTTTTTTTGCTTCTGCAAAGTCGACGAATTTTCGGTCTCGGCGCATCGCGAAACTAGCTCGCTCATCATCTTGTTTTGCTTTGATCTCAACACCGAACGCTTTACGCGACGCAGGGTTGACGAGTTTCTCGACGACCGGAACGCTTCGGGATGCATCGAGCACGTGAACCACTTCGTGGTGGTAGTGTTGAGCAATCTTAACCGCCGTGTGTTTGGAGCTGGTGGTAGCGCCGCCGATCAACAGCGGGATAGTGAATCCCTCGCGTTGCATTTCCTTGGCGACGTGAACCATTTCATCCAGCGACGGTGTGATGAGTCCGGAAAGACCGATCACTTGTGCATTGTGCTTTTTGGCTTCTGCAAGGATCTTTTCGCAAGGGACCAATACACCGAGGTCGATGACTTCGAAGTCGTTGCAGGCCAATACGGTGCCGACGATGTTCTTGCCGATATCGTGAACATCCCCTTTGACGGTCGCGAGGAGAACTTTGCCCCGGCTCGTATGGCCACCTGAGTTGCCTGCAAGTTTCTTTTCCTCCTCCATGAATGGGGTCAAATAGGCGACACTCTTTTTCATGACGGCAGCCGATTTGACCACTTGGGGCAAGAACATTTTCCCTTGTCCGAAGAGATCGCCGATGAGGTTCATCGCGTCCATGAGTGGGCCTTCGATGACTTTGAGCGGGCGACCGTATTTCGCGCGAGCTTCTTCGGTATCTTCATTGATGAAGTCGGAGACCCCTTTGAGCAGAGCGTGTTTGAGTCGGTCTTCGACTGGGAGTTCTCGCCAAGCGTCGACTTTAACGGGCGCCTTGTCTTTGGCCTTAACCGTTTCCGCGAAATCGATGAGGCGTTCGGTAGCGTCAGGTCGCCGATTGAGGAGTACATCCTCGACTCTATCACGGAGTTCAGGCTCGATTTCGTCATAGACCTCTAACATCTCGGGGTTGACGATCCCCATATCGAGGCCAGCTTGGATCGCATGGTACAAAAAGACCGCGTTCATCGATTCGCGAACGGTGTTGTTGCCTCGAAAGGAGAATGAGACGTTGCTAACACCACCACTGGTCTTCGCTCCTGGGCATTCTATTTTGATGGTACGAACCGCTTCGATGAAGTCGACGGCGTAGTTCGCATGTTCTGGCAATCCAGTACCAACGGTGAGGATGTTCGGATCGAAGACAATGTCTTCCGCTGGGAAGCCGTTTTCTGTGAGCAGTTTGTAGGCACGCTTGCAGATGCGTACTTTGTTTTCGTAGTCGGCCGCTTGGCCTTTTTCATCGAAAGCCATTACAACTGCAGCGGCACCATGTTGGTGAATGAACTTGGCCTTGCGTAGAAACTCTTCTTCACCTTCTTTGAGACTGATCGAATTGACGATGGGTTTGCCGGGCGAATGTCGAATACCTACTTCGAGGATCTCCCACTTGGAACTATCGATCATCAAAGGGACTTTGGCGATATCGGATTCATGTGCGATGAGGTTGAGGAAGGTACTCATAGCGGCAGCGCCGTCGAGCATCCCCTCGTCCATGTTCACATCGATGACGTTAGCCCCGCCGTCGACTTGCGCTTTGGCGACTCGAATCGCATCTTCGAATTTACTTTCTTTGATCAGTCGAGCAAACTTTTTGGAGCCAGTAACGTTGGTACGTTCGCCCACCATGACAAAAGGATTGTCTTTACGGAACACAAAGGGCTCGTTGCCCGCGTATTGGGTAGTGCGGTGGGGCGAGCGAGCCCCTCTGGGTTTCAACCCCGAAACCGCTTCGCCAATCGACTTGATGTGCGCTGGCGTACTGCCGCAACATCCCCCTACGATGTTTACCCACCCTTGGGCTGCGAAGTCTCTTACAAAACTTGCCATTTTCGCGGGCGTCTCGTCGAACTCTCCCATTTCATTGGGGAGTCCGGCATTTGGATAGCAACTGATGGCAGAGTCTGCAACATTGGCTAACCGCTCAAGATAAGGACGCATTCGATCACCGCCAAGGCCGCAGTTGAGGCCCACAGTAAGCATAGGGAAGTGAGATACTGCAATCCAAAAGGCCTCAAGTTGTTGTCCGGTCAAGGTAACTCCGCCTTCGAAGACAGTTGCAGACAGCATCGTCGGCCATCGCTGGCCTCGCTGTGCAAAGACGTTTTCGATGGCGAGTAAACAAGCCTTAAAATTCAAAGTGTCAAAGGACGTTTCCGGTAGAAGGAGATCGACACCACCGTCCAATAATCCATTTATGTTAACCTCGTAACTGTTCACCATTTGTTCGAAAGTAAAGGGTCGAGTCGCCGGATCGCCCTTTGCGTTCATCGAGAGCTGCACCGCCGTAGGCCCAATGCTCCCTGCCACAAATCGAGGCTTAGACGGATCTCTACTGAGATGCTCTTCGACAGCGGAACGAGCAACTTCGGCACCCGACTTGGAAATTTCATAGGCGAAGTCTGAAAGCTTGTTCTCTGCCAAGCCAATCAAGCTGGCGTTGAAAGTATTGGTTTCAATGATGTCCGATCCGGCAGCCAAATACTCTGCATGGATGCTTCGAATCACATCTGGCTGTGTCAAAACGAGCAAGTCGGTTGCCTTGGACAAGTCCGCCGGGTGGTCTTTAAAGCGTTCGCCTCGAATGGCTGCTTCTGGCAATTTCTTCTGGAAAATTAGGGCGCCCATTGACCCATCGAGCAGCAGAATTCGCTGCTCCATAAGTTCCCGCAATAGTCCTTCTGTATCCGATTGTGCCCGCGTCGCCATTCGATTCCCTGTACGTTATTCCCTACTAGACAATGGACTACTATTCTACTTGATGAGCCAAATCATCAAAGTCGAGTTCGCGATTAGCTCGGAAAAACAAAGAGATCAAGCCTATACAAGCGGATAGGTGTAACCGACAAAGTCGTCGTTTTCGTCACAGTCCAGACTCCACAAACCGAAGAAAGCTGCTGGATGTGAAAGAGATTGAAAACGCGTTTCAGTTAGCCTTGTCTCTCGGAACAGAGAGGGACCAGGCCTGGGAATACATCGAAGCCTTGCGAAAAGCTGGGACTCAAGAGGTCTTTGACCGCTCCATTGAGCTTTGCCGTAGCGATTGCGCAAAGCATCGTTCTCTAGGAGTTTGTGTGATCGCTCAATTTGGGGTCAGTACCGGCCTCACTGAAAAGTCCTTTCATGAGCAAATAGAAAGGCAGCTAGCCAAAATGGTCGAGACGGAGTCGGATTCGGTGGTTATCTCCTCCCTGATTTCAGCCATCAGTTTTCAAAACATGACGCAAACGCTGCCTTGGATCTTGGCACTCTCGAAACACTCGGATGCGGATCTTCGCTGGCGGGTAGCTTGGGCACTGCCTTTGGAAGTGAAACCAGATCATGCGCTCTACGACGAAGTCATAGAGACATTGATTCGACTTTCGGCCGACGAAGACTCGCAAGTTCGAGACTGGGCGACGTTCACTCTGGGAACCCAATTGGATGACGCAAGCGAAAGAGTGGTCGAAGCCCTTTTGCAGCGAACGAAAGACCGTGATTTTGATACCAGAAGCGAAGCGATTATGGGGCTTGCGAGACGCAATGAACCGAGAGGATTACAGCCGTTAACGGAGTTGCTTTTGTCCGACCATGTCGGAGAACTCGCAGTCGAAGCAGCGGAGTTGTACGCCAACACTGTCTTGCTAATCCCATTGCAGAAATTAAAGAAGTGGTGGAATGTCGATCCGCAATTGGTTTCGCAAGCTATCGAGGCTTGCTCCAATACGAAATTGAACGATGGAGCTTAGAAACCAGGGAATACGCAAACGATGATAACTCGACAGTGACGCAAATGAATGACAAACCAATCGTAGGTCCACGGTACTCCATTAGTAATAACCCGTTGGATGACAAGATGCAGCCGATTTCTGGGTGAGTTTTTCTCGTTAATCAACCTTTTCATCCACCATGAGGTTGCCTATAGTGCAGTAGTGCGGATTGGAAACCGTCTGCACCTTGCCTCCGGTCGTTTTTCCGGCTGAGGGACCATCATTATGCGTTGGCCTAGATCGCAAAGGGCAGTGCAGTAGCACGCTTGATCTACGCCAGTCTCGCAGCGGCTCCATGTCGTGCCGCCTGACGGTCGGAGGAAAAAACAATCGCTGGCCGGTGGTTTCGCCACCGGCCAGCTTTGTTAATATTTCTTGCTATTTATTGCTTTTTAGACACAGAAATCCGAGCACAACCGAGGTTGTGCCGAGGATTGACCATTGTGTCACCGTCATATGCTCGACACTAAAGCAAATGCCTCTTACAAGCTCGGAGAGTAGGTGCGTAATAGTCTGCATGATCTTATTTGCTGACGCGTAGAAATGAACCGAATTGATGGCGATGCGATGCATTGCATGGAATTGACTCCTAACCTGCAAACTTAGGTTTTCGGTTGTGCCAAGCAACTTCGGAGGGCATTTGCAAATAGATAATCATAAGCCGCTGTATCAATTCTTCTGGTTTTTCCGGTTAAGCAGGATAATGGTTGGATTTCATTCTGGGATTCGATGGAAAATGGGGCTGTGTAACCCAAGTACGCTTGCGGGTCGTGTCCTAACGGATATAATCCTGACAAGCGATGGGGTCGTAGCTCAATTGGTTAGAGCACCGGACTGTCGATCCGGAGGTTGCGGGTTCGACCCCCGTCGACCTCGCTTTTTCTAGTCTGGCCTTTCTTTAACAAGGCCAGGCTAGTTCGCAGAGGCACCATCGCTACCGCGACCAGCGGGCCCAAAAAAAGAAAGTGTGTCTCAAATCGCTGCTACTCCCGTTGGGGGGGCGGCGTGACTGAGGCGGCGGAAGGACCCGTGAAATGACATCGCAAAAAAAATCACGGAGTCGGCATGCGATTCAAAC
>JANMGH010000203.1:0-133953 GCA_031374515.1 Pirellula sp. | reverse complement strand
TGAGCTGATGAACTTTAAGATGCCATCTACCAATCCAACCATTTTGTCAAAGATCAATTTCCCCGGGTCGCGAACCGAAAAGTTCCCAACCACGAGGGGTCACCATCGTATCGCCAATGCCGATGCACGTCAAGCGAGACGAAGACATTTTGCGAGTTTGCCTTCGAACATGTCGTTTTTGCAAAGGATGCTGCATTGAAAGGATGCTGCATTGATTGGTGAACGATTCGGATGGCCTGTTGAGTTGTTGAATGGGCTTTGACCCTTTTTTCCCATAACCCGATCACATTCTCGCTCAGACTTCTCCCGACTGGTTGGTTCGATGCAGCATTTCCTCATTTCGATTTTGTCGAAGCAAAGTGGACCTTAGTTTTGCAATTGCCTGACGAATCAAGCTTTTTACGGTTCCAAGCGGAATTTGAAAACGCGCAGCAATCTGCTGTTGAGTTTGTGCCTCGAAATAGAATGCGTTGAGAATCGAAATTAGTCTTTCATCCAATTCATCTATAGCGTTCCGGACGTTAATTTCCTCCTCTCGCTTCAAAACCTCTTTCATTGGCTGGGCCTGATCTCTGTCCGGAATGTTATTTAGATTGAGGAAATCCGAGCCAGGTTGGACAATGCGATTTCTGCGCATTCTTCTCCTAATGCAATCTACGATTCTGGAACGAGTGATTGCGAGCAAGTAGGCTTTCGCTGTCCCTCGACGCACATCGAAAAGACTGGCCCTCTGCCAAAACTCGAGAAAGACTTCGGAAACGACTTCATGGGCATCGCTATCATTTTTCAGCTTCTTCAAACAGACCGTATAGATCAATCCACAATAGTCACGATAGAACGATTCAAGCACCGCCAAATTTCGCGTCATCATGTCTTCGGATTGGCAATATGTATTTGTTTCTGAAGTTGAAAGAGCCGTCGAGTCTCGTACTATCAAAGGCGGTAAGGACCTGGAAACTGTTCGTGTGATTGATAACATTTTAGATCCATTAAATTCCATTCCGGCCATCGATTCCCCCACCACAGTTTTCAAGTTAAACTCTTGAACCGACCCTGCGCTATTCGCTCCGAAGCCATTATTTTTAAAGTCGTTTCCGCAAATACCGTGCCGCTTAGCGAAAGGGGGACACGAGAGCCATAGAACGGAATTGCTGAGGAAAGCTACTTGAGAGGAAAAAGGGCAATCGCTTTTCGCATCTATTACTGCGAGCGGTTGTTCAATCCGTTGTTATTCTCGAGGCCTTGTACAATTTTTTCCTGTGTGCGCGACATTTCTTTTAGTCCAGCAGTCTGGTACGCGACCACCAGTTTTTTGCGGATATCGAGACGACTGGAATCCTGCCTAATTGCCCACTCGAATTTGTTGACTGCATCACGTGGTCGATTTGCGATCATCGATATCTCGCCCCATGTATCCAGTACATCGACGTTATTGGGAATCAGCAGGTTTGCTTTGGTGATAAGCTCTAGTGAACGATCTGCGTTCTCTGGCGATACCTTCACCAGGCAAATTGCTAAGTTGTTAATCGCAGCCACACTTTCTGGTTCGAGTCCGACTGCCAACTCCCAATGTCGTTGTGCCTCTTTAAGATTACCTGTTGTAAAAAACTTTTCCCCGAGAATAAGATGGCAAGTGAAATTCGCGACCCCGGCATCAACCTGGGTTTTTAGGTTTTCCAACAATTTTTTGGATGGCTTGGTTTTGGTTGCGAGCAGTTTTGCAATCTCAGAGGAATTGTTTGGGTTAGAGGGATCCGCGTCGACCATCGCTTCTAAAAGGCTTAGGTCCATGTCTTTGTCAAGGTTGTCGCTCGTTGGTACCGACAGCAAATAAATCATCCGCTGAATTTCTGAAAGTTGACGGCGAGAACGCTGGCCGCCTACCTGATTATGCAAGCCTTCAGAAAGGACTTCACCCGCACTTACTAACTGGTTGTTTAGCAACCTAGCGTCGGAGATAGCTAAGCGATTGGCCTCGTTGTCCTCACGGAAGTTTTTGGCGGCAAAGAATGCTTCCGCACGAGTCGCTGCTGCTGAGCGACCTCGATCGTCTCCGATACGAACGTAAAGCCTAGCAAGATCCAAAATGTACTGCGGATTTGATTCGACAGCCAACTTTGCAATTTCCACGGCCTTTTGCTGTTCACCATTCGCTTCTAGTAGACTCGAATATAGGAACAAAAGCCGATACTCACATTTATTCCATCGACTTGCGCGTTGCAAATTGGTCTGCAGTTCATTCTCAGAAACATTCTCGCCCTGAGCTTTTTTGATGATCAAGTGTTTTGCAAGCCATGCATTGGCTTGTGGGAAATCGCCCAACTTCCGACTTGTAATAGAACGCATATGCATTGCGGCATTATTGATCTCGCCCTTTAAATCGCAGATCATTCCGAGTCGAAATCCGGCAGTCTGATTACTTGGTTCCAACAAAAGGATCCTCTTGCTCAAAATTTCTACATAGCGTTTTGCATTTTCTGAAACCACGGAAACGGTTTGTTCAGAAATCCCAACCGTCCCACTCAAAGCAAAGGCAAAGTCTTTCTCTTGTGATTGAAAACACTCGGCCTCTAAACTTTCCGTGGTACAGACTTTGTTGCTTTCGGCCGATAGACGCTCGGTGAGACTGTCATTGCGATTAAGAAAGGACAAAGAGATCACCAAAACGAGTACAGAGAGAATCACAGCCGAAGGTGAACCAACAAGGAGCTCCTTGAGCCGTCGAGACGATCGCCATCCTCGGCATGCTTCCAAAACGCTTCCGACAAATCGCATGGGACTATTGAGAGATGTGAACAATTCCCTCTTGAACCATTTGATGTCTGTCAAGAAATTGGATGTCTTCCCGGCCCTCCGTAAACTTCTTCGCCAGTGCCTCGCAATTCTATTTTCTCTCGGAATTCTCAAAATCGGGTTCGGTAAGTAACAAAACCAATTCCACATGAACGCAAACAAGGAAGATTTTTCAGCGAACAAGCTGAAGGGGATTGGCCGGAAAATAAACGCCAAGAATTTGTCTTGGAAATAGACCATCGAAATACCTAGAACAGACAAATAGATTCTCAAATGGAACGGCAAGAAGTGCGAAGCATCAGCCTCCTTCGCAAACACCGAGAGCATCACCCAATTCAAACTTTGGATTGTCACCCAAAATAAAATACACGAGGCAAGGAGGATGGCAGCATGTACCAAACGCCTCCGGAATGCCAAAATACAAAACACTCCTATACCTAAGTAGCTTTCGACGTCGTCCCATTGGCCCGTCGATAGGATTTCGTCCGCAATCAATTCCCTGAACACGACCGTTGTGCCGACTTGGACATTTGTCTGCCCGATAAAATCTCCAAAGAGCGAAGTCATGCTAGCGGTATAGAATTCCAAATACTTTAAGTAACCACCTTCGTTCAAAAAACTAAAGGACAACGGAATGAGTAGCACTAGTCCTAAAGTGGTTGACGAGATGAATGACTCTCCACGCAAACGAGTCAAGCACCAGCCTGTTAGAATCGCGGAACAAGCGAAGCTAACTGAAGCTTGGTTACCCACGCCGAAGTACAGTAGACATACGGAAGCGGTCCACAACAAAGCCGCCGACCACAATCTTTTGGTGGTGGATTCTCCATTCCAGCGAGCACGGCCAATTGCGAACACAAGCCCCACAACGATGGAGCATATAGGAAAAATCCGGTCTGCAAGAACAAGGCGATCGCTTATGATTGCGACGCCTTGAACTGCAGCCCAGGCGATGAGCGTTATCGAAATTGCATCAATCATTCCGTTCGTAGCGATGGAATTTCCAGACACAACAGTGTCATAATCTCCATTCGCATCGATCGTCTTCAGCCTCGCTTGGTAATTCATATCAATGCGTTGCTCGAACGGGTAAAAGGACTATTTGCAATGGTAAGCGAGTGAGTTCTTTTTTCGCTTCCAACGTCGTGCTGCCACAAAAACTCCTCCGACGCCAAGCAATAACAGGCTTGCGGGCTCTGGTACTGCGGAAATGCTCGTAATTCCTATGATGTTACTTCCAGCGTTTATGTCACCCACATAGGTAGCCAAACCAGTCGCCAAGTTAATCGTTGAAAATTCAAGACCATTTAAAACAGCAAAGCCCTGATTTGTCAGCGGATCAATATCAAAACTTGCCTCAGGAAAACCTATGGTGTTTAGAGACCCGACGGTAGTTAGTGTTCCCGCATTGGGTGGGTTTTGTAAGACCAGACTTTGGGTGGCTAAATCAAGGCCATAAAGTGCTGTAGACGTGGCCCCTGCAACACTATTGGTATAAGCAGACGCTACCAATACGGGGGACGTACCGAAATTGGCATCCGTTGGTGCGAAAGCAAGATTGGAGTCAATGAAAGTTTCCCCATTGGTAACGTTTATTCGAAAGTTCTGCCCCGTGTCGCTAACCAGCCGTAATCGGTCGGCTACTGGGTTGAAATCAATACCGAAAGATCTTCCCGACAACGGTTCAGACAAGGTCGCAGCAAGCGACGCGACTCCTGTATTGCGATTAAGCGTATAAAGCCGATTGATCGCACTATTGGAGCTGACAGCCAATCCGTATACTTGATTCGTAGCGGGTCGCAAGTCAATTCCAACCAAGCGAAATCCTGCGCCTATACCTGTAATGGGGACGGTATTCGAAACCAGTGCGGGAGAGGTTGAATCAAACTGTAACAGTTGATTATTCTGAGTGAGCGCTAAAATGAGGCCCGCTTGCAATGGACCACTTGATTTTCCAATTGCAAGTGTTGCGAGCCCAAAGAATAGAATACTAAAGTAAAATTTCATGGTTCAATGATTTCTTTTTTTACGGACGAGGGATGGATATAGTTAGGGATAGAATTTTGGCACGTTCAGGTTGTAGTACTCCGCTTCGAGGTACTCCAAAGCGAGCGCGAAGTTAAGGATTCGGATGTCGTTTTCTGCAGATGGAATTGTGTCGTAGGTAAGTGCGGGGCCACCGTTCAGACTTGCAAAAAAGGGACCGGCAAAATTAACAACTTCAGCTGCGCTAAATGGTCGCTCAAACGACTGCTCAGCTCCAAACGCATTTTGGGTGACTGCAATAGACTGCAAAGAATTAAAGAAGCCCGCGTGTCGAGATTCGATCGTGGCTATCGAGCCAGCTGCGGCCAAAAAAGCACGGCTTAGAAGGACCGGAGCTGCTCCAAGGTAAGCGCCTACTCCTACATTCTCGAACACTCTTCCGTTGGTCAAGAATGTAGAAAGATTCGGCGCAAGCAAATTTTGAAAAGTTGGCTTTGGACGCGCCTGACTAGCCAGTGCTTGCACCAAAAATGCAACGTGATCGTTTTCGTGTCGTTGTACCGCCTTCATTTGGTCACTCAAGGAGGTTCTCGCATTTCCCTGCGCAAATGCGGGTTTTGTCAGAAAGTTGGACAATGCAATGCCCGATGCAGCCAATCCCGCAGTTGCAAAAAATTGCTTAAATAATTTGCGTCTTGCGACTGGAATAGGCTTTGCCACTGCACTCTTTGCCTCAACGTCGTTATCAAGCCACTGCTTTTCATCTGTGTTTTCATCAATAGAATCGGTCATTTTGTGATCTTTAAAAAGGAGAACAAGTAATGGAAAAACGCCATAACAGGAATGCGCGGCGTGTCATAACCATTACGACTGGCGCTGTTGCACGGATTAAAAATAGGGAAGAGAATCCAAAAAAAGACTTATGTAGGTAGTGCTCGAATCGCAATCGGCTGCGTGACAACACAAGCGAGTTGGGACAATTGCTAACGATTGCTAAGCACAACAACCGTTGACACTTCCAAGTAATCGCAAACGCTTACTCGGCTGATTATCCGTTGAGAGCAAGGAAGAAATTCAAATTCGATTCGCAACACCCCAACCGAATCTAAGCTGTGTCTCTATTGATCCCATTGATCCCATTGATCCCATTGATCCCAAATGGCGGCACTCGCTTTCATGATCCGGGAACAGTATCCGCGAGGGAGTACTGCACTTCTTGCAGCAGTGCCTCATATTTTGCCTTTTCCGACGTCTTGTTCCATTGATCGTATAATCGAATGAACTCAAGGATAACGTCGTCGGGATTCGCACGACAGGCTCCAACCCGTATATCGGACAGTGCTGATTCGGCTAGTTTCAAGTGCGTTTCTGCTAACTCCGGCGTACCATGTTGTCTCTGGTGTTGAGCAAAGAAGAGATGAACCTTTGCAATAGTGTGGTCAACCCCAACTTGTTCAGGGAGCTCGCTGATCAACTTGCAAAACAATGCATCGGCTTCGTCGATTCTCCCTTGTAACGAAACGAATCTTGCGACATAGGCGCGAGCAACCAATAAAAGGCCATCATGACCCGACACAGTGGCTAATTCATTTGCATACTCTCTCGCGATGCGTTCGCCCTCATCCCAGCACTGTCCGGAGTCAAGATACGTTAGCGAGTCTGCCAGCTTTGCAATAAGCGAGATAGGATTTGGATTACCTACGCGCGAATACTCCAGCCGTTGCAGTTGTAACTCTGCAGCCTCCTTGTTCATTCCAAGTCGGTGTTTGGCTTGTGACAAAACGTGGATGGCTTCGATCCGATGATGATGCGTCTGGCCAAGTCGATCTGACGAACTTTCAAGCACCTCAACACAATTGGCAACTGCGGATTCGTAGTTTCCTCGCTCAACATTCATTTTGGCAACAATAACTCGAGCCCGGATCGCCTGCGGCGATTCGGGGCCTTTCCATCGCGAAGATCTCCGCATCCACTCAACGGCTACTCTCTCAATTTCCGTCACGAGTTCCAATTGTTCGGTTCGATTCCCGACACCCAATTGCGTTCGAAGCGCTGAGACGAGGCTACCGAGGATGGGAACGACAGTGGAATCATCCATACCAGCCTGCTCTGACCGTTTTCGAAGTGAACTTAGACCAGCAATACATTCTGTGTACTTGCCTTGCGACTTGAGGTTGGAAAGGGTAAGTCGCTCCGCGTCAAATACAATGGGTTCATCCTTTTCAAATGCTTGCTGAACTCGAGGTAGCAGTCCGATTAGCATCGCTTCGGCTTCGCGAGTGTTGAGTTCATTCATGAGAGCACGTACATACTGAACTTCTGCGGCAAGAACGCGTCGATCCCTATTATCCAGCACCGACTGCAATAGTTCCTTAGCCCTTTTCGATTCCGACGTTGACTCGCGTAGCATCGTGAGATCCGCGTATACGTCGCCCAACAATGAACGCACTTTCGCTTCTTGGAATGGATTGTCGGCAAATCGAAACGATGCGATACGAGAGGCGTCGGAAAGCGTATCGACGAGTCGGACGTTGGCACCTTTTGCATCCGTCGTTGCATTGCCAATCACATCTCGCAAGAACTCATTGACGCTCTCCGCACTTCTTCGCTGTAGGTCGGCCTGCGACCAGCCTTCCAATGCGCGGCGCTCGGCTCGCGATGCTTTGAGGGCTTGGTTGATGCTCACAATAGCTGTCGTCAAAATGAGGAAAAGGATGAATGCCGACATTGCGACAGTAAGGTAATGCTTCCTCAGTTTCTTGCTCAACCAATAGATCATGGTTGCAGGGCGAGCCTGCACCGGTTCATTTGCTAAGAATCGCTCAAGATCACTAGCAAGTCCCCTAGCGGTTTCGTATCGCCGATCACGATCTTTTTCAATACACTTTAATATGATCCAGTCCAGGTCACCCGACACCTGAGCAACCAGCCTCCGGGGGTCGGTCTGGCGATTGGCTGCAATTGCCTTTAGGTAAGCAGACTTCGACAGCTTTGCGCTTGGACGATCTGGTTCGACTTGGTTGATGATTCGGAGCAGTCCAGTGAGTCCGTCTTTTTGTAGCTCCTCTGAAGAGAACGGCGTCGATCCCACGACAAGTTGATGGAGCAAAACGCCGAGAGAATAAATATCTGCGCGCGTATCGATATCGAATTTTTGAGCATCGAATTGTTCGGGTGACATATACTCGAGTGTGCCAATGAACTGGCCAACATGTGTCTCAACTGGAAACGCCACACTTTGTCCGATGGCCTTGGCGATGCCGAAGTCAATGACCTTGGGAGTGTTGTGTCCATCGGACGTGTCCATCAAAATGTTGGAGGGTTTGAGATCGCGATGGATGACCCCTTTTTGGTGAGCGTGCTGCACGGCCAGACAAACCTGGTGCAACAGTTCGATTCGTTGTGTAATCGTCAGCCGATTTTGATCGCAGTGTTGCGTTATCGAATTGCCGCACACAAATTCCATCGAAAAATAGGGGCGTTCACACTCTGTGAAATGCATGCCGTCTTTTGATTCCGATGGCCAAACGACTTTGGCTGTTCCCGCATCGAGCAGCCTTGCGATGTTGGGATGATTCATCATGGAGATCGCTTGTCGTTCCTGCTCAAAGCGACCTAAACAGCTTGCGCTGGCCATCCCTGCCCGAATCACCTTGATCGCGACGGTTCGCGTAACCGGTGATTCTTGTTCTGCCAGGTAGACCTCTCCCATGCCTCCTTGGCCGATTTTCGTAAGGTGCCTATACGGGCCGAATCGAAGCTCCGCCTGTCTTCCCAATTGCGGAGGATGTTCGTCAACACCAAGGGGAATAGATAATTGATAGATCGGTGACTCAAGAAAATCGCCGACGCGTGGTTCGTTTCGGATAAGCCTTTCGATGCAGGACCTCATTCGATGGTCGTTGCCACACACCCTATCGAGGTAGCTCGACCGAGACTGCTCGTCTAGGAACTCTAGCGCCTCAAAGAAAATATCGTCGACGCGTTTCGCGGCACTCACCTTAAGCACACCGTTATGACTGAATTGAATTTACCTGTCCGCATCTTTTTCCTCGAGTTGGGTATAGATCCAAACGCGGGCAAAGGCCCAATATCGCTGAACTGTCGCGGTCGAAATCCCCAGCAACTCGGCCGATTCCTGATTTGTTTGTCCAAAATAGAATCTTAGCGACACGACGGCAGCATGGTCCGGGAATTCCAATTCCAATTTCGAAAGAGCCTCGTCGATTTCGATTAGCCGGTCGTCGGGCAAAGCCGCAGAACAGCCGTTAAGGTCGATCTCGATGCGTTTGCCATGACCTCCTCGTTTGAGGGAGTTTTTTCGTCGGGCGTTGTCGAGGATCACTCTTCGCATGGCTTGGGTCGCAGCCGAAACGAAATGTCCACGGTGGTTCCATCGTACGGGCTCGCTACCCCCAGCGAGACGCAAGTAGGCTTCGTGAACCAGCGCAGTTGGTTGGAGTGTCTGCCCGGGCCTTTCGAGCGCAAGCAACTTTGAAGCGAGACGCCTCAGTTCGTCGTAAACCTGGGGCAAAAACTGCTCTGATGCCTCGGAATTCGTCCAGTCTATTTCGCCTACTTTTTGAGAATCATCGCACATCGAAATATCCAAACCGCGAAATGGTTTTTGGGCGTCGACCGTGTTCGGACCTCTAAAGGTGCAAATTCACCCGAGTTTTGCGGCGTTTGCTAGGGTTTGAAATCGGCTCGATTTACAACGGACAACTTTTTTTCCAAAACGATGATCAGATTACGGCGCCAATTACGCACGATCTATAGACGACGTTTTACAAGAAATTCTAGCAGATTCCGTCCGTTGATTCTGGCATTTATTTGACGCCAAGCCCGAGAAATCCGGGATCGACGATGCCTCGCATTTTTCGGACCGGCCGGGAAATTGCGCTGGCTTAACAGGTTTTGATATGGAGCGAAAAATATGGGACTAGGGCTGTTGAATGGGCAACCGAACGCGTACCTCACTAGAGAATGGTACTCGACCGCGGAAAGGCTGGCGGTGTGGATCCGGAACGAGCTTCCGAGCTTTAGCGGAAGTGTACCGATGAAGTATACAGAAGCCGTAGTAAACGCCCTCCGAGGTCAGCACGTGCCCGAGGCGACCGGCCGGGATGCTTTTAAAATTCTTGAAATACTAGAGATCCGCTTCGAATGGCCGGTCAACATGTCGGAATTCAAGCCCGCTCCGATCTCCGCTCCAGCGGCCAATAAGATCGGCGTAGTGCCTCCGCAGTTAAAGGGAATGACTGCCGCCGAATCATTCGACTCGAAAGTCATAGCGATTGAGCACTATGAGCACAAGTACTTATTGGCAATTCATACGAATGATCCAGAAACTGCCATTGCCATTCTTAAGGCAGCGTTTGCATTGATCATCAATCTGCTCGAAGGACACGGCGAGGCGAAGCAGATGAAGCGGAACGAAGCTGTCGTCGAATGGGATGAATTTAACGCGGCGGTTGATCAGGCCCTCCGCCGTGCACCAACTCTGCAAACACACTTCCAATATCTGTCACAGGCTGAGGTTCACCAGCTTCGGACTGCTCCAAGTCCTCGCTCGCTTGAAGAGACAATCAATCAGCTAGCCGGGAGAATTACAGCGAGAACGATTACACCTGCACGACGGTCTGGCGGCCGATAACGCAGGGAAGACCACACAACAAACGAAATGAAAAACCTATGAAATACAAAGCGATGGGAATCACAGGCGTGCTCTTGATGGTTCTGGGTCTGGCAATCATCATCATGCAGCTAATGGCAAGGGAAAAGTCAGTCATTGGATCGATCGCAGGGGGGGCGAAGCCGATTACTACCGGCAGCATCTTGATTGGTGTGTCGCAAATGCTGGAGCGAAAGAACAGGAAGAAGTCAATCGAAGGGGCCGACACGCCCAAAGGGTGAGCGCACACACCATGGAACAAAAACAAACCGACAAACCCTCAGTACGCTCTGAAGCCATAGCGGCGCTTGTGAGCGCTGGCGCAGGTTCCGGCATTGGGTGGCTCATCTGGCTCGCAACCAACAACTTGGGAGTGGCGATTGGCATGGCAGGTCCCATTGCCGCTCTTTCGAACATTTTCCTGCGGAAAGTCATCAAGTGACGCAAGTCGGTGGCTGGACACACTGTTCTACGCGATTGATCCAGCCAAGATCCAGACTAGAGGCTGCCCGGGCGGTTCATTGGCACTCAAGCTTAGTAAGAAATAGTTGAGGAGTTAGGTATGAAGATGAATCTGTTGTTTGGCGGACTACTTATCGGCCTTGCGATAGGGCTGATGGTGGGCGGAGCGGTTGTCAAAGTCCCCGCAGATGGGGCCGGCAAACGAGAGTACCCCCAGGGAGTCGCTTTGCTGTTGACGATGGTGGGTAGCGTGGCGGTCGCGAACGCGCTTCGAATGGCCGCAACGTGATCCTTCCCTAGCCTCACCTGTTATTTTTTTGGCTTGAGAGAGTGCGGGCTCGCATTCGGAACGTGAAACCCTGATTTGCATCCGTCATCACATTCAAATCAACCCACCAAACATGGTAATTGAATTCCGGTGTTAACCAGCGTGTCGTATAGCCAATCGTGGTTCCTATCGGCATGTGTCCAGTCTTTGCAATTTGATCAAACAGAGCAAACTTCTCGTCATCGATTGGGATACTTGCTCGATCCCAGCTTCTGATGGCTGCCACGACTTCCTCGGTGGTGAGCGGCGGCTCAAACTTGCCAGTTGGATCCTTGCCTGCCTTTGCATTAAATTCGTCAACGGCTCGATCCAATGCGGACTGCTCTTTGGCAGCTGCTTTTTCTGGCACACCAAGCGGCCGTTGAGAATCCAAGCTGATTTGCAATCGCGTACGAGCTCGCATCCACTCAGGCACAGATTTGACGTATGTGCCACGTAGATCCAAATGAAACAGGTTGTGTAGTTCCTGAAGGTTCTCAAGACCAGCCTCAGAAACGTTGGTTCGGGAAAGCCCCAAGTAACCCAAATTGGAAAGCTGCCCGATAGCCTTGAGACTCCGATCGGAGACTTTCGTATCGGAAAGGTCGAACCACGTGAGATGGCTTAACGGCGTAAGCAACTTTAGTTCCTCGTCTCCGAAATTGGCGTTGTCAATTGAAAGGATCTTTAGACCATCGAGGCTCGAGATTGCCGCCGCTGCCTCCGCAGTGACTTCATGGCACTGACGCAAGTACAAACTCTCAAGTCTTGGTGATTGCCGTGCAGCAAAAACGATCAGATCGGAATTGTTCCATTTGCCATTCATGGTCAGTGATCGCAATTGACCGAGTGACTTTAACTCACGGAATGCGGTCGCAGCAGCAGCATCGTCGAGGACAACGGATAGCGATTCAAGCTGCTCAAACTGGTTGAGGTGCTCCACGTCATCCAAGCTAAGTTTTAAGGAAACACTTTTGAGCTTGGGCATTCGAACAAGCAATGCGGACGCAGGCGTACTGATGTTTGGATGACTTTCAAAATCGAGGGATTCTAACTGGTTGCACTTCGAGAGCTGATTGAATCCCGTTTCGGTTACCGACGTGTTCGCTAGGGAGAGCTCTCGCATCGACGTCATTCTTGGCAACGATTCGAGGTGTTTGTCGGTAATGTTCAAGCCCGTTAGCTCAAGGCGGTCCACCTTGGTACCCTGCAATAGCGAAAAACCCACTTCGGTGAATTGACAGTTTCGAAAATGAACGTGCGCAGGGCTGGATAAACATAGGACTCGAACAAGATCCATCATGTCATCGTCGAACTTCGGATCCTTAGGGGCATTCGATGGCTTATCAAATTGGAATCCCGACTTTTTGGGATCTCCTTCGAGGATGATCTGAATCCAATGCTCCTTGGCGTTGCGAGGGTGGAATTCTCTAACGAATCCACCCATGAATCGAAGATCCAAAATTGCGTCATCGAGTTCCTTGTCCGAAACCGATTCGCTAACGGATGACGGCGATTGGGCCTGGGTCTTTGCCTCCAATGGTTGCTGAGCCCAAAGTTGTACGCGTACCAAGTTGGTCATACATAGACCAGTGAGCAAACAAAACAATAACAACTGCTTGATTTTGGATTCGCGAGAATCGAATGGACCAAGGACACGACGAATCCGCTCCGCTAAGCAGGCTCCGTCGATCGCTGCCACTCCAATCGACGATCGCGACGAAAACTGGCCCACAGTCAACAGCGCTTTTGCGTATGTCGACACACCAAGTTCGTCGCGGGCCAAACGGACCAAATCGTCACAAGCCAATTCCATGTTATTTTCTATTTGCTTCATCGCAAACCAAGCCATTGGATTAAACCAATGTAGCACGGCGATCAAATGCATCGCCAAAGTCCAAGCCAAATCTCCGCGTTGAAAATGACCAAGCTCATGAAGCAGGATAGACTTTCGCTCAATCGCAGATAGTTGTTGCCACAAACGATAGGGAACGACAATGCGATATTCTTTTGGCCAACGACAAAAAGCTGGCCCGATATCGTTGCTGCAAAAAAGCGGAATGGACCGGCGAATGCCAAGCTTTTGGCAGAGGGATGCAAGCTCTGCATTCCAATCTAAGTTACGGCACTTCTCCAAATCTCTTCGGGCGACAAATCGAAGGTACTCTTGCATGCGCTTGACGAAGAGGAATCCCATTCCCAAAAACCAAGCCATCAAAACGCTACTCCATAAAATTGCCTGCAATGGCATGCTCTGCAGAGGAACTACATAACCCGCTGGGTTGTCGATTCCAGGTCTAATTGCTTTTGCCAATTCTTGGTCCGGGATAGGTCGATCAACGGCTTCGACAAGCCTGGCTTGTGTTGCCTGTTCACTTGCATTTGTGGGCAATGCGCTAGGCCTGGGCATCGCAGTGGAGATGGTATAGCGACACACTGGTGGCAGCCAAAGTATGCCTTGCACAAGGACCAGCATCCAAGCAAATTGCCGAAGCCCAGGAGTTCGACAGTGCATCAGCCTCAAGGCAACAGAAATCAATACTCCGGCGAAAAACACCCCCAGCGATGCCAGCGCTAAAGTCGAAAGGATATGAAGGCTCAATTGGTTCATGGTCTATTTCCTGGCTTTTTATGTGACTTTTCCTCTGCGTCCGCAATCAACTGCTTTAACTCGTCGATCTCTGTGGGCGTCAACGAACGATCTTTCACCAGAAAGGCCACCAACGGAACAACTTGCCCGCCACTGACCTTGTCCAACAATAGGTTTAGATCGCCGCTCGCAACCGATTCGGGTTTCATGGCCGCAGAATAACGTGCAGGCGATTCCTTGGATCGCTTTACCGCGTTCTTCTTGCACAGACGATTGAGGCGTGTTTGCACGGTCGTATAACCGAAATCGCCTTTCATGGCTCGCTGTGCTTCGACGATGGTGACGGGTCCCGCGCGCCATAGCATTTCGAGTATCTCCAACTCGCTCGCGAGCAATCGAGGCGGCTCATTTCTTTTCATCCACAGTTCTCCCGGTGTACTACATGTGTCATAGGTTAGTGTATGACAGTCGTAGTAGGTATTCAAGATGGGAATGAGACAAAAAACGGAAATTGACAAAGAATTAGAAACCGTCGATTGCATGACAAAGGCGGTTTCGCAATTGTGGTGAACGCGTAGCCAAAAAACCCAAAACGAACCGCGGCCCAAGGCATGCGGGAATCAAACACAGAGAAATACCCCAGGCTTGCCCCTGGGGATCGATCTGCTTAGCGGCCAAGGCCAAGCCCACAAGATCGCGATGCGTCCAGCATGAAAACGTGCTCAACCGCCACAGCTCGGCCGGACGAAGGCCGAGCACAAGCGGATTATCCATCGACTTTTAGCCATTCGCTATTGGCTCGCACCCTCTCTGCGCTGCACCACCAAGTACTCCAGCAGGTCCAGGAACTCGCTCGGGGCAATCGTCTTGATCAAGCCTTCGGGCATCGAGCTCGCGTTCATCTCTTTGCGTATATCGATGTCCTTCTTTGAAACCTCTTCTGTCTTGCCATTTGCCGTACCGAGCGAGAGCACTGTGTCCGATTCTTTCAAGATGAAGCCGGTATAGGTGTCGCCATCGACCGTTAAGACTTGGACTGTTTGATATCCTTTGGCGATCTTTTCGTTGGGCCAAATCATGTGCTTGATGATTTCGTCACGCTTGTATTGGCCACCCACATTGTCTAGCTTTGGTCCAAACTCCTTTCCGATATCACCGATTTGGTGGCATGCTGCGCAGACACGTGAGAAGACAGCAGGCCCGCGTTCTGCCTTGCCCCCCTTGATCTCCGAGAGAGTTTTGACGGCCTTTTCACGGTCGATTTGCGATGCTGCAGTGTCCTCTGCAATCTTGAGCGGCGCTACAGCTTTCCCCCCCGGCCCTGTCGAAAGTTTGTATGTCTTGAAGTGCTCTTTGACTTTGTCAGAAGCCTTGGCGAGGAAAGTACCCTTCTTCTCCGCTTCGTCGGTGATCGGCTTGAACGCTTGCAACGCATGCTCAAGCGTGTAGTCGACCCAATAGTCCATGGGTTGATCTGCAACGCTAATGGCCATCTCAGCTGATTCCTCGGTTTTGATGTAACTCAAACCTCGCACTGCTTCCAGTCGTACTCGCGGATGCGGATCGACGATGGCTCGAGCAAAGAACGGCATCGGGTTTGCAAATCGTTCGATTTCATTGGAGACACTATGAACCGCCGCCGCCCTAGCATGAAAGTCATCACTGGACATAATGCGATCGATCAAAACAGGATCAAGTTTTCTAAAGCTCTCTTGCAGCCACATCGCTTCGCAAAGTTTGTTCGGGGATGCTTTGCCCGCGATCCATTGGTTAACGGCTGACAAAACCTCAGCGGCTTTGCGGCCTCGCAATTCGGTTCGAGCACGATACCGCGTTCGGTGTTCGTACTCTGTTAGTTGCTCCAGCAATTGTGATATCGATTTGCCATGTTGTGTTACCGGCTCCAGTAGCGGCTTGTTCTTGTTGACCATGCGATAAACCCGACCGTGTTCATGGTCCCGATTTGGATCGCGTTGCGAGTACTGCATGTGACCGATCAACGCACTGCACCAATCGCCAAACCATAGCGATCCGTCGGGCCCGATTTGGGGATCAACGGGCCTAAAGAAGTTATCCGTAGAACTTAATAAGTCGTCGATGCGCTTGCCCGAGTAACCCGCTGTACCAGGCTCATCCCCCATGGTGAAACGGGGCATACCGTGCATGTTGATCACGCAGGCATAGATAAACTGACCCTGAACGTCGTCAGGGAAATGACGCGAGTTCAAAAACGCACTTCCAACCGCTGGCCGCATCCCTTGGTTGTCAAAATTGGGATTAAGCGTTCGTCGCTGCGTGACTGGATAACCAGACAGCGGACTGGTCCAATGCTGCTGCGCGTTGGTGCCATCTCCAATGATTCCTTGCCCCCATTCGTCGAAGACCATGCACCATGGATTTCCATAACCAGGCGTGCGAAAATGCTGGAATTTCCAAGACAATGGGTCGAGAACGTACGCGCCCGAAGGGCCATTGCTGCGGAAAGGTCCCCAGGGTGTTTCAAGGGTCGTGGACATTGAGACCCCCTCGAGCATGTGAAGCAATCCTCCCGGCGAAAACTCAAATGCACCCATCGTGTGGTGTGTATCGTCGGTTGCTAATCCATCAACGACCTGCGTTACTTCATCCGCTTTGTCGTCACCGTCGGTATCGCGTAGGAAGATCAGGCGAGGCTCATCGACGACAAGTACGCCGTCTTGGAAAAACTCGAACCCCGTGGGGCAAATCAATTTGTCATAAAACGTTTTACAGACATCGGCTCGGCCGTCTTTGTCCGTGTCCTCGAAGATCAGCAATTTGTCCCCAGGCTTTGCCGAACCCGGCAACCATTGCGGGTAGTTGATCATGCATGAGACCCAAAGTCTGCCCTTGCTATCGAAACCGATTTGCGATGGTTTTGCAAACTCTGGAAAATCCTTCTCCGAGACAAAAAGTTTGACTTCGAATCCCTCAGGAACTTTCATCTGAGCAATCGATTCTGCTGGGGTCGGGTAGGAGAGCGTCTTGGGCTCGCGCTTTTCGCGGAATTTTTCGTCGCGAGAACCGAACATCGTTTGGGGAATGAAAACCTCTCCCGTCTTGGAATCATCTGGTTTTTCAGGGACAGGTTTGCCAGCTGCGAGATCCCAAATGTATTGATCGCGAACGGCGACCATCTTGCGAATTTTTTGATATTCGCCAGGGAATGTCTCGGTGTCCCAAGTGCGACGTCCACCGTATACATACCAGCCGTTGAGCATGCGATAGTCTTGCAAGTGGAGCCATGATTTATCGTTGACGACCTCTCGAATCCTATGAAACTTCGACACCTCCATGCCAATCGGGTGCGGCGTATCAAAGATCTGTTGATCCAGTTGGGCAGCGATGAGTCGGTCCCCTTGCTCGTTTAGGTGGATCCCATTGATCGTATATTGATTGCCTGCTTTTGCGTTGAATGCAGTAGCGGATGTCTCGAAAAGTTCGATATACGGCACCCTTTCGTCTTTTGCCAATTGCTTCACCGCTTGCGCGTAAGCACGTAGCGATCGGTTGTCTGCAATGCCATCGGGTAAATGTTCATTGTCCGTCTTCTCAAAGGCGATAGGACTTGCCAGTACAAAGCGTGGCTCGCGTCCGTCCTTGGTGAACCGTTTTTTTGTGTTTGCAATCCAATCCTTATATTTGCCGCGAAACTCGGTCAAAGCGTCCGTCGAGTTGCCTTTGAAATGTTCGTTGAATCCAAAAAAGCAAATAAAGGTTTGTGGCCCAAAAACGTCCATCGGATCATCGATCTTGGTGTAGTTGTCGGGCCGTTGTTGCAATCCCACTTCGTCCGCAGGCCAACCGAAATTGCGAACTTGCAGGTGGAGATCGGGCAATCGCGTATGGAGCAATGTCTCAAAATCGCCGAACAGATTCATTCGTTCGGCCAAGGAACCGCCGACGAGCGCGATCCTCTCATTCGCTTGAAAAACAAAGGAAGTCTTCGGGGAGGGCTTGTCGCGGAATGGCCATTCTGGTGAGCCCTTGGGATCCGGCATGCTGGGTGTTTTCCCCAATCCGAAATCCTCAGGATGCAGATTGGCGTCCTTCCAATAGTTTGGCTCATTGATGAATCCATAGAAGCTGGGGTAGAACGGATCGACAAAAGATACGTCCGCCGAAGCAGGAACTTCCCGATCTGTTAGAAAGTAAGCTGCATTGACAATCAATCGGCGAAGATCTTCATTGACAAAGTCGACCGAAGCCCCAGCGGTCGTACAAAAGGCGGTACCGGTGCTAAGGGTGCCTGGACGAATGTAGGTATGAAGCCATGCCAACGCCTGCATGGGATTGTTTTTGTCGCTGACTGCATTTGCCGACCTTGGATCCATGGTTTCCGTTACCGCGCCGCGCAAAAGGATCGTATCGGCGCTCGTCAAGTGAGTCACACCATAAACGTCCGAAGGCCCAAAAAGGTCCTTTACGCCACGCAAAATGGGATGCGAAGAGTGGCCAAATTCGACAATTCCACGCGTCCCATCCTTCTTGTGCTTGCCGTGATGATTGACCCAAGTTTCACCGAGGATTTTTAATCCAAAGTCATTGAAGGAAACACCGTCGAAGTTCCCGTTACCCTTAAACGCATGCGTTGCAGTTCGAATGCCAATCACAGGCTTCCCAGCTTTGATGTACTCCGCGATATGTTTGGCTTGCTCAGCAACCGGTGCGCGAAAACGAGTTCCGATGATCATCAAGTCGGCATCGTTGAGCGCCTCCAACCCTCGTAAGCCCGCGGAGTTATTTGGGTCAATGTACTCCGCCCCGTCAGGCCCCAGCGAGAATAGCACAGTGCACTTGAAGCCATGTCGCTGACTGAGGATTTTGCCCAACATGGGCATAGTCTCTTCGGTTCGGTACTCCTCGTCACCAGCGACCAAAACGACATGCTTGGCTGGCTTGTCACCAGCCGTTTCAAAGACCAATCGGTCCGCTGCTCGGCAATTGGGCGAATTGAGGAAAGTTGTCAATAGGAAAGAAAGC
Organism: Pirellula sp.; assembly: GCA_031374515.1. GTDB lineage: Bacteria > Planctomycetota > Planctomycetia > Pirellulales > Pirellulaceae > JBKCUI01. The sequence continues at coordinate 115,140 of JANMGH010000203.1, read as the reverse complement.
CACATGATTCGAAACATAGGAATGCGTTTCTCTTGGTGAAACATCGCGAAAAGCGATCGGCAGGTAGGAGGGAACTGTAAAAATGGTAACTAAGAAAATAGCGATAAGCTATATGGGGATAGTCTAAGCATTTGAAATTGTTGTGATCGTAGAGATTCCTAATTCCCAATCCCCAGTCAGGCGCGAATTTGGCACATCCGAAGCGCGGGGTGGGCGCGAAAGATCACGTACACCACTCCGATCGTACTGGTCCTCAACGAAGCGGCATTCGTACCCGATCGCTTGTCTTCTGGAACGAGTACCAATGGTCGTCAAATCGAAATGCGAATTTCAGGTAGTTTTCAGACCGCTGCTCGCCTTACCCGCGACTTTCGACGGGGACTTTCGACGGGGACTTTCCTTGGGAACTTTCCTTGGGGGATCGCCAAGTTACGCTTTGGTTAATGCTTCGCGTTTTTCCTGGATCGTTTGCAACAACTGTTTTTGTGGTGCAACAAACTTGGCAACGCCTTGTTCCATTAGCGTCGTCTCCATGTGCGGGACGTTCACGGCCGCATCCAATTCTTTGGCGATCGACTCGCTGATTAAAGAGTCCACATTTCTGATGAAATTTTGATTGCTATTTGCGACTGCAGCGTTTGTGTCGGGCGGATTGGTTTGGATGTCGGACCCCGCAAGCGCGGCGACATATTTCCATGGAGCGTCAGCGGCGTTCTTGGTCCCGGTGCTCGCGAAAATAATCTCTTGCTTGAGCGGCGTAGGATGTTCCGCCCAAAACTTTTGGTTCGCGAGCCAGATCCGCTTCGCATTGAAGATTCCATACTCGCCTTGAGCGTCCGCCGATAGTTGCTTGCAGTGGTCGGCTGTGTATTGGTCGATTCGGGAAACAAAGATGCTGTACACACTCTTGAAGGAGTCGAGAGATTTGCGGCGCTTTGCACCCCGCCAAACCGCATCGCGTGCCAGTTCATATTGGCGCATGGTGAAGATCAATGTCACGTTGAGAGTCACTCCAGCAGCAGCAAGTTCTTCCAGTGCGTCCAATCCCGCTGGAGTCGCAGGCACTTTGATCATTCGGTTATCGTGACCTGCGGCCCATTTTTTGCCCAGTGATATATAGTTTGAAACTCGCTCGGAGTGTGGCATACAGAGTTTAGGATCTTCCAGTAAAGGATCCAGTTCGAAACTCACCCATCCAGCGTCCCCTTTTGTCTTTTGCCAAACGGGATGAAACTCTTTTTGCGCGTCCGAGACTAAATCGTTGGTAATGCTCCAGCATACCGCAGTATCATCCTGCCCCTTTTCAACGTATTTCACAATCGAATCGTCAAATCGACCCGTTCGGATAAGCCCGGAAATAATGATGGGATTGCTGGTTGCGCCAACAGCTCCCCAAGCCAAGTTTTGGGCTACCAACGTAGGATCAATGGAATCCAAATAAAGGTTGGTTCCACAATCGATCAAGGATTGGATCGAAGCATTTTTCATAGTATTGGTCCTGCTGCCAAGAAGAAGAGTGTGGCGCGGTTTTACCCACACGAAAAGTCTATGGTAAGCTTCTACCGGTTCCTCCAACAGCCCGCTACACACGATTACCGAATGCAATCATTCGAATTTAATGTCAAAAAAAGGGTAACATGCAAATAATTGATCTTCGCAGCGACACAGTAACCAAACCAACTCCAGGAATGCTGGAGGCCATGATTAAGGCGAGAGTCGGCGACGACGTCATCGACGTCGATCCGACTGTGGTTGAACTGCAAGAGTACATAGCCCGCTTGCTCGGCAAGGAGGCAGCTATTTTTATGCCCAGCGGCACCATGACCAATCAAATCGCGTTGCGGGTCCATTGCGCACCAGGCGATGAGTTTATCTGCGAGGCAGGTTGTCATATCTACAATTACGAACAAGGGGCGTTTGCCCAGCTGAGCGGCTTGGTTGCAAAGACAATTGCCGGCCAAAACGGATTGCTCAACCTAGAGCAACTTCATGGAAATGTAAGGCCTGACAATGAACATAGCGTTCGGACGCGGCTGCTCTGTCTCGAGAATACCCATAACCGAGGTGCGGGTAAAATCTATTCGCTTTCGAGAATACAGTCGCTATGCGATTGGGCGCACTCCGAAGGGCTAAAAACGCACTTGGATGGGGCACGCCTTTTTAACGCGTCGGTGGCTACCGGCGTATCCTTGCAATCGTTTTCCGAACCATTTGAGTCGGTTAGTGTCTGCTTCAGCAAGGGACTCGGCGCTCCGGTTGGCTCGTGTTTGGTCGGCTCTCGCGAGTTCATTTCAAAAGCTCGACGTGCAAGGAAGCTTTTTGGTGGTGGCATGCGGCAAGTTGGTATCGTCGCTGCCGGTGCGCTCTATGCTCTCGAACATCAACTGACTCGTTTGTCCGAGGATCATGACAATGCAAAGTTGCTCGCCCGCGCAATCAGTCAATGCAAATCGCTTTGCCTCAGCGACGAGGTACCCGATACCAATATTGTCATCTTTCACATTGCCAATGAGTGGGGCACCGCCGCGCAGTTTTCGGAATCGTTGCAAATGCTTGGCGTTCTCTCTCTCCCATTCTGTCCGCAAAGCGTTCGGCTCGTCACGCATTTGGACGTTTCTCGCGATCAAATCCTAAAGGCGTGCGAAGCGATCGCCAGCGTCGCAAAGGATCCACTTCCGTCGCCTACGACTCGGGGTTAAACTCACGGGAATGAGCAATCATCATCACATCAACTACATTTTCAGCCATGAATCGGGCGAGCGCGGTCGCTATTCACAATGGTCGCATCCTGGCGATAGGTGACCGGTCCCAGATCGAGCCGCTGCTCGGTAAGTCGACCAAGATCATCGATGCCGGCGGAATGACCGTGACGCCCGGGAATAGAGCCCTTGGCCCGACCTCCTCTTGTGCGAACATTTCTGTAGCTTAGGACCCTGGAACTAGCCTGCTTGGGTAAGGTGGACGTATGTTGCGTTGATGACGCAGGGCGGGAACAGTTGAGACAACTGTTCTACTCTATCCCTGCTCGAAGGTGTCATGTTTTCAGTCGGACGGCAGCTTGTTTGAACGTCGTCAAGCTCCTATGGCGAACAACCGGCTAAAGTCGCGTGTCAATTCACACCACACATCCGCATCGATCCCAAGTCGCTCAAAGATGCGGTTTGCGGGCCATGGCTGGCGAGCACTTGTTGGACGTTCGCCATATTGACTCGCATAACTTTCCCGTCCGATCCGGTTGTGAACAGCGACGAGCGGCCTAAGTCGAGCGCCATGTCAGTGGATACCATTTTTGGATGGTGCCAGGTTGTTCAATGCGTCTGTCGCTACGGGTGTTGCGTTGAGATCTTTTTCCGAGCCCTTCGAATCGGTTAGTGTCTGCTTCAGCAAAGGGCTCGGTGCCCCTGTCGGTTCGTGCTTAGCCGGCTCTCGCGAGTTTATCGCAAAGGCGCGGCGAGCTAGGAAACTCTTCGGGGGCGGCATGCGGCAACGAATTTGCTCTTTGGTCGGAGTAGACATAGCGTCGCGATGAGCCAAGAGAGCATACAACAAGGGATTGTGCCACCGGTGAGCCGTGGGTGTGGAGTCGTTCTACCCATTGGACTTAGGCAATGATTACAAGCAAAAGTTCGTGGCACAAAATAAATAAAATGCGCTTGACTCGCACAGAGGAGTCGCTACTATAAAACCAAATCTAAGGAACCAAAGTTAGTTTTGAGAGGATGATGATGGTGAGGCCGCCAGCAAAAGAGCTTACCGAACGTGAACTGGAAGTAATGCACGTTTTTTGGGAGCAGGGTGAATTGACCGCCACGGAGATTAGGGAACGATTGGCTAAACAGGGGCGGGAATTGGCGTACACGACGGTTGCAACCCTGATTCGGATTCTGTTTGAGAAGGGGTTTCTGATCCAAACCAATGATCTGCGGCCATTTCGTTTTAAACCGGGGCGCCCGTTCGATGATGTTTCAAAGAGTATGGTTGGCGACATGGTGAACCGGTTGTTTGGTGGATCTCGGGAGCAACTTCTGCTACGCATGTTTGAGGGAAGCAATATGACCCGCAAAGAGCGTCAGACGCTTGAAAATTTACTCCGGGAGAACAAGCCATGAACCTCCTCAGTTTGACATTGCTTTGGTGTGCGTTGCAAACCACCGTGCTGGCACTCCTGACTTTGGTGCTAAGCTCCCGACCTTGGCGCATTGGGGGTGCGTCGGCTCCGCTGTTCGGATTGGTTGGGGTTTCCGTGATCACCGTGTGTGCTTTCCTCCCAAGCTCTTGGAGTTGGACATTGGGTTCCCTGGAGCGAACCAGTTTAGCGCCCCCGAATGCATCGAGGGACACAAATATCGAAGCGGAGGGACAGGTAGGCAACGAACTACTTCAAGAAGGGGGACTCGCAATAGCGGTCGAGGGACTTGAATCTGGACCTACGTTGGTAGCAGGATTTTTGGAAGGACTCCGCAGCACGACCGAGTCCTCACATCCAGGTTGGTCGATTAATCCGATCTCGGCCATTGTTTTTGGATTATTTGGCGCCGGACTAGCAATTGGAACTGTACGGCTCTTGATCGGTTGGGTGGCCATGCGCAGACTGATTTGCACTAGCCGGCAGGTAAACGACGAACCACTTTTGAATGCCTTAGCGGTTCTTCAATTGAAGATTGGATTAGAGACGCCGGTTGGCGTTTACGAGTCGGAGCAGTTATCAACGGCAGCTACGCTCGGAGTATGGAGGCCATGTATTTTGCTCCCGATTCATTGGCGAGAATGGACTGAGGCGGAATTGAATGCCGTTTTGTCGCATGAACTCGCGCATATCGTTCATGGAGACTTTGCAGCCGTCTTGCTATCGCAGTTTAGCATTGTGTTTCATTTCTATCATCCACTGGTACATTTTCTATCGGGTCGCTTGCGGATGGAGCAAGAGTTAGCAGCGGATTCTGTAGCGGCCCGCATGGCTGGTGGTCAAGACAGGTATATAAAAGTTCTAGCTAAGTTAGCTTTGGAACATCAAGATCGTTTTGTGGGCTGGCCGGCCTCTGCATTCCTTCCGACCCGTCATACCTTTTTAAGGAGACTTGAGATGTTGAGAGATCGAAAGTTGAAGTCGGCAGGGCGTATCCCTGCGGGACGTTGGTTTGTCTTGGCAGTGATTGGAATTACATCGGTAGTATTGGTTGGGATGAAGCCCCCTCCCAATCGAGCGATTGGCCAAGACGTTGGTGTTAGAGTCGACTCAAAGGATGGTTCGCGTCCGGGGCAGTACGAATTGAAGTTCGTTAGCGACGATGGTGGTTTGTTTTTCGCGGCACGACCGAATGAGTTGCTTGCAAGCAACCAATTGACCGAAATCGCGAAGCAGATTCAAGAGTTGCCACAAGTGACGAGTTTTACTGAGGAACTCGGCGTTTCATTAAAAGATATCGAACAATTGATCGTGGGATTCGATCAAACAATGAATGAACCGAACTCTGTCTATATGCGTTCTGTGAAACCCATGGGCAATTCGACTTCCCCTCGACTCGGCAAGCCTGCAAAACTCTCAGGAGCCGACATTCTTGAGTCCCCTTCCGGCAGCATGTGCATATGGAAGCCGGATGCTCACTCCTTGGTCTTCGGGAGTAAACGCAATGTCGAGAGATGCATTCAAGGACGACAGATAGAGCGCAAACTCACGGAGACCGAGCTTTGGAAGAAGCTCATGGATCGACCTCTGTTGATAATAGGAGAGAGTCGAATCGCAAGGAAATGGGTGGGGGAGATGAGGCTCGAGCAGAGTCCGTTCGCATTGATAATATCTTCCTTGAGGCCGATTCTAGATGAAGCGGAAGTTTTTGGCGTCGCAGCTTCCATGAAAGAGGACTTCAGCATTGAAGCGATGGCCAAGAGTACCGACACGAAAGGGGCGACAATTATCCAGGAGACGAGCCAAGCTGCGATGGTACTTGTAAGGAATGGGCTGAGAGAGCTGGGGCGGACGCTGACGACGCAACCGAATACTCCCGTTCTGCCAACAGAAGCCAAAACTACGATCGAGTCTTTGCTAAGCGTTGGATCCAAGCTAGCAGATATGGCAAAATTCCAGATCGATGGCACGACAGTCCGTGTGACCACAAGTATCAAGTCAAACATGATTCCAGTGGCATCGATTGCTGCGGCACTTGGGGCGTCACGGAAAGGTGCAGTCCGCAGTCTGAGTGCGAATAACATGAAGCAAATTGCGTTAGCGTTCCACAATTTCCACGATGTGCATCGCCAATTCCCTCATACCACAAAGTCCCCTGTCCCAGGGCACAGTCAACCCGTTAGTTGGCGAGTTATGATTCTCCCTTACATCGAACAGGTTGCGTTGTACGAAGCATATCGCTTCGATGAACCTTGGGACGGACCCAGTAACATTAAGCTGCTCTCGAAGATGCCTGCGATCTATAGGCATCCTAGTTCCGCACCTGGTTCGACCGAAACCAGCTATGCAATCCTGACCGGCGAACAAACCATGTTCCCGCCGTCTAAGCCTTCGAAGCTTGCTGAAATCACGGATGGAACCTCAAATACCATTATGACTGTTGAAACGAAATCTTCGATACCGTGGACCAAGCCGGAGGATTTGGATTACGCCAGCGACAAGCCTTTGCCGGTTCTTGGCGGGTTCGCGGACGAGGGTTTCCATGCTGGATTTGCAGACGGTTCTGTGCGGTTTATGTCGAGGTCAACAAAGGAATTAATGCTTCGCGCGCTCTTTTCGGCGCGAGGTGGAGAGGTTGTAAACCAATAGGGGCGATTATCGCGCGGCCACGCGATATGGAACGACGAGCAGTTGGGCCGGGTCGGACCAATGTGCTCGTCGTTGTTTTTCGGCATTCGATTTCAGCCGGAGCCCTTACCGGTGTAATCCGTTGTCGCACTTCGATCCAGGGCACCTCGCTCGAGGAACTCTTTGCAGTTCTTCTTCCATTGGTTTTCAAGTTTATAAAATGGGACGCTTGGATCTAGGTGGTGCACGAGATGGAAGTTTTGTCCCAAAAGGGGCCAAGTCAGCCAGTGCGAACTATTGACCGAGGTCGCTTGAAAAGCAGATGTCTCGATGTGCGGCTGATGTGGCAACCAGGAAAACGTTGCCGCCAAAGCAAACAACGCTAGACGAGCTGGAATGAACCAGCCAAGCAACAAAGCAAGGCAGAGGGGCTGATGGAATAGGAACGTGCCGACCGCAAGGCAACTGTAGATTGCGGTGCAGAACAATAAATCTGCACGTTCCAGTATTGGGCGGGTCGACCAACGTGAAATATAGTATTTTAGATAACCGACGTCTTGTGTCATCCATCGCAGCGGGAGCAACCAACTAGGGCCCTTTCCGCACCAAAGGTCTGGATCTTCTATCGCTTGATTGGTGTGCAAATGGTGCTCGCGATGGAGAAAACAATACGGTTGAAATGCCCCGGTCAGCAGCAATGAACATGCATGTCCTACGAAGACATTGAGTGCTTTCCATCGAGAGACATTCCCATGAACAGCTTCGTGCACCGGAGTAAAGCCCGCAAAGCTAGCGATAAAGCCGAGACCTACCGACGCCCACCAATGCAACCAGCCTTGGTAAGCACCCATCACGGCAACCACCGTAGCGGTCAAACAACTTAAGGCGAGGATCACAATGGTGATGTCAATTGACTTTTTCGGCTTAACCATTCCGATGTCTGTCGCATCGCGGCGGCGAAGCCGCTGTTGCGCCCAACGCCCAAGCACGCGAACTGCAAAGCGCGGAACCCAACCTTCGGCAAACGCCATCAAAATGGCGCGAATCGTCCAAAACGTAACCGGCCCACTTGAAACTACATAGACCCGTTCCCAAGCCAGCGGTTTCATCTTGTTGCGAAAACGATACAGTCCTTCGAAATGGTAAAGCCATCCCATCGTTCTCGAGCAAAATCGCAATAGACCTGTGAGTATGGGGTGTCGGCTACTTTCCTTGCCTGCATCAAGACCAGCAAGTGCGACCATTCCGAGACTGACAATCTCAGAACCTTCATCTGACAATTGGCGCATGACCCCATCGATGAGCGCCTCGCCGCATCCAGCTGCCGATTGGGGTCGTATCATCATGTCTTCAACCAGCCATCCATTTTGGCCGTAAATGGGCACACAGACTGCAAAGCCATGGACCTTGCCCACGGACTCAACGAGGAAATAGCGGCGTCGATCAGAGTGCTGGAACAATTCAACGGTCACCATAAAACCCATTGGGGGCAATGCTTTTTGATCTGCCCATTCATTGACGATTTCGACAAGTTGTTGCCGAATCAGAGAGCCCTCGGTCACTTCTTCGCAATCGAGCAGTCTGACTTGGACGCCTCCGCGTTTCGCTTTGTTTAGTCGATTGCGCAGTTTGTCAGCGCCAAGGACAACCTCCTGCCATTGGCGTGGGTTCCAAACGGCTACGAGTCCCACTTGCAGTGAGTCAAACGTAGTACCTTGTAGTCGATCGACAAGTGCCTGTGTAACGCCAAAAAAGACGACCTTGCAGCCATGTTTGCTGGCTTCCTCGCGAAACGTCTGCGCGACCGACAAAGTCTGTTCTGATACGCAGAGTGGTCCACCAACGGCCACCCAATAGCCACCACGCTGTGTGTAAGCGATAGCCGCATCGTCGCTGCTCCACACGGACAGCCCTGGTTCGAGAACCATGAAGGAATGCAAATTGCGCCCGTACTTTTCAAGCAGAACCAATAGTCGTTCACGTTCTTGAATCGTGTCTGTCATGGTTGGCCCGTCGGTCGCGTCGGTCGTTTTCCGTGCGTGATAGATTGCTTTCCAATCACGATTTGATACGTGGTATACCAGCTTCCCATTGCCGCGAATATTGGAGATTGATCGATGCTGCGATGGGTCTTCTCAAACAAAATATGCCCAAGGTACGGTGGGCCTAACTGGCACCAAATACCAATCGCGAGAAGATAGTAGTCGAATAGCAACAGTCCGAGTGCACAAAACGTCAGTGCGGCCACGTTGCTCAGGAAATGAACCCATCGATTCAAAGGTGACGAGTGGTCTGGAATATAGACGCCGTCGTAAAAGGCGGAAAACGCCTTCATAAAAGCGTTTAGAGTCTGCTGTAATTTCACGATTGGCATGACAGTCGTCGGCGGTTGATCTGCGCGCTCCCTCTTTACTGAATCCCGCAATTGTAGCTTCATGGATAACCTCGCGCTCGATACCCGTCCGTTTTTTTACCGAGAGGTTGCGGGTTACAGGTCATTAGACTGATGTCTGCATTCTGCTGAAGGGTTGGATGCGTACTCTGCGTCCCCATTTCGAAAGCAACGACCTTTCGGTAAGATTTGGCCTTCGAGATCGCGATCATCCTTTATCACCCGTTTGATTGAACGCGCGTTATGCCAGCCGCAATTCGAGCCACAGGTCTATTCAAATCCTATCCAGCCAGGCCCCCTGTCGAGGCCGTGCGCGGCATCGATTTAGAAGTCATGCAAGGCGAGTGCTTTGGTCTATTGGGACCCAACGGGGCAGGCAAAACCACAACCATGGAGATGCTCGAAGGATTGCTGGATCCAACCAGCGGGAGTATCGAGATTTTAGATCATCGATGGGGGCGAGATGATGCCGTCATTCGATGCTTGATCGGAATCTCGCTCCAAGAAACTCGATTGACAGATCGACAAACGGTTCGCGAGACGATCGATCTATTTCGCAGCTTTTATCCCCAACCGATAACGACTTTCGAAGCCATTGCGGCTGTCTCCCTCGAGGAAAAATCCAACGCGTATGTCGAGAAGCTCTCAGGCGGGCAGCTACAGCGATTGGCCATCGCGACTGCCATTGTGGGCGATCCCAAGATTCTATTCCTCGACGAGCCCACGACTGGACTCGATCCCCAGTCACGCCGCCAACTCTGGGATGTTATCCGGGCGTACCAGTCGCGTGGCAGAACTGTCATGCTGACTACGCACTATATGGACGAAGCGGAACGGCTTTGCGATCGCGTTGCAGTCGTTGATCATGGGAAAACGATCGCGATCGGAACGCCTAGCGAACTGATTCGTCAATATGGAGGCGAGCACGTTGTCGAATTCGATATCGCTGGTGAGGCTCCGCCGTTAGCACTGGAATCCCTTGGTCTTCTCACGGGTGTCGAACAGGCGCGCGTGACCGATGACGGTTACTTGCTCGTTGTACGCGAGCCACACGTGGCCATTTCCTCCTTATTCGATCACTGCCAGCAGCAGAGTGTATCACTCAGTCACTTGACCACACGGCAAGCAACATTGGAAGATGTCTTCATTGCGCTAACGGGAAGACACTTGCGAGATAGTCACTCGATGGAGACGGACAAAGCAAAACAATGAAACGACAATTGTCCGAAAACCCCTTGCTTCAGCTTTGCTTGACACGTCTCCGCGAGTTCGGTCGGCATCCAGATGTACTCTTTTGGACCTACGGCTTCCCATTGTTGATGTTGTTAGCGATGGGGCTAGCGTTTCGAAGCACGTCATTAGCTCCAATTGCCATCGAAGTCGTAGGGCCTCGAGCCGACTCGGTCGCAGCGTCGTTGAACCAACCGCCGAAAATTATTGCGGTCGCTGGCGTTGAAGATACTTGGAGGAAACACTTGCAGTCTGGTAAGGCCAACGTGGTGGTGGTAACTCACGCCGACGAACGCAGATTTGAGTTTTGGTCCGAACCAGCTCGTGTCGAAAGTCAATTAGCACGGATGACCGTTGAGTCCTCGTTATTGAGAGGTCAAGTAGTATCAAACGCGTTGCAGATCTCAGATGATCATTTGCAACAGGTGGGATCTCGCTACATCGACTTCTTTGTGCCCGGCATGCTAGCGTTGAATTTGATGGGGGGTGGATTGTGGGGGGTCGGTTTTGTGATCGTCGACATGAGGATTCGCAAACTGCTGAAGAGATTGATGGCAACACCGATGCAAAGATGGCACTTCCTAATGAGCATTCTCATTGTCCGATTGTTGTTTTCCGTTTGCGAGGTGAGCGTCATTCTATTGTTTAGCTATGCGGTATTTGGAGTGGTTTGCCAAGGTAGCATTTTGGAATTGATTGTGACGATGGGGATCGGCGGCGTTACGTTTGGAGGGATCGGGTTGCTTCTTGCTTCACGAGTGAAAACCAGCGAAGCGATTGGTGGCTTGATGAATCTGATAATGTTGCCGATGTGGATTGTCGGTGGCGTGTTTTTTAGCAGCGAGCGATTTCCAGAACAGATTCAGCCGGTATTGAAGTCCTTGCCGTTTGTAGCCTTGGTAGACAGTCTTCGTTCGATCATGATGGACGGTGCTTCCATCATGACACTTGGGGTACCAATCCTCGTTATGAGCATCTGGGGAGTCGTTTGTACGGCCATTGCCCTGCGAATCTTCCGTTGGCGTTAGGCCAGTTGCAACGACTTTGAAGGGCCCCAATCGCGTGCCGCGATACAAAACCGTTGCGGTTACTTAAGCGGCTAACATCCGCGGCTCAAATTGTTGCCCAGAGTCACCGCGTCATTGAGCGATTGGTAGGGAGGAATCCGGTCGGACTTGCTCATGGACAGTTTTTTTCCAGGTTGTGGAGAGATTCTTTCCTATTTCTAATGGAACGCGTGTTCCTCGGAATGGAATTATGAGGAGGGAAAACAAAAATGGATGGAGTGAGTGGCATGACTAGCGCATTATAGTTAGTCTTCCGTTTTCGTCCTTTTGTATTCTGGCACACGAACATGTCCGTAAAACCGGTTTCGCCCTCTCGTTCGACACTATTCAGTGCGATAGTCAAAGCGACTCCAACACTTTTTTTTCTTTCGATGCTGGCTGGGGCCTGGCTTATCATTGATCGAGTCAACGAAGCCGGAAATGCTTCTCATGACGTTGCGTTGGAGGTAGGCGAAGCGGACAGTTCCGAGACTTTGATGTTGCCGAAAGGCAAGCTAGAAGCGTTTCATTTTGAGGTTGTTCCTGCTCAAACCCGGGCAATCCAACATGTTCACACAGTGCCCGGTCGGATTCGATACGACGAGTCGAAACATGTGGATGTCAAAGCACCGATGGATGGGATACTTTCCGAATTGCTAGTTATTCCGGGGCAGATGGTTGAAGCCGGCCAAGTGTTGGCAGTTCTTCGCAGTGCGGAAATGGGTCAAGCGCGCGCAGAGATTCTTAGGCGACAGCAGCAGCTTGGAATTGCTACTCAACTTCTTGAGCGGGAATCGACATTGGCGAAAAACCTTGCATTGCTCGTTTCGATGCTTGATGAAGGAAAGCCGATGGAGAGGATTGAGGCCTCGTTCAATGACTTGGCATTAGGAAGTTATCGACAGGAGATACTTGCTGCCTATTCTAGAATGCGTCTTTCCTCCGAACTCCTTGCGAAAATCGAACCATTGGCGAATTCAGGCTCGGTTTCGGGGCGTGTTCTTCGCGAACGTGGGGCCGAGCGACAAGTGTCGGAAACGGCATTCCGGACTGCTCGCGATCAAGCGATGTTTGCCGTCAATCAGTCCAAACTTAAGGCAGAGGCGGAAGTTGCCGAAGCAGATCGCCAACTAAACTTAGCTAGGCAAGCGGTTGATAATTTGCTTGGCTACAAGGAAGAACGACAAACGGTGAATCTCAGCGAAGAGGATGCGCTTTCTCGTCTTGAGGTAAGAGCGCCCATGGCTGGTTCTATAGAGTCTCGGGAATTGGCCGTAAACGAACGTGTGACGCGAGGTAGCTCCTTGATCGTGTTGGCGAACACGGATTCACTCTATGTCGCAGCAAGTATTCGAGAGAACGATTGGTCCGCAGTGACATTGCAACCTGGCACTCTCGTTTCGGTGATCGTACCAGCTCTCAAGGACCGGATATTTGAAGCAAGTATTCGGTACGCGGGTCGCGAGGTCCAGCGCGATACGAATGCCATACCCTTGGTTGCGACTATTTCAAATGTCGAGGGACTTTTGCGTCCAGGGATGTTTGTGCGTGTCACGATCCCAATCGGTCTGCCTCGCCAAGCGCTTTCAATTAAGCCGGAGTCCGTTATTCAGCACGAGAACCAAAAGTTCGTTTTTGTCGATTTGTCAGGTGGGAGCTTTAGACGCGTCGATGTCTCAACGGGACAAGAGTCGGACGAATGGGTCGAAGTAACACAAGGGTTGTCGGTTGGTGAAATGGTTGTAACCAATGGTGCATTTCTTCTCAAATCCGAATTGCTTTTAAAGGGCGAATCCGAATGAATTGGGTGCCTGGAATGATAGAGACGAAACGGAGTCTTCGACGCCGAGCGTTCCACTGAGCTGCGTGTATCCATCTTGTAAAGAAGTCATTGCGTTTACGTACGCGGCTCCATTTCGGAACAGAGTTCTGCTTCATGCTAACAAAAATCATTGAATTATCGCTCGTCAATCGCGGGCTGGTTATTGTCCTTACGTTGCTCATGGGGTTGGTCGGGCTCTATTCAGCTGTGAAATTGCCGATCGATGCGGTGCCGGACATGACTAATGTACAAGTCCAAGTTGTTACAAGCGCCGGATCATTATCCCCTGTCGAAGTGGAACGCTACGTCACGTATCCTGTCGAAACGACCATGGGCGGCTTGCCCAAGGTAGAGGAATTGAGAAGCGTTTCCAAGTTTGGCATCTCGGTTGTGACCATCGTGTTTCAGGAAGGGACCGATATCTATCGAGCACGGCAGTTGGTGGCGGAACGATTGCCAGACGCGGCGAGCAAGATTCCACAAGGATACGGTTCGCCGGGAGTAGGACCACTAACGACCGCTCTCGGAGAGGTCTTGCAGTTCGAGGTTCGCAGCGAAAAGCATTCCCCTATGGAATTACGGACGATATTGGAATGGGAGATTTCGCCGAGACTGCGTCAGGTACGTGGGGTTACGGAAATCAATACGCATGGCGGCTACTACAAGACATACGAAGTGCAGCCTGATCCCGATCGCATGACCAGCTACGGCATATCGATGGACTTGCTCTTTCAACGATTGCAGAGCAATAACTCCACGTCGGGGGGTGGATACGTAATCCATCATGGGGAACAGCGGTTCATACGTGGTGTTTCATTATTGAAAAGCGAGAAAGACATAGGTGAAGTGGTCATCCGCCGCGAACTCGATGGTACGACAATTCTAGTCCGCGATATCGCGTCGGTTTGCATTGCACCGATGACCCGACAAGGGGCTGTGACTCGCGATGGACGCGGCGAGATCGTCACTGGGCTCGTAATGATGCTCATCGGTGAAAATTCTCGAGAAGTGGTCACGGCAGCCAAGGAGCGACTGAAGGAAATCGAAGCGACTCTCCCTAAAGGAGTTCGACTTGAAGTTACCTATGATCGCGCTGCATTGATTGGAAGAACTCTTAAAACCGTTCTTGCGAATTTGACGGAAGGAGGCATTCTGGTGGTGATCGTGCTGCTGCTCATGCTCGGCAATCTGCGAGCAGGGATTATTGTTGCACTCGCAATTCCACTGTCGATGTTGTTTGCGGCGAACGTCATGTTGTCGACGGGTGTGACGGCAAGCCTCATGAGTTTGGGCGCCATTGATTTTGGTTTGATCGTCGACAGTTCTGTAATCATGGTGGAGAACTGCATTCGCAAGTTGTCCCATGAAAACGGCGATACAAAGCACGAAGAAGTTATCCTGGATGCGGCGGTTGAAGTGCGTAAACCGACTATGTTTGGAGAGTTGATTATCGCGGTCGTATTCCTACCGATCTTATTGCTGGAGGGTACGGAAGGGAAGTTGTTTCGCCCGATGGCATTGACGGTCCTGTTTGCATTGGGAGGATCGTTGATCCTATCATTGACATTCATGCCGGCGATGGCGTCCCTTTTCTTGCCGAAGAAAATGGATGAGAAAGAAGTGCTTTTGGTCCGACTCGTAAAGTGGTTTTATGTTCCGATAGTTACGCGAGCAATGAAGCATCCGTTCCTCACGGTCGCAACGGCTCTAACCGTTTTTGCGGTCAGCCTTCCGATGGCGCGTTATCTCGGGGCCGAATTCATGCCACGCTTGGAAGAGGGGGATTTGCTTGTAGAGGCAGTTAGGCTTCCGAGCGCGACGTTGGAAAGCTCAATCGCGATGTCCACGCAAATTGAAAAACTGCTGAAGGAATTTCCTGAGGTAAAAACAGTCTTTAGCAAGACAGGCCGTCCGGAGATCGCGAACGACGTGATGGGTGTTCACCAAACCGATGTCTGGGTGCTACTGAACCCGGTTCAGCTTTGGCCTAAAGCAAAGTCCCGTAACAAACTGATCGAGGAGATGTCGGCCATTTTGACTTCGAGTGTACCCGGGGTCGCATTTGGGTTTACGCAGCCAATCGAAATGCGAGTCGATGAACTGGTCGCCGGCGTGAAAGCCGACGTGGCTGTCCTTTTGTATGGAGATGATTTGGAGGTCCTTGGTGCAAAAGGGAAAGAGATCGAGGCGATCCTTAGGACTATTCCTGGAGCCGTGGACGTCAAGGCGGATTTCCAAGCGAACTTATCGACGCTGACCATTGAGACTAGGCCCGCAGCGCTGGCTCAATATGGGATCGACGCGCAGACTGTTCTCGATGTTGTCTCGTCGTTGGGTGGTCACCAGGTTGGTCAAGTATTTGAGGGACGAGCTCGATACCCTATTTTGGTCCGAGTCCCGAAAATGTGGCGTGAGAAATTGTCGTTGCTGGAACAAGTCCCGGTTACGGAGTCGGGGGGGCAAACGATACCACTCAAAGAGCTTGCAGATATTCGATTGGAGGAAACGCCTCCCACCATTGAACACGAAGGAAATCGTCGCCGCACATTTATATCGGCAAATGTTCGAGGCCGGGATATTGCATCCTTTGTAAATGAGGCGCAGAGAATGGTATCTACCAGGGTACTATTGCCCCCTGGATACGAAGTTCGCTGGGGTGGTGATTTCGAGAATTTGCAATCGGCAAGCCTGCGACTTGCCATTATCACTCCGGTTGTACTGATCATCATTTTGTTGCTGTTGCATACCAGCCTTGGATCTTTGCGATTGGCGTTCCTGATTTTTTTGGCGGTACCGATGGCGGCATCGGGGGGTGTGATCTCGCTGTATGTACGTGAAATGCCCTTTAGTATTTCCGCTGGGGTCGGTTTCATCGCGCTGTTTGGCGTCGCCGTTTTGAATGGACTAGTTTGGGTTAGCGCAGCTGAGAGTTTACGCAACGCCGGCATGGCCCTAGAGTTGGTTTGTCAGGAGACAGCGCTCATTCGTTTGAGACCAGTATTGATGACGGCACTGGTTGCAAGTTTGGGTTTTATGCCAATGGCACTTTCAACAGGCGATGGATCTGAAATGCAGCGTCCGCTTGCGACAGTCGTGATCGGCGGACTCATAACGTCCACGTTGTTGACTTCGCTTGTGATACCTTGTATTTACCCATGGTTCGCTCGAGGTCTGAAGCGCGGGCACGTGTCTCAGGATGTCGATCCAAAGTGTCTACGCGGATAGTCGATTGTTGGCAAGGAAGAAAACGGGCCGTGCATTGGATTACCCAATTTGCTTATTGCCCGCCAAACGATTGTCCGCGAATGCCGTCGCCATTGGTGTAATCCTGCGGTGAATCCAGTCCTCCGGTGAGAAGCAAGCCATCTACTTTTGCATTCGCTTGTGCCAGTTGTGCCTTCGACTGTATGAACTTGAGACTGGACTCAAAGTAACTACGACGAACGACAAATACCTGGAGGAAATCTAGCTCACCAGCTTTGTACGCCTCCTCGGAGAGCTCTAAGCTTTGCTTTACCTGCGGTAGAATTTCAATCTCATACTTCCGAACCGATGCGAGTGCCGATTCGAATTCTTGAGACGCACGCGCGAGTCGAGCCTGGATCGATTGCTCGATTCGTTTTACATTGGCAAGTGCCTGGGCGTAGTCGGCTTGTGCGGCAGAGATATTTCCGGTGTTCTTGTTGAAGACCGGGATCGGCGCTCCTACCTGAACATTGATAAGACCTGAGTTTGTGCCGTTGTCATATCCAGTTCCCAACTGAGTAGAAATATTTGGTGTCTTCTGGACCTGTTGCCTTCGTAACAGACTCAATTTTTCACAGACTAGGGCCTCAGCAACCGCACGTTCGGGGCTCTGAGAGAGGATCTGAGTGTATGCAACTTCCCAATTCGGCGATGAATCTACTGTTCCAAATTCGGTTTCCAGTCGCGGTGGTATCGAATCAGGTAAGCCGGCAACTGCAGCCAAATTGCGCCATGCACCTCGGAACGCTGCTAGCGTCTGTTCGGATGCAAGTGAGATTTCACTACTGAGTGTTTTTGATTGCAGAACCTCGATCAGCGATCCTTCGTCGGCTTTCTTCCTATCCAACGCGACTTCCACCCCTCTTTTTGCAACCAATTCGAATTGCTTGATCGCGTCCAGTTGTTGTTGTGCGGCGATCGCCTCGAAGTAAAGAACTCGGACATCGGTAAGTACACGGAAGCGTTGGGTTTCGATTTCCCATCGTTGCGCGGCGACTGTATGGCTGAGCGCTTCTCGATTGAGTGCGAGCTTGTTGCCTCGAACAATCTCTTGCTCAACAAAAACCCCCTGTTGGTCAGTACCGCGATCAGCAAGTTGCTGTCCAAAGTAACCTAGCGTCGGATTCGGGCGTGTAACAACTTGTTGACGCAGTCCAGAAGCTTTCCGAGACAACGCGTTCAACGCTGCTAAGGAAGGATTGTTACGCAAGGCCATCTGTTCGAGTTCAGGCAGCGTATAGACGACCCCATGATCTTGTTCTGTATATTCGTTGGACGGAGGGGTCTCAACATGGAAAGATGCCGCCTCTACGACGGTCTGGCTGCCATCAAGACCGGAATTCAAATAGCGGGATTCGGTAGAAATGGACTCCGTAGCATCTCCCGTCGCTTTGGGGCGTACGGTAGCCATTGCGGAAGTCATCTTGCCGGTGGATCGATGCGGCTGACCGCCAACCTGAACGCATCCTGTTAAGCAGATTGCGATCCACAAAAAGGGAGGGATTGATTTTGTAGTCATAGCTTCCCTGCGCGTGCCTGTCATTGCAATCAGCAAAGATCGAGTCCTTTCGATCCGTTCAACCCATTAGTGATCTGAATGCCACAAGCGAAGTATCGGCAGAATCCTCCCACAAGTCAGCGGCGGAGTATTATGAAGCGAGGTTTGCATCAAGAACTGGCGGGGAATCGATCCATCCGTTAAAGTCGGCACATGAGTAATCTCGCGAATAAGAGTATCGCACCACTATTGGTTTGATAGCTTTGTTGGTCTATCTTTCGCATCCGTAACTAACTTGGCTGCAACGCGTTTTCTCGGCTGCGACTTGGCAATGTTTTCAACAGCGGCAGATAGTGCAGATCGTACGACGGCTGTTACGACGGCTGAAAGCTTCACGTAAGTGCATCCTTGTCTTCCCCATGCGCCGTTGCAAGGTTCAAAAGCCCCCGGATATTCAAGGCAGAAATCTTGTTGTTGAAGTGGGGTTAGCTTGATCATCCCCCATGCGTCACTCGGAGCGCCGAGGCTGGCAAAGATCTTGCTGCCAACTCGAAAATCCGGATGCCCCATATGTTCCGACTCCATGGTGTCCGGCAGTGATAGTGCGATTTTGCGAAACTGATTAGGCGTCATAGGAAGAATTCTTGCGACGGCGATTTGATCGGCACCACGACCAATCGTTCGATAATAAATCGATCGTTAAGTATGCCGTGACAGGGTGATCCGAATGCCTACTCGGTGACATTATAATGGTGTTAACTGTGAATACAACAAGGCGCGGGGCATCATGGATGCGTACTACGATTTCTCGCTGGCATCGATCATTCGCTTGAGTGTTTCGATATTCCGCGAAGTATTGGTAGGTAGTTTGATTTTTTTAATTTCAGGTTGATTCCAGAAAACGGAATCGGTCATCCGTCCATGGCATCGCCAATAGGCTTGTGTCCCAACCATCTCGATGCGATCCGTAGTTGTCTGGTTGCGACGTAATGCCTCCCACGTACTCAGGGGCAACAGGTCATGAAAGAAGATAACATGCACATGGACTTTTTCATCCTTAAGCATGTCGTTTGCGAACGGATTTGCGTCGTAAATGGATTTCAGTTCACGTACTGTTCGAAGGAACGTCTCGACTTCAAAACCGAGAGCGTCAAGCAACGCTTGTTCTATTTGATTTCTCAATTTGATGACGGACTTCGCCGGGGAATGGAACCAAAGGTTGCCGCTCGCGATGTGGGTGGAAACGTCTTGGAACCCCGAATCGACAAAGATCGATTGAAGCTTGTCCATCTTGACTCTTCGTTTGCCGACATTGATGGCGCGAAGGAAAGCTGCGTATTGTGGCATTTGAAATTGACCTTTAACTGGAACCCCGATGTTCGCGAGCCTTAATGGAAACGCCGCAGATTTCTTCTGGCCGAAAAGATAGGAGCAGGTTTGGGTGTTCTAAGGTTTGAAACGCGATGTTGTCTTGAACCATGACCAAGCTGCGGGAAAATATACAGATCTAATTTCAAAAACAAAGTACTTTCATGTCGATATGCGTTTGGCTCAATCGACTAGATCCTGCGAATCGCGTTTTTTTGTGGTCAAGGCATGTTGCGGACGTTTTTTGCAAAGTGTCTCATTACAATTGCAGAAGATCGGTAACTGTATTTGGATCTTGGTTCTTTAAAATATCGGATGGAGGAATGGTGATGAGCAGCGTACGAGTCCTGGTTGGCACCGCGAAAGGTGCGTTTATCCTTACATCCGATGGGAAGCGTGAGAAATGGTCAATCGACGGGCCGCTGTTCGCCGGCTGGACGATCTACCATATGAAGGCATCGCCGATAGATCCGAATCGGATTTATGCTTCGCAGTGTAGCGACTGGTTCGGCCAGGTCATTCAGCGTTCCGATGATGGCGGCAAGTCTTGGCAGCAACCGGGCGGTGAACCGGTCCCCGAAATGGGCGCCATGCCGACAGGAGTCAGCAATAAATTCGTTTACGAAGGGGATGTCGGCTCGCATATGAGTTTCGACGGAACGCCTCATCCCTGGGCATTTAAGCGCATTTGGCATCTCGAACCGTCGCTTTGGGATAGCGAAGTTGTATTCGCAGGTGCGGAGGATGCGGCTTTGTTTCGTTCCAACGATGGAGCGATGACGTGGAATGAATTTCCTGGGCTCCGCAAACAACGTGGTTCAGAGTGGCAACCGGGCGCTGGCGGATTGGGACTGCACACGATATTGCTCGACCCAAGCAATCCGCTTCGAATATATGTAGCTATTTCGGCCGCAGGCGCGTTTCGAACAGACGATGGAGGATCGACCTGGAAGCCGATCAATCGGGGACTGAGATCGAAGTACATCCCCGATCCCGATGCCGAGATCGGTCATTGTGTGCATCGTCTGGCGTTGCATCCTTCGCGACCAGATGTCGTGTTCATGCAATTGCATTGGAATGTAATGCGAACCGACAATGCGGGTGACCTTTGGACGAACATCAGCGGCAACCTTCCAACCGATTTTGGGTTCCCTATCGAGGTGCATGCTCACGAACCAGAGACGATCTATGTCGTGCCGATTAAGAGCGACTCGGAGCATTTTGTCCACGAAGGTAAACTTCGCATTTTCCGCAGTCGCACGGGGGGCACAGAATGGGAACCGCTCACCAAAGGACTACCTCAACGCGATTGTTACGTAAACGTCCTTCGCGACGCAATGGCGACCGATTCACTCGATAGTTGCGGCATCTATTTCGGTACGACAGGTGGCCAAGTCTATGTTTCACCAGATGGAGGAGACAATTGGAAAGCCATTGTCCACGACCTACCTCGAGTGCTATCGGTCGAAGTGCAGACTCTGGCATGACCAAACTCGAAATTCGAGTGGTAATGCCTTACCACCTGCAAACCCTGGCAAAGGTCGGCGCCGAGATAGTGCTCGAGGTTGAACAACCCGTCACACCCAGTACGGTACTCGACGCGCTCGAATCCTCATACCCAATGTTGCGAGGAACGATTCGTGATCATTTGACAAAGAACCGACGACCAATGTTGCGTTTTTTCGCTTGTGAGAAGGATATCTCTCACGAACCAGCGAATACACTGCTGCCGGATGCTGTAAAATCTGGGGCCGAGCCATTCATCATCTGGGGGGCCGTTTCCGGCGGATGATGCATGGTGCCTATCAGGCGATTTCGGACGGTTGCTTTCCAAATGCAAGCGAAAAGATTGTGGGTTGCCTGAGCCCTAACGCTACCCACATGACAACGCCAATGATGACCGGAAAAAACCAAGGCTCCCCAATTCGCAGGTGAGTCATGATGGCTCCACCGAGATAACCAGTTATCAAAATTGCACCCAGAAAGGATGTTCGTGGAATCAAGAAAAGGAGAGATATTACGATCTCCAAAACCCCAATCTTCGGCAATAGTTCCAAATCGATTCCCATCTTGTCCATCATTTCCTTCTTGTTTGGAAAGTCCAAAAACTTTGGAACGCCGCTAACGCCAATCAAGAATATTCCCACGAGCACGGTCAAGACCCAGCCGATCACTTTCTGTGTTTTCGATGACATGAGTTAGATCCAATTTCAAGGAAGGGTGCGGGTTAGCCAACTGCATTCATCTTGGATTGTCGCTGGCGCAGGGATAGTAGCAACGATAGGACAGTAAACAATACAGCGACACCAAAAACAGGGAGCATATGCAGCGGGCTGGTTGCAAAGTGACGTATGCTGTTACCGTTGTCCGTTCCATGCCCAGGGTGTGCGTTCAAAACACATGGGCAGGCGACGACCGCTATCAAAGCAATCATGAAACGGCTGAAAAGCATGGCGGGATCCTGTTTCTTGGAGACACGTATAAATTCTTTCGGTATTGTAGTCCACTAAACAAATCCGCGTAAGCTGAATCGTGCCGATCCATCCATGGGTCCCCAACTCGATCTGACCTAATAATCGCGAACTGGATGCGTCCGTCCAAAGACTTTGGTAAAACAACATTGTCAGAAACAGAGCCGCCATTACAAAGTGAAGTCTTGTAGCATGTCCGTCCCCTCCAACGAAGTCAAATTTCTCCTTTTTGATGTAGAAAGTGTCGCGGATGGCGAGGCGATCGCGAAAACACGCTATCCCAACAAGCACTACAAGCCACAACAAGCGATCGATGCTTTTCGGCAAGATCTCATCATCGAAAGCGGTCGCGATTTCATTCCTTACACGTACCACACTCCGATCGCAGTGGTCGCTGCAAAGATCCGTGAGGATTTTAGCTTAATCGAGATCGTATCGTTGGACGAACCGCAATTTCGTCCGGCTGTCATTACACGTTATTTTTGGATGGGGTGGGAGCGTTATGCTCGGCCAACTTTAGTCACGTTCAACGGACGCTCATTCGATATCCCATTAATGGAGCTATCCGCTTTTCGTTACGGAGTCAGCGTTCCATCCTGGTTCAATATTCACGACAAATCGTTTGAGCAATACCGCAATCGATACAATGTACACTCGCATTTCGACTTGCATGAAATTCTGACAAACTTCGGTAGCAGTTGGTTCCGCGGCGGGCTCAATCTGGCTGCAAGTCTTCTCAATAAGCCAGGAAAGTTGGATGTCCAAGGCAGCATGGTCCAGGATCTGTATGCCGATGGCAGGATTTCGGAGATAAGCGAATACTGTCGATGCGATGTGCTTGATACCTACTTTGTTTTTTTGCGAGTGCAAGTCATGATGGGAAAGCTGACGCTGGAACAAGAGCGAAGTCTCACCGATTCCGCGAAACAAATGATTCAAAGCCAAGCGGACCTGCACCCCGCTTATCGCAGTTATCTAGAGCAGTGGGGGGACTGGTCCGATCCGTTTCCAACTGTCTCGGGCGTCACACCAAAAACAAACACACGCGAACCAATAGCCAAACCGACGATTGCTGCGTCCGCCGCGGCACGGCAGGCCGTTCCATAAATCTCAGATATTTGAAATCGAGATCGCGGAACTACTGGGCAGGTTGTGTGTTTTGGATTCCTGGTAGCATTCGCGTGCCGATCTCTTCTTGCGCATCCACGGCTAACTCAACGAACTCATCCAACGTTCCACTATGCTGCAAACCACATTGTTTTCGATGCTCGCGATTTTCTTAGGGCACAGTTTTGTCGCCGAGCGTTTTAGCTTCCATCACGAGAACATTCTTGGAACCTCATTGGAAATCAAAGTTAGCGCTTCGTCACAAGCGGTGGCAAAGGAAGCAGAGACGCAAATTCTTGCCGAAATTGATCGGCTCGCATCGGTTTACAGCACCTACGACCCGAAGAGTGAATTGCGTCGCTGGATGGAAAACGAAAACGAGAATGCAATCGTTTCAAAAGAAGTGATCGAACTGTTTCGCATGTGCGAGGAGAGTTGGACTGAAAGCCAGGGCGCGTTTGATCCTCGCGTTGGACTTGCTATCGAACTATGGAAACAGGCAGAGAAAGATCAGAAGGTACCCACCGACCGCGACCTTGAATCGATTGTTGCCGCGACCAAGATCCAGGCATGGCGCATCGATGAAGCCAACCAGTCTGTTCGCAGATTAGCAAAAGTACCGTTGACATTCGACGGAATTGCGAAAGGGCTCATTGTCGATCGCACTTGCGAAGCCGCGATGAAGGTTGCTGGCATTGAGGGCGTATTGGTCAATATCGGAGGCGATTTGCGACTGTCCGGAAACCTTGAAGATGAAGTTTCTATCGCGGATCCAAAGTCGCCAGCAAAAGCACTGACAAAATTTCTGCTTGATAATAGAGCGATTGCAACTAGCGGCAACTATCATCGAGGTTTCAAGATTGGTGATCAGTCATTCTCCCATATCTTTGATCCACGTTCCGCGAAACCCGTAGGCCATGTCGTCAGCGCTAGCGTTATCGCAGAGAGTGCCGCAACCGCCGATGCAATGGCGACGGCATTTAGTGTTTTGAGTGTCGAAAAGTCGTTGGAACTGTGCAACAATCGGCCGCAACTTGCGTGCATGCTTATTTCTGCTGATGGGAAAATGCACATGAGCGAGAGTTGGCCCAAGAGCGAGCACGAACCAAAGTCCTCTAGCGGTTCGCTTGCAACGACGGGCAAGAGTGACGAGTGGAACGGTGGAGCGGAGTTGCGAGTGGATTTCGAAATCAATAGAACAGATGGGCGAGGCTATCGAAGACCGTATTTGGCTGTTTGGATAGAAGATAAGAACCAGACCCCGGTACGAACGCTTACACTGTGGCTGCAAACCGACAATCCTGGACCGCGGTGGCATCGAGATCTCAAACGATGGTACAAGCAAAATGGCAATCGCAAATTAACCAATGGTTCGAATCTCATTGGCACTGTTTCGGCCGCGACCAAACCACCCGGTGCTTACAAAGCAATTTGGGACGGCAAAGATGATCATGGCAAGACGGTAAAGCATGGCAAGTACACTTTGTTTGTTGAAGTTGCAAGAGAACATGGCACCTATCAGTTAATGAGAAAAGAGGTAGTCATTGGGCAAGAGCCACACGCTGGAGACTTAGGTCAGAATGTTGAAATCAAATCGGTCCACTTTGAGTATCTGCCGCGAGGTTTGGGTAAGTGAGTGAATCGGCAGCCATGATTGCCAGACCCAAACGCCGAACTACCTGGAAACAATCGTCAGTCAAGTGGATTCGTTGGCTCCACATTTATGGATCGATGTTCTCGTGCGCCGTTGTCCTCTTTTTCAGCGTGACGGGAATCACACTCAATCATCCGAGTTGGTTTGGCGGAGATGCTGCACGAGTTCGCGAAGTAAAAGGCCAGCTTCGTATGGAGTGGATTGGCAATTCGTCCGAAACCGAGAACATACGAGACTCGCTCTCAGGCGTTTCGAGATTAGAAATTGTAGAGCATTTGCGAAGTGAAGCCGGGGCACGCGGAAAGCTAAAGGACTTCACGCTCGATGAATCGCAATGCATCGTAGCTTTTAGAGCACCTGGCTATACAGCAGATGCCTTTATCGATCGGACAACAGGCCAATTTGATCTTGTTGAATCGTCGATGGGTTGGATTGCAATCATGAATGATTTGCACAAAGGTCGGGACAGCGGCGAAGCTTGGTCTTGGCTAATCGATATCTCGGCAGTTCTTTTGGTCTTTGTATCGGCCACTGGGTTGTTGTTGTTGCTCTATATAAATAGGCACCGAATCGCTGGACTTGCCACGGCTGTTCTTGGAATCGTATTGACGATTGCCATCTACCTACTTCTTGTTCCCTAGTATTGGAATTGGAAAATCCACTGACCCTGTAATCCTGCTCGATAGTGGTGGTCCAGTCTGACGCAATTCCATTTCCTGGTTCTTGATACATTCCTGGCCTCCGTGCGACAGTCCATTCTGCGCGATACCCACGTTACTCGGGTCGCCAAGGGCAGAATCATTTTCCCCATGATCATTTGACCCAGGATCCTGCCATCGATTGCCGCACCGACCATGGCCAGTTGCCTCACCCTGACTATCCCCACGTCTTGGGTCCCCAGCGGAAGCGATAATGCAAGTTGCGTAGGATTCTGTCGAAAATGCAAAAGCTCGAAAATTACGCTTCATCGATTTGACTCCTGAAAATTCGTCTTAACTGTGAGACGAAAAGGCCCTGGTTCATCTCTCCACTTTTATCGCACACGCGCCGTCCGCATCGCGATCGCCTCAGATCACGTGAATCATTGATGTAAAAAAGTGGAAAGATCTGCTGAGTGATTGGCGACTACAATAAGAAACATAGGTCAAGAACAACAGGGAGGCAAAAAATCTTTTGGAACGGTTGATTCTTTCGTCTGAACGTCTACTTTTAGCAGCAGTTGCGTAGGATTGGATTCGTTGATTCAGGTCCCTAATTAGTTCATCCAACGATCCACGTTGCAGATGGTAGGCAACCGTTTTTTCGAGTGCAGTACTTCGTTGAGGGTTCTTTTCTAAAATAGATTGGAATCTATGTGCTGTCGCTGCCGCCTGTTGCACTTCGATATCATCCTGCAGTGGTTGTGCGAAGGAAGTTGCGGCCGACAAAGCCAATCCTGCGATAGCCATACAAAAAGGGTAGAGGTGTTGGTGCAACTCTGGTAACTCCTTTAAAATCGGAGACAACTATCGGGCAAAGGCGAACGATAAAATACCAGATTGCGTTCTCGCTAGCGAGCATCGACGATTTCATACCCTCCATCCATTCAAACAGTTAACGATGCTCGACATCCATTTCGAGTCCTTTCCCACGATTAAGACTAAGCGATTAGTATTGCGCGAGATTTTGGCTTCCGATGCGGAAACACTTTTTGTGCTACGCGCCCATCCGGATGTGGTTCGCTTTCTCGACAGAGAGAATGACAAAGATGTGCATGAGGTGCGCCATTTGATTGAGTCGATGAACCGCTTGCTAGCGGATGGTGCCGGTGTTCATTGGGGAATTGCACGTGAAGGCAAGGACGAGCTGATTGGGGTATTGAGTTTTTGGCGCATAGACAAAAAGAATCACCGCGCCGAAATCGGTTACATACTGCACCCAAGTGCTTGGGGGCAAGGGTACATGACCGAAGCCATATCGGCTGCTTTAGACTATGGCTTCACGCACCTTAAGCTGCACGGCGTGGAAGCAAATACGTCCGTCGCCAACGAAGCCAGCAAGGCGTTGTTGCTCAAATGCGGTTTCGTTTTAGAAGCTCACTTCCGCGAAAACTGGCACTTTAACGGCGCTTTCTTAGACTCGCTGATCTTCTGCAAACTCGCGTCCGATCGCAGTTTGCCGTCGGCCCAAGGCTAATCTCAAGGGTCTGCCGCACCGGACAAAGGCCGACTCTCTCAAAGGGGGAGTGACGCTCGATGAGAAACCCCGCGTAACAATTCGTGTTTCCGGCCCACTACTTCTGCGACCGCCCAAACAATTCGCCGAAGAAGTTGTTCATCGCTTGCCATGAGCGTTTGTCTGCCAGTTCCTGATATGCGACGCCGCGACTTTTGTCGCTACCGGCCATCGGTTGTGTGAATGAGTGTACCGCCTCTGAGTAGTAAATCATTTGCCAGTCCACATCCGCGTCCGCGAACTCCTTCTTCATCGCTTCAATGTCCTGGGTCGGTACCAATGGGTCATCGGCGCCGTGGCAAATAAGGACTTTGGCTTTGATCTTTCGGGCCTCATCTGGATTCAAAGAGTCGAGACCGCCGTGGAAGCTGACCACGCCTTGGATATCGGCGCCGCTGCGGGCCAGTTCCAATACGCCTGTGCCGCCAAAGCAGTAGCCAATGGCCGCAATCTTTTTGCTGTCAACCGTAGAATGCATTCTCAGTTGATCTAATCCCAACTGCAACCGGCGACGATAGAGCCCCCGATCACTCTTGTAAGTTCCAGCCACTTTGCCAGCATCTTGCGGATTGTTTGGCCGGACTCCCTTGCCGTAAATATCCAATGCAAAGGCGACATAACCCATCTTTGCCAATTGCTTGGCTCGCCCCTCTTCGTATTCTGTTCGCCCTGTCCATTGATGAACAACGAGGACGCCGGGCGCATTGGTAACAGCGTCATCCCAAGCCATCAAGCCTTCGAGGACAACATTTCCATCGCGATACTCCAATATCTTGGTTTGTATAGCAGCATGCAAGGGAGCGGAACAAACGAGCATAGATAGGGCTGCGAACAAACGCTTCATGAAAAGTCTCCGCAAAGTTTTAGGTTGATAATCGAACAGTCCGAAAAGGCATTGTAACTTGCTTTTTCGTGATCGTGGATGCCATCCGCAATACCTTAGCGCTATGCAATTATTATGCTCGGTTAGACGTGTCTAGCAACCAACGTGTCGTTCTAGTTAGCTTCCAGCCGCGAACTAAGTAATGGCGGTACTCCGTTCTCAACACCGTTAGGCAATGGTCTGCGAATGTCCCATCGAAATCCAGCCAAATGCATCATGCCGACGCATAGAAATACAATTATTGCATGGAGAATACAGACGGCAAACGAACCCACGAAAAAAAAGGGTCCAAATGTAACCATGCGAGCTCCGGGAGGAACGGGCTGTTGATTCAGCAATAGCGGCAATACCAATAAGTAGTAAATTCCCATCAAGAGCAAATAGATAGCCAATCCTAATCCTCCAATCCAACGCATGGGGTTTCTCAATACAAAGAGCCATGCTGTTGAGAACCAAAGAAGCGCATTCAGAAACTGATAGAAAAGGCTCGCTAGAATTCGGAACAAGTTGAGTGAATCGTTCTTGTATACGAAAGGAGTGTTGGAGGGCATTAGCTGGAAAGCGAGGGCCTCAACGCTAAGACAGATCGCCACGATGGAAGTCAGCACCAATATCGAAAGTACTGTCAAGCGATGAGGCGATGCCGCCGCGTCTACAGGACGAAGATGCAAGCTCGTAAATCGAAATGCAAATGCTAACAGGACGAATTCCAACACAAATGCCCGGAGGGACAAGGACCATTGCCTATAAAAAAGCTGCGCGAAAATCAAAGAGTTGGCTCGCGAGCGAATAAGCACTGGCAGCCACGCTGCCGCCCATGCAGCGGAAAGTATGAGGAGAATCAGCATTGGAATAACCCATGTCGACCTCGTCGTACGACCGCTACGAGCCGCCAGCCAAACGACACACGTCAACCCAAATGGAAAAGAAAGCGCATTGTTAAACAACGATGAAAACTCCATTTGCCATGTGCGACTTGGAGGCAACCAAGACATAGCGAATGAGACGGCGAACCCTAACACACTCGATAGGACTGCGGCCGCTAACAGCGTCAGAACAAGCATCAACGGAATGGGGCGTTCTTGCTTTTTACTAACACTGCTCATCAGAAAATACCAATGCAATTTTTCGCGAAAATACGGTGATGTCCGACTAGACTCTTTTCAGTTTCGTCACTCGACCAGTTTGTACCCACTCTGCCACGTAGATGTTTCCTTTGTTGTCAAAGCACGCATCGTGAGGATGCACGAACCTTCCATCTTGCCATTGTTTTTCATCGCCCCGAATTGTTTTCTTAGTATCTGCACTAATCCGTTCGACGTCGCTGCCAAGTTGCACTACCGTTTTGTAATCTTTGTCGAGGATGGATACACGTGCAACGAGCTCAGGGACAAGCAACAGGTCACCTTGCTTGTCGATATTCGCAGGAAGCCCAAAACCCGTAATGGTTTTTTCGTACTTACCATCGATATCGAAAATCTGAAGTGTGTTGTGTGCACGGTCCGTGATCACGATCTTGGGGAGTGCAGGGTTTCGATCGTCGATCCAGATTCCATGTGCCGTATCGAATTTGCCTTCGCCGTTTCCTTTGCCGCCGAACGAGCTAATCCATTTTGCATTTTTGTCAAAACGATGAATGTAGTTAGAGCCGTAGCCGTCGGCCAAGTAGAAACCGCCGTCTGGCAGGAACGCAAAGTTGGTAGGCAGGAATCGATCCGCACCCCATACTTTTGCCGGCTTGTCTGCTTCGTCTGCATGATAAACACCGGACTCTTTAGGAGCTCGTTTCACCCAGACTTCCTCCCCCTTGAGGTCGAGTTTGGCAAACTCTTTTACCTGTTGGTATCCGGTCACATATAGAAATTCTTGATTGCCTTCTTTGCGGACCTCTAGCCCGTGCCCGCCCCCTTGAAATCGTTGTCCGAATGCACGGATAAACTCGCCGTCTTCGTCAAACACAAATATCGAGGGGTGTTCTTTTTGCTTCTCGCGTCCTTCGTGTATTACATACAAATTGTTGGCGCCGTCGACCGCGACATTGTGGGTCGTTTGCCACGTGTATTGAGAAGGTAACTTGGGGAAATGATGCAAGACTTCGAACTGATGCGATTTTTCCCCAACAATGATCTGCGAGTTGGTCCTACTTGCAGTCGCAACGTTGGGTGCCGCGACCATGCAAGCTGTCGCAGCGGCGGTTGTCTTTAGGAACTTACGTCGATGAAAAGAGTGCGTTTTCATAAGGATCTTTCAAGAGGAATGCGAATCGATGTTTGGAAACCTGCAACAACCACATAATAGCTGATCGAACCGGAGAATGCTTTGGCAGGGGATACGGCGTTAGAAATAGGTTGGCATTTTGGGTGTTGGTCGCGGCGGAGTAGACCTGGCACTCTTAGAGCGCGTCCGCTATCGCTTCCAGGTCCTCGGCTTGAATTTCTTGGGCTGCACTTTGAATGCGTGCACCCGCTTTGCTGAGCGCTGCGATGACTAAGATTCGCAACACATTGGCCAGTGGACTATTGACACCTTGCTCGAGCGTGCGGCGCACGAGGCGATGCTGTGTGTTTAAGATAATCTCGTTCTTGCCAGCTGGGCTTCTCTGGAAATGCTGATCGATCAAGCGTTGAAAACCGCGTGGCAGTTCGCCGTTCTCACGCAATTCGTCAAAAGTCTTCGTCAGTTCATACCGTTCATTGACAAAGGCCATGACGGGCTGATTGTTTGGCGTCGAAGCGACGAAGATATTCGAATCAAGCGATTCAAAAAAAGTCTGCCATTCCTCGGAAGCATCCACGCGTTCTTCCAATCCCAAAATCGACTCGCAAAAATTCTCCGAAGATGGACTGGCAGCTCTCAAATCTACTTGCTCCAACGTCATTTCACCAAGCATAGCAGCCAGCAAAGTCTCTTCAAAACTCCGAAGAGTGTGGATACACGGGGTCGAGCCGTTCGCGAAAAATTCATTGAGCCATGCTTCCTGCCGTCGGTCTGCGTTGTACCATACTACGAAATCGGCTTCGTCCTCGACCAGTGCGTCTGCACGGCTTCGGCTCAGTATTTGTTCGACCGTAAGTTCACCGTGTGAGGTGATGAATTTG
The DNA here is from genome assembly GCA_031374515.1 of Pirellula sp. GTDB lineage: Bacteria > Planctomycetota > Planctomycetia > Pirellulales > Pirellulaceae > JBKCUI01. The sequence continues at coordinate 84,357 of JANMGH010000203.1, read as the reverse complement.
TAAGTTGACTGCAATAGCAAACGAAGCTTCTCGTCATGGATTGCCATTCCTGCAAAGGTATATCGATGCCAGTGCAAAATCGATTGCCATCGGTGAGGATGATTGCGAGTCAACTCATCGAAATGGACATAGATTTCATCGGAAATGGAATCACAAACGGAATCGAAAATCGCATCGCGAACGAGGTCCTCGCGGTTCGACGTAGGTAAGCAATTTGGTAACTCGAGCACGCCGCGAAGGAACGGTGCCCAAATGGGGACCAATTCTCGAATATGACGCGATATGACCATTCGTCGAACGCTAACAGCAATGGTTGCATCGTCTGCAAAACCCGGTGTACGTTGTGGAGAAACGTAGAGTGCTCCCTTGATCGCTACCGGGGCTTCGACCGCGATCAAGATGACATCAAGAGGTGTCTCGCCAAAGTACGAAGCGATTTGTTCCTCGACTGCGTCGCTATCGGGTGTCGGCTCGAGCCAAGACGCTTGAATTAAATTCGAGCGCGCGCTGGAGCCGTTCAAATGGATCGGGATAGGCAAGAAGTCAGCGTACTGCTTGATACCAGCCTCAAGCAATTCGGCATCGTCCGCAAACACAGCGTAGTTGGCCTTCAAATGGAGTGTGACGGATGTCCCGACGGTAGTGCGATCGGACGTGGCGAGTTCGATGTCCGTCCCAGCGCCCGCTTGCCACCGCACGGCTTCCTCCCCTTCGAACCTCAGACTCTCGACCACGATCTTGTCCGCCAGCATAAAGGCGGAGAAAAGACCGATACCAAATTGGCCGATGAGATTGCTTCCATCCCGCTTGTTAGAATGCATGGAAATGTCAAAAACATCGGTCGCACCTTTCTTAATAAGGCCGGTAATGCCGACGCCAAGCGTACCAAGGTAATCTTCTGCTTCATTGGGTGACAATCCAATTCCATCGTCTGTGAAGCTGAGGGTGCGGGCTGCTGAATCCTGCAGAACGTCGATCCGTCCTTGGTAGGAAAGATCCCTAGCCCGTCGTCGCATAATGGCGTCATGGGCATTTTGCAAAAGTTCTCGGACTGGAGTGTTCGGGTGGCTGTATAGCGACGTCCCCATGATTTCGATAACGCCCGCGATATCGACCTTGAATGGGATGCGTTTGGTCTTGCGCGGCGATGAGGACTTTGAATCCATTACGACTTGTCCATAACCTTTTGTAAAACCTCTTCGGTCACGTAGATTGGTAGAGGCGGCTGAAACGTCACGGCAACCGCAATCGCGTCCGATGGGCGAGCGTCGATTTCAATCGATTCTTCGCCGCGTTTGAGTCGCAATTGTGCGAAGTACGTCTGGTCTTTTAGGTCAGATATTACAACACTTTCGATAGTCGCGCCCAACGCTTCGGCGATGTTGACAACCAAATCGTGAGTCAATGGTCGCTGCGGTACTGTTTTTGTCTTGACTCTTCGATCGATGCTAGTCGCCTCGAAGATTCCTATTAGGATTGGGAATTGCCGCTCGCCGTCGATTTCTTTTAAGTAGATGACTTGGCTGTCACTGATCTCGCTGATAATGATGCGAGAGAGTTGCATTGGAATTGGAGTGGACATGGTGGATGGGCCAACGGCCGTTTGAACGAGGCATTGCTTTTGTGTTGTGGCTCACAGTATACACAATCACGTTCATTCTGGGATGATAGCAAATGGTTTTCGGTTCTCATCTAGGCTTGCAGTAACCATTATTCTACGAAGGGGATGAGTCTAAATGGGCTACATTCAAAACGTAAAGTCGACGCGTGTGCCATGATGTGTTGCATGAAGTTGCACAGAATGAATGTTTGCGAAACTCCCGGCCGCTACGCATGCGGAAACTGGATAGTAGAGACTGCCCTATCATCTGCGAGCGGGCTGCCACTGGTTCGCGAACTGCTCCGGTTTGTACATTGGCAAGTACCGATAGTATACTTCCAAGCACATGCAGGCCATAGCCGTGGAATACACTCGGCCGCCGTATTCGCCCCAAACGCAGCTTGGATTCCATGACCCTTCCATTTTTCCATGCGGTACTTGTGTCGAACAAAGCTGCTTTTTGATCGCTTCGTTCCATTGGATCCAAGCAGCGTCTGAGGAGTTATTAGCAACGAAATTACTGTGGGGTGTGCCTAGTGTATCGCCACGCATTTGATACATGGCGAGGGTTGCATAGTACCAGTAGTACAGATTCTCTTCGCTTTGGCCGGGGAGATTCTTTAGCAGCATGCGCTGTCCCTCGTCTGCGGCTGTCGCGGTTAAGGGAAAACCTAGAAGCAAGCGAGATGCCAAGGCTTCCGCAGTCATGGCAGGAGTTGCGATCATTCCAGGAACGGGACGGTACACGGCAAGCCCGCCATGGCGACCGGTACTGACGGAATCCAAGAACCGTTGCATCAAGAATCTGGACTGTTGCGACAATTCATAGGACCGATGATTCGATGCGCTATTGAGCAACATTGCTTGCCAACCGAATTGGCTGAGGTCACCAGGATCGCCGGTTGGGAATTCATACCGCCAGCCACCGGTCTGAGGATTCATCGCTGCATGGCTGTAATCGCAAGCGTCCCGAATCGCTGGGAGTAACGCAGGGTCGCCGGTCATACCGTACGCTTCGGCAAGAGCCAGAGCAGCCATACCATGACTGTACATGCGCGCGAATCGAACGGTTGGCTCTTGTCGCCCCACCTGATCTCGACCACACAGATCGCCGGTACCTTGGTCCCCTGACTTTTGAAACTGCTGTGAGAGAAGATATCGAAGGCCAGCTGCAACGTTTTCTTTGTATCGACCGTCGGTGTGGGTATGGCCAGCTCCGAGGAACGCAAGGAGTGCTAGCCCGGTCATGGCTGTATTGGCTTTACGTCCCGCGTTGTCTCTGTTTTCATTACCTGCGCGCTTGAGAGTGGCTGTCGTAACGTTGCCGGCACCATGTTCGGCTGCATTCCAACCTCCATCAGGACCTTGGGCGCGTGCGAGCCATGCCAATGCTCCTTCCACACTCGCTTCGGTATTAGCATCTCCACCATTTTGAATAGCAAACTGCGAACGCTGCGGAGACAAACGCATTTGGTAATTAGTTGGCACAGGTCTCTGGTCAACGCGCCTTTGCGGTGGCGGCGCGCTAGCTTGCGAGAAAGAACGGTTTGGATCGGGGGCTGGTGTTATGGGATGCGGCTGGGCAACTTGATTGGTGATCGCAGCCAGCTGCGAAATCTGTTCAATGGAATCGATTGAAGGTAGTTCAGGCGGCGGACTTTCCTTTTCTAGGCTCCGCAACGCGTTTGCAGACGCTGGCACCAATTCCGGAATCTTTGGCATTTCATCGTGCGATGTGTCGGACGACTGCTGTTCCACTTGCGCCACGCGTTTCAGCGGAGCTTCCCACGGTGACGGTGCCGATTCATCAACGGGCCTATCCGAGGGCACATCATCCGCCAATGGGCTTTCGTCCGATGGTGCTAGTTCTTCGATTGCAAGAATAGGAACAGATGCCAAAGCCGCCTCCGTTTTGGTTCCCCCTTGTGAGCCTCCACCAAAACCAGGGGTCACGATGCGTGTCCCGTAAGCGTACATTAGCAACCACACATGCGCGAGAAAAGCGATTGCAATACACTTCGTCAATGACTTGGTTTGTCCCCATTTTGTCCACGAAGCGACGAGCAAGGCGATGGCGACGACTGCCAACAGAGTTCCTAAGACCATCGCCCAGATACTACCGCTGCTAATGTCCCCGATTGCAGCCAGTGTAATGCGAATTGGAAAGAACATATTCGGCTAACGAGTTGTCGTAGGCATTCGGACGGAAGTGGCCGACAGGCCCGCAATTTTCGCTTTGGACCGAGCGACCGCATTATGTACGTCCAGTAGAAGTTGGACTTTGACGTCCCTGTCTGGTTTGAGCTGGACGGTGGTTCCGGGATAGTTACGAACGGCTTCGGTTAGTTCTGCGGATAGTTGTTCCAACGAGACGGGTTGGTTCCCATATTTGATGGTTCCGTCGGCAGAAAAGGAAACCGTCTTGTTTGATGGAGCGGACATCATGGAGCCGTCGGGTGCGATTTGGGCCAAGTTGATTTGGACGTTGGTCTCGTCTTGGGTAAAACGAGTCCCTACCATAAAAAAGATGATCAACAAGAACAACACATCGATCATGCTGGTCAAGTTGATGCTTGGCAATTCATCTTGATGAAGCTTGAGTGGCATTAGAAACGTCTCAAGTCGTGTTACGAAAAGGTTATGAACACAGTACGATCAGCCAGGTTAAGCTGCTTTTCTGGATCGAGAGCGAACCCTGGATGTGTCGTTCTCCTGCAATCCCTCAGCGCTGACCACTTCGACGAGTCGCTGAGCATGGCCATCCATCTCCATGATTAATTTGTCAGTTAGACCGAGGAAGAACATATACAGGAGGTAGGCTGGGATCGCTACCAGCAAACCGGCAGCCGTGGTCAAAAGCGCTTGGCTGATCCCACCCGCTAGCAAGTCCGGCCGCCCCATCGCTTGCGCGCTGGATATGTCATTGAAGGCTTGAATCATACCCAGCACAGTTCCTAGTAAGCCGAGCAGGGGAGCGACGTTGCTGATTGCATTGAGCAAACGCATATGACGCTTCAGCAAGTTGCTTTCCCGTTCGCCCGCATCGAGAACGGCTTGTTCGACCTCGACGGCCGGCCTACCGTATTTTTTGACAGCCGCACTAAGGATCGAGGCGATAGGGCTAGGGTTCCGTTCGCAAAGCTCAAGGGCCTCTTCTTTATCGATTTGTTGTTGATGAAGCTGCTCGATCAATCGTTTCACGAAAGGGCGCGGAATGACTCGCCCCGTTCGCAGGTGAATGAGACGTTCGAAAGTGAATACGGTAAGTACAAACGAACAGAGAGCGATGGGATACATCATCCAACCGCCATCGTAAAAGATTTGCAGCAGATTCTTGAAAGCAGTCTTACCCTCTTTTGTCGTGGTTGCCGACGAAGAACCGGCATTCACCCCGCTTGATATTTGTCCTGCGTTTCCAACACCCGTATTGCCAGCAAGTCGCAAATCGGGTTGACCGGTAATGGGTGGTGATTGAGAGTTGAACGGTTGACTCTGCCTTGCACCGCCATTGTTTGCGGGCACAAAGTTATTCGGCGACTGAGCGTGCAACGTTTCGGCTGCACAGGCAAACAATGCAAGCCAAGCAGTGGCCGCAATGATCCAACGAGAGCCTGACCACGCTGCGATGGAATTGTGCTTCGTCATCGCTTGGCTCCTTGAGTTGGTTCTTTGGGCAGTTGATTTGCAATGGCAGCGGATGGCATAACCCTCAATCGTTCTTTGGCTGTCGACACAAAGGGGCTGTCACCAAATTGGTTGACAATTCCCTCGTACGCTTCCTTTGCTCCTTGCAAGTCTTGCATCGCTTCATAGCATTTGGCAATTTGCAAGAGTGATGCTGAGCTCCAATATTCCTGATTTGGTACCTGCATTGCGTCGCGATAAGCAAGCAATGCTTCGGAATACCTGCGTTGCATGACAAACGTTTCGCCCATCATCCAATACGCTCGCGCGACCAGCTCATCGGGTGTGACGTTGGCTCGTTGAGTGATAGATTGAAGCACTTGTCTCGCTTCAGCAAAATCGGCTTTGGAGACCAAACATCTCGCTAAAAGGTAATCGACTTCGCAGGCGCGGTTACATTTGGGAAAATCATTACGAATTCGCAAAACGATTTGCTCCGCCTGACTCCACTCTTTTCGCAATGCCAGCAATTCAGCTGTACGCAAGAGAACGACTGGTAACCATTCAGGCTTGCCCATTCCAGTTGGATTTGCTTGCGACGTTTGAACAAGCCACTTCCAATAAGACTCAGCTTCCGTCCAACGTTGAAGCTGGTACAAGGATTCCGCCAATTGAAATCGAATCGAGATTTCTAAGTTCACATCGTTTGTAGAGCTCGATAGTGCTGACACGAGGTCCGCACGAGCTTCTTCGATGGATCCGAGCTCGAGTTTGGCTTGTCCCCGTAGCAAATAAGCATAAGGAAGCAATTCAGTTGAGCAGCCTCGCTTGATCGCTTCGTCGGACCAATTTGCCGCCTCCTTCCATCGCTTGTTTTCCGCGGCGTTTCGGGCGAGTCGTACGCGAACCTCAAGCGAAACAGGAGATTCTGGAAATCGATGTGCGATTTTAAGTAGTATTTCGTTCGACTGAAACGTTTCACCTGCCTCAATAAGGGTCATTGCTAGTTCATAAAGGGAGGCAGCAGGAGGATTTCCTGCCAACGCAAGACGAGTCACTGGCTCCAACGCTTGAACAACATCGATCGTTTCGCCAATTGCCTTTCCGACTTTGATCCTCAATAATTTGACCTGAATGTTAAGGTCATCATCCAAGTGCTTGGCCGACAACTCCGAGAGAAAGGACCGTGTTTCGGTATACTGCTGCTTGTGCCAGCAAGCCAAGGCGCAGCCCATAATGGCTTGGCTTTGCATACTTTCTGACGCATTTGAATTGCTTATGACATGCTCGAAGCAAATTTGGGCTGTTGCGTAATCCTGCCGGTTTTCAAGCAAGAGCGAACCAAGTTCCAGCCATACGGCAGGGCTACTCTTTGAAGTCGTGGGGCTTGCGTCGACTGTGCCTTTGGAAACTAGGCCGAGGAACTCCCTCAATCGCTGTTCCGATGAATCCAATCGATCGCGTTGTCGGTCCCATTTTGCTTGGACAAGCTCAGCGTTTTCCGACCACTTCAGCAGTTGGTTGGCATCAAATCTACGACCCGCGGCGATCGAATCGAGCTGAAATTTCTTCGCCTTTGCTAGCCAGCTAGATAACTTAGTCGCTCCACTATCGCAAGGTTCGACGGCCCAGTCCGACATCGCCGCAAAATACTCGCACTGTATAGCCAATTCGGAACCCGGACAAAGCTCTACTACCGACCTGAACGCAATGGATGATTTCTGATATTGCCTTTCCGCGTAGAACGCACGCGCGCTCTGATATTGCGAAAGGATCGCCGTAGAATCAGGCTGATCAGAAACCGCGGCATTTTTTGCAAGCAAAATGGCGACGATAGACAGCAATACAATGGATCGATTTGGATACATACGCTCAGTGCATACAGGAAGCTTCTGGGTTGTATCAAGAGCAGCACGGCAAATGCAGTTGGATACGAACAATTTGCACTTTACACCCCCCCGAACGATTGCCAAAGTAGCAAAAACAATGTAATAAAGCGTGCAAATTGTCAATCACTTCAATTCAAACGTCTTTTCGGGAGTCGGGTCATGGGGTTACTGCAGGAATTTAAAGCCTTTGCGATGCGAGGAAACGTCATTGACCTCGCGGTCGGTGTGGTTATCGGAGGGGCTTTTGGCAAGATTGTCAGTTCGATGGTGAATGACCTGATTATGCCTCCGTTGAATCTGCTTACTGCAAAATCGGGAGTGAATTTCAACGGGCTGTCACTCAAATACTCCGACATTTTCGGCTCGAAAGTCGATCTTCCAAAGATGGATGGGGGCAAACCGGTTTCGGATGCGGCTGGAAAAGCTGTGATGGAATCGACAGATCCAGACATTTTGAAGTATGGTCCGTTTCTACAGGCGACATTGGACTTTGTAATTGTTGCACTTGCGATTTTCATGATGGTTCGGTTGATGAACTCGCTGCAAAAGAAAAAGGACGAAGCTCCTGCTCCGCCAGCGCCGCCGAGCGAAGACGTATTGTTATTGCGAGAGATCCGCGATTCTTTGTCTAAGAGCGCACCACGTCGAGCGGACTAGTTCGCGATTGAATCGTTTTTTGCACAGCGGGACGAGCGAAGCTACAAAGGCTTCGCTCGTGCCAATTTGTCCATGCGATTTCACGTTGCAATGAATGCGAAGTGGTTTGCCACACGGAAGGCGTCGACTACCGAGGTTTTTCCGCTCGGAGAAAAGCGCTGAGGCCCTTTAGGTCGTCGGTGTTGATCAAATCGACTCCTGCCTCTTTGAGGACTCCCCAAACCAAGGCGTTGTCCGGGGTCGCCCAAAAACGAACGCGTCGTTTTTTATTGTGGCTGCTCTCGATGACTGAAGCTAGTTTTTCTCGATCGCTTGCAGGAAACTCACCGACCCCTCTCCATTTGAAATGCTGGGTCCAATTGTCACTAATCAACGGTAACAGGTGACTAGCCATATCGCTGTTCAGATCGGTCAACCGGCCGTCGATGCCAACATACCGAACCTTTTCGGCCGCGATTAAGTCGATTGCTCGATTACCGCTCACGACTGCGGATACAGCTCCTGGGTGTTCTTTCCCTGCCTCGACGAACGAAAAGATATCCCGGTATTCGGACAACAGCAGATGTAACGCCCGATAGGTGCTTTCACCCTCAGACTTAATATCGATCAGCAAGGTGAATGTCGGACCGTCTGAGTAGACCTTCCCCGAGTTCTTTTGAATGCGTGATCGCAGCGGATCAAGATACAGCGAACGAAGCGTGCGATCCGGTAACAACTCGGCTTTCGTGTGAGCTACTAACAGCTGGCCATCCACGAGATAGATATCCGCTTCCACACTACAAAAGCCATTATCGATCGCGTCGAGAAGTGGTCGCGTATGCAGATAGTCGTTGTGTGCATGGGCTTGACGGCAAGGCGCAGCGAGTTGAGCCGTCGCATTCCCAATCAGCAGTACGGTTACCGCTATCACGGCATGGATCAAACGCATAGTCTGCATGTTTTTTTTCATGTAATGATTTTTTCAAACGAATAATAATGGCTCGACTCGTTGGGCATAGCATTTCGGACGGAACCGATGGTCAACGCGATCATCAACCTCGAATGCTAAGTACTGGGACACGTATTGTACATTAGAGGAGCCCGCGATGCGGCAACTTTGAACCCGCAGCGTGGATCCGAAAATTACTAACCGGGAGAAGCTTTTTTGAAACCTCTCGAATTGCGGTTTGAGGCGTTAAAAGGCTATCTTGCTTTAAACAGCGGTACCTGAGCTAAACCCGCGTAGCGGCGGTGTCGCCCTACCCGCGCAACGGCACCCAATTGCTGATAGAATACATCGAAATCGACCGGATCCTGTAGACTGTGCTCTTGAACGCAATTGAAAAAACGAATTTGAAAGTGAACGAATGATTCGACGCGCCATTCCTCCCTGGCTCTTTTGGCTGCTCGCGATCGGCGGCGTTCTCACGTTGCTGGGCGCTTATGAATTGGTATCAGCGAGGCAGACACGCATCAATGCTCTTCAATCCACGATCCCGTCATTTGAGAAGTTAGGCGAAGGACTCAAGCAGATTTTTCGCTCCCAGGGGTTACCTGAGAATCCCAAGCCTCCTATGTTTTGGGTCGACATGCGTGCCACGCTTTGGCGACTCGCTCTTGGTATGAGTGTGGGGGTTGCCGCTTCGATTGTCATCGGAGTTTTGATGGGGGCCTACCGGTGGATCGAAGCACCTTTAGGGCCGGTGGTTATGTTCTTGTCAAAGATTCCGCCCACGGCCATGATGCCCATCTATTTTGCACTGGTTGGAACCGACCAACGAATGTTCACTTCGATGGTCGCATTGGGGATTTTTTTCTCGATGACCCAGTCGATTTACCAAGCGGTTCGGCAGGATGTTAGCGACGAAGCGATCAACAAAGCGTACACGCTCGGGGCCTCGGAATTGGAGATCATTTATGAAGTCATTTGGAAACAGATCCTACCCAAGATCATCGATAGTGTCCGATTACAAATTGGACCCGCTATGGTCTTTTTACTAGCCGCGGAAATGGTGGTAGGCAATGCGGGGCTGGGATACCAAATCCGCATGCAATCTCGAATCTTAAATATGAGTATCGTCTATGTTTATTTAGCGATCCTTGCATTCATCGGATTGATCGCAGAATGGGGACTTGCCACGTTGCGGCGCAAGCTTTGCCCATGGTATGAGGATTGATTGACATCGAAACAGGACTATTGTCAGTGAGTGAATTCGCATTGGAAGTCAAATCGTTGAGTCATGGATTCGGTTCACACCGGGTGCTCGACAATATCAATCTGAAAGTTTTGCCAGGTCAAATCGTGGCTGTGGTGGGGCCAAGCGGTTGCGGCAAGAGTACGCTTCTCAAGGCCATACTCGGTACGCATCCACCATCGCAGGGGGAGATTCTAACGGATGGTCAACCTGTACGCGGGCCGAATCGGAATGTAGGCATCGTATATCAGAACTATGCGCTCTACGATTTCTTGACCGCAGAATTGAACGTTAGTTTTGGACTGAAACTGGACGAGACCTCACTACTGATGCGATTTTTGGGCCCTCGCAAATACTTTGCGAAACGAAAACTTCACATGGAGAAGTCTCGCGAATTTCTTCACCGCGTTGGCTTGGCGAATGCATGTGGGAAATTCCCAAATGAGATGTCAGGTGGGATGAAACAGCGGGTTGCTGTCGCACAGGCATTCATCATGCGTCCGAAAATTGTCCTGTTGGATGAACCCTTTGGCGCGTTAGACGAGGCCATGCGCGAAGACCTGCAGATGATGTTGTTGCGATTCTATCAAGAGAACTTGATCGCCAAGCAAGAAGGTCGTCGCCCCGAATACACGATACTGATGGTAACGCATGAGTTAAATGAAGCGATCTATGTTGCCGACCGTGTTATTGGGCTTTCTCGGTTCCACACTCAGGGAGATCAAGGGGCTGCGGTCGTTTACGATCGACCGTGTCCGGTATTTCATCCGAATGATCCAAGAGATTTTTCCCTTTTCATAGAGCAGCGGGAGGAGCTTCGCAAAGCGGTATTCGATGATGGATACATCAAGGACCGCAACGAGTATGTGACGTTTTGGAATGAGCTAGGCACGCTAGCCAATAACGTCGCAAATATGAAGCCGGCCGATAAAAAATAATTCTGTCCGACCTTCAAGTTCGTCCGCGCCCCAAACCAGCGCGATTGGGATTGGCAACGCATGCGCCGCTCCCCAAGCATGGGATCAAGCCGTGCGTTATTAGCGTGTCCTATTTTGCCCGATTGATAGCTTCGACAACCGCTTTTCCCATGTCCGCGGGTGATTGCGAGACAACAATTCCGGCGGCTTCGAGAGCCGCCACTTTTTCGGCGGCCGTCCCCTTGCCACCTGTGATGATCGCGCCTGCGTGCCCCATCCGTTTTCCTGGCGGTGCAGTGCGACCAGCGATGAAAGCGGCGACGGGTTTGGTGACATGGCTTCTGACATAGGCGGCAGCTTGTTCTTCAGCATCGCCACCAATTTCACCAATCATCAGGATCACTTCGGTTTGATCGTCGTTCTGAAATCGTTCGAAGAGATCAATATACGAGGTGCCGACGATGGGGTCCCCCCCGAGTCCAACGCACGTTGACTGACCCAAGTTGAGGCTGCTCGTTTGCCAGACGGCTTCGTACGTCAGTGTACCGCTTCGGGACATGATTCCGACTTTCCCAACATTGTGAATGTAACCTGGCATGATGCCGATTTTGCATTCACCTGGAGTGATTACCCCGGGGCAATTCGGTCCAATCAGGATTGACTTGCTCTTGCGAACACGTTCGTAAACATGCACCATGTCGATGACGGGTACCCCTTCGGTGATCGCGCAAATCACTCCGATACCGGCATCGATCGCTTCGAGAATTGCGTCGGCTGTAAAGGCAGGTGGGACGAAGATCATAGAAGCATTCGCACCGGTTTGGTTTACCGCTTCCTCGACCGTATCGAAGACCGGCAAACCCTCAACTGTCTCGCCCGATTTGCCAGGAGTTACGCCACCAACCATCTTGGTGCCGTATTCCTTGCAACCCTTGGTGTGAAATGCTCCAGCCTTACCTGTAATGCCTTGGCATATGACTCGCGTTTCGCGATGAACAAGAATACTCATAGTTTATTAGTTCTGGGATCTTGGGGATAGTGTTTGGTTGCGAGGTGATATTTTTTTGCTTGAGCGCTAAGCGATGGAAGCAACCACTTTTTTCGCTGCGTCGGTTAGATCGTCGGCAGAAATGATTGCTAGTCCGCTGTCCTTCAGCATTTTTTTCCCTTCGTTCACTTCGGTCCCTTCAAGTCGAACAACGAGCGGTACGGTGAACCCGACTTCTTTAGAGGCTTCGATGATCGCTTGGGCGATGGTGGTACAACGTGCAATTCCACCAAAGATATTGACAAGAATTGCCTTGACGTTTGGGTCGGACAGAATGATTCGAAATGCCTCGGTCACTTGTTGGGTATTGGCCCCACCACCCACATCGAGGAAGTTCGCAGGTGCTCCGCCATGATGTTTGATGATATCCATGGTGGCCATTGCGAGACCAGCGCCATTGACGAGACAACCGATGTTGCCTTCGAGTTTGACATAGCTCAGTCCTGTGTTCCCGGCTCGAGTTTCAGCGGGTTCTTCTTCGCTGATATCTCGCAACTCTCGCAGGTCCGCATGTCGGAACATGGCGTTGTCGTCGAAAGTGATTTTGGCATCGAGCGCAATCATCTTGTTATCCTCGGTGATAACCAATGGATTGATCTCGGCCATCGAGCAATCGAGATCTACAAATAGCTTGCAGATCTTCTTGAAGAACAAATCAGCGTTCTTGGCTGCATCGCCGGTAACCCCTAACTTTTTGCAGAGCTTTCGAACCTGAAAGCCTTGTAGTCCATAAGCTGGATCAAAGGACTCTTTTAAAATCTTTTCAGGCGTTTCATGGGCTACCTTTTCAATGTCGACTCCCCCCTCGCTGCTAACCATTAGCAATGGCATTTGACTTCCGCGGTCTACGACCACTGCGAGGTACAGTTCGCGAGCGATCTTACAGCCTTGTTCTACAAAGACCTGATTGACTTTGCTGCCGGACGGTCCTGTTTGAACAGTAACCAAGCGATTATGGATCAGGTTTTTTGCGACCACGGCCGCTTCGTCACCGCTTTTGACAAGTTGAACACCGCGTTGCGTCGGCACTTCGATTACCGTGCCTTTACCTCGTCCGCCTGCGTGCAGTTGTGCTTTTACTACAGCAATTGGGCCTCCAAGCTTATCAAACGCCGCTTTGGCTTCTTCGGGTGTTCTGGCTACAAAACCCTCAAGAACCGGTACTTGAGCTTTGCGTAAGAGCTCTTTTGCTTGGTATTCGTGAATTTTCATCAGTGATTTCTCGTGGGTGACAACACCGGTTTGGTGGAACTCCGCCGGCAAAAAATGGCATTGGAAATGATTGGCTATTCTGTATTTCTGTCAAGGACAAGTTTGTAGGTGCTCTCCGGGCGTCCCGAAACGAATCGCATGGCCGGAGTTTCGCTCCCAATCCGTTCGGCTACAATGCGACCCGATGATGGTTTGACGAGAAATGTCAGTTCAAATTGTCTCGACCCCTAAGCTCAAACCGCTACTGAAGTCCGCCAAATGACGCCTTGGAAGAACAACCCGCAATGGGACCTCTTGGTTGAAGATACCTTTGCGGAGGCATTCAAAAGCATTTATGCGTCTGCGCTGGTGACTGCTCGCGATCAAAAATGGCTGTTGGCGGCCTGCCAGGCTGCGACCGGACATGCCAGTAGTACGATCCTGTGCGACTGCGAAGCAGGGATCGAGCAGATACTAGATGGCAAGTCACCGGGCCAGGTGACTCCTGACGGTAGGGTCGGAGCGATTCTCCAATTCCACGTTCCACGCTTTCGGAAAGACCGCGTGGCTCACCTTGAAAAAGTCCTGTTGGCTAGGCTGAGTCAAAACGTGTTGACCTGCCCAACGACGCGGTGCTTCAACCTCCTCGATACGGAGCCCTATTTTAAACTCGGTCGCAAGATCGCTTTTTTCGGCGATGGCCATCAAACGCGATCCGAAATGTTTGGGCACAAAGGGTGGACCATTCCAACTCTAGGGGGTGAGTTTTTCTTGAGCCGACGATTTGGTTTCGCAGATGGCATAATGGGTGGCAATCTCTGGTTCCTCGGTTTCACGGAAGAGGCTGCCATTGAAGCTGCTGAACGAGCTGCGGCGGCCGCCGACTCCATGCCGAGGGTCATTACGACCTTTCCAGGTGGTGTGGCTGCAAGCGCCAGCAAAGCTGGCAGCAGTTACAAATTCCTGATAGCAAGCACCTACGCCGAGTATTGCCCAACGTTGAAGGAGAAATTAGGGGGCAAGTCATTGGTTCCTGAAGGAGTGGTCTCTATCATGGAAATTATCATCAATGGCTCGGACCTAGAAAGCGTTGCACAAGCCACCTATGCTGCGATAAACGCAGCACTGCCAGTTCCAGGACTACAAAAGATCCGCGCTGGAAACTACGGCGGACGGCTTGGAAAGTCCTTTGTTTATCTCCACCCAGACAAACACCCTGCATCTTGAGAACGGATCGAATCGATGGCCATTGACACAATTTGCGCTGGATGTGGCAAGACACTTCGCGTCGACGACGAATTTGTCGGTCGAAGAGCGCGCTGTCCTGTTTGTGGAACCGTTTACACGGCCGCTGCTAACTCCAACGAGCAATCGACTCAACTAGCCTCATCCTCAGACCCCGGTGCGGCCGAAACAGTATATCCACTCAAAGGCGATGCGAACGGACCCCAAATAGACTCAATAAACGACTCTTGGACCTCGTTTCCCGTTGCAAAACCAACCGAGAGCCAGTCCGTCACATCTCAAGGAACTGCTACCAGCGTCGAGTATCAAGCACAGGCTCAAATCGATCGTCCGTTCGACTCAAATAATGTTCCCTCCAACGCTTCGGTGAAGTACTTTGTTCGTACTCCAAATTCGATGGTCTATGGACCGTCGAGTGTCGAAACGGTTAATAGTTGGATCGCGGAAGGACGACTCGACGACTCCTGCCATATTCGCGAGGAAACATCCGATCACTGGTTGGGAATCCCCGCATGGCGGTTTCAGTCTCGAAGAGTTCAAAACCCGATGTCCAATCCGGTAGGTAGTATGGCAAACAATCAGTTTGGTGCCATTCCTGTCTCATCCGTTCAGTCTCTGGGGTACGCCCAATCAGGAAATGGGGGTACGGTTTTGATACTGGGCTTAATCAGTTGGATTCTTTGTCCAACTTTTCTAGGAGCCCTCATTTGCGCGATTCTTGCAGTCATTTTTGCAATGGCCGAATTGAAGAAAATTCGCAACGGCCAAAGCCCTAGCAAAGAGAAATCGATCGTTATTATTGGTATGTTGCTTGCAATAGCCAATTTGGTTACGTGGTCCTTGATGATCGTCGGGTTTGTTGTCGCTATTGTTTTGAACCCGTAAGTTAGAACAAGAATTGGTGAGTCCACCGTAACAGGAATTTGCGAACTCTCGAAATGGTATGGAGCTAACTCGAAAAACAGGATGCAAAAGTTCTTGTCTATTTTGGAACCAGCAAACCTTGGTTGATTCCTCGACCCCATTTC
Source organism: Pirellula sp. (assembly GCA_031374515.1). GTDB lineage: Bacteria > Planctomycetota > Planctomycetia > Pirellulales > Pirellulaceae > JBKCUI01. The sequence continues at coordinate 68,984 of JANMGH010000203.1, read as the reverse complement.
GCATGTCACTATCCTCAAAACCCGATTACCGGATTCCTAACCTAGACTAGACTCCTGCGGCCGATAGTCCGAAGGCTACCAGACCATTTGCAAGCGCAGCAACGGAAATCGATACAGCGAGCGATACATAGAAACTTGCTCCTTGGTGTAGCATTCCGGCCATCAGACCTACAAACAAGAGTGTCGGCAAAATGAACCAAAATGTGGCCAGTAAGTAGTCGATCAATTCAGGGGAAGTCGCATGGTCGAACTGATGGCGAGTTACAATTACAAGCAATGTGATCCATGGCATGGCACTGATCAATCCACCCCACTTTGGAGAGTTCTTCGAAAGCTCAGCCACAAATGTAAAAACAACGACTGCGATGGCAATTTTGGCGATGGTGAGCATAAATCAATTCCAAATCCAAGTGAAAAACAGATCGAACCAAGTCGGAAAGATCGGACCATTTATTCGCTTGCAGTGCAATCACAAGAACGGGAAATGCTCCCCACTTTTTTATTGTGGCTGGAAAAGCGGGATTTAGAATGACAAGGATATTTGGATTCGGGCCCGGATTGCTCCTGGGCAACTCCATAATAAAAAAAGGCTCCGCGAATGAGCGCGGAGCCTTTCGTTTCTTAAACTGCGAAAAAAGATCAGTCGGGCATATTTGGTTCCGATGGATCACTTGACTTCACCGGTTGTCCCTCTTGACCGAACGAAAAGAACGATCCTCCTCCTCCGCCAAAACTGCTAGGCATGTTGTAGACATAAATCGCATCAATTGCCTTCGCAATCCGTGTCTGGCATTCTGCTAGGTGAGCCAAGGAATATGGATCCAAACTGTTGCGACCCTCGAGAGTTGCATCCAGTTTGCGTTTTAGCTCCTTGAGCTGCATAAGCGACAGTGCCGTTACAGGCTTCGTAATTGCATTCGAATCGGTTGGAATTGCCAAATCGATCAAACGCTCCAAGTGTTCACGTTGAAGATTTCTTCTCCACGAACTAATGCGAGGCTTTCTTGCCGAGACTTCGCCTTCTGGCTTAACATCCATCTCAGACCAGATCTCTGCAAAGACTTTGTCCATCACTTCGGGCAAGGTCATTGCATCTTTATCCGATGGGACCAATGTCTCGTTGTCGAATACTCGTCGCAGTGTGCTTGGATTCATCAACATAGTGAGTGTTGCAGCCTGGTAACCTAGGATCCGATCGTGAATTGGGAATGTGGATTCACCCATCGAACGGATCCCTTCATCGGCCCACTTGTCATTGGTCAATCGTTCCAGGATCGGCTGAGTAATGCCAAATGATTCGTCTCGGAATGCATTTTTGAACACAAACGCCAAGGCTTTTCTTTGACGTTCAGCATCGACTGGAACAAGCGATTGGCGATTGCCTGGATCACCCTTCTTGTCTCGATTGACGGTGGCACCACCAATCCAGTTAGCCATCATACTCACCGTCTTCATTTGCTCACCCAAAGTCAATTCATAGCCCTTTCGAGCTTTGCCCCAGCTTTCCCCGTCTTTTACAAACTTGTCAAGGAGTCGGGAACGATATAGCTTGATTAACCGAATTTGGTTTTCGGCGAAGTCAAGCGGTTCCTTGCTGTAGTCGTATCGGCGAGCCATCGGATCCGGACCGCTCGTATCTTCATCCGTCGCGTACTGCAATTCAGGCTCACCTGTTCGCTTCAAGATTTCCGATAGCTTTGATTCCTCTGGCGTATAGCCATACTCAATCGCCCAGTAATCATATGGACCGAGTCCGATCATGGTGTAATCACCTCGAACACCACCTTCCACTTCGTAAGGCATGTTGATCGGCAAATAATCCATGACCGACGACGCAAGCGTCTTCTTGCCTTTGACTGCTTCGGAATTGATTTCCTTCAACGAGTATACACTCGAAGCCTTAAAATTGTGACGCAATCCAAGCGTGTGACCCGCCTCGTGAGCAACCAATTCCGCCAAAAGGGGCCCGATGAATGTCTCGGGCATCCCATCTAACATACTCTCTTTGGCCTTTTCAACCTTCTTTGGTTCGGGCTTTTTTTCATCGTCTTTCTTTGGCTCGTCCTTTTTTGGCTCTTCTTTGGCTCCGTCAACCTTTTTTGGTTCGTCGGGCTTTGGCTCGTCCTTTTTGACTATCGGCTCTTGCAAGTTGCCTTCTTCGTCGAACAAATCAAAGGCCATCCGCGCCATGCCGATGTCCATTTGCTTGCCCAATGCAGCGGCACAGTATCCATTGACTTGACTGGTCCTGCCAACTAAACCGTCGAACTGTTGATCACCCAATAATGCCGAATCTACTTTCGTCATCGGATGCCCGCCAAAGGGAAGCTTCGACTGGTTCGCATAATACCCTTTCAAATAATCGCGATTGGCATTTGGAGCCAACCGAAGCCGAGGGTCCCAGTTTGGATGCGTGCCCAGCCAAGTCATCGTCTCGGCACTCATGCCTTCCATCGCCAAATCGGGCATCATATCGTGGTACTGAAAATTGAAGTGACGAATCCAACCGTCGGTCAAAATGATATCCGCGTCGAGGATTTCACCCGTGAGCGGATGCACGCGGCTGGGTCCAATCGCTGTACCGATATCATTGTTGAGCCATCGAACAAAGTTGTATTGGACGTCTTCTGGATCGAGATCCATGTTGTCCCCGGTCTTGGCATCTTGGTAATAAACCTCGACCGCATCTGAAAAACCGATCTGCTCGAACGCTTTGTTCCAATATTCGATCCCTTGCTTGACCCAACGGCGATATCGAACAGGGGTCGTGTGTTCGATATAGAATCGAATCGGCTTGACGGGAGGGCTGACCTTGAGGCTTGGATCACGCTTTTCTAAGCGCCATCGAGTGACGTAGCGAACCAGTTTCTTGTCTTCGTCATAACTGCCGAGGTCGGAATAATTCGTAAGGAAATAGCCAACGCGTTGATCTGCTTTTCGTGGTCGGTATCCATTTTCTTCCGGCACTTCGCTGAATGAGAAGTGCAATGCCTGCAACTTGCCTCCAGCAGCGACCACTTCAAATGCGATTTCGGCATTCTTGCTAAACGACTTTGCTTTAACGATCTTGATCAACTGCGGATCTTGAACCCGAACCGACGGACCGAAGAATTTACTCGCGTTGCCAACAAAGAGAGCGTCCGCATCGATAACGGGTCCTCCACCACGAGGCCCCATCGTAATGATTGGAACATCCAATAAAACGGTGTCCGTGAACAGTCGCTTGACCGACGATTTTGATTCTGGCTCGCCATTGGAACGAATGTTCATGTTTGGAACAATCAACGCCAGACGTTTGTTGTATTGACGCCAATAGACGTAAAAATCGTTGGATTGAAGTCCCGCGTATCGATCTCCGCTGCTAACGGTCAACGCAATAAAGTACTTTTTCATCGCAAAATCTTTTGGAAGTTCCAAAAGCATTTGCCCGTCCTTCTCCCTGGACCAAATTCCGCACAAAGATTGTTTGTCCGGTGACTTTGAATCCGCCTTGACAAACCCCTCGGTCACTTTCTCAAACGGGGGGTACTCTGGGACTGGGGCAGCATCTTGGGAGAATGCGGTCTGCCATGAAGAGAAGCTCGCCCCCAACGCCGCAAGCAGCGTTAGAGATCGAATCACTGATTGACGATCCAGTTTCATTAGATTGTTCCAAGAAAAATGCTAAACGATACGTCCAAACTACAAAAACACTTCCGATTTGAATCCACTTCCGCATTTGTCGCGCGACAGGATTTTTTGAAGGTGTGGGTTGGCGAAGCCTACGTCAACTCGACTAGCCAAGCTGACTGGCAGACTAGGGCAGATCAAATTGAAATAGAATATGCACCGGACAAATCCTGTAACCCGCAAATCCTGCTCAATCCGCAACCACGGATAACTTTCTGGATTATGAACAGTACATCCCTCAAGGTCCAGTGACTTACGACGACACGGATACTAAATATCACGGAAATTTATAGAGCTTGCGCAGTCACTTAAACCGAAACGCATAGCGGCCAAACCTCACGTGTTACGCATCAACCAACAACCGCTAGGGATTCGTGACTGAAATCTCAACAGAAACATTCCCTGAGTTGTCTTTAAGTCCATTCGAAGGTGCATTTACCTTTAAGAAAAGTTTGCCGGCCTTTGGCGAATTGACTAGCGTCCCTGCTGCGATTCGAAACGTTTCCCATCGGTGGGTGTTTTCGTTTGTTTCCTCTGAAACGATGCTTCCTATAACGCATCCGAGTGGGTTTCCACGATAGTACTGGTATGTGATTCCACACGGCTCCACAATCCAAGCTGTCTCAAACGATCTTTTCAGTTGGAAATTTCCGGTGCAAGAAATTTGCACCGGTTTGTTCGCTTCAACCAGAAACCCGGTGGGTTGCCATCCTCGCTCCGATTCCAACGAAAGACGAGTAGGGGCCTTGATGCTCCATCTGTTCGACTCCGGTCGCATTGAAAGGCACACCGCTGATCTAGAATAGTCGTATCCAAAATCCAAGTCCGAAACGAATGCCGACCACTCGAGTTCCATCTCCGCCCAGTCCGGTGCAAGTCGCTTTTTGAATTTCAATGAGAGAGCGTTTGAGTAATCGAGCTTTTCCGACCGATAAAGCTCCTTCAAAATTGGTCCATACTTGGGATGGTTGGTAAAAAAGACGCATGCGGCCCAGCTCCACGAATAGCGGATCTCATGATCCTCGCGCTCGTTTCCGAACGCCAAAATTTCAGCCATCGCAGGGGCGTCGCCTCGTTGGAGTGTCTCGTCAATTAACCGCAATCGCCCCCAGCCCGCAACTTGGTCTCGTGATGCGGGGATCACCCCTAGTTTCAGCACACCATGATTTAGGGCGTGAGTTCCATGCATTTCTGCCATACCCTCCATAAACCAGGGCGAACCGCCACCGCCATATAATTTCCAAATAATCCAATGCGTTGCTTCATGCAAAAACAGGAGACGTCGATAGTACGTTGTCGGTTGCTCGCGCACGTAGATCACGTCCCCAAATTGATAGCCCTCGTCAAAACTTGGCACTCCGTCTAGCATTCCGAGTTGATCGAATCGATCTCGATTCCTCATCAGAATCGCTTTCATTTTCCAGTTGGCGATTCGGCCTGCATCGACCGAGAAATAGGTTTTCCATTGTTCGATGCTTTGTTCGATCAAGCCCGGCCAGCTCCTGAGTTCATCATCGAACGGAATGTCACTGACGAGGGTTAGGCGAGGTGTTGCAAGCGTATACAAACCATTCTTGTCGCGCTCTGCCTTGGACTGAGATTCGACTTTTTGGGATTGCTCAGGGCGATCGTTTTGGGCAAAACAACATTCGTTGCATCGGAGGCATAACACAACCAGCGCGACATATTCGAGAACACTAAGCGGCTTAATCATTATCCCTTTGCTCCAATGGAGGTGAGTAGCCCAAAGCTGAGCCGTAAGAGGCTGCTGCGTCAAGGAAAGCAATGATTCTAAACGTAGCTAGCACTTGTGGTTCCGCAATGGGACTTAACGCTTGCGTCGTGCAAGTTGGTCTTGCATGACAATCGCGAGCTCCACGGCTTGCGCGGCAAGCAATCCATCCAGCTTAGGCGCAACAGAACGTGTCCGAACACTGAGTGCCATATCCTCGATCTCTGCTGTGAATGCGTCCACATCATCGCTGGCAGGAAGCTCTGGCCGAATGACTTGTCCATCCCTGGTTATGATTTTAAGCGGCATTGTCTCCATCGAATCGCTAAAGGCAGCAAATTCATGCTGGAGTGTTGCATTTTCGAGTTGTAGTTCGAAACCATGCGTAAAAGGTCTACCGGGCCCGTCTATCACACCGGAACTACTTGAGACCGCCACATCGGCGTTGCCAAAGTCATAGACCGCATGTACGAACTTGGCTACTTCCCCCTGCATTCGCCCGACTGCATGTACTCCATTTGGCTTGCCGAACAGCAATTGAATCCAGTGCAAATCGTGGACATGAAGATCGACCAACGGACCGCCCACTTTGTCCTTCTCATAAAAATCCGGGATCCAAGTGGGATCAGAAATAATCCGTTTGAAATATCCACCGATGGGTCGACCGTACGTTTTTTTTGTGACAAGTTCGTGAGCAAAAGCAAATGCACCCATGTAAGGTAGCACGTGTGCCACCATGACCAAGCGGTTAAATCGTTTTGCCGTTTCCAGGATTCGAAAACAGTCTTCGCTATTGAGTGCCAATGGCTTCTCGCAAATTACGTCCTTGCCATGCTCCAACGCCATGAGCGTTGCCGACGTATGCAAATGCGGTGGCAAACAGATATCGATGACATCGATATTGGGCGATCGCACCATTTGTTCTAGCGAGTCGAAGACATCGATCCCATCCAGTGCTATCTGTTCACCTGGGGGGCCGAAATTGCCTTGGATGCCTCGCCAGTCGCCTGCGCGTTTTTTTGCGTCACTCGAGCAAAACGCTGACAGCCTAGCATTGCTGCTACGGCGATACGCAAGCTGGTGTATCCATCCCATAAAACCAATACCGACCAAACCAACTCGAATCATTCTTTTGTCTTCCATTGTCGTCTGCCGTAAACCGAATTGGCGTTGGATACCGTATCTGTGCCAATCGTTTGAATGTGGTTGCTATTCAAAGTCGAACACCAAGTTCACGAGGATTGTTCGACGAAGTCCGCTCGGGTCCACACTCGTCACTTCGCGATCGTTCTTTTCTTTCGCAGCTTGCGAAGCGGATCCCGATTGCGCGTAAATCCAAGCGGTTGCTTGTTGCGTCACCGCATCCATGGTAATCGTCCGTTGGATCGATCTGAGTTTTCCCAATCTCAAACCTGCCGACTCAGCCAACAATTTTGCATTCTCAGTCCCCTTCTTTGTCGCAGAAGCCAATGCTGCTTTTTCGATTGCCTCTGTCATTTCAGCAACGTAAAACAGGCGTTGATCTCTCAGCATATTGGGCTGGACATAATAATTTTGGTTCCCCATCAAGGGCTCAATTAGTTTTTGCTCGTCCGCGGTTAAGACCTCTCGAAACTGCTTGCCAGAAAATCCTTTCTCGTCCATCAACATCTTTATTTTGGATGGCAAGAGCAACGCTTTTTCATCTAACCCTTTTTCGAGTTTCCAGTCCACCGTGAGATTTGTTTCCGCAGAAAACACAATTGGGAGATCCAAATCATCGATTGCATCGACGGCTGGGATAGGGAACTGAGCTCGCATTTGCGGATTCATATTTCGAGTTGAAATCGCTTGCTGTCGGGCCGCTTTCCTTGCGAGTTCTGGGTTTTCTACCCCAGGTACGCTTGCGGTTACCACCGGCTCGGAGAATTGAATGGCTTCCGCGGCGACCCCCGATGCGATCAACTGTTTTATCACCGCCTCTTGATGACTTTTTAGTGTTTTCAGCAAGGTCTCGGATTCACGGGTTTCAACACGCACAGGCAAGGACAATCGTACCTTTCCTGGGATTAACTTTGCTTCGTACGAAGCAGTGACACTTAGCCCCGAAGCGATTGGAATCACTTGTTGAGCTACCGTTGCTTGCGCAAGCGAAATTGAAAAAGCAATGGAACAAATAGTGAGTAACATTGCCTTGGTGAAGTAGCTTTTAGGGGAGTGCGTCATTTTCGTATCCTTTAGTTTCTAGTGTTACGATAGCAATTGAGAACTTGAGCAAATGGTGATGCGATCGGTCATTTTACGATCTCAATTTCAAACAGTTTGGGCCAGTTCTTGCCCGTGACATAAATCTTTTTGGTTTCTGGATCCTGTGCAATCCCATTGAGTACTTGATCACGATCCTTTCGTTGGTTTGCTGGATAAATCAAATTCAGGTCGATCCATCCGAGCAGTTTGCCACTCTCAGGAGAGATGCGCGCGATTCGATCTTCGTACCAAACGTTTGCCCAGATTTCACCGTCAATGTATTCCAGTTCATTGAGATTTTTGATCCGTGCCGCTCCGTCCTTAACCGAGATTTTGCGAACCAACTTGAAGTTGCTTGGGTCGACAAATCGAAGGTCAGACGAACCGTCGCTGACGATGAGCTCTTTTCCATTGTGCGTTAAACCCCAGCCCTCGAAAGGGTATTGGAAAAACTCTTTATATAGCAACGTCTTAAAGTCGTAGGTGAAACAATAATTGTTCTTCCATGTGAGCTGAAAAATCGTTCCGTCAAGAATGGTGATCCCCTCGCCGAAATACTGTTTGTCAAGAGACAGAGACTTCAAAACGGCACCGGTTTTGTAGTCTACTTCGCGGAGAGTCGAAGCTCCGTATCGGCCCGTACCTTCAAACATTCGTCCCTTCTCGATCACCAACCCCTGCGTGTAGGCCTCGGGATCATGTGGATAAGTTGCAACGATTTTGGCTTTCCATACTGGGAGTGCTCCATTGCCAATTGGCATGCAACCCACAGTTGCAAGGATCAAGGCAATATATCCAGTGACTGCCGAACGCGACATCATAAAAACTCCGTCAATGCGACTGTGGTGTATCCGTTCCTTGCGAAGGCTACTGGCACTAATATCTCTGAGCCTGGCTCCGAATACTAGTGCATCTTGTCCTTCCATTCCTGAAGCGAATGAAACAAGACACAGCCGACAATAGTAGCAGGCACGCTCCGCCGTGCCGTATGCTTGCGTATATTGGCTGGGTTTTCAGGTGGACGACACATGGAATGTGCCTGCTACTTTGACTTTTGTCGGCTGTGTCAAACAAACGGATTTTGGAGCTCAACCCTCTGGAGGACAAACGGAGGACAAACCGCAACGTGTCGTGTAAACTATTTGTCGCGCGGTCAGGTCTGTACGTTTTTTCGCCCGGTCGTTTGCGACCGTTTTCCCTGTTGGGGGTCACCTTGTTACGCATCATTCTGGTTTGTTCTTTTTTCATATCATCGCATTTGCTTGCCGCAGATCCGCCGCGCAAACCCAATCTGATTTGGATCATGGCCGATGATCTGGGATTTGGTGATATCGGCTGCTACGGACAAAAAATTGTCGCGACCCCCAACTTAGATCGAATGGCCGAAGAGGGAATGAGGTTCACGCATTTTTACTCCGGTGCAACTGTTTGTGCGCCGTCCAGAAGCGTTCTTATGACTGGCTTGCATCACGGGCACACGCGAGTGAGGGGCAATGCTGGCCAGAAAAACCCGGCCGCCCAGGCATTAAGACCCGATGACGTGACGGTTGCAAAGCTGCTTCAGAAAAACGGCTATCGTACGGCCATCATCGGAAAATGGGGATTGGGTGACGTAGGCTCTGGTGACACAGGACTCCCGCGAAAACAGGGCTTTGATTCGTTCTTCGGTTACTTAAACCAAACCCACGCTCACAATCATTTCCCCGATTACCTATGGAGAAATGAATCCAAGATTGCGATACCCAACGTCGTTACTGCCGTAGGAGATAACGGTGGCGGTTATGCCACGGATGCTAAGGTATTTGCGGACGATCTGTTTGCCAAGGAGGCGAACCAGTTCGTCAAAGAGAACCAAACCATGCCGTTTTTTCTGTATTGGAGTATGGTCACTCCTCATGCAAACAACGAACGTACTCGCATGCTAAAAAACGGAGCTCATGTACCTGACTTCGGAAATTATGCGGACAGAGACTGGCCAGAGCCAGACAAAGGACAGGCAGCCATGATATCGCGATTGGATGGCTATGTCGGTGAAATGTTGGCCACGTTAAAAAAGATTGGGCTCGCTGAGAATACGCTGGTCTTGTTTACGAGCGACAATGGCCCACACAACGAAAGCAACCATGATCTGAAACGCTTTAATCCATCGGGACCCTACACCGGAATCAAACGTAGTTTGACTGACGGAGGTATTCGAGTCCCATTGATTGCTTGGTGGCCCAACAAGATTAAGCCAAAATCTGAATCCGCGCACGTTGCCTATTTCGGTGATTGGATGGCGACAGCAGCGGAACTCTCAGGTTCGAAAATAGCTGGCACGACGGACTCTGTGAGCTTGGTCCCAACACTTTTGGGTGTATCGCAAAAGCAATCGCAACACGAGTTTCTTTATTGGGAGTTCCACGAAGGGGGCTTCAAACAGGCTGCGCTCTATCAAGGTCGATGGAAAGGAATTCGATCGGGAAACGCCAACGCGCCTGTTGTGCTGTACGACCAATCCAATGACATCGCGGAAACCAAGAACGTCGCAGAAACCCATCCCGACATCGCTAAAACGATCGGCGAGTATTTAAAGATTGCTCGCACCGAATCCGCAGATTGGCAACCCATCTGGTAAGTTGACTTGCCAAGTTCCATTTTCCGGCCGCTGTTCCAAGCGTCTCCCACACTTCTGAACAGCGGGTGGTGTCCGAACGGAAAGATATCCAGGTAGTCAGAGGGGTGGGAGCAGCGAGCGACACAATACGTGGACACAACCGAATCAGGAGAATCGAAATCAAAAGCAAAAAAAGTCTTTGCGCGTCCTACAACGCAGTTTACACACGTGTAACCTCAATCCTTGCAATCCAGTTGATAGCCGGTGCATCGGTCGCTTTTGCCATGGACCAGCCACCCAATATCGTTGTCATGTTGGTCGATGATATGGGCGTGATGGATACGTCCGTGCCGTTTCTCACCGATCCGCTTGGGCAACCCAAAAAGTATCCACTGAATGACTATTACCGTACGCCGAATATGGAGCGACTTGCGGCGCGCGGTATTCGGTTCAACCAATTCTGCGCTATGAGCGTTTGTTCACCAACTCGCATTTCCATCATGACCGGGCAAAATGCAGCGCGGCACCGCACTACCAACTGGATTAACCCCGACAACAATAATGCTGGACCAAACGGACCACCAGAATGGAATTGGCAGGGACTTAAGAAGAGCAGCATTACGCTTGCCCGACTGCTTCAATCGAATGGATATCGTACCATTCACGTAGGGAAAGGGCATTTCGGGCCAAGTGCAAGTGAAGGAACAAACCCATTGAACCTCGGTTTTGACGTTAACGTAGGTGGTTCCTCGATCGGCCAACCAGGCAGTTATTACGCTGAACAAAACTATGGACTCAACGGCAAGCGAGATGGCAAAGCCGTCCCTCATTTAGACAAGTACCATGGTTCCAATACTTTTCTGACAGAGGCGCTCACAATGGAAGCCAACGCAAAAGTTTCCGAAGCGGTTCGCGACCAGAAGCCATTCTTTCTATACTTCCCGCAGTATGCAGTGCATGCCCCATTCAATGCCGATCCTCGATACGCTGGAAATTACAAGGCGTCCGGTAAATCGCCACAAGCTCAGGCCTTCGCGACGCTGATCGAAGGGATGGATGAATCGCTTGGTGGTGTCCTCGATCACCTCGATACTCTTGGCGTATCGGGCAACACGATTGTTTTCTTTCTCGGCGATAACGGCAGTGACGCGCCGCTTGGGAACCAACATGAGGTCGCTTGCTCGGCACCGCTCCGCGGCAAGAAAGGTGCTCATTACGAAGGAGGGATGAGAGTTCCCTTCATTGCCGCCTGGGCACGTTTGCAGCCCGAGCAAGCGAATCAGAAACGGTTGCCGATTCCTGCAGGTGCGATTCAGCCCCAGCAGGCTTCTGTATGCGACTTATTTCCAACGGTTTTGAAGCTCGTTGGAATCGAAGAACCGGTTGGCCACCGAATCGATGGATTGCGGCTCAATACGCTGTTGTCTGGCAAGCCAGATGACGCGAGGAGCGAGACCTTTCTCATGCATTACCCCCATGCACCTCATCGCAGCGAGTACTTCACAGTTTATCGCGATGGTGCTTGGAAAGTCATCTATCATTACTTCCCATCAGCCGTTTCCGAAGGATCGCATTTTCAGCTATTCAATCTAGTGGACGATCCGTTCGAGCAGACGAATCTTGCGACCAAGGAAACGAAGGAACTTGAACGGATGATGCAAGGTTTGATCGCAGCACTAGCAAACCACAATGCGGTCTATCCTCTCGCAGCGGATGGCATTTCGCCGTTACTTCCTCGAATGCCCCACTCTCCTGAATGATCGATCGCATGAAACACCTATTGCAAGCTTTGATGGTTTTGCTCTTACATCCGAACATAGTAGTTTTTGCCCAGGATGGGACGAAGTCGCTGGCGAAACCAAACATCATTTTCTTTTTGGCAGATGACCTTGGCCAACGCGATTTGGGTTGCTACGGAAGTTCCTTTTATGAAACCCCCAATCTCGACCGGATGTCGAAAGAGGGAGCACTGTTTACCGACGCGTACGCCGCTTGCCCTGTCTGCTCGCCAACACGCGCCAGTTTGATGACAGGTCAATGGCCCCAAAGATTGGGTATCACCGATTTCATTGGTGCCCCAACCAATCCAGAGCAATGGAATCGCAACACAAAAATGTCGCCGGCGGCCTATTCGGACCGATTGTCGCTTGATACGCCGACGCTTGCCAAGGCCATGAAAAATGCAGGGTATGCAACTTTTTTTGCCGGTAAATGGCATCTAGGACCGGAGGGCTTTTGGCCAGAGAATCAAGGGTTTGATATCAACATGGGTGGCAACAATAGCGGCGGTCCCTACGGAGGCAAGAAGTACTTTTCGCCCTACGGAAATCCTCGCCTCACCGATGGTCCAGACGGGGAGCATCTGCCTGACCGATTAGCAACCGAGACCGCAAACTTCATCGAGGCAAACAAAGATCGCCCCTTCTTTGCATACTTTGCCTTTTACTCGGTTCATACACCTTTGATGTCGCGCGAAGATCTGCGAATAAAGTATGAAGAAAAGCGACAACGTCTCGGGCTCGATACGAGATGGGGGAACGAAGGAACACGTGACGTTCGACTCAATCAAGACCACGCCGTCTACGCTGGCATGGTAGAAGCAATGGATCTGGCCGTTGGTAAAGTGCTCAAGAAGCTCGACGATCTTGGTTTGCGAGAGAATACTCTCGTGTTCTTCACAAGCGACAACGGCGGCCTATCGACCAGTGAGGGTTCTCCAACCTCCAATCAACCATTGAGAGCCGGCAAAGGATGGATGTACGAGGGAGGGATTCGGGAACCCTTCCTGGTTCGATGGCCATCGGTAATTGTGCCTGGACGCATTGTTAGTACCCCAGTTTGTAGCCCCGATATTTTCCCGACGTTGCTTGAAGTGGCCAATGCGAAACCCACGCCTGGCCAAACGCTTGACGGTGCAAGCCTTGTCCCTGTATTTCATGGAAAAGAACTCCCAGAACGAGCGCAATTTTGGCACTATCCCCATTACGGCAATCAAGGCGGAGCGCCTGCTGCAGCCATTCGTCGTGCCAATTGGAAACTCATTTGGACCTTTGAAGACGATTCTCTAGAGTTGTTCGATCTGGCCGAAGACCTGGGCGAAAAAACAAACCTAATTCATGCAGAACCAGCTTGCACCAAGGCACTTAAACTCGAATTAGATGCTTGGCTAGCGAACGTAGGTGCAAAGTTGCCTACACCTAATGGTAAATACGATTCGTCAAAACCAGACGGCCGGTCCGCCGCACGGAATAGAGCAGCAGCCACCCCCAAATCTAATTGACGTCCCCATGATGCGAAAATTCTACGTATTCTCATTCTCAAAACTCTTTTTGGTTTATGCACTTTTCATTTCGGCATCGATTGCAGCTGATCGGCCAAATGTTTTGTGGATAACCAGCGAGGACAACAGCCCCTATTTAGGTTGCTATGGCGATCCACTTGCCAGCACCCCCAATCTAGATCGATTGGCTCAAGAGGGTGTTCGCTATCGCAACGCATTTGCCAATGCGCCGGTCTGTTCGGTAGCGCGCACGACGCTCATTACCGGAATGTACGCTACCACGATCGGAGGCCATAACCATCGAAGCAGTGTCGCGATGCCTTCACAGTTCAAACTCTACGTCGAACACCTCCGCGCAGCAGGTTACTATTGCACCAATAATTCAAAGACAGACTACAACTTTCCAGGCAAACAAAAGATATGGGACGAGAATGGCAACAAAGCGAGCTACGACAGCAGACAACCGAATCAACCCTTTTTTGCCGTGCACAATTTGACAGCCAGCCATGAAAGTCAAGTCGCGGCCAAGGGGGATAAGTTCGATTTCCGTATCGCTCCAGAAAAGATCCAACTTCCACCCTATCACCCAGATACGATTACCATTCGTCGCGATTGGGCAAATTACTATGACCAGATGACTCTTATGGATCAACAAGTTGGCCAACTACTGGCCAAGCTTGAACGCGACGGGCTATCCAACGATACGATCGTGTTTTATTACAGCGATCATGGTGGGGCATTACCGCGCGGCAAGCGGAACATTCACGATTCAGGGACGCGTGTACCGTTGATTCTCAAGTTTCCACCGAAATGGTCGAAGTTGGCACCCGCGGCAGCGGGCCAATGGGCAAACGACTTAGTTAGTTTCGTTGACTTTCCCTCCACCCTTTTATCCATATGCGACGTCAAGATCCCGGAATATTATCAGGGACGTCCGTTTGCTGGAGCCGCTCGACTTGCTCCTCGAGATCACGTGTTGCTTTATCGTGGACGAATGGACGAACGCTACGACACAGTTCGCGCAGTGCGAGATCGAGAGTACAGATACATTCGAAACTACTCTCCACATCGCCCCTACGGCCAACAGTATTCGTACCCATTCAAAGTCCTTCCGAGTATGAAATCCTGGTATGACGAGTTCCTTGCAGGTCGTTGCAATGAAGCACAGTCCAGCTATTGGAAAGCCAAGCCTGCGGAAGAATTCTATGCGATCGGTTCGGATCCATTCGAACTCGCAAACTTGATCGCAGCCCCACAACACAGCGTGACAATTCAAAAAATGCGTGCGTTGCTGCGAGCCGAGATTGTTGCAACCCGCGACATAGGCTTCATTCCCGAAGGCATGTTTGTTCCGCTAGCTGGCAGCAAGACCATCTATGAATACGCACAAAGCGAAGCTTATCCGTTGGAGCAAATCTTGTCCTTGGCAGATATCGCCAGCGATGGAGACCCACGGAATCTGCCAGCCTTAGCCGATGGTCTCGATTCTCCGCACCCAATCATGCGATATTGGGCCGCTACAGGTTGTCTGATATTGAAAGAAAAAGCATCGCCCGTCGCAAGCCAATTGAAAAAGTTGCTTTCCGACCATTCCCTAGACGTGAGAGTCATAGCGGCGGAATCAATTGGAGTACTCGGGGAAGCCGATGCGGCTAGTGCAACATTTCAGGGCGTTTTGGAATTAGGGAATCATTACGAAGTACTGGCCGCATTGAATTCGCTCGACGCACTTCGCACACTTGGCATCCTATCCCTTTCTCAAGCCCAAAAAATGGTTCGGAATCTCAAGCTGTCGGAACCTGCTGATCGAATAGCCCAAGATATCTTGAATTGATTGTTGGATTGCTGCCGAACTGGTCGACAGTCAATGTTTTTGAGGGGGTTGCAAGCAACAGGGATTTTTCCGAGCTCTAACGATTTGAATTTCGAAGAAACGCGATGCGGATCTTTGTCGATAATTCTCGTTGACGATTCCAAGAAACATTACTACCATGCGAAACATAGTAGTTGCTTTTTTCTTAGGGTGCGTTTGGATCAACCGAAGGGGGGTGCGAACTTGGATACAACTTGGCTATCGCAAATGCGAAAGGGAATCCTAGAACTTTGTGTTCTAGCGGTCGTGACGAGAGAGGAGACGTATGGTTATGCAATTGTGGAAAAGCTTGGGCAGATACCTGGGATGGAAGTAACGGAGAGCACGATTTATCCACTTTTGGCAAGGCTATGCAGCGAGGGATTGCTTAAGCATCGGATAGCGAAAAGTCCCAATGGCCCGTCTCGCCGTTATTACAGCCTGTCCGGACAAGGTCAAAAAAGGCTCAGCGAGCTATCGAGCGCCTGGGGCACAATCGTTGATAGCGTATCTTCTCTGCTAATCCAACGAGAAACGGCTGTCGCATTGTAGCGAACCGTCACACGAATCTTCACGCAATCGAATTGAAAAGGACCAACTATCCATGGAAACGAATGAACCTTATCCGCTCGAAGTCACCAATGCGATCAATGCATTTGTGGATCGGATCGAGCAAGTGCTATTGCAAAGCGGTATGCCCCGATCGGAACGAACAAACGTGTGTGCGGAGGTGGAAACGCAAATACACTTGATGATCGAACGCAAGATCGAGACGGGGGTCGCACTCAATTTGGATTTAGTCAATGGAATCATCGAGTCGATGGACCCACCTGAGTCCTATGCTAGGTCGGTTGAAACGGTGACTGACTCGGAGACGAGTTTCCGATCTGCGGCTTCGACACCGGATACGAAGTCACCATTGAAACGGCCTTTATTAGATCCTTTATTGGAATATGTTCGAAATTTACGAAATCGTCCAACACGAACAGCGCCGGGGTTGGATTGGGTCTCGGTCGTCGGTCTAGCATCAACTTGCTTTGGCCTGCTTTTGGTCTTTGCGGGGGTTGCCGAGCGAAGCGAATTCGCGACGGTGTCTGGCTTGTGCGGGATTTTCGCGGGTGTGATAGCGAGCGGAGTATCGTTTTGGCGAATCCGACATTCTGCGGGGCTATTAACGGGGCAGCGTCTAGCTTCTGTAGGCGTTTTGATGTTGCCGATTGTACTGTCGAATGCCGTACTTTGCGCACTACTTTTTGCGACCCCCTTTGGTCGCGTCCTTGGAGCTATCGTAATGGCGTCAGCGCTGGTTTACGCCAATTATCGAGGGATCAAAAGTGCGTTGCGCTGGCTTGCTTCCTATTCGGCCAAGGTCTCGCAAACTGCAGTTGACCCTGTAGAGCCGATTCGAAAACCCGATCCTGACGCCGGACCGTTGGCCGGAGTTATCGCGACTTCGTAGCGTACCTATCTGAGGCTCTATCCTGTTTGGTTTTTCGTAGAGCGAAAACGGTGAACGAGAGAGCAAGCTCGTACGGCAGATTCGTTGCAAGTCGAATTGAGCGTTCACTATTCCTCTGAGCGTTGAGATAGCTACAATGACACAGCCGAGAAAAGTCAAAGTAGCAGGCACATTCCAAGTGCCGTCCGCCTGAAAACCCAGCCAATATACGCAAGCATACGGCACGGCGGAGCGTGCCTGCTACTTTTGTCGGCTGTGTCTACAATACTTGTGCTTTGTCCAGATTAGGAATTGGGGTTGAAGATTTTGTCTCATAGAGAAAACGGTCAAGTCTTTCGGCGATTTGCATGTGCCAAAAACTCTTGACGCGTTTCGCTACCCAAAAATGGAAACTGGACAGAGCACTAGACTTTCGGCGAGAACCACCGCTTCAATAAAAATTGGACTATGGAAATACATCGAACATCTTCGAATTATCGCCCCTATCCGCCACCACGAAAAAACGTGTTGTTGCTAAGTTGTATGGACCTGCGCTTGATCGACGACTTGGTCCCATTCATGGAAGGAGACAATCTCGCGAATCGCTATGATCAACTCGTTTTTGCTGGCTCCGCCTTAGGCGTTATTCAGCAGGACCACGAGTCCTGGTACGACGTTTTCTTTCAGCACTTGGACATTGCGGTCCAGCTTCATCAGATCCAAGACGTCTACATCATGGAGCATCGAGATTGTGGCGCGTATGCTAAGTTCTTAGGCGCAAAAGGAAAGTACGGTGACTCTCCTTCGGAGCTAAAACGCGAGGAGGCAGACCACCGTCGTTTTGCGTTCCAGCTTCGAGACGCAATCGGCGCCCATTGCGAGCGGAAAGTTGCCAAGGGTGGAGACAAAGAGGAATGGGATGTACATGTTCGTTGCTTCATGATGGATCTGCGAGGCTCCGTGATTTGGCTTAAGGATGACGGGTCCGATGAAGTCTGTTGATTTCCCTGAGCTGCAAAACGGAATTCAAATTAAGTTGCAATGTTTTCGATCGCCTCACGTTCCACAGGGCTCAACCGGAATTCCAAAGCACTGAGATCGTCGAGCATATGTTCTTTCTGAGATGTGCCCGTGAGCGGGACCATCCCTGAATCGATCGCGTATCGGAATACGACTTGAGCTGCATTCCGTTGGTGATTTTCCGCGATTCCCAGGAGTGTTGGATGCGATAGGAATTTGGCGTTTGCAGTCAACAGCGAGAACGCTTGATAGATAATTCCACGAGCATTGCAAAACGCTCTGACGTCTTGACCCCATCTTTGGATTGCGTAGCATCGGTTCTGAACAAAGGCAGGTGGAATTCGGGCCTTGTCGACCAGTAATTTCAGTTGTTCTAACGAAACATTGCTAATGCCCAATAATTTCGTAACTCCCGCGTCCTGCAATCCTTCCATGGCATGCCACGCGCCCCAGTCGTTCGAGTCAAGACCTGTGCCGCGACTGGGTCCGTGAAGAACATACGAGTCTACATAATCTACGCCGAGGTGCTCGAGCGAGCTTTCTAAGGACTGTTGGACCTGTTCTTCAATCGGAGCTGATGGATCGTAAGGTAAACGATGGTCTTGTCCTGACTGGAATGTGAACTTCGTTTGCAAAAAGAGATCCGCTCTCGTCACGCAATTCCCATGTATTGCATCTTGTATTGCATCGCCAACGGCGGCTTCGTGATAGTGTTTGCGTTGATTGGCGGTGTCGATAGCTCGGAATCCTTGCTCGATGGCCAATCGGGTAAGGCGTCGGGTCTCATCCTCTTTCCAAGCCGTTCCATAGATGAACGGCATTTTCAATAACTTCACAGGAGTACCGTCGTCGTTCATCTGAAGACCGATCTCTAGAAGAGTTCTTATTGGTGAACTAGCTTTTTGAACTCTGCCATGAGTCTTGTGGTGACAGGTCCGACGTTTCCGGAAGCAACGGTACGTCCGTCGATAGATACTACAGGGATGACTTCGGCGGCGCTTCCGGTGAGAAAGCACTCGTCGGCGACAAACAAATCGTGTCGAGTCAACGTCACTTCTTCTGCAGGATATCCGATTTGCTTGGCTAGTCCCAAGATTGCGTTTCGCGTAATACCCTCAAGTATACCAGCATCCTTAGATGGCGTTTGGACAACACCGTGTTTTACGATAAAGATGTTGTCGCCTGTACACTCTGCGACTTCGCCTTTGATGTTGAGCATGAGGGCTTCGACGCATCCTGCTTGTAGGCCTTCGATTTTGGCCATGATATTGTTCAAGTAATTGAGGGATTTGACCCTCGAACTGAGCGATGCAGGATGATTGCGAATCGTGGCTGCAGTGATGATTTTGAGCCCCTTTTGATAATACTCTTCAGGATAGAGCGAAATCGAATCTGCGATGATTATCACTTGAGGATTGCTGGTTCGATTCGGATCTAATCCAAGAGACCCCGACCCACGCGTGACTACGAGTCGAATATAGGCGTCTTTAAGGGAGTTGATCTGCAGCGTTTTGTTGACATCGGCTGCCAACTGATCTTTGGAGATTGGGATCGTCAAACAAATGGCGAGCGCCGACTCATAAAGTCGATCGAGATGTTCCTGCAATCGAAACACTCTCCCGGAATAGCTTCGCATTCCTTCGAAGACGCCATCACCATAGAGCAGTCCATGGTCGTACACGCTGATTTTTGCGTTTTCTTTGTCGTAGAACTGGCCTGCGATATAGATTTGAAGTGGCATGTTAACTGGGGGTAAATCGACAAGTAATAGGGATAAACCGACAGCGGAATATTACCAGACATGCGTCAAACGAGAAAGGACGCCGAACCGAGCAATCTCGCTCTACGCCAGACACTTTGGAACGACCTGAGGTTCGAGCTGCAACGAGGAAATAGTTAGCCAGATTATGCACCATTCCCTGATTTGTCTGCTTCACTCTGCGCGTGCATAACGAAATTACAATATAGGTCTGGAACGTACATGAAATTCAACGCTTTGCTATGAATCAGATTGCAAGCAAATTCCGATTGAGGTTGCAAATAGCCGTACTTCAATCTCAATGACTATCCTCATCCAACTGATGCGTTATGGTAGCGTATGGATCGAGCGTACTATCCAGGTTGAGCGTGGCTTGAGGTTCGCTTTTCGCCTTGGGATCGACTCGCAAGTTCTTATCGGTATCCGAGTTCTCTAGTGTGGCAGCAGGCATTGTCTCTCCAATCGACTTGACCCACTGATGTATGGTCGAGTTCTTTTCCGAGAGGGTCAACATGTCGGCAAGAACGGTTGATACCACGCTATTGTCTTGAATGACGAGTTGCCAAGCCCCATTTGAACTTTCAAGCGTTGCTTGCAGGTTCATCGACATTCTCATAAGTTGGCTCTTCGTCAAAAAGCCTCGTTGGATAAGTATCTCTTCCAGCTTTAGAAAGCGATTTGTAACCCAAGCTTGAAAGGCGGTCACAAACTGATGACGCGTAACAAACTCTTTCTCGAGTGCCATCAAACTCAAAAGCAAACCGAGGTCCATCGAACTCATCCATTATCAAGTAGAATCAACGGAAGTCAAAAGCGATCAACGGTAGGAAATGGTTGCAGCACGGATCGCAATCATTAGGATAGTCGACACGAACCGTTTTTCGCAAGCATCAAATCCTTGCTGCAAAAGAAATCTGAGAGGTCGCAACCGACTCGTGAGAACATGCTTTTTCCACGTGCATGCGGACGGCAAGCGAACCGGCAACGAAACTTTCGATTTGGGGCCTTGCATCCAGCAAACGAGATTGAAACGGAAACGCATGGACCAAGTTCTATGTGGTAGGGTGAATCGGAGCCAGAATGTCATCGCAAACCGAATATATGGATCGTATCGGACAGGAATACTCGCCATTGTTTTCGGCTAGCGACTTATCGCTATCATTTCGACAGTTTCAATCCACAATGGGGTTTCAGGTTTGTCAGTTTTTGAAGTACAAACTCACGAGTGGTTCCAAATGAGTTTCAGTCTGTAACAGCGAATATTCGCTGGAGATTCCCATCTGATCGTGTCATTAAGCGTAACAGTCGTTAGAAATGGGTCCACTGTTTACATTGCCAACTTGGATGAAGCAGCTGAGATTGGCCGTCGGCAAGTAGGAGAGCCATCCGAACCGCTTTTGTATCGGAACCCCGAGGGCCTTTGGCGACTGATCATTGCCGAACTGGAATTGAGGACGATTCCTCGATCCCTTGCTAAGTTGGAGCCGAGGGAGGGTAACCAGTGGCAAATCACAAATCTCCATGCTAGCGCAAAAATTGCAATTTCGGGTTCAAAGGTGTTGGCATTTGGAGAAAGCTGCAATGTTCACTCTCCGTCTAGAATTCAGCTGCCAGACAGTATTGCATTGGTGTTTGAAACCAAGATTGCCAAAACCCAGAATTCTATTGCGGAAGCGTTGAATGGGAGCTTGTGTGCACTAGGACTATCCCCATTTCGATCATCGGGAAGCGACCCATTCGATCCTCAGCAGTCTCTAACACGATTCTCGATGCAGGGTGGTAGCAACTCTCAAATTGACGTGCAAGTAGTTTTGGAATGGTTGGGGCAAGCCGTGGCCGCCATGCAGCGCCCAGTATCCTCCGAGGGGTTTTATCTTGGAATAGCACAGGCCGTCGCGAGCATCATCGATGTCGATCGTGCGGAGATCATTTTGTGGGACGGCAAGAAATGGGAATTTGATTCTGGGAGGCGATTTGTCAATTCTCGGGTTTCGGAGGGAGTTGTGGCGTCGCCCTCCAACACAATGCTAGAGCAAGTGTTAAAGAGCAAGCAGATTGTTGTCCATCCAAGCCCACGACGAGGCTCGTCCGAATTTCAATCGATCAGCGTTCAATCGTTGCATACTGCGATCGCCTGCCCGATTCTCGACTTCATTGACGGTCGCAATGAAATCCTTGGAGTACTCTATGCCGACCGCAGTTTGAACGCCGAACGGCAAGTGGGCAAGGTCATGGAGGCCGAACAACGGTTGATCGCGATTCTTGCGACAGCGATCGCGTCAAGCATTGCGACCCGGAAACGCGAAACGCTCGTAACCAAGTACCAGCAATTTTTCTCGCCAAAAGTAACACAGGCCATCAGCCTCAACCCTGCTTTGCTCGAAGGGGAGGATGCGGAGGTCTCGGTCCTGTTCTGCGACATTCGGGGGTTTAGTCTCACCACAGATTCCATCGGCCCTAAAGCTGCGATGACTTGGATTGGTGACACTCTCAGCGAGTTATCGGCCTTTGTGCTGAAATCGGATGGAGTCTTGGTCGACTATGTTGGTGACGAAATGTTCGCGATGTGGGGCGCGCCTGAGAGTTCTCCGGATCATGCGTTTCGAGCGGCGATGGCAGCATTGGAGATGATGTCATTGCGAAGAGAATTGAGCGATCGCTACAAGGACTCGATTCCCGGCGGTGTCGACTTCGGAATAGGCATTTGCACAGGCCCAGCACGTGTAGGAAACACGGGCTCCAAGCAGAAATTTAAATATGGGCCGATGGGCAGAACGGTAAACTTAGGGAGTCGAATTCAGGGACTAACCAAACACTGGAAAGTTTCGACGTTGATGGACACGGAGACAGCAAATTGCCTTCCGCCTGATTTACTCAAGCGACGACTGTGCAAAGCAAAGGTCGTAGGCCTGGATGGCGCGATAGACCTCTTTGAGCTAATGCCTGAAAGTTCGGATTACAATGCGGAAGTCGCAGTAGCTTACGCCAGGGCCCTCGAACTTTATGAATCAGGCAAACACGTTCGCGAAGCCGTTCGCGCTTTTGGCGAGTTAGTTCAACGCTTTCCCAATGATGGCCCTTCCCTGATCATGCTCGTTCGTGCAGTCAACGAATTGGTGGATCCCTCTCCAGCTTTTTCCCCAGTTTGGTTCGCTAAATCGAAATAGCAAAAGAAGCGAAAGGAGCTTTGCTATCCGAACTCCACAGTTAGCGGAAATAGATCAAGCGTGTCACGCGTTTGTGTGACATTATTGAGGTTTGCGTGGTGGAGCGAATTTAATTCGTTCCACTAGCCGCATGATTTCATCGCCTTGGCGTTGGCCGGTTACTGCAGTGATCGCTCGGATGACGTTTTCATACCGGAGGTTGTAGTCCAAATCAATCTCCACTTCAGGTCCTTCTTCCGCCGATGGTGGTGCATTGCCACCGGTCCGTTCAAGGATAAAACCGCGAAGCTTTGTCCAGTCATTGCCGAAGGACAAGCTGTCATTGACGATCATGTCGACCAACTCTCCATCTGCATTGGAACGCAATCGCAACTTGATCGGGATATTTGGCGAATCGGATTGTCCTGCGCCACCGATTGGCATCTTTACGCTGAAATCCCCTTCTTGTGCAGCGATCTTGAAGGTCATGACAAAGAAAATGAGCAGCAAAAAAATCACGTCGATCATGGACGTCAGTTGCAATTCCGCTTTTTCCGCACCGCGCTTCGATTCAAACTTCATTTTGTTCATCGCCTCTGGATCTAGAAATTCTGCTCTTCGCGAACTCGTAACGCAAACTTTTCAAAGCCAAGTTCTTGGCACTTCTTGATGAGGTCTTGGACGACGCCACCGGGAGTATTCTGATGTCCACGGATGATGATGTTCGCGTCTTTAGCAGTTTGATTGCGAGACGCGAGCAGTTGGATCTCCGTTCGTAACGAAGGAGCTATGGTCTCAACGGACACTTTATTGGTGCCCATGTAGATTACGGAGTTGGAGTCCAAATGCAAAACGATTGGAAAGTTCAGCGGTGCATCTGGTGGTTTTGCCAGTTCGCTGGACGGGAGCTTGATCTTGTCGTTTTGATCATCCTGCGAAAAATTGATCAAGACCATGAAGAAGATAATCAACTGGAATACCATGTCGATCATGGCCGTCAGATCCCCTTCGGCCATCTTCGTGTCAAACGTTTTTCGTATTTTCACGCTACACCACCACTTCTTAGGACTTCACGAATGCTTGAAACTTATCCAACATTTCTTCGCTTTGCGTCCCAGCGCTAAGAATGAACCGTTGGACTCGGTTTCGCAGGATGTTGTAAATCGTGATTGCTGGAATGGCCAAAAACAGGCCGAACAAGGTCGTATAGAGTGCTTGCTCGATGCCGCCAGCGAGTTCTGACGGTTTAATCGTTGCAGTGCTGCTGGCAATTTTTGCGAACGACGTAACCATCCCTTGAACGGTCCCTAGAAGTCCTACCATAGGGGCGATATTACCGATCAACGCTAGGTAGCTAAGCAAGTGTTCTGCCTTCATGGTTTCGGATTCACCTACAATTTGCATCGCTTCCAGCGCGGCATCTTTGCCTCCCTGGAGCTTGCCCAATCCCGCAGAAACAACTTGTCCGAGGAAACTCTCATCAGCGCGTACTAGTTCCACGGCTGCTTGCGCGTTTTTTTCGCCAAGACTTGCATCGACACCTTGTATCAAATCGTCAGGTACGAAGTTATTTTTTTGGACAGCAAGCAAAGCCCTGACCACAAGCGCGACAAGCACGATGCTCATGATCAAAAAGATGATCGCGTACATCGTACCCAGCGAATTCCAGGTTTTGACCAATAAATTCTCCGACTTGG
Organism: Pirellula sp.; assembly: GCA_031374515.1. GTDB lineage: Bacteria > Planctomycetota > Planctomycetia > Pirellulales > Pirellulaceae > JBKCUI01. Next base: position 44,569 of record JANMGH010000203.1, on the reverse strand, counting down.
CCGAGTTCGTTTCCTGTGCAAACAACTCACCGGAGAGAATGGACGCTACAAGCAACATTGCGGCAGCAGGCAATGCGACAACAATGAGGGACCGCGCGCGTCGAAAACAGGAATGCATGGCGTCTCCGTAAGTGGGCTAGCGATAGAGGAGTTGGGAAAAGAGTCGAATGGTGTCAGTCTGACTTTCAAACGCACCGAATATGCTTATCGTACTCAACCAATCCCGGAAAGAGATTGGGGGAACGACTGAATGCGACCCATTTTTTAAGGGGTTGTATGGATTACGACGTTATTTCTTTAACCACAGGGAAGTCGGGTAGAGTTTTGAGAGTCTACTCTTTGCCTCAGTTGCACGCTGGTTCTCTCCGATCAATGGCCAAAGCTGAGTCAGGTGGAAAAGGGCTTCCGCATGAGCATCTGGCTCGCTTGCATACAAGAGATCGGTCTTCAAGTAGGAGAGTACTGCTTCTTCGTTCTTACCCGCGGCCTGCAATATTCCACCTAGCGTGTTGAATAATTCGGAAAACAACTCGGCATCTGTAGAATCCCCTTCGTCAACCATTTTTTCGATGGCCTCGATGGCTTGCGTGGTTTTTCCTTCGGCGGCATCGCATTGGATTGTCCCTAGGCTGGCCAACTTTTTGAATTTGAGCGAGACGGGGTCCGCGACCTGAATCTGTGTAACTGCAGCGAATTTTGCCTTTGCTTCGGTGGGCTTTTTATTGGTAAGCAAGGCTTTGCCGCTGAGATAGTTTCCCTTTATTTTGAATTCAACAAAAGGTGCCGCGGCCAAAACGCCAAAGTAGCGTTCTGCATCCGGGGCTCCAGAAGCCATTGCCAATTCACCTAGCTTTTCGGAGGCCGTATAAAACAAATGCGAGGACCTGTTTTCACTAGCCCAACTCAGCAAAAGCTTACTCGCGTTTGCAGCGTCCCCTTTGCCACGCAACGCATTGAGAGCGGCCAAGTAGCCCTTGAAGAAATTGTAGTCTTGTCGGATTTCGTCAGGCTTGTTAACCGAACTCGCGTCGATTTTCTTGAACTCCTCGATCGCTTGGTCGAGCTGTCCCTCGAGGATGAATCCTTTGACGCGCGAAAGCTGAGGAGGCTCACCATCAAAAAGGAGTCTTCCTATTAAGTTGGTATCGAAACTCTGATTTACGCCGCGGACCTCAATGACTACTTTATCCTTGGTTCGTTCCACAATCTTTCCATTGGAACTAGCGCCGCCAGCAAGAGGATAGATTTTGTCTTGGGCCCAAACTGTTGGAGCGCAGAGGCCCGCAGCGGCGAATGCCATTGGAACTGCCAAACAACTAAATTTCTTCAATGATCTCATGGGATTTAGGATAAGACTGGTTGAGGTTGATTGGTTTCGGCGAGAGTACATTGCGACGTTATTTTTCAATTGCTTTCTTGAACTCGAGTAAGCCGATGGCGGGTTTGCCCAATTCTTGCTGGAGTTCGCGGCACAGTTTTTCAAAACCGGCTCGAATTTCTGGCGAACCAAGTTCAGGATAAAAATCGTGCGTTTCCCTGATTTTCCCAACAGCTTTCTCGAGACCTCGCTTTTTTGCATCCGGCGTTGCTTCCTGAATTGCGATAGCGCGCCAGATTTTCGCTATGTTGAGTTGTGCTTCGAAAAAAATCTCCTTGAAATCGGAGATGCGATTGACTGTCTTGTTGTTGATCTTGGCCCATCCCCAGATGACGTTTTCTTTTTTTGAGTTCGGCTCAGCTCCGTTGATGGCCTTTTTGAGCAATGCGAGGTCCTTTCCATCGGCCCACATTTGCAGATTTCTTGCGGCATCCAATTGGGATCTCAAGTTATTCGGATTCGCAGTCAACGATTGAACAAATAACGCGTTAGCATCCTCGAACTTACCAGCTCCACTCTTTGCCAAGGCTAGTTTGTACTGCACGTCTTCCGGTTTTCGTTTAGCCTCGATCAGTTCTGCCGCGGGCTTCAAAGAGACTTTTGTATAAGCTGCTTCCGCGATCGCCATGAGCGGCTTTGCATTTGCAGCAAGACTCGGATCCTTCTGCATTTTGTTGGCAAGAGTCAAAATCGAGTTACCCACGGAATCCAGCGTGGCCACATCGGAACTGACGGAGATTAGTTGTTGGATTAAGACGCCGAATGCATTGCCAAGCTTGGCTTGATCTTCGATGCTCTTGTTTGCCTCCAATTTTGCTTGCAGTTTCACTGCTAGATTGTTGAGCGCACCGGTCAAAAGTGAGTCGTTGGTGCCCGACAGCTCCTTCATTTTCTGGACGACTTGTGTCACGCTCTCGGTCGATAACGATTGCTTTCCGTTTCCGGCAGCTTGAACCATGGCTTGCAGTTTGAGCCGATAGGCCTCTAACTGGATCGTTGGTTCAAGATCCTTGGTGCTATTGGATAATGCAATTGCCCCTTTGCTGGGTGCGTCAACGATGAGTATTGCATCATCGATTCGATCCGACATGAGGTAGATGCCTGCCAATGCATTAACACCTGTCACGATGTTTTTATCGGCTTTGTCGGCAACCAAAGCATCCCAAGTTGCTCTCAAATGAGCCTCCGCACGCTTCTTTACGTTTTGTTCTTCTTCTGTCTCATTGGTCTTGTTCTTGCGATGCTCAATGGCTGCAAGCTGGTATTCGGCCCAAAGGATTTGTCCAAGCATGCTGGCTCCGCCGCCAGCACTGTTCCCCTTGCCTAGCGCGATGTGTCTTTCGGCATCCTCAAATCGTTTGTGAATCAAATCCAGCTTGACCAGTAGGTCGACGGCACTCTGCGACTCTTGGGAAGTTGGGTCGATGTCATTGAGTTGGGTGGTAAGCCGAACCAGGGATGGCAAAAGTGCGAGCTGCGTTTCAGGGGTCGCATTGGATAGGATTTTTCCGAAGGCAGTCAAGGCAAAGCCACCGCTCCGCAGGGCTGGCGTGGTTCCCTTACCCGAACTTAGCAGCTCCTGAACTAACGCGATCGCTTCCCAATGTTGTTCGGTCTTAAGGTGCAAGTAGGAGTTGAGAAATTTTGCTTCGACAAGTTCCTCACGCGAGTCCGAATCGCGAAACAATCGCCACGCGCGTTGATAGAGTTCAATAGACTGTTCTCGATCTCGCATCGCAGAGTCCTGCGAGTCTGAAGCCTCCGCGCGATCTAAACGTTCTCTTGCTGCTTTGATGGTATCTGCCCAAGCTTTGGTTAGCGGCAATTTGTCGTCAACCTTTTCGACGGCTTCGATGCCCAATTCGCTCAAAAGTTGTTTAGCCTTGACAAGGTGTGGTCCTTTTTTCTTCGCAATGGTCTGAAGCAATTCTCTTGCGGCCTTTCTGTTGTTTCTAAATCGATTTTCGTCTTTCTTATCGTCGAGCGTTTTGCCCCAAGCCAAACGTGCTTCTGCGACAGCGAGTTGGAGATCGAGCCATTCGGGTTCATCACGTTCCTTGGGCGACATCGCCTTGAGCGCCTCATCGCCTCGCTGAACCGCTGCCTCGTACTTGGCAACTCGTTCGGACGCGTCTAATCGAGTGATTCCTGTGATTGCTTGAACTCGGTAGGTTCGAAAAACGCCGTCGCCATCGTTGTCTGCAACTCGCGTGAAACTGTTGCGCGCTTCATCCATCTTCCCAAGTTGCAATTGAACTTCTGCGAGGTATTTCAGGCTGAGCATTCGCCGACCGGCCTCTTGGGGGCCCGTCGTCTTGTCGACCAAGGAGATGAGACTTTTTTCCGAATTTTCAAGCCATTTTCGCGAATCTGGGCTGCCTGGGGCGTAGGTCTGGGCCAGGAACTCCATCGTCTTTGCTTGGAGTATTTGCGAGGTGCGATATTCTTCTTGATAACGTTCCCTCAGCTCCTTCAACTCTGCTAAATCCTTCCCTTCGATTTTGATCGCCTTAATTTTGTCGCCAGCCATCGACAACAGGAGAGGCTTTAGCTCCTCTGCGACTTGGTTGTACAATTCCAGCGCCTCGGTGTAGGCCTGGCGGGATTTGGATCGCCAACTTTCCGACGATACCACATTGTCCGGCTTTTTGCTCTCGTCCAATGCAGATTGAGCGCGCGCGAGATACAAGTCCCCTAAACTGGTTTGTGTTTCGCTGCGTCTCGAATGATTTGGCGATGATGCCAGAAACTCTTTGTACCCCTTCTCTATCGCTAACATTCGCTCGTCGCGTTGCTCTTGTGTCTTGAGAGTTCGAAGCGACTGCTGCAAAAGGATGTTTCGTTCGAGCGGCAAATCTGCCTTCATGCTTCCCGGCAATCGGTTTTTCGAAGCGCATATTTCCAGATACTTGAGTCCTAGCTCGTAGTACCCCTCTTCACGCAATCGATTTAAAAATCGTTTTGCAGGTTCATCTGCAGTAACGTTCGATTGAGTGACTGCCAATAAAATTGCAAACAAGACGGATGAATCCAAACGTCTAGTAATCCAAAGCATGAGAGAAACCCTGATTTGCAATCGGTGCAGCCACTTCGGAGTAAGAAGGGCGAAACAAGACGAGGTCGATCAATGCATTATAGCCGATTATCTTCTTCGCATAGAGTCTCGATTAGGAATCCTCTGCATCGCTCAACGGGAATTCGGATGCAACGATTGTGGAATCGGTCGGCTCATCATGCGACCATGGGGAGCTATCCCATCGATAATAACTTTGCTGATTGCCTTCTGCATTGACATTGGCATTAGCATTGGCATTGTGGGATTCATAAAGCGTGTCGGCGATTTCTGGGGGTGAGTCATTTGTCGCTCTGCTATTTGCATTTGCATCTAATTCATCCAAAACAAATTGCGATGATCCTTCAGGTTTCGATTTGAAACCGCTTTCGAAAGGGGCTTGACGGCTCGCAGCGGAATCCAATTCATCTTCCAATGCGGCTTGTCGAAAAACCGAATTGACGCGATCCAATGCGGTCTCAGCTCCGAGAAAATCTGAGGCACCGTTGAGGAACATCGCGTCGGCAGCGCCGACGCCTAGTGCCGATTCGGAATTTGAGTTACTTCGAAAACACTCTTCAACCGTACGCGTTACTTCGTTGAGTCGCAGTCCAGAATCCCTTGCAATTCTGCTGCAGTCATCATATTCCGGAGAGAATTCCACAATTCCGGAGGGCAGTTTGGAGACCTTGCCTGGAACGGTACCCCAAGGCGTTAACACGTCGACAACCGAGCGACATAAAAGGGTACGGGGTTGTTTTCGATATCGGATACCGAGAGTGCCAGTATGTTCAAAGAGAATCGACTCCATTGCTTGTCGGTTATTCGGCTTAGCAATCACGGTCAACAGAGTGCCAGGCCGGTTTTTTTTCATTTGGATCGAAACCGTGTAGACATCTAGTGCACCAGCGGCCCAAAGTTGCTCGATCGCAAATCCGATTTGTTCCCCCGTGATGTCGTCGAGATTCGTTTCCATCACCAAAATGAAATCGTCGGATTGTGGTTTGGTTTTCAGTGCCTGGCCAATCAGTATCCTTAGTAAGTTGGGTCGATCGGGCATTTCTTTTCTACCCGCGCCGTATCCAATTCGCCCTACCTGCATGGGCGGCATAGGCCCGAACTCCGACGCGAGTTCAGTGATGATCGCAGCGCCGGTCGGCGTGGTCATTTCGATTGGAATTTGACTCGGTGCGATCGGGACCCCGACGAGAAGTTCTGCAGTAGCAGGTGCTGGAATGCTCACTATCCCATGGGCAATCCGCACTTGGCCAACCCCTGTCGGTATTGGAGAAGCATATGCTTTTTGAATGCCTAGCGAATCCCATGCCACGGCGACTCCTACGATGTCGACGATTGAGTCAATCGCTCCCACTTCATGGAATTGGACTCTATCGATTGTCGTTCCGTGAACTTTAGCTTCAGCACGGGCGATTCTTTCGAAGACTCGCATCGCCAGGTCCTTCGCGACTGTCGTGATCTTTGCACGCCGCAAAAGGGCATGAATGTCTCGCAGGAATCGGTGCGAATGTTCCGGTGGGTGTTCAATGGAAAGCAGCTTGCCGTGGAATCCACGTTTGGCGGTATTGGCGATGGAGATACGAACGGCACCTAAATCCATCGAGTCAATTGCCATTTGCACCAGTTGCAGTTCCGCGCCCGCATCGATCAACGCCCCTAACGTCATGTCGCCGCTAATTCCACTAAAGCAATCAAAATACGCAATCTGCATGGTGTGGCTCGAGTTCAAATTCAAATTTCGCTGTTTGTCCGCGGAATAAGCAGCCTTTTTGGCGTTGCCATGGCAGCGGACACCGATATACTACGCGATTCCCGAAACCTACAAGATAGTCGAAAACACGTCGAAGATCATGCAAGGCAATTCCACCGCAGACGCGGCTGGAAATTCGCCTGAACGGCAACGGTCCGTTTTGGGGTTCATCCGCCTTGGTACTTGGAGTTTGCTGAAATGAAAGTTGTTTCGTCCATTGGGGCGCTAAAATATCGCCACCCAGATTGCCAAGTGGTTCGCCGCCGTGGCCGCATTTACGTGATTTGCAAGAGTAATCCACGTTACAAGGTTCGCCAAGGAATCGCTAAGAGCAAACGCCGTAAGCGATAAAATATCCGGTCCTACAACAGCGATCGGATTGTTGGTATGAAGTTGAAAATCGGAGTCATTGGGCAAGGTCGCGATTGGCAATCTCGGTACTTGCCTGCTCTCCGATCGATGCGAGATCGATTTCAAGTTGTAGGTGTTTATAACAGCGTTTCCGTGCTCGCTGATTCCGCAGCGAGGGAACTCGACGCAGAGAGATTCGATAGCTTTCGCGCAATTTCCGAAAACCCTAGTCTTGATGCTGTCCTTGTTCTTGAGGACGATTGGTATCAATTGATGCCACTATTCGCTGCTTGCGATTACGGCAAAGGGGTTTTTTGCGGAGCGGAATTGAATTTAGATTTTGGCGTTGCAAATCAAATTCGCGACCGGATTCACTCGTCCGGAATCGCATTTATGACGGAGCTTCCAAGGCGATTTGCTCCAGCAACACTTCGCCTCAAAGAATTGATTGCAACACGACTTGGCCGGCCTAGACTGTTGTTTTGCCATAGGCGTTTGGCTTGCGAGAACAAGGGGCAACGCATCACCAAATCGCTTGACGCGCGATCTCAGCGGGAACTGATCGAGTTGGTCGACTGGTGCAACTACATCGTTGGCGATGCTCCAACCTGGGTGCAAGCGATTCGTCATTGCACCCCACAATCCGTCCAAAGTGCTGACTATCAAGTCCTTAGCCTCGGATTTGGCTCGCCAGAAACCGATCCGAAAGGGATTCTTGCGCAGATTAGTTGCGGGGCCTACATCCCTGAGGTTTGGCATGAAGCCATCGCCTATCGGCCCCCCGCGGCGATCCAAGTCTGCTGCGAAAAAGGGGTAGCTTTCGTTGATTTGCCAAGCACGCTGGTCTGGTTTGATGAGGCTGGTCGGCATCAAGAAGGACTAGACACCGAACTTCCGGTCGGACAGCAGATGCTGGGACAATTCCATCGCGCGATAACCGCACTCGTTCGAAAAGCAAATGACCTCGAAGACACTTGCAGGGCCTTGCGCATCTTGGACTTGGCCAAGCAGAGCACACAGATTCAAGGCCGGGTGCCTATCACTTGACCAAAGGTTTGGTCACGGAAAAAGAATGGCGTGCGCCCGAAGGATCAGATTGGTTTTCACCTGGTCTAGCGAATTGCTTTCTGATGCTTCATGGACAATTAGCCTTCCAAGCAGCAAGCAATTTCCTTCCATGAGGGGCGAAACCGCTGGCCATGCATCTGGAAGCACTTCGATGCTGACGTCAACGGTTCCGTATCGCCATTTCTCTTGCAAAATCCACGCGTCCTTCGAGTTCGGTTCGTTTCCCGCGTCGATTTTCACTACCGTCGCGACGAAGTCGTTGGGTAGAGCAGGCGGCACGCCCGGCCACTTGCCAACCGCGCTAAGTTGAATCACAGTTGTGAAGTTGGGATTGGACAAGATTCCTTTGGCGAGCGCGTCCAGCTCTTTCCGCCAAACAGCCGCCGACCGCCCCTTTAATTCGGAAGACGCCTGAGAAAGCTGTTTGATTTCCGAGCAATACTGTCCCACCATATCGGCCATCGCTTGCTCTTCTCGAGGGGTTGTATCCCAATTTTTTTGCAGCAATCGCAACCTTGCAATCGTCTCGCTGATAGCTGGACCCGCTACGCCTGCGGAAATAGCAGGAAGCGTTGATTCGACGGCGGTTTTGTTGTCCTCGACGACGGGAATGGGTTGTTCTGAAGGCTGGCTCGGAGCGGACCTTTCGAAATGGCTGTTATTCGGTTTGCCCTTGTCGATGGATGGCAATCGCCTGGGAATTGCATTGTTGGACGCGGATTCCTGACCCGGGAACGGAGTCGGCAAGTCCCTGAGTTTTTCAGGAACAATCCAGGGCAACACCCGAGCGACCGTTGGCCCTGCGGAACCGATATCACGCCCGAATCCGAACCACATGATGAGGGTTGCAATCGGAAACGCGGCGATGCCTCCGAGAATGGGTGGCAAAATCTTACGCAGTGAGGAGGACTCCTTTGGTCTTCGACGCGTATACCCGGCAGCGAGGACGCTCCAGTCAAGCGCACTGGGTTCAATCGCGGTTTGCTCCTCCAAAAACGCTGGCGGAACACTAATTGGCGGAACAGGCGTATCACTAGTTTCAGAATCATCCGATTCTAGCTCGAGCTGGAATGCTGGATTGGTGAAAAGATCGCTTGCCGAGCTCTCTGAACTATCCGAACTCAAGCGGAATTCGTTGGATTCAGCCGAGTACAGAAAGATTTCTTGGCCGCAATTTTCACACTTTACGAACCTGGAAGTCGGTTTGTTTTCCTCCAGTTGGGGGGGTCGGATTTGGATTCCGCAACCGTTGCAAAGAACGTACTGTTGCATCACTTGAACGCCGAAAGTGTAGATTCGCGACTAACAACTGCGGGTAAGAAGGATTCGCATCGACTCAAGGATAGCAGTGACTTTTTGGAAATGCATGCGGAAAGCAGCCAAAAGATCGATGGAATTGCGGTTTGGGATCAAATTGCAGCAGCTCGCTGGATGAAAGTGGCTTGGCTGATGGAAGAATTTGGAACATACTCTGTGAATGACGGCAGTCAATGAGCGGTAAGAAATGGTCTCTTTGCCGCGCTTCCTACCAAATCGACAATCAACACGATCCCTCCCTATATGCTTCTACGCAACGCGCGCCTCGGTTTCATCGCCATTATCGCATTGGTTTCACTTCGGTTTGTTGTTGGCTTTCATTTCTACATGGAGGGTACGGCCAAAGTTCGCGAAGGTGGATTTTCGTCGACTGGATTTCTGTCGTCAGCCAAGGGGCCATTTGCGAAATCATTCCAGTCCATGGTGCCTGATTTTGATGGCACTATTCGTTTGGACACTGGCAAAGAAAAAAACAAGCCTGAAACGCGGGATGACTACAAAAATGGCGCGATGAAGGAGGCATACGAGCGGTTTGCGGCTGAGGCTGCGAAAGTATACAAGTTTTCGGAGGAACAGTTATCGTCGGCTAACGCAATCATCGAAGACGCTCGCAAACTGCTTGCTGAAAACTACAAGACTTGGGCGGCGGAAATCGAGGAATACAAAAACGGGATCCCTCGCATCGCTCTGTTAGAGAAAGATGAAATGAGATCCAATGTTGCCTCGATGCGAAGGCAAAGAGACGATATCGAAGCAAAGTGGAAGGCTCTGACGAGGTCTGCGTTGAGCGACATCGACAAAATAAGTTACGAATTGGAAACTCGGATCAATGGACTTGCGACAGAGCAACAGTCGTTTGTCGACAACAAACAACTATACGTCTATTTCAAGCTACCGAGTTCGTCCCCCATCGATGTAAAGCTGATCGACAAGATTATTCCAATCTTTGACATGAGTGTTGGGATTTTGTTAATGTTGGGGCTTTTGACCCCCTTAGCAGGTTTGGCTGCTGGGATTTTTTTGGCTTCGGTTGTTCTAACCCAATTCCCAGGTAGCATTGGTTCACAACCAACTTATTATCAAGCGATAGAGATGCTCGCGTGCTTCTTCTTGGCATTTGCCGATGCAGGCAGATACGCAGGTTTGGACTTTTTTCCGTGGAGTTTTTGGAACCGAAACCGAAACGATTCCGAAGACTAAACCTGGTTTGATTTTCGCATTGCCGTAATATTAATAATCATAAGAACCCCCTGACTATCAATCGCCGATAGGAGTATGCCAAATGACCCCACTGAGTGAAAAAGACCGAACAGTAGGTAAGGACAATTTTGACGAGGCTGTTGGCTTCACACGCCGCGAGTTTATGCAGGGGGTCGTCGCTGCAGGTGCCGTGTCCGGTGGCGGGCTCGGAGCGATGTACTTCGGCTATGAGAAGGTAAAAAACCCTGTTCGGATAGGTATCATTGGAACCGGGGACGAAGGAAACGTTTTGATTGGCGGATGCACGCCCGATTACGTTCAAGTAGTAGCAATTGCGGATATTCGCCCCTTCAGTATCTACCGAGCATTTCATGGTGATTGGTCCTCTCCCGCCGCCAATGCGGCGCGACCAGGGTTGATTAAACAATACAAGTATGCCAATGAAGTCGAAGCACGAAAGAACGTTAAGGTTTACGATGCCGACAACGGCGGCATAAAGGCATTGCTCGACGACCCTGAGATCGAGGGTGTAATCATCGCTTTGCCATTGCATTTGCATGCCCCGATCGCGATTCAAGCGATGAATCGTGGTTTGCATGTTTTGACGGAAAAATTGATGGCCCACAACGTGGCGCAGTGCAAGGTAATGGCACGCGTCTCAGCGATGAAACAGGATAAGAATGGCAATAGGATTCATTGTGCGACCGGCCACCAACGCCATTATAGTGTTCTGTACGACAATGCCGTCCATATGCTGCGTTGGGGCATGATCGGTCAATTGCATCACATTCGCGCGCAGTGGCACCGAGGCAATCTTCCAGGAAAGGACTCTTGGCAACCGCCAATGCCCGTGACCGATGGTGGAAAACCGGGCAAGATCGAGGCGGACCTGGCAGGTTTTGAAAAGGAATTGGCCAAAGCGACAAGTCCAACCGAGAAGGAGTTGTTGGCCAAAAAAGTAGCCCAATGGGCTGCCTGGACAAAAGATATTGTGGACGCAGCCAAGTTTGGTTACACCGAAAAGCAAATGGGGAGTTACACCCGTTCAGCGATCGAAGAGTTGATTCGATGGCGTACTTTCGATCGAACGGGCGGAGGACTGATGGCGGAACTTGGCAGTCACCAACTCGATGCAGCAACGATTTTCTGCAGTGCGTTGAGAACCGATGGAAAGAAAGCACATCCGCTAACTGTGCATGCAGTTGGCGGACGTCATATTTTCCCTGCGGATCGCGATGCAGATGACCATGTCTATTGTACTTTCGAGTTTCCTGGGCCGGATTACAACGAGAACTTTGACGCCGGCTACAAAATTCCAAACGTCAAGAAGATCCCGTCCTTCGAACAAGACCCAAACAAGAAAATTGTGGTGAACTATTCCTCTATCAATGGCAATGGGTTCGGCGTCTACGGTGAAGTCGTTTTGGGAACCAAGGGCACGATGATTATTGACCAGGAAAAGGAAGTCATGCTATACGCTGGCTCTGATACTTCTGCCTCAGCGAGCGTCAAATCAACCAAAGGCGGCTACGCATTGGATACGCAGTCTAGTGGCGGTTCATCCGCTCCGATCTCGAAAGCAGTTACCAATCTTGGACCAGTCAGCCGAGGTTACACCGAGGAAATCGAACATTGGGCCTATTGCATCCGCAACCCTGATCCGGCCAATAAACCAAAGTGCCATCCAGAAGTTGCGATGGCGGATGCCGTCATTGCGTTGACCACCAACGTCGCCATGAAAAAGGGTGCACGCGGTGAGGCAGGTTGGGTTAAATTTGATGAAGCTTGGTTCGATACAAAGTCGGATGAAACACCCGATGGAAGTAGTGTCTCGGAAGAAATGGTTCGACTCGATAAGTACGAGATCCATGGAAGCAAGAGCGCCACTACCTAGCGCAAATGAGGTCGGCTCAAACTTGGTATTCAGCTTGAGCCGCGGGCGCTATCCGCATTGGTTACACGACGGTATTGTATGCGGCCAGCGCACGCAGCTCATTCTTCCACTTGGATCGAAAATTCAATGGTGTTCGCAAGCAATCCGACAGCTGTTATTCCCAAAGGAATTCCCGGCAAGCTATTCGTGATCCCATTTGTTTTCGCTTTGACCGTTTTGTGCGTTTTGATGATCGCAGTAGCCATCCGTTTCCAATCGATCATGGCTAGGCTTGAAGAGTCGAGATCCCTATGGCCAGCTGCGTCACAGGAGTTACGTCCACGGTACGATCAAATCCATTCCTTTATCCTCGGTGCACAGCTGGGAGAAACAATGGATTTAGATTGGGCTGAGAGCAAGCGGGAGTTTAATGGCTCCACTCAATTTGATCGACAATCCATCGCTTCCATGGTGATCGAAAACCAGATTACCCAGGCGCTTCGGGATTCGGATCAAAGCCAGTCGCTCTCAGTTAAAACGCAATGGAAGTCGCCCGGCGTTTCGAAACTGATCGAAGCAGAGCGACGTCGGCGGGACTCTCAAAGTGGTTTCATAGGCTGGTTGACTGTTCGTGCGCTCAGACTCAAATTGCCAGACATTTACGACCCGGAATCAAAAAACAAGTAGAGCTATGTCTATGGATTGGAATAGCTATTTAGGTCATGACCGGCAACGAACTTGGTTTCGAAATGCCATTCAGAAGAATCGACTTGCAAGCACCTTCTTGATGGTTGGTCCCGATGGGATAGGCAAACGTACTTTTGCTCGCCTCATCGCAAAAACAATTTTGTGTACCGGCAATGATCCGACAGCGTTTGCTCCTTGTTGCCGTTGCGAAGCATGTGCTCAGATCGACGCCAGCACGCACCCCGATTTGATTGAAGTCGCTAGGCGACCTGACAAGACGGGGCTTATCATGGAGCAGCTTGTCGGAGAGGGTGAAAGACGGATGCGCGAAGGGCTGTGCTATGAGTTGCGGATGAAGCCCTATTCAGGACGTTGCAAAGTTGCGATCGTCGATGATGCGGACACCATCGCCGAAGAAGGAGCCAATAGTTTGCTAAAGACGTTGGAAGAACCCCCTCCCGGCTCTCTGATTTTTTTGATAAGTACGAGCGTACAAAGGCAGTTACCAACCATTCGTTCCAGATGCCAAATGGCTCGCTTTCAGCCGCTGAGTGTGGATCACTTAGCCGAGCTCATCCTGCGACATGGGATCGCTGAAAATCAAAAGTCTGCCATTCACTTGGCCTCTCAATCAAGTGGTTCCATGTCGAGTGTTTCACAATGGACCAACGAGGAGCTTAAATCATTTCGCAACGAGCTCTTTCATCAACTGATTCAACGACCCATGGATTTTACAAAGCTTGCCAAGGCGGTACAGGGAGACATGGAATCGGTGGGTACCGAATCGCAACCGCGACGCGAACGTCTCAAAATCATTTTGGATTTCGCATTGCAGTTTTATCGGACTGGATTGCGAGCTTGTGTGACTTCTGGATTTGAACCCATCGAAGCAGCGACGGGGTTGTATACCTTTGGGCATTTGAGGTCTCTGCCGTCGGAAGCATTTGTGTCTGCAATTCAAAGATGCCTCGAGGCACGAGAACATTTGGATCGGATGGTGAGTCCAGCGTCACTGATCGAAGCATGGGCCGCAGATTTGGCGGTCATCTCGCGAGCATGATTTCGAGCGTTGAACCCCGTTGGAGACCTTATGCTTTTAGTTCTTCTAGAGTTGGAACTGCAATCTCGGCAACGATACTGTCGAGGATTTGCTCGCTGGTCATGCGTCTCAAACGGCTTTCCGGTCTTAAGATAAGCCTGTGTGCCATGACAGGAGCGATCGTCTTCTTGACGTCGTCCGGTTGAACGTAATTCCGACCTCGTATCGCTGCCATCGCTTGCGAAGCTCTGAAAATCGCGATCGTAGCGCGCGGACCTGCGCCCAAGGCCAGATCCGAATGCGAACGCGTTTCATGAACGATTTGCAACATGTACTGCCGGACTTTAACGTCCACATACACTTGCTTTACCAATTGCTGCACTTGGAGGATCTCCTGGGCAGATACAACACTGGTGAGCGAATGGATTGGATGCTCCCTTTCGAGCAATTGCATCATCCTCAATTCCTCTTCCATCGAGGGATAACCGAGCGAGAACTTCATGAAAAAGCGATCTAACTGAGCCTCAGGCAACGGAAACGTACCTTCATGATCGATAGGGTTTTGGGTTGCAATTACCAAAAAGGGGTCAGGCAGTTTATGGGTTACTCCATCGATTGTGGCACACGATTCCGCCATAGCTTCTAGCAGGGCGGACTGCGCTCTTGGCGTGGTCCGATTGATTTCGTCAGCTAGAAGTATGTTGGTAAAAAGCGGACCGGGACGAAATTCAAACTCGCATGACTTTTGATTGAAAATAGCGGCACCTGTAATGTCGCTTGGGAGCAAGTCGGGTGTGCATTGAACGCGTTTGAAAGTGCAACCTACACTTGCGGCAAGAGCACGCGCTAGCATCGTCTTTGCAACTCCGGGCACATCTTCTAGCAGAATGTGTCCTCCAGAGAACCAGGAGACCAAGGACAAGACTAACTGCTTTCGCTTACCAACAATTGCCTTTTCAATATTTGCAATAATTCGCTTTGACGATTCATGGACGAGTTGAGACATGATAGGCTGGAGTCGGGAGTTGGAAAACCTAATACCTTACTGCTTACCACTTATACCTTACTCTTTGCTCATTGTGTTTCCTATGTCCAAATGGTGCATCAAATTGAGAAGTATCGCCCCAGCTCTTTCCCCGGTAGCCTGAATAGTCGCAAGTCGAGATTCCGATGACTCCCCCAAATCGAAATGGATACCGAGGGTGTGGTTTGGCAAGAGCCTTGGGAATCGATCCGCCCATTCCACGATTGTGATCGCCTCAGCATCCAACATTTCTTCGATACCTAACTCGAGCATTTCCTCTTCGTCGCCAATCCGATACGCATCCAAATGATAAATCGGGGGATCGCTCGTGTACTCATGGACCAGCATGAAGGTTGGGCTACTGATCGACTCCCTTGGTGCTCCGAGTGCCATCGCAAAGAACTTCGTCCATTGTGTTTTCCCAGCTCCGAGTGTTCCGGACAATGCAATACAAAGCGGTGTTTTTACCCGACACGCGATGAATTCTGCGAATGAGCGGCAATCGTCCAAGGATTCAATTAGCACTTCTCCATTCCGCTGGTCGATGTTTTGGGAAATTCGCTTAAGGGTCACGAGTTGATTCTTGCATTGCGATAGTTATCGGTCCGGCCAACCCAGTCCGAACATGATGTCTGGGTCGTTGAGCTGATCGACAATCGGGGTGCAGATCCGAGCGAAAAAGAGATCTTCGGTTCCGGCTACGGGGATCACCCTGAACTTGGATACATCGTCGACGACAGGTGCCAAGGCTCTCAGATTTTGCCTCAAATCGTCGACTTTCGAGTTCTTTGGCAGGCGAAGAGGGATTACGCGAAGCAGCCTGCGACGGACCTCGCGAGTCGTTAACCAGGCGATCTCTTCACCAATTGGCACGAGTTCAAGTGCGTATGAGTTTAAAAATCGCTTAGTAACCTGCGAGAAGTCCCGGCCCCGCAATACGCTTGCCGCCGTTTCAACGGGGCTCAATCCGTGCGAATAAACATTCGGCCAATCGATCACCAAATGCAGCTTTGTCTTCGCGGCTGCCAACATCAACAGATCGCCGATCGGCCTCTTCTCTGGTGCAACGATATTCGGATCGATCCGCCGTTTGAAGCCTTGAAAACTCTTGTTCCAATGACCCGGAGAAAAAACCAATCCTTCGTCTGGAACCTGAGTCCATTGTCCAGCATCTTGATTGCGGAGTTTGGCGAGTAGGCACAGAGTGGTATGAAGATTTGCCTTTTCGAACGGAGTTGCTTGCTCGCTCCAATGCAACTTATCCTCGACGAGGTGGCACACGTCATCGTAGCCCCAAAGTTTTATTAAGTCCTCACACGCTTGTTTGGCTGCCCCTGTTTCGAAGAGCGGCGTAATGGGCCAGTCGTTTTTCGTTCGTGATTCCATCGCTTCTTGAGAGGCCGAAATAATCGGCAATCCGGTTGGAGCCATTGTCCAAATTAGTCCGTTCTCTCGAACGAGTTGCTCCATCATCTCTGCGACCGATTTGTTTGCCGCGCTGAGTTCAATATTCTTCGTGATGTCGACTCCAGCAATACGGCAGGACTCCCAGTCGATTGTAATCCCGATACCCGACATCTGGCTAAACACATCGATGCACCTGAGCAAGCTAATCTCTTTAGCTTGAAAGGAGGGAATTGGATCTTTGCTGTTTTTATCCCAGCTTAGAATCGTGGATGCCTGGGGGTGAAATTGCTGGTCGCGATTTACCTCAGCCTCCTCAATATTAAGCTCCGTTGCTCTATTATCCTGAATGTCAATGCTGCGGATGGGGCTATTGTTTCCCAACAACCACTCAGGAATGCTGCTCCCAAACGCAGCGGCAGCAGTGGCTTCATCGTCTTCTTTGGCAACTGGATTCGCTGCTGATTTCACTGGCCCTGGTTCGTTACCCTGTGGACCTGGCAAAACAGTCAACCCTTTTTCCGGAGCAACGCTGCTTTCCGTTGGAGGAACGCTGCTTTCCGTTGGAACGACGTTGCTTGCATCGCGTTCGTTTTCGGGGGCGATTGGCAAAGATGTGCCGGGTTCTGGTTCTTTCGGCACATCGGTTGGATCTTTTGAGAGTTCGGGTAACTTTGGCGCCACAACCGGGGCGTTGCCGATTGGCGTCCCCTTGGTCCCAACCATTCGAATAAAGGCAAAAAAACCTACCACAGCAAATAGAGTTCCCGCGATCGCAACAGTAGCGAGGGTTAACACTTGCCTTCGTTTAGCGATGGCATTGCTTTGCCAAGCCTGCCTGTCGATCGGCGCGCTAACGCTTACGGGCATTGGAGTAATTGGCGTTAGGGTGGAAGGTAAAGGAATAAAGTCGGGCTCATTTGCTTGCCTAAAACGTGATCCAGAATCACCCTCGGACTCTCCGACTGGTAAGCGATCCTCGTTCCCCACCAGTTCATTCCAGTCAAAGTCGCCGACTTTGGTCATTGCTGTGGAGTCAATAATCGGTGCCCCAGCACGAACGCTCGGTCTCGCTGCAGGCGGATTGGATTTTGTCGACGGTTCCAACCGGTTCGGGCTGCCAGTGTTCAGTGCCGTCGGGCTCGGAGCCATTGCGGGAACCGCGATCGGCCCTTTGCATTTTGGGCACGGAAGAGTTTGTCCCAGCATAGGTTCATGACGCACAATGATTTTGCTTGAACAATGAGGGCAAGCGAGACGAAATGGGTCCACTGGAGTTACCGAACCTGGGCAATGAAATAGAAGACACGTCAGTTGATATATGATATCCCGATCAAGTGTCAACAAGCAAAGGCGGCTTCTCATTCAAAGCGGAAATACCTATCTTTAATCGTATGACGCTCCCGATTTTACCATTAGTCCCATTTTTGGGCCCATTTGAGACAGTCTTTGTTACAGCGAGTATCTGGGCAATTGTCCCTTCCTTTGCAAAACGGCCACAATAGAGAGGTCCGTCATTAAGAAATTCGACTTGATCGTGCTGGGGGCGGGCTTAGCAGGCACGGCGATGGCATGGACAGCGCATTGGCGAGGTTGGTCGGTCGCGATAATCGACCGCGGGGAAGCAAACACAGCTTCCCGAGTTGCGGCAGGACTCGTTACACCGATCACTGGATCGCGAGCTGCTGCCAGTTGGCGATGGGATGAATTTTTCCCAACTGCCAATGCGTTTTACCTGCGGGTGCAAAAGGCCACCAATTCGACACTATGGGGCGTCGAATCCGCTCTGCGAGTCTTTCGAAGTCCGGCAGAGCGACAACTCTATCAAAGAAAATGGTTCGATTTGGGGCCAGCTCTCGGACCGAGTTCCATTGACGCGGAATTGGATTCTGAGGTGAAGAGAATCGGCTTAAAGTCGCCGCATGGCATTTGCCGATTCTCGCCCGCCGCGAGACTCCAGACGGTGGATTATCTAGACGTATCGCGTCGATACTTTGAGCAACTTGGTGTCTTCTTTGAACATGATCTCCAATGCGAACGTGAAATCGTCTTTGGGAGGGGAAATGCAGAGTTTTTGGTGGAGATTCCAGCGTTGGGGTTGGCTGGAAAGAAGGTGGTATTTTGCCAAGGGATCGCGGCCAGAGAGAATCGATTTTTTGACGAATTACCTCTGCATCCAGCGCGGGGCGATATTCTCACAATAGAAAGTCCACAGGTGCATTGCGATCGCGTGTTCCATCATGACGCTTGGGCGGTTCCTACTGCTCGGCATCGCTTTCTAGTCGGAGCGACCTATGACCGGACCCCTTTTCAAGCATCCGAGCCCGTGTGCGAAGATAAATCAAACCGGTTTCGAACGGAGCTCATGTCGCGCTGGGAGTCCATGGTCGAGGGGAAGTTTGTTTCCGGCGAGCACACTGTTTTGGAGCAGCGGTGGGCGGTTCGGCCCGCCAGCTACGATCGTCATCCGCTCATCGGTCCCAATGATTCCAACCCAAACGTGTTTTGTTTGAATGGGTTGGGTTCGAAGGGGACGCTCATGGCGCCTCGCCTAGCCGAAATGTTGATCGAGGCAATGGAGGGAACAGCCATCGATCCAAGTCTTTTGTGGTCTCGTCGAAAGTAATATCATGCATTTTACCGTGGAAGCTCAAAAGCAAGCATGTGGCTTCCTATCGGCTGGCGACATCGCAGTCGATGCTACATGCGGCAATGGTTTCGATACGTTGTTCTTAGCAGAGCGGGTTGGTCGAGACGGCGTTGTGTACGGCGTCGATATACAGCCTCGAGCCATCGAAATGGTTCGGAAGAAACTAATGGATGCAGGTCATTTGGATCGCTGTCGGCTCGTTGCGGGCTGCCATTCGGGTCTCATAACGATTGTCAATCCTTGTCACATGGGTCGCGTATCAGTTGTCATGTTCAATCTTGGCTACTTGCCATACGGTGACAAGACTTTGGTTACTCTGCCGTCAAGCACTTTGTTAGCGATGGATCAAGCATTCAAAGTGGTTCGGCAAGGCGGTCTCATCAGCGTGCTGGCTTACCCAGGACATCCAGGCGGATTCGAAGAAGCGAGTTGCGTTGAGGACTGGGTTAAGCAGCGAGGCGACGCGTTGAAGGTTGAACGATTTCAGGATGCCGACAACAAAACAAGTCCGATACTTTGGGTCTCAACCGTTCGCTAAAACGTAGCCAGATGTCGTGTGGATTCCCCAAGGTGCAACTAGTTGCGTCAATGCTTGGAAATTATCGTCGACTAAACTTGCTCTTACTAACCTTGCTCTTTTTCGAACAAATCGTTGCGCCGGATTTTGGTTTTGAGCGTCGCTTGTTCGGCTCTCCAGTCGGCGATGCGTTTGTGGTCACCGCTCAGCAGCACATCGGGAACTGTATGCCCACGAAACTCTGCTGGACGCGTGTACTGCGGGAACTCAAGCAGTCGATTTCCTCTTGAAAAGGAATCGTCCCAACTGCTCTGTTCATCTCCGAGCACGCCAGGAATCATTCGAACAGTTGAGTCGACAACCACCATCGCGGCAACTTCGCCTCCATTGAGTACGTAATCCCCTACACTGAGCTCCAACGGGTTTAAGATATCGATCACCCTTTGGTCAAACCCTTCATAGCGTCCACATAGCAGTATCATTCGCTCATGTCGAACCAGCTTTTCCACCCGTCTCTGATCCAATCGATCACCTTGAGGAGTCATCATTACGACGACTGCGGTTTGCTCCGACATTTCTTGCACGGCTTCGACGCAGTGTACGACTGGATCGACGCAAATGAGCATTCCAGGACCGCCTCCGTAAGGTCGATCGTCTATTTTGTGATGTTTCAGGTCCGACGACCAGTCACGAAGATCATGGATGTGTATTTCGACCAGACCTCGCTCAATTGCTTTGGCGAGGAGGCTCTGGGTCAAATATCCCGCAAAGATGGGCGGGAAAAGAGTGATGATGTCGTATCTCACAGCCAGCGATGCTCGGCGGAGTAACTTGGAGTACTATTGTTAACTGCGATGTTTCTAACAGCCGAGCTTGGGTTTCGTTCTTCTGGAGCCCCAGTTTCTATCAAAGATTCCGGTCTCTTATGAAGCGGAGACAGGCTGCTTGATGCTTCGACCAATTCTCGCAAGCGCTTCGGATTGTTGTTGGAGGTGCGTACCCTTGGACCCATACTTTTTGATTAGAACCACGGCGTTTTCGCTGGGTTGTGCTCCGACGCTGAGCCAGTAGTCGATCCGCTCTCCTTTGAGAATTGCGCGGGCATCCGTTTCCTTGCACATTGGGTCGTAATGCCCAAGTTCTTCCAGGACCCGACCGTCGCGAGGACGACGTTGATCGATGGCGCAAAGACGATAAAACGGGCGATTTTTTCTGCCCAAACGCTTCATTCGAATACGAACCGACACTGTGCTAATTCTCCGTGAAATATTAGGTTACTAGGGACGAAATGATAACGTCTCCTCAAAAGCATGTGGAGACGTATTTCATTAATTTTTGATTTGGATTGAAAACTTAGCCCCGTTTCTTTTTACGCAAAAGTCTTTCGCGTTCTTTTTGCAGTCTTTCCCGTTCTTTTGGAGTAAGTCTCTTCCCTGTGCTTTGTTTAACTTTCATCCCTTCCATCGGGTTGTTTGGATTGTTTGCCATCATTCCTTGCATCTGCTGGAGCATTTTCATTTTGTCGCCCATACTTCCTGAAGTAGCCATTTGAAGCATCGGAGCGAGCATTTCGAATTGCTTGACAAGATCGCTAACTTGGTTTGGTTGAACACCGCAACCGGCAGCGATTCGGTTCTTGCGAGATGGATCGATGACTTTGGGATTTTTTCGCTCCTCTGGCGTCATCGAATCGACGATCCCAGTCAGTCGGCGCATTTCTTTGTCGCTGTCTGCGTTTGCCATCATCTTGGAGAGATCGCCCATACCTGGCATCAGCGTTAGCATTTTGGTCATGAGCCCAGGCTTTCGGAGTTTTTGCATCATGTCACGGAAATCACCGAGGGTGAAAATCCCTTTGGACATGCGTTCTTCAAGTTGTTTCCGCTCTTTCTCATCGATGAGTTTGTGAGCTTCGCGCGCAACTTCGAGGATATCGCCCATTTCCAGGATTCGACTGGCCATCCCTTCTGGTCGGAACGGCTCGAGCGCATCCATGTGTTCACCGGTTCCGATGAACTTGATCGGAACCTGAGTAACGGCTTTGACACTGAGCAAAGCGCCACCACGAGCATCCCCATCGAGTTTGGTCATAATGACCCCGTCCAGCGAGAGAGCCTCATTGAACGCCTTTGCGCTTTTCACTGCGTCCTGGCCAGTCATTCCGTCAACCACGAGAAAGACTTGTTGAGGAGCGATTTGCTTGTCGATTTGCTTGAGTTGATCCATCAATTCTTTATCGATCGCCAAGCGTCCTGCGGTGTCGAAAATAGCGACGTCGGCACCCGCCGCTTTGGCCGCCGCAAGCCCTTCCCGGCAAACCGCAACGGGATCACTCGCACCTAATTTGCTGAAGACGCCGACGTTCAGTTGCGTTCCCAGCACGTGAAGTTGCTCTATAGCAGCTGGACGCTGCAAGTCAGCAGCGATGAGAAATGGCTTGAGTTTTCTCTCCTTGACCAGAAGGGCGAGCTTGCCGCACGTAGTGGTTTTTCCAGCGCCTTGAAGCCCGCACATCATAATGCTGGTCAACTCTCCGCGGCGCATCGGGATGGAATTGTCCACTGGGCCGAGAAGTGAGACGAGTTCCTCGTAGACAATTTTGATCAGTTCTTCGTTGGGTCGCAACGAGAGTAAAACCCGTCGACCGGCTGCAGCAGCCGACACATCGTCCATGAACTTGCGTACCACATCGATATTGACATCCGCCTCGACCATGGATTTTTCAACCATAGCCAAGCCCTCACGCATGTTCGATTCGGTGAGCTTGCCTTTGCCTCGAAGCGATTGAAAAGCAACTTGAAGGCCTTCTTGGAGTGACTGGAACATTTTTAAGTTGGTTTTGCAGTTAGGAAAGGTGGCTCCAATGCAAAAACACTGGAGAAATGTGGGCGAGGGCTGCCGACTCCGCGAGTGTAATTTGTATTCGGGCATAGGAATATCCGAAAGACATCGCGGCAAATTTTGGAGCCTTTTGCCAGTTTCCGATTCGAAGCCTGAACGTAGCGGAGGAAAAAGAGACCTTTCGCAGGTGTTCCGGTATCTAGATGGCTCCGGAGTTCAAAAAAAGGGGCCGCATAAAGCAGATTTTTGGTAATAGACGCCAGAGACGTCACGAAGGGGAACTTTTGTGTTGCTCCCCCCCTCCAAGCCTAGCATTCAATTGTGTCAATCGTGAGGATTGTACGCCCCCTTAGGCAGCAAGTAGCGGATTTAAAACGACTTGCATTTAAGGAAGTCGTTCGTAACTTCGGTTGATTCGTTGCAATGCTTGCGAGCCGAATTAGACTCGAATTTGCGGCCCGCTATCGTGTCGCTTTATGTTTTGGCCCTCGTTTATGGCACCTGATTGAGGTTTGTCGATGACCACCGTCGGTTTCGGAAGTGGTTCCTTTTCCAACAACATCCCCCGAAAAGATCGCGGAAGGAAGCGTAAGCAGCTTCACGTCCGTCGTTCCCTTTTGGAATCCCTTGAAAATCGGCATCTGATGGCTGCGGGACCGCAGCTTATCGGTGTTCAGCCGAATGAAGGATCCGTGATTTCGTTGGGTAGCACCGGTGCGAACGCAACGGTGCTCAATGTCAGTCCGCGTGAAATCGTTTTGCGATTTGACGACATAACGGCATTGAATCCCAGCACTTTATCGGGCATTCAGGTAAAGCGGGCTGGCGCGGACGGCATCTTGGAGTCTGCTTATCTGAGCACCGATTTGGGGACAAACGGACAAGTCGTTTTGGACTTTAGCGCTTCCCTACCCGGACAGCAAGGGAACGGGTTGGAGCTTCGCTTCACTCAAACTGCGAGATCCACGAGTATCCCTGGAAAGCCCGCAAGTTGGCCGGTTTTGACCATCGAAGGCTCACGAATCAATATCGATGTGAATATTCTAGCGGGCAACAAAACGACCGCTTCGGACCTGATTCGCGGTATGACTGAGAATGTGGATGTTGCATCCAAAGTACTGGTGAAACGACTACGCGGAATCGAAAGCACGCCTATCGCTGATACGGTTCCTACAGGCCGAGTCTTAACACTGCAAGGTGCAGACGCAGCACGCGTGTCATCCAATCTCAATTCTGGGAACAACACCCTTCAAATTGAATTCTTGTCGACCCGCCCAGGCAACGCAGGAGCCAACAGCGAAATTGAATTTGTTTCACGCGATTTTGGTCGAGCCCAGTTACCTCTCATCACGATTAGTGGCCAAAAAGTTATTGTCGAGTTGAATAGCAACTCTCGATTTTCATCGACCGTCCAAGATGTCCTCGACGCGATCAATAACTCTCCAGAAGCTGCATTCATCTTGCAAGCAAGGCTCATAAGCGGTTCTCCATCTGCAAGAGTGGGAAGCAATTTTGCAACTCCAACCAAATTAATTCTCGTTTCGGGCGACGATGTCGCTATTCTTCCCGCATACATTGGATTTGGCGACACAAATCGGGAAGTTGTCATTCGGTTCGCCGAAACGCTCCCTGATGATTTCTACCTAATCGACATCTTAGGGACCGGCCCGTTCGCGCTTCGCAACGCTTCGGGGCTTCCGTTCAATGGCGGCGTCAGCCAGAGCGTTCGATTTGACTTGGACCTGGGAACGACCATCCAGTCGGTTGTGCCACAGCCGGTGGTTCGCGCCGCCAATGGAACATTGAGCCAGCAACGAAACCAGATCTATGTTTATTTCAATGACGATGATTTAAATGCGGTCGAAGCCGTTAAGACCGAATTCTACCAGCTCATTTACACACGCAATTCGCTCAGTGGATTGGATGATATTGCCTTTCGTCCTTCCTCGGTTAGCTATGATGCATCGCTCAACCGGGTGGCGTTGACGTTCAATCGAAACATCGATGCATTTGTCGACCCGAATACCGGCGATACGCTCCCGATTTCTGCGATGCGATTGAGGATTGGAAATAGTGAGTCACCGTCGACTTCTCCAGTGTCGGTAATCAATCCGGCTGTAGATCCTGGGAGTCGATTTAGCACAGCAACGGATCTCGGTGGCGGTTGGCTCGCTGGAGCTGGTGCCAAAGCAGTTGTCATCAACTCCGATATCAAGAACACGACTCCATATACCTTGGACTATCCGGGTGCAAACGACGCACAGGGAATTCGAGACAATCGTTACGAGCACCATGTTACACGAGTGGATACCGACGGCATTGCGGTGATCAGCTACAACTTTTCGTCGCAACTTGGCACTGCCAACCAAAGCGTTCAGTTAAACACGATCACGGATTCTCAGAAGACCATGGTCCGACAGGTGATGTCGCTTTATGAGCGGTACCTTGGGGTGCGGTTCACCGAAAGCGACAATTTGGGGCTGACGATCGCCGTAGGGGATATGCAAGCCATCAACAGCTTGACATCCTTAACCACGGTCGAATCCAACCGTCCAGGTGGTTTGACCTATGCAGCCGGTCCATTGTTGTCCAACCCTGCGCAGTCCGCAGTGATCATTGACAGCCAAGACTTCAATACCGCGGATGATAACCTTTTTGGAACAGAGCTCTTCCGGTCCTTTATGCGTGGCATCGGAGTATTGCTCGGCCTAGGGAACGCAGACGAGTTTGCTCAAGCGACGGTTCAGAACAACGCGCCTATTACAGATCCGACGATTGAACAGGTTTTCCCAGGCAATGCAGACATTGTTCATGGTCAATTTGTTCTCCGACCCGAAGGCAAGGACATCGATCTTTACAAGTTTTCGATCCCAGCCCAGGGCGGAAAACTGCAGCTGCAAGTTGCAGCGGAACGCCAATCCGATTCAAGCTTGCTCGATGCGTCCCTTCGACTGTACCGCAATGATGGCACTGCGTCTGTTCCAAGATGGACTGAGATCGCTGCAAACGAAGACTATTTCAGTGAAGATCCAAAGATCTCTCTCGAGTTTGTTCGTGGTGGCGACTATGCGGTTGGGGTCAGCGCCAAGGGAAACACCGCTTACAACCCACAAGTCGAAGACTCTGGTTTGGGTGGTAAGTCAGAAGGGAAATATCAACTTCGCATTGATTACAAGCCGCCCGCAATTTCGACGTTGGTCGATATCAACGGATCGCCGACCCCTTTGGATGGTGATGGCAATGGTCGACCTGGGGGCGTATTCAACTATTGGTTCGTTCCGTCGCGACCCGACCGAGCCACGGTGATTCCTGGAACACCGGACACTTCTGCGTATACCGTGTGGGTTGACAAGACGGCCGCGACGGGCGGCAACGGAACGCTTGCACGCCCTTATAATACGATCGCAGCTGCATTGGCTGATGCAGGCAATGTAACGCGTGTCGACGCAACTGGAAATCGTGCGGTAACCGTTCGGATTCTAGGTAATACGACCAGTCGAGCCTATGAAATTGGCTTTAATAGGTTTGGCGTTGCGTTAGCTGACGGCTCGACGTTTGACGTCCCGAAAAACGTTACCGTAATGATCGATGCGGGTGCCATTATCAAAATGGGCCGAGCTCGAATCAGTGCGGGGAGTTCGACCGTGAGCGTTGACCGAAGCGGCGGAACTTTGCAGTTGCTCGGAACTCCGGATACTAAAGTCATTGTGACCTCCATCAATGATACCGTCGGTATAGGTCTTAATCCTGACAGAACTCCGCCTGCAGCAGCACCTGGGGATTGGGGTGGAATCGATTTCAGGAATCGTATTGATGGCGGAGACGAAACTCGATCCGACAAAGAGCGCAACGGATTGTTTTTAAACGCGGTAATCCACTCCGACATTCGATTTGGTGGGGGTCAGGTAGTCGTGGATGGTGTGTCTCAAATCATCACCCCGATTCACATGGTCGACTCGCGTCCATCGATTATTAACAATTTGATTACCCGAAGTGCTGACGCCGCAGTGGCGGCGACGCCCAATAGCTTCAAAGAAGATGACTTCTTGGACCCTCGTTCTCAGGCCAACGGATTTTTTATTCCGGACTACGATCGTGTAGGTCCCGAAATCCATGGCAACAAGGTGATCAACAATACAATCAACGGTCTCTTTGTTAAAACCAAGACAGGTGTTGCCGAGACCTTAGAGACGGTGACGGTTACTGCTCGTTTCGACGACATCGATATCCCACACGTGATTGGTGAGAATTTAGTGGTCGCAGGGAAGGCTGGTGGTGGAATCATTGATACCGCCTCGCCACCGACCACCGTGGTGACTCTCAGTTTGATATCAGGTGGATCGCTTGCTGCAGGTACCTACAATTATCGGCTCGTGTACGTTGACTCTGCAGGTAATGAGAGCTTGGCATCCATCCCAACTTCTTCACTTACCGTAGCTGCGAACAGCTCAATCGCACTTGCCAACCTACCACCGATAAGTGGTGGCTTGCCCTATGTTGCTCGACGACTTTATCGAAGTGATGCTACCGGTGCAGGCACCTATCGGTTGGTTACCCAGTTAAACGCAGTGGCGAATACGTATTTGGACAACGGAACCCTGACGGGAGGGGCTCTCGTTCCGCTGAATATCAAAGTGCGATCCAGGCTTGATGGTGGTTTGGTCATCGATGCAGGAGCAATACTCAAGCTGCGAGGCTCCCGAATCGAGCTTAGCGATGGCGGAACATTAATCGCCGAAGGAACATCATCATTGCCGATTGTGATGACCAGCCTCAATGACAATCGATACGGATTCGGTGGAACTTTTGATACGGCCAATACCAAGGGCACGAGGAGACCGGACGAGGGTGATTGGGGTGGTGTGTTCGTTGGGCATGGCAGTTCCGCATCCTTGGACTATAGCCGAATATCGTATGCTGGCGGAACCACCAGAATCGAAGGTGGATTTGCATCCTTCAATGCGATTGAAGTGCATCAGGCGGATTTCCGCATGTCCAATTCTCGTGTTGAGAACAACGCTCCGGGCGATGAGACTGTGACGACGTCCAAACGTGGTGGACGCGGTACCAATTCACCGGCTGCGGTATTCGTTCGTGGAGCCCAGCCTATCATTGTAGACAATCGTTTTAGCGATAATGAAAGCGCGGCGATCAGCATTGATGTAAACTCGCTGACCTCGGAACTGATAAATGATCATGGTCGAAGTTCAGGTGAAATCTCGCTGACCGAAGACTTCGTCGAGAACCAAGGGCCTCTTGTCGTGGGCAATCGAATGTCCCGCAATGAAGTCAATGGCATGTTGGTTCGCGGTCAAACGCTCACGACGCAAAGCGTTTGGGACGATACAGACATTGTCCATGTGTTGGAAAATCAAGTTGTTTCTTCCAATACTTATACCTATGGCGGCGTCAAACTGCTAAGCAAGAATTCGCAGAGCTTGGTCGTCAAGCTTCTTGGGGGCAACGCAGGATTCACCGCGACCGGAACTCCACTGGACATCAATGATCGGATCGGTGGTAGCGTATCCATCGTGGGTTCTCCTTCCGCACCGGTTATCCTGACCTCGATTAGCGATTGTACAGCTGGAGCTGGATTTACGATCGAAGGGCTTGCGCAAACAGACACAATCAATTCGTGCACCTCGCAGTCGATCGTCGGTGCCGACGTTATTGTGATCGCCGATGAGTCTGGATCGATGCTTTTCGCACAGCAATTTTCCGTGCAGTTGATCGCGGATCTAGAACTTGGTTTTCAAAACGCAGGAATCGGCACGAACAGCGGCAACCGATATGGCTTGGTGGGCTTCGGCAACGCGTCGCAGGTGCCACGATCGATTCCTGTCGGTTCATCGGGCGAACTATTCGGAACGTCCGTGGAGTATGGCGTCGCAGCGAATGCGAACTTGGTCGTCGATGGCGATACGGAAGATGGTTGGGCGGCGATCGATTACACGCTCAACAACTATGCTTTCCGCCCCGATGCTTCTAAGTATGTGATCTTGGTAACCAACGAAGATCGCGACGAGATTTCGCCACAGAGCAAGGCTGATTTGATTGATAGGCTCAACGCCCAGGGGGTCGTGCTCAACGGTATTTACGATACCACTATTCAAGATCGCAATGGTGCTTTCCCTTTCCTGGCACTCGACAATCAGACGCGCGTCTACAAAGCCAATGGAGCGGGTGGTTATCGAACTGAACTTGGTGGCAGCGTAGCTTTTGCGTTTGGTACGACCGAAGAAGACTACATCGATATTTCTTTTGCAACGAACGGTATTGCTGGAGACATCGATCAAATCTCCGTCGGTGGCCCGACGACTCAGAGCTTCAGTTCTGCTTTGGTAAATACGTTCGTAGGCCAAGCGGGAGCGGGAGTCGGACAGCCTGGCGATTGGAAGGGTGTCGAACTGAATACCTACAGCAACGACAGAAATTCTTCGACTGCAACCGAACGTGAGTCCGCACGTGCGAGTGCTCCGTCCTCCAACGAGACTCCTGCAACGTCGCAATTCCTAGGCCAGCTCGCAAGACTTGCAACCAGCGGCGATGAAAACGCTCGCTTAGCCTTTGAATTGCAGGGAGCGATCAACAAGCCGAGCGATGTGGATGTCTATAGTTTCACGGCCAACGGTGGAACTGAAATTTGGTTGGATATCGATCGCTCCACCCCAGGTCTGGATACCGTGGTTGAACTGGTAGCAGCCGATGGGACAATCCTTGCCCTATCCGATGACTCCTATCTAGAGGAAACCCAAGCGGCGACTCATCCCATTTACTCAACTTTGTCTGGAAACAGCGCCAATCCACTTCGCAAAGGTTCGTTGATTCAGGTTCCGAAGTCCTCTCGAGGCGAGGCGCGAGACGATTTTGGTACCAATCCCAAGGATGCCGGTATGCGGGTTGTTCTGCCTGGTCAAGCCGATCAAGCGACCCTCTATCATGTACGCGTTCGAAGCAGCAACCAAGCCCCGGGACAAGCCGCAAGCACGCCAACGTTGAGCAACCCTGCTTCTGTCGGTAGCGGATTGTCGCGAGGTTCGTACCAGTTGCAAATTCGACTCGGCGAAGCTCAGGAGTTTCCTGGCACTTCGATTTCTTATGCGGATGTCCGCTACGCAGCTAACGGCATCACTCTGTCGGGAGTGCCTAGGCATTCCCCACTAGTCGGCGAAACTGCGGAAGTTCAAATTACGAACAACGATGTCTTCGCCAACGCACAAGAGTTGGGGAACATTGTGCAAAGCGATCGTCAAACTATTTCGGTTTCGGGTACGCTCAGCAGTGGAACGGACGTGGATTGGTTTGCCTTTTCCATCAACTACCAATCGTTGATTAGTCCGCTCGCTAAGTACCTTTCTACCGTATTCGATGTCGACTATGCCGACGGCATCGGTCGAGCGGACATGTCGATGTATCTGTTCGATTCGACGGGGCGCTTGGTCCAATTCGGTGAGAATAGCAATATCCTCGACGATCGAGCAACCGCGGCGCGAGGGGCTGACAACACCGACTTGGGACGTGGTACGACCGGTTCATTGGATCCGTTTATCGGCTCTGTAGAATTGCCAGCAGGCCGTTATTTCCTTGCGTTGACCAATCGTACACAAGTGCCGTCGGTGATCGCCAATAGGCTTAATCGAGCCGGGGCTCAAAATGATTCTGGGGTTCGCGTACAACCCGTAAACAGCGGGCGTTACATTGTCGAAGACCGAATCGGAGGGGATCGCAGAGGCGCCGCGGCACAAGCGCCTATCACACCGACCTTCTTGCCTCAATCATCGCGAGTCGAGTATAAGCTCGGCGATGTGCCATTGTATTTCAACCGAGATGTTGGCCTAAGGGCTTCCGAAGTGTACCTTGGGAATCCATTTACCGGCTCATTCACCAACATCGCTGGCGGCAACACCGAGGACTTGCGAGACATCGCCATGCGTCCCAACGGGGACATCAATAGTTATCGAAGTCTTGAACAGGGGACCGGTGACGCCAATGCGGCTTACATCAACGTTAATTCAGGGACCGGTGCAACGACCGTTTTAGGCAACTTCAATACGACTACCTACCAACTCGTTACCACTGTTACCGCGGGAACACCGCCGACGGTATCGGTCGATCTCGCTGTCGAAAATGTTGGGCTCGATGTAGAAGCATTGACTTTCACTGAATTCCAAGGTGGCGAGACAGGTTTCCTTGTCGCCAACCGTCGCGGTGGTGTCGGTGCACAATACACAAGCAACATCCTCTATCGATTCGATCCAAACACCGGAGCCGGCATCAGCTTCCCTGCACTAGATAACTCGTTCAATATTGTTACCGCAGGAACGCCCAATCCACCCGATATCATTCGAGGGGCTGGAACGAGCATTATCGAACGTGGTTTCATTCAAACGGCATCCCCGGCGGGAACGATTGCGACAGCAGTCGCAGTCACCGAGGCAACCGAAGTGAGTTCCACAACCAGATCGCTTGTTCGCGATGGTGACACAGTTACGCTCAGAGCGTTCCCAAATTCGATTGTCACTTTTGAATTTAATTCCGGGCCAGAGTTGATGCTTAGCTTTGTCCCGAACTCGACGGTGTTGCTCAACGGCGACCGATTCGTAATCGACGGAGTCAACTACCAAATCGATACCGGCACCGGAGTGCCTGCAGGATTCCGCTCGGTAGCCTATTCGCCCTCCATGACGAACGAACAGTTTGTTGACTCGCTGCGGCTTACAGTGCCCTCTAGCATTCAAATTGGATTTGACGGAACACGCCTTAACTTTGGAAAAGCGATAACAGGTTCCTTTGCGACTTTGGTTGCACGCGGAGTAGCAACAGATGTCGGCTCTGCCGGCACTGTTGGGAGCGGCCGCATTCCAGTCGATTTCTTGGCTGGTGACACGGCCGAGACGATTGCAGTGCGACTTGCACAAACCATGACAAGTGCAGGTTTTGCAGGCCTATCGGCGGTTGCCAACGGTAACTTGGTCCAGCTCGTTGGAGCTGAAGTCACCGCGACAACGGGTAGTTCCCGGCTGGTTGGCGTTGCACCTGGCGGATTGGTTCGCGGCGTTGCCGGAATCGGGTCGTCACTTTACGCGGTAAGCGACAATGGGGGCTTGTATCGTGTTTCCGCTGGTGAGCTAGCCAGCAATCGAGCAGGAGCGATCGGGACCTATGTTACGACCTCGCATCAATTGATTGGTATTCGGTTTAATGCTCTGACAGCTGGACCCCGAAATGTCGAAGGCGGTCGCTATGCCAACCTGCTATTTGGAACCGACAGTAATGGAGTCATACACGCATTCAACACCAACGGTGAACTCCAAAATGTCTTTGCGAACGGTCAGTCGTCTGTTTCGACAGGCTTCTTTGGCATCAATGGAGTAGCGTTCTCCAATCTTGACTACAATTTGTGGCACCAAACGCAACGACGAGGCAACGATGCAGGGCACGGAATCAATACCCCTAACGACCTGAGCGATATTCCAAACAATGGAGATACGAGCTGGTACTTTGGGTTTGAAAATCCGTTCAATGCAGTCACAGGTAATCCGCATAGCAACGCATCATTCTCGACCGCAACAAGTCCGCTAACGTTTCCGAAATCGGGTGGAGAGGCTGTCCTCAACACTTACAACTTCTCGGGCGGTGCCTTGGGCGTGTTGGAGAGCCAGTCGTTTTCGCTAGCTGGTATGACAGTGCAGGATGCACCGACTTTGTATTTCAACTATTTCTTAGCGAATGACGATGGCAGTTCGAATAACAATGGCCTGATGACCGACTCCTTCCGAGTTTATGGTTCGGACGATGCTGGTGTTTGGCACTTGTTGACGACCAACAACAGTGATCCACGAGAAATTGCTTTTGAAAAGACAACGAATAATGTTGCAAATGCGACAACCGCTCCCGGTGCTGCGTGGAGACAGGCAAGAGTGGATCTAGCCGTTCTGGCTGGTAGCAAAGACTCGAGATTGAGATTCGAATTCAACACCGCTGGCAGCATGGGATTCGGTACGCAGCGAGGTGGCGGACTGGAGATGAAAGTAGTTGCTGGCAACCTGCTAAGAGACGGCCAGACGTTTACGGTGGGTGGCAAGCAGTTCGAAATCGAAATGGGATATACATTGGTTATCCCATCAGGAGCTAATGTTAAGAACGGAGACACCTTTAACGTACTCGGATCGGATTTCGTATTTTGGGACGGGACAGGAACTGCTCCCGCTGGAAACGTGATTCGATTTAATGCAACCGATTCGCCGGCTGTGTTAGCACAATCGATTTTTGCAGTGATTAGCACTGTCGCTTATCCAAAGCCAAACCAGAACGCGAACTTGGCTGACCCGATCGGTGGTTCGGATGTGATCAGCAAATCGCTTCCCATCGGAGTCACGGGCGGTGCTGTTCGTGTCACGGGAGTTGGTACCATCGGCGATAATCCCACTTTGATTTCTGGTATCGATCGCGACATCGACTTGTTCCGCCTAGACTTGGAGGCCGGTTCAAGTCTTAGCTTAACCGCAGCTTCGACAACGGTTGCGGGCGGATCATCTCTCGATCCATTCTTGCGATTGTTTGATGCCAATGGAACCGAACTCGCGTCCAATAACGATTTCGGCGGAACACGCGATTCGCAGATACTGTTCAATGTCACCAGATCGGGACGGTATTATCTCGGGGTCTCTGGTTCGTCGAATACTCGCTACAACCCAATCGTTGAGGACAGTGGTGCCATTGGGGGTTCGCAAGGTCAATACGATTTGATCGTTGATGTTACACCGCGGCTCAATTTTTCGATTGTCGGCAATCGCATTCAAGTTGATGGTGCATCGTCAATTACGTTGCCTGCCAATTCACCGTTGACCCTTGAGGGAGCTCCAGGACTGGGCAACGGTGCGAACATTCCGGTCTACATTCAACAATCGATGACCGAATCTGAAGTCGCCAAAGTCGTTGCGGATGCAATGGAAAGAGCGTTGGCTGGAGGCTTGGATTCGTATTCCACGTACAATCAACGTGGTGCATTCATCGACCTTACCGGCATAACGGTGGGGGCGCCAGGACCATTTACGGTCTCGACTCCTCGAACCGAAGATTTCTTCTCTGAGTATGGAACTGCGTTTTTGCCTTCTGCATTAAAGGCTCGCAACAATGCGTTCGAAGGAGTTTATCTGGATGACTTCATCATCGGATTAGCTGAGCGTGGAGAAACCGTAACGGGTGCTCGAGTCGACACGACCTTCGTGAGCGTGCCATCTGCCGGAAGCGACATTTTGGTTGGTCCCTATCAACTCGAAATTCGTGGCGGTCAAGAGTATGGGCAACCTCAATTGCCGACCCAACCGATTCAGCTAAATCTAATCAGGAGTTTTGAGCCAAACCAACAGCAGTCGCGATCCCAGACGGTCAAGTTCAATGGCTCG
This sequence comes from Pirellula sp., assembly GCA_031374515.1. Taxonomy (GTDB): domain Bacteria; phylum Planctomycetota; class Planctomycetia; order Pirellulales; family Pirellulaceae; genus JBKCUI01. The sequence goes on along the minus strand of JANMGH010000203.1, from coordinate 10,992 downwards.
TTCAGTATTGCAGACGGCCAAACGGTGGTTCTCAATGATGGAATCAACTCTGTAACTCTTGAGTTCGACGATTTATCCTTGCTCGCAAACTCCCCTTCGCGTGGTGTTCGCCCTGGCAATTTGCGTGTTCCGTACAGCAGTGCCCTGAACGAGTCTGGAAAAGTCATTGCGTCGCGAGTGCGCGATGTCATCAACGGCAGCACCGTGCAAAGTCTGTTGGCCATCGCAGCTATTTCGACCGATGGAAGCTTAACCGGCCAGAATACTGACGAACTTTCCCTAGTCGGAACAATATCGGTCACCATACCTAGTTCCGTTGGAGTTGCACAATCGCTGGTTCTAGATGGCGACCGCAACACCCCGCGTGAGCAGGGACAAGTTGTCGTCGAAAATTCGCGTGTCTCCAACTCGTCTGGATTCGGAATTACCCTGAGAGCGGATCCACGAGAAGCCGGCTCGAATGCGCCCAATCCTGGATCGGTTCGCAATACCGTAACACTCAACAACCAACGATTGATACCCGGAGCAGTGGTCGTTAACAATGAGTTGGTAGCAAACTTGGGTGGCGGTATCAGCGTCGAAGGAGACACGGCTACGGGCAACGTTCCTCTAGCAGCGGTACCTTTTGCAAGAATTGTAAACAATACTATTCTTGGCGGTACAGTTACCGAAGTTGCTACTCCTCCATCTGCGACGATTGGGGACGACTTCTATCGCAATGGATCCATTTCATTTGCGGACTCGGTTAGGAGCTACAATCCACGCGCTGGTGGCGGTCCTGTTCCCATCGCTGGCTTGCAAGTAGCCAACAATGCGCTAGGTGCTCCGAACTACTCGGGGATCGGTGAGCCATTGGCAAACCAAGGGGTTGTCTCCCTAGGGCGTGGAGGCAGTTTGGTGGTCCAGTTTACGAACAATATTCTCACAGGCTCCGACGACCCTCGCGCCGACCTCGCGGTTTACGAAGTTGGCTCGTCAGAGCAAGTGAGAGTTGAGGTAAGTACTGACGGTGTAACTTACACTGCCGTAGGTAACGCTTCGTTTACGAGCCGATATATCGATTTGGATGCGTTTGGTTTCAACTCTCTTAGCCAACTTTACTTCGTACGATTGACGGACGTTGTCAACGAGGGCGCACTCACCGGAGATTCAGTGGGTGCGGATATCGATGCAGTCGGCGCGATATCAAGTCGCCCAGGACAGAGCTTCGTTCCAACTGGGACCGGCATTCGAGTCGGCGCCAACGCCAGCCCAACATTGATCAACAACATTGTTGCCAACAACACTGCCGGAATATTCGTCGACCCAACCAGTACCTCGACCGTCATTGGAGCAACACTATTCCAAGGCAACTCCGCCAACACAACGGGCTCTGCATCGCTCGGCCAGTTTCCAATCTTGGTACCTAACACCGTCCCATTGTTTACCAACGCAGCGGCTCGCAACCTCTATCCGGTGCCGAAATCGCCAGCAATCGATGCGACCATCGACACGTTGGTAGACCGGTCTGCATTGCTTTCTGTCAAGCAACCGCTTGGGCTCGCAGCATCCCCAATCGTCGCTCCCGCGACGGATATCAATGGATTGTTGCGTGTCGATGATCCGAGCGTCGAAACTCCTCCGGGGCTTGGCGAAGGGATCTTTAAGGATCGCGGGGCAGCGGACCGAGCTGACTTTGTTGGGCCAAATGCCATCGCTGTAAACCCATTTGACAACGATGCCCTGGGCCAGGATTCCAATCCAGCGATTGGGGTTGTCGAGCTGACGAATCGTGTATTGACCTACTTCGATATCCAGATCCTGGATTCGTCTCAAGTCGGAAACAAGTCTGAAGGAACTGGTGTAGACCCAGCTTCGGTCACTCGCAACTCGGTTTTGCTTTACAAGAATGGGCAAATCCTCGTTGAAAGTCTCGACTACCGATTTGGTTTTGACCCAACGAGCAACATCGTTCGATTGACACCTTTATCCGGTGTTTGGGATAGCGAAGCTGTCTACCAAATTCGATTCATCAATACAAATGAATCCGCAATCGACCTTGTTAATCCAAAGCAGATCGTAGACGGAACCATCTATTCGATCCTAGATGTAACCGGCAAGAACACATCCTTCGAGTTGGAAACCGGTATTCGTTTACGGCTCCCGGTTTCGTCCGATGGGTTTACCACGACAGCCGTAGACGGAACGATTTTCCGAGTCGACGACGGTTTCCGCCGAGTGACATTCGAATTCGATAATGATGGAGCCGTTAACGCGGACAATGTTGCCATCATTATCAACTCGCAAGATCCAGCAACGGTCTTCGCAAGCAAAGTTGCAGCCGCAATTCGAGCGGTTGGATTGAATCTTACTGTCAATACCATCGGCGGAAATGAGCTGCAAATCCTTGGCAGCATTTTGGTTACCTTCCTTCCGGAAACCAGTCGAATCGCCGTGGCTGGCAACGCGGGTACAACTCCAACGTATGGCTTTCAGATTCCAACGGAAAATGGATTGCCGGTTGGATTTGCAGACGGTCAAACGTTCTCCGTTCAGAAGGGGGATACAACGGTCGTCTTCGAATTCGATGACAATGCAGGTGTTGGAACAAACAATGTTGCCGTACCATTGAACACCGCTTCGGCTAACGGCTTGGCGGCTGCGATCGTAAACGCAATCAACGGCGCCAATTTAGGTGTAACCGCGACTTTTTCTGCTGGCGGGTTGATCGCAGTGGGAACGCAGGCAGATTTGCGACTCCAAGCGACGAGCACGGTACTGAAGGTTGTTGGTGTCGCAGGACGTCCAGCAACGATTCCGGTGGTCCTCGACTTGACGCAAGTCTTGTCTGCTTCTCAAGCAGCGAAAGTACTCTTAGATAAAATTGCTTTGAGCAATCTCCCTGGAATTCAGCTAACGCAACTCGCCTCAACCATTTTGATCGAAGGTGCTCGAGGCGCCGCAGGTTTGGGAGCGTTCCCAGTCAACGGTGTCCGCGATTTGGCCGGCAATCCAATGCGTGCAACTGAGTTGGATGGCAAAACGCTTGTAACCATTTTCCTTGGCGAAGGGCTCGATTATGGCGACGCTGCTGACCCGCTCTATCCGAGCAAGAAGGCAAGCAATGGCGCTAGGCACACTGTCGTAAGCGGATTCTCCATCGGACCGACGGTGACTGCTGATGCAGACGCTCGTGTCATTGACCTGGATACGGACGATGGGGTTACTGTGCTGCCACTGACCGCTTCGTTCGGTGGTTCCATTGTTGTCAATGTACAAGGAGCTACCGTAGCGAGACCTGCGTTCATCGGAGCGTGGCTCGATTCCAACGGAAACGGAACTTTTGAAGCGTCTGAGAAGATTGCTATCGCCGGGCGAATTGGAAATGGCGACAATGTCATTTCGATCCCAAGGTCCTCTATCCCAGGTTCCTCAAAGACTTCTGCACCGGTCGCACTTCGAGTTCGACTTAGTTCGCAAGACGGACTGGGGCCAACCGGTGCAGCACCCGATGGAGAAGTGGAAGACTACTACGTCAACATCAATCGCAACCCTTACACCAATCCTTCCAATAGACTGGATGTAAACGCTGACGGTGGTGTGTCCCCATTGGATGTCCTCCAATTGGTTAACTACATCAACCTGAACGGTTCCGGCCAATTGCCGTTCCCGATTGCAACAGTTCCTCCCCCTTTCTTGGATGTTGACGGCGATGGATTCGTTGGTCCTTTGGATGTCATCACTGTTATCAACTTTATTAACTCTCAAACGTCAGGTGGGGGAGTTGGCGAAGGGGAAGGCGCAAGCTTTTCGTCAGACCAGTGGATATCCGCAGCCAGCCTCGCAGCTCCGGAAGTCACATCGGTAAATCGTTCGTCCGCGTTGAGGAAAGAAACAGTGGAGTCTTCAGCAATTCAGTCGCTCGATTCGTACCTCGCGATGGTTGCGTCCGACATGGGGCCAGCATTGGCTGTCGACGAACTCGATTGGTCGTCCTTTTTGAGCAACGAAGACGAACCAAGTGGGGATGAAGTCAATACAGAACTTGCTCACTCGATCGCGATCGAAGAGATCCTTGGTAGTTTGCTGTAGACCACTTGTTGAAACACAAACGATGACAATAAAAGGCCGATGGAATCCCATCGGCCTTGTTCGTTTTAACGGGAAACTAGGCGATTTGTGTTGCGACGACAGGCACACTGCATCGAATTCCCAGCAATTTGACTTCAAAATCGTTGACGCCGAATATTCCTAAGATAACCTTTACGTTACTTGAATTTTTCTCACCTTGCTCAATTGCTAAATTTCACTCCATTGTTTTCTAGCATATCCACAGGCGCAAAACGGTTTTCCAGTTCCCGTTATGATGCAGCCCCTGTTTCCTTTCTAAATAGAGTCCAAAGTGCACCATGTCCAGTCGTCTCCAACGAGTTGCCGCCAAGAATCAATCTCGCTTTGAACGCATTCGCCAAAAGGCTTCACTCCTCCGCGAAAAGGTAAAGGCAAGTACGGCTGCCTACTTCAAGCGACGCGAACGCAGAGCGGCTTGGTGGCAACGTGCATTTCGAACACCTATGGTCTATATCAACTGGCTGTTCGCAACATCCAGTTCCTTGTGGATGGCAATGCTGAGCTTGCTCGGACTAGATCATGTTTCTTCGAGGAACAGTCGTCGCGGAAAATTTTTCCAAGCGTGGAACTCACGAAGGCTGTGGCATGAGTCTTTGGAACCACGGGTGGTGCTGACAGCCGGCGATCTCGATACCACCTTCGGCTCGGGCGGGATAGTCTTCACGAACTTTGGCCCAGCGGTGACCAATGACAATGTCCTTTACAGTGACTCGATGGTGGTGCAGGCCGATGGCAAGATTCTGATCTCAGGGGTTTCGGGTGGTAACTTCGCACTCGCGCGCTACAACACCAATGGAACTCTCGATACCAGCTTCGACGGTGACGGCAAAGTCACTACGGACTTTGGAGCCGCTGGCGACTTCGGTTATGCGGTCGCGGTCCAGTCCGATGGAAAGATTGTGGTCGCCGGTGGTGACGGCTCCCAATTCGCCCTGGCTCGCTACAACACAAACGGATCTCTCGACACCACTTTTGACGGTGACGGCAAACTCACCACTGTCGTAGGGACATCTTTCGCAGAAGCGAGTGCGGTCGCAGTGCAGACCGATGGCAAGATTCTGGCCGCAGGCTACGCGGACGAGGCGAGTGGTTTCTATAGGTTCGCCCTCGTCCGCTACAACTCCAACGGCACCCTCGATACCAGCTTCGACGGTGACGGCAAACTCACCACTGACATCGGAACAACACACGACGACCTTGCTTATGCCATGACGGTGCAAGCCGATGGGAAGATCCTGTTAACTGGGACTTCGAGCAATGGCACGAATGATGACTTGGCGCTCGTCCGCTACAACACGAACGGATCTCTCGATACCAGCTTCGACGGCGACGGAAAACTCACCACCACGTTTTCAGCAAGTTTTGAGGCGGGTAATTCGGTGGCTGTGCAAGCCGATGGAAAGATCGTCGTCGCAGGATTCACTCGCCCAGGCGTGAATGATGAATTCGCCATCGCGCGCTTCAACACCAACGGGTCCCTCGACACCACCTTCGACGGTGACGGCAAAGTCACCACGTCGGTCGGATCAGGAAACGGCCAGGGGTATTCGGTGGCGATTCAGGCTGACGGTAAGATCGTCGTCTCAGGAGATGCGATCGTTGGCGCGAATCTGGACTTCGGCCTCGTCCGATACAACACCAACGGCTCCCTCGACACCACTTTCGGGACGGGCGGCAAAGTCACCACGAACATTCAATCAACATCCAGCGATTCAGGTTATTCGGTGGCTTTGCAGAGCGACGGGAAGATCCTGGTCGGAGGACGGTCGTTTCTTAGTGGAAGTTCTGACTTCGCCCTCGCACGCTACGAAACGGACCCGGTCGCACCTGACTTGACAGTTTCTTTGGTCGCGCAGGGGGGGCCGTTCCAGCAGGGTGGAACCGTGACCTACCTTGCCACGTTGACCAACGGCGGCAACGGCCCGACCACCGGGACTATCACTTTTCAAGACACGATCCCCACCGGCTTAACGGTTACGTCTGTCTCAGGCACGGATTGGACCTGTACCAATGCGCAACCAGTCGTTTGTACCCGAACGATTCCTATACCGGCGGGCGGAACCTCGGTCATTACGCTCAATGCAAACATCCTTGCCAACGCTCCAGCGTCGATCACCAACACGGGCGCCGTACAAGTCGCCGGCGAATCGAACTCCGGCAATAACGCCGGCTCATCGGTGATCAGCGTGACCCAGATTGCACCGGATCTGACAATAGCGATGGTCGCGCAGGGAGGACCGTTCTTTCAGGGCGGAACGGTCAACTACGAGATCACCGTGACAAACGGCGGCAACGGCGCGACGACCGGCACCATCACCATGCAAGACACCATCCCGACCGGCCTAGTGGTCACTTCGGTGTCTGGCACGGATTGGACCTGTACGAATGCTCAACCCGTCTCGTGTACCCGTACGACTCCGCTCGCCGCAGGCGCAAGCTCAGTGATCACGCTCGCGGCGAACATCCTAGCAAACGCTCCGGCTTCGATCACCCATACGGCCTCAGTACAAACTAGTGGGGAATCGAATTCGGGAAACAACTCCGGCGTCTCCACGATCAGTGTGAATTCAGCACTTGTCGTAGTGGGTACGGGCGCAGACGATAATCTGGTTATTACTGCTACCGGCCCACAAACAGGCAGCTACTCGCTCAATGGCGGACCGGATGTTCCTTTTGCGAATATTCCTCGATTCAGATTTGATGCAGCTGGCGGTAGCGATTCGCTGACTATCAACAATCCAGCTGGAGGACTATTTGCACCTGCTGGCGGCATCGATTACGACGGCGGTGGACAAGCTGGCGATTCGTTAAATTTGTTGGGTGGGGGTAGCAGCCTATTCACGGAAACGTATTTCGTCGGCAGCACAACACCGTTTCCTGGAACTGGTCCTGTCGACAACGGTAGCGGACTGCTTCGCTTTACGGGACCACAATCACTTGATCTTAGGTTCACTGGACTTGCGCCGATCATCGATACAATCGCTGTGGGGATGTTGACAGTTAATTCGACCGATGCTGGCAACAACATTTCTGTAATCAACGGCACCATTGCACCGCGTCTCAAGGTTGCCGTCGATGCGTTTGAGCCGATCGAATTTAACAACAAGGTGATTGTCATAGTCAATGCGGGCGACGGAGCAGTTGGTGGCGACGCAGCAGATACCATCACTGTCGACTATTCCAACATACCAGTTGGGCTGACGAGCCTTACGGTCAACGGTGCCGAAGGAAGCGATTCAATCAACGTACTCGGCACGAGTCTAAATACGATTATCAATGGCGGCGATGGATTGGACCTCGTCAATGTTGGCAACAGCGGAGCCGTAGGAGCACCCGGCTTGCTTACCCCAATCGCCGGTGCTTTGACCGTTAATGGCGATGCAGGCGGTGCGAACTTGGTGGTCGATGGCAGTGGTGCCGGAGTGGCTGCAGACTACGCTCTCACCAGTACGACAGTCACTCGTAGCATACCTGCTGGCTTTGGTGGAGTGACCTATTCCAACCTCAACAACCTGCTCTTGACCGTTGGCTCTGGAGCGAATGTTGTCACTGTGAACAGCACCGCTGCCGGTGTGCCGACAACGGTCAACACCAACGCAGGAACAGATACAATCAATGTCCTAAGCACCAACGCGACTGGCCCTTTGACGATTGACACCGGTTCCGAACTAGACACGATCAGTATCGGCAACTCGGGTGTGATTGGCACACCAGGTTTGCTCACTCCTATCGCTGGCGCTGTCACTGTCAATGGCGGTGCTGGCGGGGCGAATTTGGTGGTTGATGGCAGTGGCGCTGCAGTCGCTGCTGACTACGCAATCACCAACACGACTGTGACTCGCAGCTTACCTGCCGGCTTCGGCGGCGTTACCTACGCGAACCTGTCGACTTTGCTCCTAACTGTCGGAGCTGGGGCCAATGTCGTTTCGGTCAACAGCACAGCGGCTGGTGTGCCAACGGCGGTGAACACGAACGCAGGGATCGATACCGTCAATGTCTTGAGCACCAATGTAACTGGACCTTTGGCCATCAATACAGGTTCCGAATTGGACGTTGTCAACATTGGCAACAGCGGCGCCTTGGGCGCACCGGGACTCCTGACACCGGTCGCTGGAGCAGTCACGATTGACGGCGGGACTGAGGGAGCAAACTTGACGGTTGATGGCAGCGGTGCTGGCGTGGCGGCCGACTACGCCATTTCCAACACGACTGTGACTCGCAGCTTGCCTGCCGGCTTCGGCGGCGTTACCTACGCGAACCTGTCGACTTTGCTCCTAACTGTCGGAGCTGGGGCCAATGTCGTTTCGGTCAACAGCACAGCGGCTGGTGTGCCAACGACGGTGAACACGAACGCAGGGATCGATACCGTCAATGTCTTGAGCACCAATATAACTGGACCTTTGGCCATCAATACAGGTTCCGAATTGGACGTTGTCAACATTGGCAACAGCGGCGCCTTGGGCGCACCGGGACTCCTGACACCGGTTGCTGGAGCAGTCACGATTGACGGCGGGACTGAGGGAGCAAACTTGACGGTTGATGGCAGCGGTGCAGGAGTCGCGGCCGACTATGCAATCTCCAGCACGACCGTGACCCACAGCCTTCCAGCCGGCTTCGGCGGCGTGACTTATTCAAGCCTCTCAAGCTTGCTACTAACTGTAGGCTCTGGCGTTAATATCGTTACTGTCAACAGCACCCCTGCCGGTATACCAACGACAGTGAACACCAATGCTGGTGTGGACACGGTTAACGTCACAGCTACCAACGTTACCGGACCACTGACGATCGATACCGGTTCTGATTTGGATACGGTCAATATCGGAAATACGGGAACTATAGGAGTTCCCGGCTTGCTCACTCCGATCGCGGGTGCGGTCACAGTCAACGGTGGTGCAGACGGTGCGAACTTGGTTGTCGATGGCAGTGGTGCAGGAGTCGCTGCGGACTACGCCATCACCAGCACGACCGTGACCCGCAGTGCACCGGCAGGCTTTGGCGGTGTGACTTATTCAAGCCTTTCAAGCTTGCTCCTAACCGTTGGTTCCGGTGCCAATGTAGTCACTGTCAACAGCACTGCAGCTGGTGTATCGACAACGGTGAACACCAACGCTGGAACGGACACAATCAATGTCCTGAGTACCAGCGCAACGGGGCCACTGAGCATCAATTCCGGTGCAGATCTGGATACCATCAACATTGGAAACAACGGCCCTGTCGGCTCACCCGGCTTGCTGACACCGATCGCAGGAGCGGTCTCCATTGACGGCGGAGTGGGTGGCGCAAACCTCACTGTGGACGGCAGCGGCGCTGCTGTTAACGCAGACTACGCTGTTACCAGCACGACCGTGACCCGCAGCGTTCCGGCAGGCTTTGGCGGAGTGACCTACTCCAATCTAACTTCTTTACTCCTCACCGTCGGCTCAGGCGTCAACAATGTCACCGTACCAAGCACTTCGGTCCCAACGACTGTCAACACCAATGGCGGCGCGGATGTTGTCACCGTTGGCAATGGCACACTGGACGCGATTGCGGCCGCAGTCACCGTTTCTGGAGGAACTGGTACTCCCGATCAATTGATCATTGATGACTCGGCCGATACGACAGCCAACAGTTATGCAATCACTCCAACCAATGTCACAAGGTCCGGTGGCCCATCGATTACCTATGATGCCACAGTCGAATCGCTCACGGTTCGGGGCGGGACCAAGGCAGACACGTTCTCAGTGACTCCGTCTGCCAATACTTCGATGCAACTCATCGACAGCACGATGACGAACTTGGTTGTGGATCTGCCAGCCGGTCCAAGTGCGGCGACGATGGCTGACAACGGAATTGGTGGAGACAACACGTCCAAGCTTACTGGTACAACTTTTCTGCCCGTGGACTTCTCGAATCCAAGCGTCCTGCTGACCGTCCATCGTGGGAACGCAGCCGATACCGTTGCTGTCAACTCAATCCCTGACTTTGTCAGCTCGATGACATTGGGTGCAACGCTGAATCCACTAGGGGGAGTTACCATTCCTGGCACCGTAGGGCTAACCGCCGGTAATATCAATGTCTTCGCCAATACGATCGACGTATCGAGCACCTCGATTACAACCGGTGGTGGTAATGTCAACTTCAATGGCAACACCACGTTTGTGTCCGGTTCCGTTCTAACAACCGGCGTAGGCACCTTCACCAACAACGGGGCCTTCAACGGCACGGGTACCATCACGACCAATGGTGGCGTGACAATCAACAACACCGATCTCACAAGCACCTTTGCCGGTACCTTGTCCGGTAACGGTGGACTGATCAAGAACGGTACTGGTTCGTTGAACTTGACCGGCGCAAGCAACTACACCGGCACGACGACCGTCAACAATGGTAGTTTGTTCGTCAATGGCTCGATCGGCACGCTCGCCTTTCCAACCAACACGACCGTGAACGCTCCCGGACTCCTCGGCGGCTCAGGAGTCATCAATGGCAATGTGAACGGCAACGGGACCTTCGTGCCAGGCAACAGCCCAGGCGTATTGACTATCAACGGCAACTACACACCGACCGGTACGGTCGTCTTTGAAGTCAACCCGCCAGCCCTCATCGCAGGAACGCATTTCGACCAGTTCATCGTCAATGGTGTCCTCGACTTGAGCGGTGCAACACTTAGCTTCACGGGCGCGGCTGGTGCAGTCGCAGCCGGTACGATCGTTCGCATAGTCGACAATGACATGTCGGAAGTGACCGCCCCAGCCCTGGGTCTGCCTCAAGGCTCGGCAGTGATCATCAACGGTAACGCGTACGTGATCAAGTACAACGGCGGGACCGGTAACGATGTTGTTCTCGAGGTCGTAACGGTCTCCGTTTTGGCCAACGATACGTTCGTGCAAGAAGACTTGT
>JANMGH010000181.1:0-33710 GCA_031374515.1 Pirellula sp. | reverse complement strand
GCGGTATGTCCGTGGACGATCAAACTGCTCTTCAACTCGAATACGATGGCAAGATCTTCTACTTTTGTCGTGAACGATGTCTTCAAACATTTTTAGCAACCATTGCGGGAGTAAAACGCGACATTGATGACGGACGCTGATGCGGATAGCCGGATACTCTAGTCATCATCGAAAATCCGCGTACCAAGTACGATGAAATTACATGTTCTTTGGACGCGCTTTTGATGGTGTTAGTGCGTTGTTTGCGTTTTTCCGTTCGGATCGGTTGCTGAACTTACACTACTAGCACTTCCACCAGGAATTCCTGCTTCTACGCAAACAAACGCTGGTCCGGCGTAGCAAAAAGTCATGATTTGAACAGAATTTGCACTCGGGGCGCTGAATTTGCTCTACATCGAGATGGATCAATTCCTCTTACTCGAAAGTGCAACCGAAGCTTCAATAGTTATGTTTTGTTGGCTCTGATTTCTGACGTTCACTGGACGATACGAGTACTTGATTGATGAACTACTGCTTTAAACTATTACTTGTCACTTTGTTGGTTGGCTGTCACTCCAAGGGGCCACCAACGGCCAAGCCGCCCCCTCCGACGGAAGTCGAAGTTGCCCAGGCATCGACGTCGAAAATGGTTGAATATCGCGAATACACGGGTCGCACAGCGGCGGTAGATTCGGTCGAAGTACGTGCTCGGGTCAGCGGCTATCTTATCAAAACACCTCGAGTAAAAACCAACGACGACTCGATTCCGGACGTGACGGTCGTGGAAGGAAAGTTGGTTAAGAAAGGCGATTTATTATTCGTTATCGACGACAAACCTTACGAACTCGCATTGAAGCAATCACTTGGATCGCTCACGGCGTCCCAAGCAAGGCTGAAACAGGCTGAGAATGAATTGACTCGAAGTGAGCCACTGGTCAAAAGTAATTCGATCAGTCAAACGGAGTACGATCAGGCTTTCGCAAGTGTCGCGGAGTTGCGGGGCCAGATCGAATCGCTCAAAGCAACCGCCGCTCGCAACCAATTGGACCTTGAATACACCCAAGTCCGCTCTCCTATTGATGGATTACTTAGCCAAACGTCGGTTACGGCTGGTAATTTAGTCGTTGCCGACTCAACGGTATTAGCGTCGGTGGTCGCTGTCAATCCAATCTATGTTAATTTTGAGATCGATGAGCAATCCGTGCTCGATTATCGATCTCGTATGCTCGATGGCAAAGTCGAGAGCGCTCGCGACGGGAAAATCGCGGTTCGCTTAGGACTCGCCAACGACAATGGATTTCCACAAGAAGGGGTCATTGACTTTGTTAACAACATCACCGACGCAGGCACTGGAAATACGAGAGTTCGAGCCACCTTCGAAAACAACACAGGCATACTTTCTCCAGGATTATTTGCTCGCATCCAATCCCCGTTCAGCGCTGAATATCAAGCGGTGCTGGTGCCCACTAAATCGATTGCAATGGATCAGCAGGGCCGCTATGTGATGGTCGTCTCGGATGACAACAAAGTCTTGCGCCGCGCCATCAAACTCGGCCCTGTCGAAGGCGACATGACCGTCATTCGCAAAGGTGTCAAAGCAGGCGACCAAGTCGTGACATCTGGGTTGCAAAAAATTCGCCCAGGCGTTGAAGTACGTGTTGCGAGCTCTGCTGCTAGTCATCGCGAAGGCGATAAGCCGACAGTCGATGATCTTGGTGATCTGAAGTGATTTCCAATTTCTTTATTAATCACCCTGTTGCGGCAAATGTGATCGCGTTCATGACGTTGATCTTGGGTTTGGTCGGGCTATGGAGCCTACCAGTCGAACGATACCCGAACATCATACCCCCTACGATCCAGGTCGTAGCCAACTATCCGGGTGCGAGTGCGCAGGTTATGTCCGACACTGTGGCCGCACCACTGGAACAAGAAATCAACGGCGTCGAAAACATGCTGTACATGACGTCAACCTCGTCATCCAATGGCAGCTATTCTTTGACGGTCACGTTTCAAGTAGGCACCAATTTAGAAGAAGCCCAGGTGTTGGTACAGAACCGAGTGGCACTAGCAGAACCGTTTTTGCCAACGGATGTGCGACAACAGGGCATCTCAGTCAAGAAGCAATCATCGAACATCTTATTAGTCGTCTCGTTGACATCGCCTGACGAGACGTTCGATAGTTTATATCTTTCCAACTACGCGACGCTCCGATTGAAAGACGAACTTAGCCGCGTCGTTGGCGTGGGCGACGTGACGGTCAGTGGTGCTGGCGCTTACAGCATGCGGATTTGGGCAGATCCGAGGAAATTGGACGCGCGCGGCTTAACGTTTCAAGACCTGCTTAATCAACTGCGACAGCAAAATGTACAAGTAGCCGCTGGCCAAATCGCCCAACCCCCTTTGGATAACAAGCAAGCTTTCCAATACACCATGACAGCGCTAGGACGATTGTCTGAAGTCGAACAGTTTGAAGACATCATCGTCAAGGTTGGAGAAGACGGCGGACTAATCCATTTACGCGATGTCGCCCGAATTGAGCTTGGTGCCCAAACTTATGATACTTTCGCACAGAAAGGTGGGATCCCAACTGCCAATCTTTTGATCTACCAATTGCCTGGAGCAAACGCGCTACAAGTCGCTCAAGGCGTGCAAGCATCCATCGCGAAATTGTCGCAAAAGTTCCCTGCTGGTTTGCAGTACGATGTTCCGTTCGATACCACGATCTTCGTGTCATCGGCCATTAGCGAAGTCTATAAGACACTCTTCGAAGCGGGCATGTTGGTGCTGGTCGTGATTCTGGTATTCTTGCAGGATTGGAGAGCGGTCTTGATTCCCGCGACAACGGTGCCCGTCACGATCATTGGTGCTTTTGCCATCATGCCGTTGCTGGGATTCTCCGTTAACTTGCTAACGTTGTTCGGATTGGTGCTGGCAATCGGAATCGTTGTGGACGACGCAATCGTGATAGTTGAGAACGCCTCGCATCACATCGAAAGAGGCGAAGCCCCGAAGGAGGCTACCATTCGCGCGATGAGTGAAGTGACTGGACCTGTGGTAGGCATCACTGCCGTGTTGATGGCCGTCTTCATTCCGACCACTTTTTTGGGCGGCATCACTGGTCAGCTCTATCGACAATTCGCACTGACGATCGCTGCCACGGCACTGCTTAGCGCAATGAATGCGTTGACGCTGAAGCCTGCTCAATGTGCCCTTTGGTTGCGGCCAAGTAAAGAAGGCAAAAGGAAGTTCATTCTATCACGTTGGTTTAACACTTCGTTCGGCTGGATCGAGTCCACATATGTCTATTGGGTTGGCGGCTTGATTCGCTATTGGCCGATCGTATTGATTGTGTTTTTCATGACCGTTGGCGGAACCGCGTTGTGGTATCGGCAAGTCCCGACCGGATTCCTACCGACCGAAGACCAAGGCTACCTCATCACCGCAATCCAACTTCCAGACGCTGCCTCGCAAGATCGAACCCGCGAGGTGATCGAGGAGATGAATGCGATCTTGAAAGATCAGCCAGGTGTGAAGACTTGGTTCACGCTCGGGGGACTTTCCTTGCTGGAGGGAAGCCAATCTTCTAATGCCGCAACCATGTTCATCGGGTTAAAGGACTGGGATGAACGCAGAACGCCGGATGTTCAACAAATGCCACTCATTGGACAAATTTCCGCTAAATTCGGGTTGATTAAAGACGCATTCATCTTGGTGATCCCGCCGCCCGCGATTCAAGGCCTCGGAACGAGCGGTGGATTCGAGATGCAAGTGGAAGATCGAGGCGGTGCGGGATTGGTTCCATTGCAAGCTGCCGTGGATAAACTGCTAGCTGCAGCGGCTTCCGATCCTCAGCTACAACGAGTCAACTCGACTTTCCGCGCCGGTGTACCACAGTTGTACGCCGACGTCGATCGAGCCAAGGTGCTCAGCAAGCAAGTTCCGCTGGGGGACGTGTTCACCACTTTGCAGGCCGCTCTAGGTTCTGCATACGTTAACGACTTTAACAAATTTGGACGCACCTACCGCGTTACGCTGCAAGCAGACGAACCCTTTCGCGATGAAGTTGACGATGTTCGACGATTGAACGTTCGCAATGTTGGCGGTGAAATGGTGTCGCTGGGAAGCTTGATGAGAATTGATGAAGTCTTCGGTCCGCAAATCATTCGTCGGTTTAACCTGTATCCGGCTGCAAACGTAACCGGATTGGGGGCACCAGGAGTCAGTTCCGGTGAAGCTCTGAAGAAGATGTCCAAATTGGCTGACGAAACGTTTCCGGAGTCGATCGCGTTTGACTGGAGCGGTGTTTCGCTGCAAGAAAGCCGCGCAAAAGGCGAAGAGTTGTACGTGTTCGGCTTGGCGATATTGATTGTCTACTTGGTACTTGCTTTCCTATATGAGAGTTGGGTACTACCCTTTGCTGTAATTCTTGTGGTGCCTCTAGGGTTGCTCGGGACGGTTGCTTCCATTTCCCTGATGGGGATGGATAACAACATTTACGTTCAAATTGGTGTGGTGTTGATCATCGCCTTGGCAAGCAAGAATGCTATCTTGATTGTTGAGTTCGCTCGTGACTTGCGAATGAAAGGCAAGTCGATCCACGAGGCCGCCATCGATGCAGCCAGGATGCGTTTTCGACCGATCTTGATGACGTCGTTTGCGTTCATCCTTGGCGTATTGCCATTGGTGTTTGCAACTGGAGCCGCTGCAGCCAGTCGTCGCTCGCTTGGCACCGCAGTTTGTGGTGGCATGCTCACCTCGACGATTCTAGCGGTCTTTTTCACGCCCGTTTTCTACGTCGTGTTCCAGTGGCTAAGCGAAATGAGAAAGGGGCGATCTGAGGCTACTCCGTAAGATCGCGCCTCCAGTCACGTTCCGCGCAACCTCCGCAAGTATTCGGACCATGCGGGAGCCGTACCGCTGATCACCGCCCACCGCGAGTACCGGAATCTCAAGCGGCTGCATTTTATACTGAAGCGCAGTGGAATGATCTGCGGCGAGGCTTTCCAATGCATGTATAATGGTGCCAACCCTACGGACAATTCCTATCTCTCCTGCAATCTGGAGTTATTAAAATGCGTTATTTGCGCGTGATTTTTTTTATCGCATTCAACGGCTGGCTTTATCAAACTGGCTGGTGCCAAACCACCGAGCCGAAACGCCCAAACTTTTTGATTATCTATGCGGACGATCTGGGTTATGGCGAAACCGGGGTTCAGGGTTGCAAAGATATCCCGACCCCCCATATCGATTCGATCGCTAAGAATGGATTGCGATGTACACAAGGATATGTCGCGGCGACCTATTGCAGTCCCTCACGGGCGGGACCAATGACGGGTAAGTATCCGACTCGGTTTGGACATGAGTTCAATGCGATCACTCGCCAAAACGGATTGTCGCTTCAAGAAATTACGATCGCCGATAGGCTTAAGAAACTGGGCTATGCGACGGCAGCAATTGGCAAGTGGCATCTTGGTGACAAGAAGGAGTATCATCCAACGAAGCGTGGTTTCGACGAATTCTACGGAACGCTGGCCAACACTCCGTTTTATCACCCGACCAAGTTTATCAACTCCACGGTTTCGCCCGATGTTACGGCAATCGATGACGACGCTTTTTACACGACGGATAAGTATGCCGAACGATCTGTAGACTGGCTTAATCGCAACCGTGAGAAGCCTTGGCTCCTCTACTTGCCATTCAATGCTCAACACGCTCCCTTGCAAGCACCCAAAAAGTACCTAGATCGATTCCCATCGATTATGGACGAAAAGCGTAAGATTTTTGCCGCGATGATGTCTGCGATGGACGATGCCGTCGGGACTGTACTTGGAAAGATCAAGGAGCTAGGTCAAGAACAAAATACATTAGTCTTTTTTATCAGCGACAACGGTGGTCCAACCCAATCGACAACGTCGAATAATGGTCCTCTCCGCGGCTATAAGATGACTACCTTTGAAGGGGGGCCACGCGTCCCCTTTTTCGTTCAATGGAAGGGAACCCTTCCGTCAGGCAAAGACTACGGCATGCCGGTCATGAACTTGGACGTCATGCCAACTTGTTTGGCAGCGGCGGGTTCACCTCTCGATTCCTCTGCGGGACTAGATGGTTTGGATCTAGTTCCCTATTTGACAGGTACGAACCCTGCTTCACCACACGAAACCATGTACTGGCGTTATGGCGACCAGTGGGCGATTCGGCATGGTGACTGGAAGCTGGTTGTTTCCAAGGGAGGTAGCGGAAAGCCAGAACTGTATAACCTAGCGAAGGACGTGAGCGAAACCACAAACTTGGTAACGGGCGAGCCCAAACGCGTTGCTGAACTGCAAAAGCGCTATGAGGCTTGGAGCGCCCAACAAGCCGAGCCGACTGTTAAGGATGCCAAGGTGGACAACGCGACCAAGAAACAGCCAAAGAAGAATCGAAAACGATAAAAGCCAGGGCCGTGATGATGTAGTTTTCCGCCGATGAGCGTTGGCCCACCGCCCGCATGCAATTGCAACCCCTTTCTTGGTCGACCTGCGCCGCCGGAACAATAGCCGCGCTGTCCCTGGCGAGCCACCGGATTGGCTGGCCGTTTTTGATGGCAACTTGGGTGGATTTTTCTGCCGTGCATCATAGCGTAATATTCCTATTTGGGTTTGAAGGTTTTCTGTTGATTGACAGCACCAGACTTGTCGTACGTCGTCCACTCACCGACTTTCTTACCGTCTTGATACTCGCCTTCGTCCCAAAGCTGTCCATTCTCATAGTATCTCTTCCAAACGCCAACCTGCACGCAATTTGCGAACGCACCAGCCTGGAGCGGTTGCCCATTCTCACGCCAACATTCCCAATATCCGTCAAGCTCGCCATCAGCATATTTGCCAACCGCTTTCGGCTGTCCATTGCGGCAATAGAACTTCCATTTGCCATGGCGTTTGCCTGACCTCATTTTGCCTTCCCCAGAAACCGTTCCGTCCGCAAACAGCTCTTTGGTCGGGCCATCAACAGTTTTAAGGGATGTCTTCTTCATTTCTCTTCCGTTGGGTCACTCAGATGTGATGTAGACACAGCCGACAAAGGTAGCAGGCACGCTCCGCCGTGCCGTATGCTTGCGTATATTGGCTGGGTTTTCAGGCGGACGGCACATGGAATGTTCCTGCTACTTTGACTTTTGTCGGCTATGTCGATGTAGTGTCGCGACAGTTTTTTATGATGTTGTCAGAACGTATAGCGATCTAGCTCGAGAGTAGCGAAGCCGTGGAATATATCGAGCGTTAGGCTAATCCGCTTCACAGCGAACCCGTGCGAATTCTACTGAACTCACTAGCCAAAACGTCAGTTTAACAGATCGGTTTCCCTATGGACAACTTCCTATCCGTTGCCAGCCACAAGCTCGTTTGATGAACGAATTTTACGCTTCTGCAAACCGGCAGCGGTTTGGGTGACGTACTCCGACCATTAGTACGATCTTGGCATCCCCAGAATGTAGAGCATAGCCATTGGTAATCCCGGTACCTTGACTGCTTCGATTTCCCAATCGAAATTGACTGACTCAAATTGAGTCAGAAGTTCTCGAAGATCATTCTTGGTGTAAGTCCTAGCGTTCGATACTGCTGCATCCCATGCTACGAAGAGTGGAATAATGGGTACGCAATAGGTAAAGACGACTTGTTTTAGGGTGAGGGGGCGAACGCGAAGCGTCATCACCAATGACAATAGAAAGCCGATTGGGATGGACAGAAACCCTAGCCACAATGGTAATGAGTTATCGCTAATCTCAAAAGCGAGCAATGGTTGCTTCTTTTCGACCGCGTCTTGTAAAATTTTCGTTGCGACTTTTGGGCGCATGTGGTGAAAACTGCAGATCATCGTCCTCAATCCTTTGAGTTCGTTCGGCACGCTGGCTGCATCAATCGGAGTCGTTTCGTATCGCATCCAATTGTTTCGGCTCGAGTTGATTCGCTCAACAACTTCTCCATTCGGGTATAAATCAGTCAAAACAAGACTCAAGCCAGAATGTGCTGGCTGAGACCTAAGCGATTCAACCACGTCAATCATTGGGCCTCCGGCACCGGAACAGAGGTCGACAATTCGGTTGTTTGAAACTCGCAGTCCACGATTTACGAGCGGAGCTATGATCTCAGCCGTACCCAAAGTACGGTGCAGTGACTTTAGGTACGCCGTCATGCATCGGCGAATCCAATCCGGAAACCAAGGAAGATCTTCAAACTCGAAAAAATGAATGCGTTTCATAATTTTTTTACTTTGTATTGGACGACGTTTACCACAAGGCTAATGGTCACTAATCATAAGCGGATTCAGTTTAAAACGCTTTGACAAAGCTCCATTCAGCCACGCTTGATCTGGTATCTCGTGGTCCCGATTCGATAGCCAGGCAGGAAACACTCGGGAAAACAAATGAGGGCAGCAGCCCCACGGGACGCCATCTTCATTGCTTCTAAAACGATATCGAGCGACTCTTGACGGTTTAACGGTATGCGTAGACGGTATGACGGGCCGAGGTAACGAATTTTAATCGTAGAAGCACTTTTCCTTCAACCTATTCTTGGATGTTGGGCATGTTCGGTAGATCAAACAAGCGGCGTACTTCCACCGTGGCAATGCGTGCCCCGGCGTGTCGAGATGCAATCGAAATTGCTTCGTTTAGATCTCGGGCAACGATCAGGTAATATCCACCTAGGATTTCGCGTGTCTCGGCAAACGGGCCATCGGTAACAAGTCGTTTGCCTTCTCGAATACGAATGCTTGTTGCTGTGGAGACCGAATGCAGCGGCGAGGCACTGATGTACTGACCACGTCCATCGAGTTGATGCGTAAGTTCGACCGCTTCTCGTTGAGCTTCCATCAGAGCACCAACGCCTAAATCATTCCAGAGTTGTTCGTTGTCATAGCACAAGAGCATGTATCGCGAACCTGTTGGTTCAGCATTCGACGGAGTCGTTCCAAATCTGTCCGACGGCAGCCCCTCTAAGTGGTAGATCGGACGGATCTCGATTGTTCCCTTCTTTGCTGCAGGTAGTCGCGTGGCGACTGCGATGGCATCGTCTAGGTTGGGAACGTCGATCAAGAAGAAGCCGCCGAGTTGCTCAGTGGTCTCCGCAAACGGACCTGTTGTCACCAGAGATTGGCCGTTGCGAACGCGTACGCTTGCGGCTGTCGCAACCGGATGCAACGGCGACGCAGCGATGAACTGGCCCTTAGCTTCTAGATCGTGACAAACCGTCGTGGACTCGATCGTACATGCAGTCCATTCCTCTTCGGTCCAAGCGTTCTCAGTACTATAAACAAGCAGCATGTATTTCATGATTGCTCCTATGATTGACCGTCTGATTGACCGTCTGATTGACCGTATGATTGACCGTATGATTGACCGTATGGTTTCGAGACGTGCTGGTGCATGATATGCCAGCGGCTATCGATTCTCTGCAAGCAGAACGTGGCTCGAACCGTATCCTCGAAGGATCTGCCCTTGGGTGTTTTCCCACCGCAGCGAATAAAGGCGTGAGCGAAGTCAACCTCAATACCCGCCGTGATCTCCAGGTTTTGAAGCTCAAAAACGCCAGGGCCGTTTGTTTCCGGTTGCCAGTCACCCCAACTCGCTCGGTATGCTGCGGCACTCTCGTATTTCATCGGCGGCAAGACGTCGAAGATCACGAGGTTCGAGTGGTGGTTGGAAAGAATTTGGTCCTTTCGGTCGTGTCGAGTGTTCTCGCTCCAATTGATGAGCAGTTCGCGGATCGCTTCGGTGTCGGTCATTTCGAGTCTCCTTCAGTTGGGGTAATGAGTTTGCGTTGACCGCCAGTGAAAGCACCCATCGCAAGTGCAAAGATCGCGGGCTGTCTCAGTCCCAATGCGACCCACGAAACGACACCGATGACGATTGGAAAGTACCATGGATCGCCGACTCGTAAATGGGTCATAATGGCACCACCGAGATAGGCTGTGATAAGGATTGCACCCAAGAAAGCTGTGCGAGGGATCAGGTAGAGCACGGTTATGGCAATCTCGATAACGCCGATCGTGGGCAGTAAAGCGAGTGGGATTCCCATCATGGATATCATCTCGTCTTTGCCTGGCCAGTCCAAGAATTTTGGAATGCCGCTACCGACGATCAGGAACAAGCCGACGAGTCCTGTCAGAACTCGACCGGTGATGAGTTGGGTTTTGGATTGCGTCTTGTTTCTCCTTGCAGAATGTCGGGCTACTTAACTCTTCAGACATGGTTCTCTTAACTCACGCTGCTTGGGTCTCAACGATCGACTTCACGTCGACTAGACCCTTCTCGAAACTCGTGCCGCACATCTTCTCCATACTCATGAAGATTCCAATCATCCTGCACATGAAGTTGAGTTTACCGTGCATGTTCCAAGTCACAACGGTGTCCGCACCTTCGGGAATGAATGTAAACTCCACATCATTGACTCCAGCAAAAGGACGGTAGAACTCAAGCTTCATACTCACTCGCTCGTTAGGCTGGCTCTCGACGATCGTCTGTCGCCCCGCTCCGACGTTCCTGTCGCCGTCCCACGTGCAGACGGCGCCGACGCCCGATGCGGCTCCCTCGTAAGTCACCTTCGCGTTCGGGTCGAGTTTCAGGAACGGACTCCATGCATTCATTTTGTGGAGATCATTGACCTGGGCGAAAGCTTTGGCCGCAGGAGCCGCCATCTTAAGTGAACGGCTAACGCGAAAATCATTCGCTTTGAACTGAGCGAAGAGCAGCAACACTGCCACGATGGTCGCTAGCGTGCATAGGATCGGTATCCACATACTTTTAGGCTCCGAATAGGGGAAAGGTTTGCATTAATTTCCATTGAACGCGGCTTCGATCGCACCGATGTCAATTTTTTTCATCGTCATCATCGCATCGAACGCACGCTTGGCTGCCGCGCGATCGGGGGAGGTGGTCGCTTTGATCAGCGCTGCCGGAGTGATTTGCCAATGGACTCCCCATTTATCTTTGCACCAGCCACACATGCTCTCTTCACCGCCGTTACCAACGATTGCGTTCCAATAATGATCGGTCTCAACTTGATTATTCGTCGCGACCTGCAACGAAAATGCCCAGTTGTGTTTCACTGACGGACCACCATTGAGGCCTATGCACGGAATTCCCATCACTGTAAATTCGACCGTCAAAATAGCCCCTTCTTTCCCCGATGGATTGTCACCTGGGGCCAGGTGGACTGCGCCGACCGACGAGTTCGGAAACGTCTGGGCATAAAACTTTGCTGCCTCCAAGGCGTCGTTGTCATACCAAACGCAGACACGGTTTTGAGGTGGATCGTTGGGCTTCATTTCTGTTTTCTCCTGACATGAGTTACTGAGAGTGAATTGGCCGAATTAGGACTCTGGATCGAACATGATCTCGCGAACTTCTTGCGGGCATTGACACGCTCGAGCGAACCGAGCCGCCCATAAAAGTGCTTCGTCGCGTGAGGGCACCTCGATGATCGAGAAGCCGCCGACAACTGCCTTTGTTTCTGGTACAGGCCCATTCGTATTCGTACCATCGGTCGCAACAATGCTTGATTGCTGTCGCTGGACACCGCCACCAAAGATCCAAATTCCTGCTGCCTTTGCCTCGCGGACGACGGAGCGCGCAGTTTCGCCCACCATTGGCAAGTCCTCCTCTGAAATATGATCCATCGAGCCATCATCGAAGGAGATTAAGTATCGGTGCATCAAGTTTTACTTCCGTTGTTATTGTAACCGTAGAAGCGGCCGATTTAGTCTAAAGCCACGCTTGCAAACTCCAGCATGTCAATGCCACTCGAATACTCATGCTAGGTTCCTGTTAGTGGCTGACTCGCGAGTAGTTTGCTCTCATGAATTCAGTCCAACTACCGTCTTGATTTTGAAATCGCGACGATAGCACATATTGATTCTTATCCATAAATGCGATCATATCCTGGTACTTAGCCATTGTTCCGTCATCAGAAAAACTAGGTCCTTCGGAGTCGAGCGTAAGAACCTCGCGAGCTTCATCCAAGTGACCGTCGTAAGGCCACAAATGCGTCATGCACGACGATACAAATGTTCCAACGAAGCGTTGTTTGACTGGGTCAAAGCCGATGGTGATTACAGAACGGCTTGGCTGATTGTCGGGGCCAACATTCTCCATTTCGCCAAGTGTCCAAAGCGACCCGAGCGATTGAGTCGTCTGTTTTCCTGTTGACTTCAAAGGTGGTTGGTCAGGTCCCATCGAACACTCGGTTTCAAACGTCCATTCTCCAACAAGCTGGAGGAGCCATTGGTGTTCGGGCGTTGGTTGAGGTATTTCCATTGTCAGTTCCTTTCAATTGTTGTTTAGAGATTTGGTAAGACGTCGATTCGAGCGGGACAAACCGCTTACAGAACAGCCGCCGGGTCCATCCAGAAGAGTCCCCATCCATGGCCATCCAGATCATAGAATCCGTGCTGGTACATGAAGCCATGATCTTCCGGTTCATGTGCCTGAGAACCGCCTGCCGCGAGGGCTTTGGCCATTAGGTCGTCCACTGCGGAACGACTCTCACACGACAGGCTAATCAACGTATGGCAAACTTTCGTCGGGTCAGCGATCTCCTTCGAAGTGAGGTCCTTGAACTTGGCGTATGTGCCCAACATCAAATAGATCGTGTCGCTGATGACGATGCTGGCCGCCGTTTCGTCGGTGAACTGTGGATTTTGCTTGTAGCCGAGCGCTTCGTAGAACCGCACCGAGTTCTTCAAGTCCTTAACCGGCAGGGTGACGAAAATCTTGGTGGACATGGGGTTTCCTTGTGACTGTGGTTAAGTTCCGTTGAGTGGGCGATTCCTGCGTTACTTGAGGTAGTCGAACAAAAATCCGGCTAATCGACAACCAACACAAGATTTCCTAAAAAATCCGAAAACGGTCATTGATAACAAAAGTTGTCAATGGCAATTCCCACGATTTTAGTATGCTCCTAGTGACAATCGCATCCAATGGCTTTAGTCGTTAAATCATATTCGTCGTGGCGTCGCCACCATTCATACGGAGGAGTTTGTGGCCAACCGACCGGCGAGTCTTCCCAGGTTTCTTGCCGACCTAACGGAGTCAAGTCCAAGTAACTCCAAATTGTACCTAGCATCTCGTCACCGCGACCGTTTATAAAATAGGTGCGAAAGACCTTGTCGCCTTCACGTAAGAAAACGCTCACCCCCGATTTTTCATCTTCGCCGACGGTGACTCCAAAATCAAAGTTGAATTCTGTGTCGTATGAGGAGTACCAGGGAATCGTCCAGCCCATACGCCGCTGGTAAAGCTTAAGCTTGGTTTGGGGAGCACGTGAAACGAGAATCAACGAAGTATCTCGTGCATACAGATGCGACAGACAACCGATGTTGTCAACGCTCATCGAGCAACCCACGCAGCCTTGATCCCAAGTAGGTCCGAACATGACATGATACACGATGAGTTGGCGGCGACCTTCAAACATGTCGACCAAGCGAACTTTGCGATCCGCGCCATCGAAGATATAATCTTTTTCAATTGCGACCATCGGAAGGCGGCGGCGCTCGGCGGCCAAGGCATCGCGTGCCAAGGTTGCTTCCTTTTCCTTGACCAAGAGTGCACTGCGGACAGATTGCCATTCTTCCAACGTGACGATGCGTGGCAAGTTGTTGGTATGGGTACTCATCTTTCATCCGCCTTTTGGGTTTTGGTGGCTTTTGTCGAGTCAGGTTGCTGTTCGCTCTGTGAGCGAACCAGTTTTGTAACGAGAACGGCAGCAACGCCGCAGGTTGTTGATGACGCCGCAATAATTAGAGCTGCGGTTGTCAGGCAAGCAGGACACATGTGTACTTCCCTTCAGTGAACTAGATTTTGTTGTGCGGGTCAGTGCCGCACTTCATGTTTCATGGATATTTTTCTAGCTTCCAATTGTGGACTGAGAGTGATTTGTGTGACCATTTCCGCGTCTTCATGTATTAGTCGAACCGGAAACCAGCGAATCGACAACGGTGTCTCGTTTTTTTTTGAAGACCTTCTAATTTTAGTCTCGCAAGACTGTTTGCTCGATCTTTCTGCGCAAAAACCTCCGTTCCGGTTCTTGTTTCGCGAGGGACAATGCTCGCTCGAACGAGTCTTTGGCAGCCCGGATGTTACCGGCTCGCCGCAGCAGTTCGCCGCGAGCGGAATGAGCGAGGTAGTAGTCGGTGAGTTCACCGCGATAGAGGATCGAATCGAGAACAGCCAGTCCTATTTCAGGCCCATCTCGCATTGCGATAGCAACGGCCCGATTGAGTTCTACGATCGACGATGGCGCTGCCTGAATCAGTAAGTCATACCAGTTGACGATCTCGTTCCAGTTCGTTTCGGCGGCGGATGCAGACCGAGCATGGACCGCTGATATCGCAGCTTGAATTGTATAGGTGCCCACATCTCCCGACTCCAATGCACGAGACAGCCAGTCAAGTGCCTCGTGAATCATCGCACCTTTCCACAAAGAACGATTTTGAACCTCGAGCAAAACAAGGTCGCCGTCGTCATTGGTTCGAGCAAGCCGTCGTGATTCGTGGAGCAGCATCAATGCCAACAGACCGAATACTTCCGAATCGGGAATTAACTCACAAAGCAATCGACCAAGACGAATGGCCTCTTCGGTCAAGTCGGCTCTGGTGTGTAACTCGCCTGACGAGGTTGAGTATCCTTCGTTGAAGACGAGATAGCAGACTGCCAGTACAGACTCAATTCGCTCTTGCAATTCGTCACGAGCTGGAACTTAATAGGGAATGCCTGCGTCACGAATCTTCACTTTGCCTCGAACAATCCGCTGTGCCATAGTCGCGGGGGCCACCAAAAACGCCGATGCGATTTGTTCTGTGGTTAAGCCACAAACCTCTCGCAAGGTCAAAGCAATCTGAATCGTAGGATCGATGGCCGGGTGACAGCAGGTGAAGATAAGCCGAAGTCGGTCGTCCTCGATAGCTTCGCCTGATCGCAAGGCGTTGGCTTCGGCTATTTGGTCGTTCCGCCGAATGAGGTCTGATTGCAGTTCTGAAAACTTCGAGTGTCGCCGCATGGCGTCAATTGCTTTGAATCGGCCCGTCGAGACTAACCAAGCTCGCGGGTTCGCAGGAACACCATCGCGAGGCCACGTTTCAGCGGCTGCTGCGAATGCTTCCGCCAATGCATCTTCCGCCAAATCAAAATCGCCCAAATATCGGATTAAGGTCGCAAGCACTCGCCGCGACTCTATCTGGAAGATTTCTTGAATTCGATTGTGAGGGTGCATGGATTTGGACCCAACTCGTGAAAACTACTATGCAGGGGTTATCAAGTAGACATTCTAGAGCAATGCCTGGACTGCCGTAGCGTTGGACCATTCGCTTTAGTTATGTACCGCTTCGATCCCGCCCCAACCCAACGATCGAGCCTTCGCAGCTGCCCATCGACGACGGGCACGCTCGTCCAAATCCGCTTCGGTGGCGGTATACTTTTGAGAGATCCATGTTTCGACTTGTGCGCCGGCATAGATGCATTCATCGCAAGTTTCAATAACTTGAATCAACCCCAATCCAGACACTTATTGTTTAGCGACGCCTGATTGCTTCATTGTCACGACTTCTGGGACAGCGGAGGGCTTGGGCATGTTTATCAGCAAAAATACTATGTGACTCCTCACTTTCCTTCTCTCGCCATTGAAAAATCACAGTAGACGTTTTCCTAAAATGGCATCATTCGTAAACCAGATTGCGATCGTCGCCGCAATGACCATTATCATTGCCACAGCTTCCGCCCAATCCGCCGAACCCGCGCAGCGGCCACCCAATATTATTGTCATCCTGGCAGACGACCTCGGTTGCGGAGACCTGAGCCTTTACGGCGGCTGGGTCAAGACCCCGCGGATTGATCGGATGGCGAAGGAAGGCATGACATTCACCGACTTTCATTCCAACTCGTCGGTGTGCAGCCCCACGCGCACCGCCTTCCTCACCGGGCGCTATCAACAACGCGTTGGCATTGTGGATGTGATCGTGGGCAAGAACGAAACTGATACGGGGATTCCCCCGGCGACGTCGACCCTTTCGCGGGTCTTCCAAAAAAGCGGATACGCGACCGCCCTGTTCGGCAAATGGCATTGCGGTTACGAGCCAAGGTTCAATCCTCGTCATCTTGGTTTCGATGAATTCGTGGGCTTCCTGCATGGCGGCGGTGGTTACCACAGTCCCAATTTCTGGCGTGATGGGCTGCAGCCTCTTTCTCTGCAGGGCTATTCAACAGACATTATAACTAATAGAAGCCTCGACTTTATCCGGCGGCACCAAGACAAGCCGTTCTTTCTCTACGTAGCACATCAGGCGGTTCACAATCCCTATCAGACCCGTGATGATACGCCGGACAAGCGTGAGCCGGGATGGAATCAAAACGCGGTGAACGTTGTCAACCAGCCTCGCTACAAGAAGATCGTAGAGGATTTGGACCAAAGTGTCGGCAGAATCCTAGACACCGTCAGCGAGCTGGGAATCTCGCAAGACACGCTGGTGTTCTTCTGGTCGGACAACGGCGACGTGCGGATGAGCCCAGCCGAACTGCGGCCCTATCGCGGCGGCAAGTTTAGCCACTTCGAAGGAGGTCACCGGGTGCCTGCCGTGGCCTGGTGGCCGGGAAAGATCAAGGCTGGCACGAAGTCGGATGCGTTGCTCGCTGGGTTCGATCTGTTCCCGACCCTGACCGATCTTGCCGGCATCTCAAAGGACAATCCAGCCAACCTTGATGGGAGCAACGCCAAGGATCACTTCCTTCAGCAGAAACCCATGGCACCCCGTGACCTCTTCTTCGGCTACGAACCCAAGCTGGGCACGGCGATGCGTCGCGACCACTGGAAGATGATCATCAAGGGCGACGATCTTCAACTTTACAACCTGCAGAATGATCTAAAGGAAACCAACAACGTCGCCGCTCAAAACCCCGAGATCGTCGACCCAATGAGTCGCGCCATCGAAGAATTCAAACAGACTGTGACCCACCTTGAGGTTTCCAGACCATGACATCGTTCTTTCCCCTTTCGCAGATTCTTCTCGTCACGGCGGCTTTGCTTTTTATTCGGTTCGAAGCCCAAGCTGACGAGCCCAAGCTGAACGTTCTTTTTATCATCTCGGACGATCTCACATCGAGAGCTTTGTCGTGCTACGGGAATACCGTTTGCAGGACTCCCAATATTGATCGCATTGCCGCGCGCGGAACACGATTCACACGAGCATATTGCCAGGGGACGTATTGTGGGCCATCACGGGCGTCCTTTATGTCGGGGTACTATCCACATGCAACGGGAGTGCAAGGCTATACCAGTCCAAGGGCTGCTATCGGTGACCGGGCAACGTGGTCGCAGCACTTCAAGAAGGGAGGCTACCACACTGCACGCGTCAGCAAGATTTTTCACATGGGTGTGCCTGGCGGAATCGAAGAAGGGAGTCACGGCGCAGATGATGAACTTTCATGGACTGAGCGATTTAATAGCCAAGGACCTGAATGGAAGGCAGCCGGGGTTGGCGAAACGCTCGAAAGCAATCCGGATGGCAAAAAACCAGTGATGGGCGGCAACACCTTCGTCGTCGTTGCAGCGGAGGGTGATGACGACGTTCATTCCGATGGGAAGACTGCTTCGAAAGCCGTGCAACTGATCACGGACCATCAACACGAACCATTCTTCTTGGCCGTTGGCTTCGTAAGGCCGCATGTTCCGTTTGTCTCTCCCAAGTCCTATCACACCGACTTCAGTCCCGAAGCGATGGTCTTGCCAGAAAAGCATCCCGGCGACTGGGATGACATACCCAAGCCAGGCATCAACTACAAGACAAGCGTGAACATGCAGATGGATCTATCCAAACAAAAGAAGGCTATCGCTGGATACTATGCCGCTGTCACCTACATGGACGCTCAGGTTGGAAAGGTCCTCGATGCTCTTGAAGCTTCTATGTTGACCGATAAGACAATCATCATCTTTACCAGCGATCACGGCTACCACCTCGGCGAGCACGATTTTTGGGCAAAAGTGAGCCTGCTCGACGAATCCAGCCAGGTGCCTCTGATCATCGCTGTTCCAGGCAAGAAACCGGCGGTGAGCGAATCGCTCGTCGAATTATTGGATCTCTATCCAACCACGGCTCGACTGTGCGGTCTCGAAGTCCCCATGCGCTTGCAAGGCAAAGACATCTCGCCCATCCTGGACGCCCCCATGCACCAAGTCCGCGACACCGCATTTAGTACCGCTGGCACGAGCAAGGGCCTCTTGCTTCGCGACGACAGATGGGCCTTCATTCAATACGGAGAGGATGCACGCGGCGGAATCGAACTATACGACACGATCAACGACCCGCAGCAATTCACGAACCTCACGAACTCACCCGCGTACGTTGACATGGTGGACAAATTTAAGTTGAAACTCGCGGAAAAACTTGCCGCCGTGCGTAATAACGACCTCCACAACGGAACACGAAGATGAGTGAAGGAACAAGAGTTGGCTCCGGTCACGACGCGAATTGCATTGCAGGTTTAAAGATCATAAACATCGCGCCTTGTGGGTCTTGGATGACTGCGAAGCGACCAGTATTCGGAATGTCTTGCGGCTGCACACAAACCGTCGCGCCTAACTCGGTCGCTTTCAATGCCATTGCATCGCAATCTTCGACCATAAAATAAATCCCCCAGTGCGATGGAACACCGGCCATGTGTGCCATGAGTTTCATCAATCCGCCCAAGGGTTGGCCTTGATTGCTAAACTCGGTGTAATCCATGCCGGGAAACTCCGAGTGCTTAAGCGTCCAGCCAAACACCTTGGAGTAAAACGATTCGGCAAGGCTCAAGTCTTTCGTAGCCAATTCAGTCCAACAAACGGCATTTGGCGATCCGAACAAATCCACACCTAAATGATTGCGAGGTTGCCATACGCCAAATGTCGCTCCTGTCGGGTCTTGCAGGACGGCCATACGCCCGTGTTCCATGACGTCGAACGCAGGTGCAACCACTGTGCCTCCATTCGCAACCGCCTTGGCCGCAACATCATCCGCACTGTCGACATTGATGTACGTCATCCAATGAGGCGGAACATCAGTCATGTCTTGGCCAAGCTTGTAGCAAGCGCCAACATCTTTGTCACCCAACATCCAGGTCGTATAAACGCCACCCATATCAGGTGGCAATGGGCTATCCCTAAAACTCCAACCGAAGAACTTCGAATAGAATTCCTTTGCGCCGTCTTGATTGCTCGTGCCCAGTTCAAACCACGAAAAATTCCCAGCAGGATGTTTCAGTTGCGTTCCCAAGAGTAATTCCCCTTAATGTGTCGTAGTGTGAAGTAGATGGTGGATGCAAGCACCAATTCCAAACCGAAATTGTCGCACATTCATTCTGGATTGAGAACGGAGGACCTTGTGAAAAGTGCTTTCGATTTGGCTGTATTGAGCCGGGTTTCATGTCGGCCTCCAATGGATTTCTCCCTCCATGATCTCGATGATCCGAATCTCTTTGGCGAGAATGTCCTCGACCAATTGTTCCGGAGGGCAGGACACGCCCTCCTGTGCGGGCTGGCGTAAGTGGTTGTTGTCAAATCGAACGCTCAACTGCGACGAGTTTCTCGGTTCCCAAGACATTGAATTAAATTCACGTCGATTCGTCCTCCGCAGTATGAATTGGACCCCAAGTCGCTCCTGTGCTAGATCTTGCTATGAAGAATCAGCCCGCATTTTGCTGTCAAGAAACAGCCCGGAGGGCGATACATCACTGCCGGTGATGTGAACCGGCTCACGCCACCGGCAGAGATGTTTCGCCCGCTGGGCTAATAGATTTCGAATACTGAAATAACCCGAACCGGTTTGACACACGTTTGACACACCGGGGCGGTGACTTGACAGGCAAGTGACGAATTGCATATCATGAACCCATGGCTGACGTATTTGAAGCGATTGCGACACCAGCACGACGAGCGATTTTGGATGTTCTTCGAGAGCGGGATGGCCAAACTCTATTCGAAATCTGCTCACGCTTAACGATGACTAAAAATTTAACTTTGACTCGCCAAGCGATTTCACAGCATTTGGACGTCCTCGAGTCTGCTGGCTTGGTCTCTACCAAGCGAGAGGGCCGATGTAAGTACCATTTTTTAGACACAACTCCGCTCGAATCCATTGTTGAGCGGTGGCTTTCACCCAACCGAAAAAGGAAAGAAAGATGAAAATCGTGGTTACCAGTGTGATGGTCGATGACCAGGAGAAAGCGCTGCGGTTTTACACCGACAATCTCGGCTTTAAATTAAAGCATGACATTCCGATGGGCCATCATCGCTGGCTAACGGTTGTGTCCAAGAGTGATCCATCTGGCGTCGAGCTGCTCTTGGAGCCTGACGAACATCCTGCGGCCAAGCCGTTCAAGGAAGCGTTGGTTGAAGATGGTATTCCCACGACGACTTTCGGCGTAGACGATCTGCATGCTGAGTATGAAAGACTGTGCCAACTTGGCGTGCGATTTACTCAGCCACCGGTTGCGATGGGCCCCGTGTCAACGGCTGTATTGGACGATACCTGTGGAAACCTCATCCAAATTGCACAGAGACACTAGTGGCGCCGGTATGAGTAACGTTTTGTACTTTGTGCGAACAGTCGCTGCGTTTGTGGTGGGACTATTTGTAGCGTTTGTCCTGGTCGTTGGCGTCGAGCTACTTAGCAATGTCTTGCATCCCTTGCCGAGTGATTTTGCCGGCGAGCCTGAACAAGTTTGTCTCCATGTTGCGAATTGCCCAGCATGGGTTTTAGCGATCGTAGTGGTCGCTTGGGGACTCATCGCATCGATTGCAACCTGGATCGCTCAAAGGATTGGCAACGTGTTCTCTGCGACATTGCTTGGCTTACTCCTTTTTGCGGCAGTGGGGCTCAACATATGGATGCTACCATATCCTATTTGGTTCGAGGTTGTGATCATGTTGGTAGTTCCAATTGCATGTACTTGGGGAGCTCGACTCGGGGCGCACAACCAGAAATCTTAGATGTCTTCGGCATCCCATGGTGTGCCCGAATCATGTCAACGCGACTCCGTTGGCATCGGGAAGCGTTCTTGAAACCACGCTTCCCAGAGTGGTGTCTCGCGGGCAACTGTTACGCTTGCCTGATTGCCGTACAGGTAGAAGTTCACCGCAACAATGCTTGGGCCGCCCATGCTGAAGGTGCCAAGAGCGGCTACACCGGGGCCCGGTTTGTCGATCCTCAACAGAGCGTCGGAGCTTATCTCCATCCCCGCGCCGAAACTCAATTTTACTGAGACTGGTTTACCGTCACGCTCTTCGAACTGCGTTGGAACGAACCAGGACGACATTCCTGGTCCAGTGGCGATAGCCTGCCAAACTTCTTCCGGCGTGCCTTGAACCGCGATTTCAGTTTGGACGGAACGACGTCCGGGCGGTTCTTTCTTTACACTCATGATGGTTCCTTGGGATTGGTCGTTAGGGGTAGAGGATGGGCAACGATTACGAGTCGATGCGCGCGGCCGGCAGGCGTCGATTCATCGTGGTACTTAGAAACGAGTTTCGCGATGGCTTCGGTGAGTTCGTTAGTAAAAGCCGCGCGGTCCTTTGCTGTTCGAAAGCGCACTTCAGTATCCACCGACAGAGTTGCCAGGCGTTTGCCAGTTTCTTTTGCGCGAAGAACAAGGTCCGCTACTTCGCGGACAACACGAGCGCCCAGGGCGATGAGGTAACTCGCGGATAGGCGATCAACTTCCCGATTCGGATCAACAGCGACGGGGCCTAACGCGCTTGGCGAGATAACGTAGGAAGCAGCCGTCGCCACGAGCAGCCGTTCTGTTAGCCCGCCCCATTTGCGTTCTTGAGCCAACCGCACCAACCCGTGCGCCTCGAGGGCGTTCAGATGGTAGTTAACTTTCTGTCGAGCCAAGCCAACCTTGATGGCCAATGTTGCCGCCGAAGCAGGCGTAGCCATGTGGGAGAGGAGTCGACTCCGAATAGGCTCCAAGGCCACCGTAGCAGCAGCCGGATCATCGATAACTTGGATGTCTTGCATGAAGCGATTGTGCCTTTTATTCCAGGGCAGTCTCAACCCGATATCGTATTGCCTGCTCAAGCACATTGACGTCAATGTCTTTTATCGTTTTGAACTTGATGCAATACCCGGTCACACTCGCCTTGCCAAGTTTTTTTCCGAACGTTCTGGCTAGATAGGTCTTGTCCTCGATGCCAAGGATGTAAACAGATATTCCGGTTTTGTTTGCACTTAAGCCGATTTGGTAGAACTCTCTCGTTGTCCCGTCAGCGTATTTTATCGTTTGAAGTCCGTAACCAATATTCGGGTTGGCGACCGTTTTGTTTTCGCTGTTTTTGCCATCGAGGAACCATAGTTTGCATCGCGGCATTATTTGAAATATGAGCTTGTGCAGTTCTTGCATTTCGCTGCGTTTCGGTTCAGGCTGGCTAGCTATGTGGTTTTTGATTTGTACTTTTACGTTCATGGCTTGGCTTCGAGAAAGTTCCTGTCATCGTTCCATCCGCCAGGCGAGATCATTCCGTCCAGCGATACGTGTGCAAAGATCCTGATTTTCCTCAGTTTGAATCTCAATCCGATAGTTGGAATTACTCGAACGGTTCTGACATGCCAGAAGTCTAACGCGATCATGAAAAAATCTTAGTCTTGACAACTTTTGTTGTCAATAACGAATCAAGGCATTTTCAACACTTCTCCCGCACAATTCGTTCGGCGCGTCTCGCGATCTAGCCGACTCGTACGTCAACCTAGTTACGTTCTCGCCAACTAGATCGCTTTCCGTTGAACACGGAGTCACTGAAGCCACCGATGTTCCAAGTCCGCGTCCAAGTACTGGTACGGGAGCACCCAATTTCAAGGAGCATGGCAAACGACCAGACATTGTTGCCTTTGTCGATGGCGTGACTGCTGCCACGGATGCAACGCGCAAACGAGCGATGAAAC
Organism: Pirellula sp.; assembly: GCA_031374515.1. Lineage (GTDB taxonomy): Bacteria > Planctomycetota > Planctomycetia > Pirellulales > Pirellulaceae > JBKCUI01. Next base: position 10,793 of record JANMGH010000181.1, on the reverse strand, counting down.
GCGCGTTGCTCGCGCTTGTCTCCCTGCGCTGTTAGGTCAGTCCGCGGAGTGTGCCTGTACTACTACCGAATCTATCCGCTTCTACGCCGAGATGTTGCAAGGCATTGACCCAGAGATTGCATAGAGGAGGTGGATTCTTTGGGTCGAGAGCAAGGTGTTGTCCATGTCTGATCTTTGCACCTGAAACGATCAACGGTAGGTTTGTGGCATCATGACTCGATGCGTTTCCCATCCCAGCGCCAGCAACCGCAAACGTATGGTCTAACAACCGAGATTCGCCATCACCAGTCTCTTTCATCCGCCTCAGGAAGTCGCCCCATTGTCGCAACAGATCCCGCTCAAGTATCGCCAATTGGTCGATTTTGTCCGAATTTTGCCCGTGGTGGCTAAGATCGTGGTAAGCAAAGTTTGTCCCTGGCTGAGATGGTGCCTTGCTACTCCCTACATAGTACAGCGTAACAATTCGTGTAAGATCGCTTTGCATGGCTAGACGAGCAACCTCGAGCAGCAATCCGAATCGAACAATATCTTCGCCGGGTCGTGGATCGTCGATGGGTGGCTTCCCCGCATCTGGCTTAGGCTGGCTAGCGTAACTCTCGGCGCGGACCATCCGCTTCTCCAAGTCTCTAACACTGGAAAAGTACTGGTCTAACTTGTCACGGTCGGTAGGGCCAACTTCACGTTTCAATCGCCTTGCCTCCGCACCGATACGGTCAAGAATGGACTGCCCCTCCTTGACTCGCATTACCTCTTCCGCGACTTGTGCCGGCGTGCCATTAATAAACAACTTGGCAAAGGCCTTCGCCGGACTGACTTCGGGAGGGAGCGCCACTCCATTTCGGGAATAGCTGCAGCTGTACGAAGCGCTTGTCGAAAAGTTAAGAGATGGATAACGCGTCGCGTGCCCAATCGCTTCGGCAGCAATTTGGTCGATAGAGACCGTGTTTCGAAATGATGGCGACCCTGGATGAGGTGCTCCAGTAAAGAAGGACTTGTCGGACGCATGGCCGTCGCGTACATCGGGATGGTTAAGCCCCGAGATGACCGTGAAGTCGCTTTTGTGGTCTGAAAGAAGTTCCAAATAGGGTGAGGGAGTGTAGTCGTAGCCTGACTCCTCAGGGAAGAAAAATGGGGTATGAAAACTAAAGTAATTCAAGACCCCCAAAAATCGTTTGGGCTGAACAGCTTCCGCCGAAAGAGCTGGCTGCATGGAATCCAGCCAAGGTAACGCCAAAGATATACCCGCCGTTTTCAATAAGGTGCGTCTCGGAAGGTGACGTTTGTTGATTGAGCTCATTTTTGTGGCTTTCAGACCAAGACTCTATGTTATTTATGCGTGAACACGCGGCTTTGAATGACTCCGTGGATCAAATCCCGCAAGCCGTATTGGCCATGGGCTGCCTTTGAAACAATTTCATCCACGATTTCTCTATCGGCAAATTCTGGCGTTGCACCAGTCAAATACGTAATCAGTTTACTCACAACACATCGTGCTAACTGCTCTGGATCCTCAAGCACAATCTTTTTAAACCCATGGATATCGGCAAACTCCCTCCCATCCGCAAAAGCATAGTGAGACTCGACAAGAAGTCCTTGAGAGTACAAACGCTCTCCGCTGCCGGGGATTTTAACACTCTTATCGCCCGCGGTCTCAGGTATGGCGCGATAATGCGTGCGCCAACGTCCGGTTACATCATAGTTTTCTAGCGCAAATCCAGGCGGATCCAGTTTGGCATGGCACCCAGCACATGCAGGCTGGTCGCGGTGTTGCGCGAGCTGCTGGCGAATAGTAGTCGCACCTCGAATATCCGGTTCGACCGACGGGACATTGCTGGGCGGAGGCGCCGGCGGGGTACCGAGAAAACGATCGAGCACATAAGCGCCTCGAACCACAGGGGAAGTGGTCGTTCCATTGGCGCTGACTTTGAGAATCGCACCTTGAGTCAGAAAACCTCCACGTTTTGATTCCGTTGGCAGAAGTACTTTTACTAGCCGCGACTTCTCTGGTGGAAACTCGCTCACGGATACATGTGGACTGTCGGTCGCAGATAAACTGTCGGATGCAGATAAACCGTCAGGCAAGGAGACGCGACTGGGGCGTTGGAACGCTTTCGCTAGTTCGTAATGTTCCGCCAAGCGTTCGTTGAGCATCGCAAAATCGCTGTGCACGATATGGCTTACGCTTAGGTTATGGCGTACAAGCTCGGAAAAGTACTGCTCCGATTCGGCAACCATGCAGAATTGCAAGTAGCTATCGAATTCGGGATAGAGTGTTGTGTCGGGTTGCGTAAAGTCAATGTCGCGTAGATTGAGCCAACCTCCCAAGAATTGGCGAGTAAACCTCTCGGCCTTAGGCGCGGACAACAGACGCTCTGTTTGTTCCCGAAGACGATGCGGTTGGCTCAGAATGCCTTCGGCTGCCAACCCAATCAGCTCTGCGTCAGGCAAACTTCCCCATAGGCCGTAGCTCAATCGAGTTGCTAACGCGTAGTCGTTAAGTTTGCCTGGAGTTTCTTGTAGGAACAAAAAATGAGGCGAGGTTAGTGCCATCTTGTAAGCTGCACGTAACGAAGCATCAAATGGTCGCCCGAGTTTTGATTGTTCACAGAACAAATCGAGGTGCGATTCAATCTCGGAATTTTCGACAGGACGACGAAAGACAACCGACAGAAAATTTGCAATCAACCGCCTCGCATCCGCCTTAGGGTTGCGTGAAACCACGTGTGCTCGGACAATCTCTGCAGCGGACTGTGCGGGCTCCATCGGCAAATCGCCGTACAACAGTCGGTGTCCGCGTGGTGGCCATTGCACTCCTTCCGGCAGAGTTCCTTCGTGCAGCGGTCCCTCAATTTCTATCCAATCAACGACGACGTACATATCTCCCGACATAACACGTTCGCTGTTTTTGACCGGCACGAGACGATACGGAACTATGGAGAACGAATGCCCCTCTGACACGCGGGCTTCGTATACGAATTCTCGATAGCAGTCTGGGCTCAATTCGAAGTAGGCATCGTCGTAAGCTAACCCGTCCTTCAACAGCGATGCGACTCCCACCTTTGCAATGATGTGTCGGTCGTACACAAGGGACTTTTCTTTCTTCCCATTGGCATCCACTACATCACGCTGCATCATCGCGCGAGCGCGAATTCGAAATCGATATCGTCGATCGGGAATCGGCGGTTGCCACGATCTCAATGTGCCGTTCGCGGCTGAGTCTGTCCAACGGATCGCAAGTTTGCCATCGTCTGCATTGGCCCACTGAATGTTTTGGAAACCGTGATTGTAATCGTGCCAACTCTCCTCGTAGTCGGTACGTATCTTTGTTGATGAATCGAATGTCGTGGAAACGGTGGCTTCATTTAGCGCTTGGTCAGCCGCAAGCAGGTAACGCTCCAAATGAGCGACCGAGAGATTCAATGCAGCGCCAACATTTTCGAATCCATCCGCACGACCGTCTTCCGGTAACAACTCTTCAAGCGGTGTACTAACGCCAAGAAGGTCGCGAAGCGAGTTTGCGAACTCGGAACGATTCAACCTGCGAAGCACAACTCTTCCCTGTGAGTCTTGCAACTCTACGGTGTGAACGCGCAGTTTTTCTCGCAGCGAATCCAAAAAGATCTTACGAGACTCCGTCGAGGGTTGTTTCTCTTCGCGGGGCGGCATCGTGCTTTTTTCCACTTGATCGAAGACCTTGAGCCATTTTGCCAATCCCCCTTTATCCTCAAGGCTCGCATCAAGATCGCGCAGATTCAGTCCACCTTCGTTGGTTTGCGCATTGTGACAATCGAAACAATGCTTCGTTAAAAAGTCCGCCGCGTCCTCAATGTTCTTTCCAGTCGCTGGGTTTGAAGCAACGACACCCATGCCCCACGCTAGTAAAGCTATGACGCATACACCATAGGTGCTTCGATGGAATCGAGCCCAAATACGAAAATGATAGACTGCAGTCTTCAATTCTCGATCCTCCGAGCGAGTCGAAAGCCGGTATCGGGATACCAACGCTCAGGGCTGGCATTGGAGCGTACACTCGACCGCATCTTTTCCAAGTTATGGGGAGCAGACCCACCACGCAAGACGCGTTTTGACTGGTATACGGTTGTATCTGTCCATTCCCAAACGTTGCCCCCCATATCCAAAGCGCCGCATGGACTCTTGGCGTTGGGGTAAGAACCTACGGGCACAATTCCATTAAATCCACGGGAGAAACAAGCTGCGTGGTTTTGCTCAGAACCGGGATCAGCCTTGACTGGTTGGTCATGTGTGCAGATCGGGAACTGCCAATAGCTACCTTTTGGTCCTCCAAGTTCTTCAGGTTGGAAGTATGCCGCCTTGTACCATTCGTTCTCGCTGGGCAACCAAACCTTTGCCTCAGCCGATCGCGAAACGGTCATCCCTCGATTGAGATCATACGCTCCAACCTCCGTATCTCCGTTTCGACCGCCATGATGCATCCAGTTGGCATATCGCAACACGCTCAAGAATGACACAAAGAATACAGGGCAATCTTCACGTTCCGGGACAGGCGAATACTTCCATGCTCCGGGCTGGCCTTCGCGACGAATACATTGTGGCACATCTTTCCGTATTCCTCCTTGCCCTAAGTCGGTAATGACATGCTCGCCCATGGCAGTGACCCAAAGCTCATGAGGATCCGAATGAGCGGCAACGCGATTCAGAAACTTTGTATACTCACGAACAGTTACCTCGCATTTCATGATTTGAAATGCGTAAGAGACTCCACCGTAGCCTGTTTGGTCAGCATGATTGCCGGGCATGCTCACGGTCACCCATTCTTCATCAGCAAGCAACGACGAATGGGGCAGCAGCAGGACAACCATTAAAGCAACTGACCGGTACATCATGTTGCGAGCCGTTAGCAATAGAAGGAAACAAAGAAAGGTACGAACACATAAAACAGTCTGCAAATTCTAAACCATTCGACGACGTCGGGGGTGCGATTCTGGCTGGCGATTTTCCTTTATCTGACATTTCGCAACGATGACGCGGCCGCCGACGCATAGTTGCAGGCAAGAGATGTTGCCTTCACTGGCAACGTGCGAAACAAATTCGATGCTCAATCGTACTTAGAAATGAGTACACCAACAGACCTGCTCTGATCGCATCGTCTCTTGTGAATCTTAGCAAGTGTCTTCGACTTGTCTTCATAATTGCTGCGCCGAGCAATCTCGGCCAAAGCTCGCATCCACCAAGATAAAAACCTGTTCATAAATAAAGTGTGATAACCATCGCCAGTCCATTTTGATTTTCTTGCCCTGAATACTCGACACAACCGGAGAAACGAACATGTAACTACAGGATTTACAGGATGATCGTCGATCCGGGATACAGTTTGGAAAAATCACCAAAGAAACATCGGATGCGCATTCGGTGCCTTCAAGCAGTGAATCCATCAGCAAACGGAAATCATCCTGTAAATCGTGTCCATCCATGTGCATTTATTTTGTTCGAAAACGTATGCATAGGTGCTTACATCACTCAGTCGAGTACGCAACTGCTTACTTCGAACATGAGTCACGAACAGCGCCTAGCAAGTCCGCCTCCCCTCGGCATGTTTCCTTCTGCCGCTCACTTTGTTTTTGTCAAAATGCTTGAGCAAACTTGGCAACAAGAATAGATCGCAGAGAAGTGCTGACAGGAGAGTGATGATACCTAACAACCCAAAGACTCGATGGTCTCGCGTCTGACTGATTAGCACAGAACTAAAGCCTGCTACCAAGACGATCGTTGTCATGATCATCCCTGTACCAACCCCTTGAAACGCTTGCTTGATCGCTAGCTCGCGGTCGCTTTGGTGCTGTTGCTCCTCGCGGTACCGCGACAAAAAGTGGATCGTGTCGTCGACCGCGATCCCCAAACATATCGTAAACGAACAGACGCTCGTAATGTCCAGTGGCCAACCGAAAATAGCCATGAACGTTCCCGACGCCGCCAACGGGATCATGTTGGGCATGATGGCGATCAAGCCGAGCCGCAACGAGCGAAAGGCGATCCCCATGACGAACAAGATCTCAATGGAAGCAGTGCCCAAGCTAAACGCTAAATCGGAAACGATCTTGTAGAGATTGCGCCATCGCCAAACCGCGTCGCCAGCCAGCTGTAACTTGAACCCATTATGCAATTTTTCAATTTGCTTCAAGCCGGCCTCGACTCGCTCAAACACCGGTTTGTAGGCAGCCGTTCCAAGATCCTTCGTGCGAAATGTAATCTTCGCGACATGGTTGTCGGGGTCATACAAAGCCAACTTAAGCGGCGGCGGCAAAAGTTCCGACATCGGCATCTTGTCAACAGGCGACTCATCTCCTGGCAATGCAGCTAGCAACTTGCAAAGCGATAAAGGGTGGGCCAACAACGGCTCTTTTCCAAGCAGTTGATCCACCGCATCGATAACCGTCCCAATTTCCGTTGGCGTTGCCTCGGTCATCGCTCGCCAATTGACGTTTACGTTCCCCACGGAAAGCCCGCCCATCGACGAATCCAAATGCGCTAACGCTTTCTGCGCGTCACTGCCGCTGGGCAACGCATTGGATTGCCGATCATCCGGTCGCAATTGAAACGTGCAGGTGGCCAACACGATCATCAATGCGATTGCAAAGTAAGCAACGGCTCTTGAGTATTTCATCATCGCTGCAACCGGTCCGCCGACGCGTTGCAAATAGCGGTCGACCAGCCCGCGGTCTGCCCCCTTGGCCAATCGAGGCCCAAAACGCGCGCAACATGCTAGAGGAATGACGAGCAATACAGCTACTAGAATCGTCGACGATCCGAGCACACAAGAATACGCAAATTCTCGAACCACATCGTTCTTCGAAAAGGCCAACGATCCCATCCCAATCGATGTGGTTACGGTCGTCAGACTGCACGCGACGCCAACCGTGGCCAATGCGCTGCGGCAAGCTCGCTTCGGCAATTGCCCCTCGCTCAGACAACGACGAATATATACCATCATGTGTACGCCATCTGCGAATCCGATCAGACTCAATAGAACGGGCAAGATGACTTGGCTAAACGGGTTATCCTCCCATCCAAAGTATCGTAGGAAACCAAGTGCCCAAAACACTCCCAAAGCCGGAGCCGCTGCTACGACTAGAACGACCGTTACTCCTCGAAATAGAATGACCGCCATCAACAGAATCATGCCGTAGCCGATGAGCTGAAACGTCAACTCGTTGGAGGCTTGATTCTCAAGGATTGCGATCCGAAGCGGAATTCCACCGGTTACCGCAATGGTCATCTCCACGTCCGGATGTTTGGCCAAGATCGCTTGAGCCGTATCAATCAAATGCGTGGTGCAATCGGCATCCTCATCGACGTAGAGCCAATCAAATCCAATTCCAAGCAGCAGTGTCTTGGCATCCGAGGACAAGAATAGCCCAACAATCAAAGGGTGCCGAAGAGCCTTGGCTTTTGCCATTTCGAATCGTTGAGCCGACGCTTGACCGCGTGGTAATACTGGCTCGGACAGGCCAAAGATGTTTAACGGTGGGGCTTGATCGATCCACTGCACGCTGGCCACCGTCTCCAACGCCTCCAATGCGTCGACGATTTCGCGAAGCGCTGTCGCACCCTCGCGAGTGAATATCTGATCGGATCGAACCACCAAATAGGCTTGCGAAACGCCAAGCGAATCGCGTTCAACCGACATCGAAGGCAATCGTCGCGGCGTCGCGGGTTGGTCTCTGTTTGCTGCTGGTTTGGCTCCTCGAATGGCGTCCTTTAACTCGCGAGGCCAGGACGGGTGAAAGTAACCACCCAGTGCCAGCATGGTCATCGCCATGAGCAATGCGGAACCGATCCACGGATGGTCTACGATCGAAGCAAAGCATCGCGATATGCGAGAAGTCGAGGCATCATTGATATCAATGTTTTCAGTGCTACCGGCCACGTTTCGCTTTCGATGCGAGCACGAGTTCGTCTTGGATTACAGCCCCATCTCGATTCCCATCTATCCTACTAAAAACAAAATCATTGACGATCCTCGGCACTTCGGACCGAAGGACACGACCATCTCGATCCTTGTCAAACTTTGATAGGAATTGCTTTGCAAAGTCCAGATCACGCTCAACGGTCTCTACGACTGTTGACGCTGCCGTCGCCCCGGTGTCCGAAACGGAATTGGACGGAACTTCTGATTTGTTGATTTCAAGCGGTCTAGCCACCTCAATAAAAGCAACCGCCATTTCCTCCCACGTTTGATCGCCCCAAACAACATATTCGTCCGGTGCAGGGTTGAACGGATTGGCTGCAGAGTTATCAAACGTGGTCGAGAACTCCAACCGCTCGATTTGACTCAGGTCCATCGGCTCAGCGAGTTCATACGTATGCTGCCAATTGAAATCGTATCGGGGTACGCTGAGCAAGACATTTCGTTGTTGCAACCCAGCACGCTTGGAACCTGCGACGGAAGTCAGCTCGAACGCTTTGCCTCGCAAGTGCATGTGAGGCATGATGGCCAGCAACTGACCATTCTTAGGAAGCCCCCGAACTGTTGAAGATACACAGTGGTTGGATGCACCAGGGGGGATTTCGAATTCCTGATCGATGCCGATGGTGGTGAAGACTTCGTGAGTTACCGAACTCGAATCTGAAAAGCACAGGCCAACCTTCGTTTGATCCGAACGCTCGACTCCATTGGGCGTGTAGTGCATTTGGAAGACGAACTTCGAACCGGCTGCGATCTTGCGAGCGAAGCCTTCGGGAAACGTCGTCGCTCGTTGGCCTGGAACATAAGCGGTCAGCCACCCTACACCTTGGAAGTCGACGCCGTCGGGCGGTCGAACGAAAACGATCGCATGGTGCACCACGCTCGAATCGCCCGGAACTATCTGAGCAGCCGACACCCAGCGGTCTTCCGCTAGTTGCGGGTCGACAACAAAGTATTGATAGTCGACAGCCCCCGATGCCGGAACGGCATAAGGGCTCGCTCGCATGTTCACGATCAAGTCGGGTTCGTGTGGCATGCGCCAACCATCGACCAACTTGGGTTGAACAGGAAGATCTTCCGCCGATCCGTACGGAGCACCAGACCGAACCCAATCTCGGATGAGTGCAACTTCTTGATCCGTGATCGAACGAGCATTTTTAAACTTCCCATGTTCAGGGTCAGCGTGCCAAGGGGGCATTCTCTTTTGTTCGACCACTTCGAGAATCATATCAGCCCAACCTCGCACTTCCTCGTAGTTGGAAGAGTCAAAGGGGCCGATTTCCCCCGGACGATGGCATTCGAAACAGAGCCGTTGAAACAACGGTGCGATCGATTTGCTGAAGGTGATATTGGCGTCGCTGCGAGGAGTCTTGGCAAAAGTGATTAAGCATCCATGGGCATCGGTTCTCGTAACGCTCGGTTCCTTGCCCTGGAGGATGAGTTCGAGCGCTCGCTTAAACTCTTCGTTGGACGCGGTCGCGCGTTTAGTACCTGGCACATACTGATCGTCGACGCGACCACGATAGCGCACTTGATTGTTTCGATCTAGCACAACAACTTCAGGCACTCGCGTCGCACCAAGGGAGCGAGCAATCGATTGATCCGCATCGTGAACTTGCGGAAAAGTCATACCTGATTCTTTCGAGTACCGTCGGACATCATCGGTGGAATCATGAAGATTGCTGTAGACAGCCACGAATGAAACGTCCGCAAACTGCTGTGCGAGCCTTTCGATCCTCGCGGCATAGAACTGCGAGACTGGACAGTCGACTCCCAGAAAACAGTAAACTCGTAGGAGCGATTCTAAGTGTGGCGGAATCGGCTGGCCATCCACTGTAGTAAGCTGGTCACGCGACGACAAGAAGCCAATGATTGCGGGGCTGTTGACAGCAATGGAAGAATTTTCCTCCTGATTTGGATTCGCTTCTTGGGCCTCACTTCGATGCAGGGAAATGCCAACGAGAAGCACTAGTGCAATACTGAAACGCTGCATTTTGATTGCAATCCAACGGTTTGGGGGACAGTTCATGCACGCCATATTCAAATTGGTCCTATTGTTGGAGGATGCCAAGTGACAAAAAGGAATTCAACCGCAGCCCCCCTGCTCCGAATTATATCGTAAAAGGAAAGTTGCTGTTTCGTTTCCGTTTCGATCCGACATTGCCAAACGAAAGTGCTAAATCTAGGGTATCGTTGGGCAAGGAGTATACTGGCTTCGAGCCGAATCCCGCACCCGGATCCCGGACGCTTTCCCGCAAGGATAGGTAGTTCGGTTGAGAGTTGGACGCGTCGACTCACGAAGCTATGTGCGTCACGATTGTTGGGTCGGTTCATCGCATCGAATCGAGCGCGGTTGATGCAGTTGGCGAGCAGGTTAAGCCTTCGCCATTTGGCAAACGTGGGCTGAGGTACGTCAGGCTTTCCAGCCTAAGAAGGAACAGGGAAGGAACAGGGACAGGCATGAAGAAGGAACAGGGACAGGCATGAAGAAGGAACAGGGACGAAGGAAAAGGAACAGGGACAGGCATGAAGAAGGAACAGGGACGAAGAAGCAAGAAGGAACAGGAAGAAGGAACAGAACAGGAAGGAACAGGGACAGGCATCGCATTTGTGGACAGCGATTGCTTGCGTTGTTCCGATGGACCTGGCGAGTTCATCGGCTCGTTCTAGTGGGTTTTGATAGATTGGGTCGTAACTGGAAGTGGTGTTCCGACAGATTTGTCCACTTACCTCTTCTGATAGCGCAGACCTTCAGACAGTTGATTCTTCTCGGTGCTCTGTAGAAATTCGGGACGAACAGTCTGGCTGCGTCAGCCGACGTTGACTAGCCACTTGCGGCCTACGCGAT
>JANMGH010000183.1:0-99726 GCA_031374515.1 Pirellula sp. | reverse complement strand
CTGACCTACGTGAGTTAATGGAGATAGCAATCTTGAAGTCTGCAATGTCGATGGTGTTATTGGTTTTGCTCAACGCTCGAATAGACGCCGTCGAAAATCCTACGACGAGCGATATCGTCTACGGTTCGGCTGGTGAGGTTTCCTTGCTACTCGATTTCTACGCGCCGACGCATCCTCGAATGGAAAAGCCACTGATCATTTGGGTGCATGGCGGGGCTTGGCGCTCTGGAAGCAAATCGGATGTTCCGATCATGAAGCTTCGCGAACAAGGCTTTGCGATCGCGAGCGTTGACTACCGATTGTCACCCGTAGCCAAGTTCCCTGCTCAAATTCATGATATCAAATCTGCGATTCGATTCTTGCGCGCCAACGCGGAACGCTTTGGAGTAGACACGAACCGCTTTGTGCTTGCGGGCAATTCGGCCGGTGGGCATTTGGCAGTATTAGCTGCCGTTTCTGATAGGGTGGCGGAGTTGAACGGTAATTCTGCACCGCCGGAAGAAGTGTCATCCAGCGTACAGGCTGTCGTTTCGTTTTACGGGGCAGGAAACCTTCAAACCATCCTTGCCCAGTCGACACCCTTTGGGCTAGATGTCAGGGTCCCAGCCCTAAAATTACTTTTGGGCGGGTTGCCTGATCAAGAGCCTACGCTTGCTAGGTTGGCCAGTCCGACGGAGCACATCGATGGACTCGACCCACCATTGTGGTTGATACACGGCGACCAAGATCCACAGATGCCTATCAACCAAGCCCACGAGTTAGTAGGTGCGTACAAAAAAGCAGGATTGCAAGTGAATTTTGAAGTGATTCACGGAGGCAAGCATGGTGGAAATGGTTTTTTCACGGAGGACCAGTTGCGACGGCTTGGCAGCGAATTGTCAGGCTCTCTGAAGTCCATTCCGAGGACGAATAAGTCGGAAAGTGGCTCGACGCAGAAATAGCGTTTCACTTGTAAAAACGGTGGGATTCCATAATGCCGCAGGCTTGAACTGCTGATGATTCTGTTTCTATGACGGATTGGCTACGGACGCTATAAGGATCGCTCACAGCATCTTCCAAAGGGGCTGTCACATCCTTTGTCGGGGCTGAAAAGCCCCGGTAATGCACTTGCCCGTTGATCTGAGTGTTGAATGGAAAGAAATTCTCAAAGAATTCGATTTTTTTGTAACACATTGTTGATCTGAAGGCATTGGTCATTGGTGGATCGGCACTAAAGACTGTGGTCAGGTAAGCGAAATGAAAATAATTGGAATTCAACTGCTAGGCATGCTCCTCGTTTTGGCGTTCTCGCATCCGACTTTTGCGGAGTTTATGACCCTAAGCTTATCTACGGATAAGATCAGCTATCAAGTGGGCGAAACCGTCAACTGGACTGCGAGATTTGATATTGGTGGTTCAACGGCTACGAACTTCGGCATCGCCACGATCTCGATAAACTTGCGAGATTCTCAGGGAAATACGCTCTCTCCGGCCTTGGTCAACAACACTTTTCCGCCGACGGGCTTTGCCGGTTACTTTCGATTTTCGGGTGCCTGGAATCCAGCAACGTTGCGATTAGAGGAGGTTGGTGCTGCACTCCAGCAGAATAACTTTACGGTCGTTGGCTCGAATGGTTCCCAGTTGACTAACATTCTTCTGGCACAAGGTAGTTACGTCGTCACCAGTAGCGGCAACCACACGCTGATCGGTAGTCTGGGAACAACCAACAACTATTTTACCACCTTTGATGGGCTGAATACCGCGAATTTGCCATCCTACGCACCTCTCACTTTCAACAATGCGAACTTCAACGTAATTGCGGTGCCTGAACCAAGTTCGTTAGCGTTCCTGTCCCTTGCTGGCTTTAGCTTTGCAGTCGTCCGACGCTCGCGTAGAAGCTGAACCTGCTCAGCGAACGGAATCGCGCTGGCCCCAGACGATTCTTCTACGACTTTACTTAAACGGCTTGGAGCACTTGAAATTGGCCAATGGTCAATCAACGCTAAACGCTAGTGTCTCCAGTTCTATCGATGGACCCAGTGTTCGATTATGGCCGGACCAGTTCGAAGAAAATCCGTTGGATTCGAACAACTCCAACTGGATGGAGATACGAATGTTTAACCATGCGGAAGAACCAATCCACAAAGTTCCGTTGCACGAAGGTTACTTCGAAATGCAATTGCCTGGCACTCTGTTTGAGCAAAACCCGAAATCGATCGACATTCATTGGGTCGCTTTTTTTCGAGGATGATTCATAACAAAAGCCGCGGACGATTTTTAAAGGAAACGACGCAGCCGACCAGTATCGCTCCACAAAAATGAGTACCATTGGGCGAACGCCCTAGGCGTGATCCACCTATCAATCTCACTTTGGAGAATTACCTTGAATTCCACTTGTTTGAAATCCATCTTGCTCGCATCCATCCTTGTTGGATATCTTGGTTCGTTCGTTGGTGCTCAACAAGCACGCGATGGGAAACTAAGGGTTGTGGTTTTTGGCGCGCACCCCGACGATGCGGAGTACAAAGCAGGTGGTACCGCTGCATTGTGGGCAAAGCTGGGACATCACGTCAAACTGGTTTCCGTTACCAATGGCGATATCGGCCACTGGAAAACCGCAGGGGGCCCGCTTGCGCAACGTCGAGCCGCAGAATCCAAAGCGGCGGCCGCTGTTCTCGGCGTTACTTCTCAAGTATTGGATATACATGACGGCGAATTGGTCCCGAACCTCGAGTATCGGAAACTGATCACAAAAACGATCCGCGAATGGAAAGCGGATATTGTGATTGCCCATCGCCCCTGGGATTACCATCCAGATCATCGCTATGTTGGGGTTTTGGTACAGGATGCGTCTTTTATGGTCACCGTCCCGTTCTATTGCCCCGATGTTCCACATCTAACTAAGAATCCAGTCTTTCTCTATTCGAGCGACGGATTTAGAAAGCCGTATCCATTCAACGCGGATGTTGCCGTTTCAATCGACGATGTGTTTGATCGAAAACTAGAGGCGATCCATGAACTGCAATCGCAACATTACGAAGGCGGGGCGAGCGGGAATGAAGAATACGTACGCGGCGTACCACCAGAGTCCGATGTTGCCGGTCGAAAAGCTTGGCTCAAAGCCAAATGGTCCGACAGGCAATCCTCCGAAGCGGACCGAAACCGTGAACTACTCACTAAACTATATGGCGACGAGCGTGGAAAAGCTGTTAAGTACGCGGAGGTTTTTGAGCTATGCGAATACGGCTCAAGGCCCAGTGCGGCCGAACTCAAAAAACTATTTCCATTCTTTGGCGATTGAACGCGTATTCTACGCACTGTCGGCATGGAATCGTCCAACCTAGCCGTTGGCAATCTACTTGCGAGGCGCCTCGAAGATTTTGATGGCGTCTTCGCATTGAATGTCCAAGTCGTTGAAATCGAATGTCTTATTCAGCTTTTGGACCCCCTCGAGCGCGGAGCGCATCGATGTAATCGCTTTCTCTCGATCGCCATTATGAAAGTAGGACCAACCAAGTCTCCACATGAGGAATTGGGCGAACCGAGTTTCAGGATTAATGAGTTCTGATGCCTTCTTGGTGGCTTCGAATGCTAATTTCTGATCGAATCGAGGATCGTCTTCGCTCGTTGCTACGATGCATGCTGATACAAACCCGAGAATATCCGCGTTGGATGGATACCTCTCGAGCAGTTCTTGCGCATAGGCGTTCACCTCTGCGGGCTTGCGTCGCATTAGCAGCATAAATTTCCATTGGTACGCAGCTGCAGCTTCCAAAGAAGGGTCGCTCTTGAACGCTTGATTCAATACAGCCAGAGCCGTGTTGACATCGCCGCTTTGCATTGCTTCTTCATAGCCTGGGAACTTCTCATAAATTCGTGAGCTTCCCGCCTTCGCATTCTGTGCGGCATCCTTGGCTTTTGCATCTGCCTCGTCCTCAGACTTCTTCTGAAGTTGTGATTCCCTCTGAAGGTCAAAGGTACCGGCTAAAACTTCATTTACGATGCGTTCGATAACCCGCGGGGACCCAATTCCAGTCCATGCCACCAAGCCATTCTGATCGATAATGTAAGCTGTTGGGATACCACCGGTGCGTGTCGGCTTGAACCATGTCGCATGCATAATTTTATCTGGGGTATCAACCGCGACACGATAGTCCATTCGGTCCCCCTTCTTTTCGACGAACTCAATAACTTTGTCAATGTACGACGTGTCAGTTGGCCCGGATTGCTTTTCCGAGATGCTGATGCCGATAACCTCTAGTTTGCCCTTATGTTCTTGGGCTAGTTTGGTAAGGTGCGGAATTGCCGCGATGCATGGCCCACACCATGTAGCCCAGAAGTCCACAACATAAACTTTCCCCTTTTCGAATTCGAGCAAAGGTTCACCCTTAACCCATTTTGCAACTTGAATCGCAGGTGGAGGCAGCCCAACGAGTTCTTCGGCAGACGAGCCTACTTCATTTTTCGACCCTGGCGCATTGGGTTCCTTTGAAACCTTTGGAGCAGGTGTTGTGGGTGGTGCTGCTTTATCACAGCCCGTTGTAACGAATACGCTACAGCCCAAAATGACGCATGCCTGAAAAAACTTCTTAGTAGTCAGCATGAAAGACCCTTCGGTTTGGGATTGCTAGTAATGGACAACAGCTTCGTGTGGCATGTCACAAATCTGTATTTTCGAGGGAAGTCCGCAAGTATGCGAAAACTACGGTCGCTCTTTGGCAGGGAATCTCCTTCGACATTGTAGCCGCGTTAGGCGATGTGAACTAGATCGACAAGATTCTTGAGTTCTGTCGCTCCGTCCATTACGCTTAGGTTCTCATTCCTGCGAGGACGATTTCGCTGGAAATTGTAATCTCCGACAGCGTTGCAACGCGCTGCTCATGGGCAAAGCCACGTATGGAACGCGTCAACTCGCCGAAGGTATTGAAGTGGTTGCTTGACGAAGCGACTCGCGATCGACACCTCGATGTCCAACAATCATCGCTTCCGACAGCGAATGCTCGCCAACCATCGGGGAATTCACCGCTGTACGACGAGCTTTGCCAACAGACTCGAGCCATCATTTTGGCTCGGACGGACCCTTTTCAGCTCGCTCCTCAGTTATTGGAGTACGTGTCCAAGCAGCTTAGAACTTTGGCACAAATTCAAGGGTTGGTTTCGACGTTACAACCTCAACCTAGCTTGCCGAGCTCGCCGTCGATCCGACTGTTGGCGTTCTGCCAATTCACGCGAAGAGGAATTCAAGTCCACGTGTCGAATGCACCGGTCGTCATTGCTTATTCGGAGGTCCTGGAGTCATTGATGGGTGGCACCTACTCTTTCAACTCAGCCGTCTATACTTCGTTGAGCGCTCAGTTTTTGAGGCTTCTTCGGCATCCCGAACCTTGGTTGACCGAGTTGTTGCCAGTGTACTCGGCGATTCTCGTTTCCGAAGCAAGACTCGCCAAAGGGGACTTAGTTGCACTCGATCTCTTTTCCGATTCACTGGAGACGGTCCGTGCGTATGGGGAACAGTGTGATGTACCGTCGACGTACGCAACCGTCCATCACTTGGTGCGAATGGCGATCGAAAATCAATGGGATGCAGCCTATTGCTTGGAAGCATTTGTGGTCTTGCAACCGAAAAACACCACACTGAAACGGCTCTCGCTTGAAGCGTGCGATGGGTTGCTAACGGAATTCCTCAAAGCATCAAAAGGTGAATTCCAGTCTTTGCCAACTTTTGCAAGATGGTACCGTCACTTGACCATGATCGCTACTGATGAACTTGCAGCAAAGGTTTTTGTCAGGGGATGCTCGATTGGGAAGAATGGAAAGCTATCCGCTTATTCCACAAGACTCGGGCACGCGCTAGAAAACGCGATCGAGTCGAAGGTTGAAGGTCATCGCTTGAAGTATCTGCTGCAGGCTATCGAAAGCGGCGAATTAAAAAGTCAGGTCGAGTTGCTACGCGCGTTGGCGCAGATGACCGATACGCGTCAAATGGAGTCGCTCTCGACGCATCCAATCCTTACTGGGACCGCGATAGCAGGTGTTGATCGGTTGAGGAATCCCGGCGTCTCAGAACTCGTATCCCCCGATTTGCTTCGCACAAGGCTAAATCATTGGCAGGAGCTCAATGCCATTCATCGAGGCTTTACGTCGAGGCTGATCGCAACCAAGCGAGGGCCATTTCGCGAGCCACCGGATCTGGTCCAGTTTGCAATCGACGTCGGTGCTGAGGACTCCGTGAAGTACTTCAACGCCAAGGATCCCAATTTGTTCCCCGGTAAGGGTTTCTTTGTCACTCGATTGCGGCTCGACAAGTGCTTCGCGACGCAATCTTCGGCTCTTCACGGCAAAGGAATCGATCCTTACCGCATCTATAAAAAGGCTTGGCCAGCGCTTGCAAATGCGATGGATCATTTTGATCGGGCCGAGTTTGTGTTCTTGCGAGGTTGCCTCCTCATCTCTTGCAAGCATAACGACTATTTACTCCCCGCTGGCATTGGCGAGCACTATTCCTTGATCGTGTTCAACGATCACTTTCGAAATCCATTTCAAGAAGTAGCTTACCTGGTTCCGAACTTGGGCGTAGCCAAGTTGCTTTCCAAAACGCAAATCCCGTATGCCGATTTCGTTGGGTTTGATCCGAGGCGACCTGACCTCAACGAACAAATGCGAAGCCCACAGCACTTTTTAAATCACCTCTCGATCAAGGAGAAAGCCATTGACGTCGGGGGCGTTTCTGCCATCCTGTCTGGGTTTGAAAGCCATTTGCATCGTATCGCCGCACTTTCGCCCCAAAACGAACTGAGTACGTCGCTTGAAGCGATTCGGAAACAAACCGATTCCCACAATAAAGAGATAGCGGAATGGGAGGGACGAAACCACCGCTATCATCTCAGTCAAGCCGGCCAAGAGCGCATGATTGAGTTGAGCGAGGCTGGCCGACGGCTACAGCAGGAGGCGTCGAGAGTTGGAGCATTGCAATCCCTATTGCTTGGTCGTGTTGAGGAATCGATTTGGCGGCTAGTGGACAAGTACACTGCGATGCATCAACTATTTTGCATCGCACATGCGTACTGGCATCGAGGATATACAGCGGGACGAATCGTTTCGACCAGTCACATCGACGAGAGTATTCAAGAGGGGGATTGGTCGCAACCGACCGAAGTGCAACGTCAATTGCAACTTGAGCAAGGTACACAAGCTATCTTCAATCGTAATTCCATACGCATGTTGGTACAGGCGTATGAGTGGCATGCGATGAAGGATAATCCCGCATCGCGGCGCGAGGACTTTCCAATCTTGGTAGTTTGTGATGCGACCCGTATCGGCGCACAACCAAAGTTAGACATCTACGTTGATACGTTCGACATGTCGGCAAGCGTAGATGGACAGCGATTCGAATTCTCGAACAGGAGAATGGCGGGCGACGATGAGTTGTTCTGGATGACCACCATTATTCCGCGAGTTCAAGATGAAAGCGGAAAGATTCGCGACCTGCGTTTCTATCCAAGGTCCAGCTTAGGACTACAATAGAATCAGTTCGCGGGCAATTTTTACGGTGGAATTATGATCCAAAATCAGATGGGGGCGCCGGTCAAGGAACCTTTAGCGCCGCCTATTCCGAAGCGTAATCCCTCGCCACCGTTTAGGCCGGAGCCAGTTCGAGTCCCCGCTCCTGCTCCGCTGCCGGAAAAGCGCCCGACTTTTGAGCCTGGCCGCGAGAGACCAACCTACTCGCCCCCCGATCCAATCCCCAAACCGCTTCAGCCGTATTGTCCCGTGCCGGAGTGAGAGGCGATGTGCATAAATTGCTTTTTGTCGTCTTTGGCCTTACATTGCATGGGCTGCCTCTTCCATCAGTTCAATTTTGAAGGATATATTTTCGATGCGTCGACGAAAGTTCATTGGTAGCTTAGCCCTGGGCACAGTTGCCGCTACAGAATGGGCGCCGCTCACTTCGGTTAGCAAGGGGGCAATACATCTGGAGCTTGCCCGTCCCGACGAAGATATTTTTTCCTTTATCGATCGCCAATCCGGGAAACTGGACCGAGAGACTTACTTCCGAATCCTCGGAAATGCAAACGAGTTTAAGGAGGGAGACCAAATCGTTGGCGTCGCTGCGCCAGATGAGGCCGCGCGTTTCACCGCAAGGTCGCTTTTAGCAAACACAAAGATCACTGACATCGACGCCAACCCTCCTTTGCTCGATGGACTGCACGCGCTGATACGGCGGACAACCGCCACCGCTAGGCCTGAACAATCCAACATGACGTTGGGCGAGCTCAAAACCGCATTGCTGGGATGGAGCGAAGCGGAGATCCACGAAGTGAAGTCCTCGCTATCGAGCGATTGTATCGCCTGTGTTGTGAAGCTGATGTCCAATGAGGAGCTCATTGCTATCGGCTCAAAGGTTTTCAATTCGCTCCCCAATTGCCAGATCGGTTCGAAAGGCTACCTTGGAGCAAGGCTTCAGCCAAATTCGCCCACAGACAATCTAGAGGACATACGATGGCAAGTGTTCGACGGCTTTTCGTACGCGGTGGGTGACGTTCTACTCGGAAATAATCCCGTGTCCAGCGATCTGGAATCGGTTGCAGCGATCGAACGTGCGCTGCAAGATATTCTCGCAACCTTCGAAATAGCGGATGCGATGCCGCATTGCGTCTTGGCACACATCGATGTTCAAGCGGCCGCAGAAGAAAAGTACCCTGAGTCAACTGAATTGTGGTTTCAGAGCATCGCTGGAAGCGATGCAGCGAACAAAACGTTCGATATCGATATCGAGAAGATGATTCGGCATACCAAATCCCAAGCTTCAGGAAGCTATGGACTCTATTTTGAGACCGGACAGGGAGCCGATTTTACGAACGGTCACAGCCACGGCTTTGACATGCTAATCCATGAATCTCGCAAGTATGGACTCGCTCGCGCACTGACGCAAATCCTGCGAGATACCAGAGTGGAACGGGGGTTGTCGCCGGACGCTTGGGTACATGTAAACGATGTCGCCGGATTCATTGGCCCAGAGGTCTTTCGAAGCAAGGAGCAACTGGTTCGATGCTGTTTGGAAGATATCGTTATGGGGAAACTACACGGCTTGACGATTGGACTGGATGTTTGTTCTACCCTGCATATGGATGTTTCCCTCGATGATTTGGATTGGTGCTTGGATCAAGTTGCGCCGGCCAATCCTGCCTACTTGATGGCATTGCCAACCAAAATTGATCCGATGCTTGGTTACCTAACAACTGGATTTCAGGATCATGTTAGGCTTCGAAATAAGTTCGGATTCCGTGTCAACGATCGAATGTGGGCTTTTTTCAAGAAGCTTGGGGTCCTTGATGCAAACGGAAATCCCACGGAAAACTTTGGAAATCCCAGTTGGGTCTATCTGCAATATTGTCGCAAGAAAGGGGATACGAGAAAAGACGTTGAAATTCTCGCCGAAGGAAACAAACAACTGAGTCGGATTCGCGCCAGGGGGGTCTTTGTCGCAGAAGGATTTGGAAGTCAACCTTGGCTTCTGACAGAGAAATTAGATGGAGATATTCGAACGATCTATACCGATGCAAAGAAATGCATCTGGCGAGAATGGGACGAGGCTTTTATTAATCAACTCCCCAATGTTGTCCGGATCCGTACACGTTCTCCGGACCGCAACGACTACATCCTCCATCCAGTTTCCGGTGAAAAACTTTCTGACGAATCACGCGATCACTTGCTAACTCTTCGAACCAGCCTAAGCGATGCGTTCGATTGTTTGGTGGTGGTTTCGGAAGGGCTCAACGCGCTGGGAGCCATGGATGATGGACAGTTGATGCCGCTGGTAAACGGCATTCGAGATGGACTCAAGCAAAATGGGGTTCGCGTAGCTCCGCAATTGTTCGTAGTCAATTCAGGACGAGTTCGAGTCGGATATCGTATAGGTGAGCTGCTTTACAAAGGGGTCACTGGCAAGCGGACCATTGTTCACATTATCGGCGAACGACCTGGCAGCGGCCATCACACACTTTCGGTCTATATTACATCCGCCGAAGGTTCTGCGTGGAGCATCCATGATCAGGTAGATCACAACATTACCAAAGTCGTGTCAGGGATTGCAATCACTGCACTAAAACCTGAGCTTGCGGCAGTGGAGTGTGTAAAGCTGATCGGTTAGTTGTTTGCGAGGCAATGGCTTAGCGCTTCTCCACAACTCGGGACATCACAAAGAGCATTTCTCTGGCTATCTCTTTGGACTTTGCATCATACGTTGCCGATTCCTTTGAGGTACCGTCTGAAATTTTCGGATCCTCATATGGCAATGCCAGACGCAAGTCGCTTCCTTTTACATTTGGACACGAAACGTCGGCACTCGAGCAAGTCATGATGGCGGCAAAGTTTTCGGTCGGGTTTGGTGGCTCAATTATTGATTTCGAAAAGCAGACTTCCGGCGAACCCTGTTTGCAAAATACGACTGAGTATTTTGGATTGTTGGTATCGCTATCTTCTTTCGTAATCTCTAAACCAGCTCGTTGAAGTGCGGTAACCGTCCGAGGGTTCATCGCAGTCGTCTCCGTTCCACCAGAAAAAGAATCAAGTCCATCCAGCCCAAAATGCTTTGCGCCGATTTTTGTCCATAGTTGAGCCAGATGACTTCGTCTGGAATTATGGGTACAGACAAACAGCAGCTTCACCGGTTTGTTCGATTTACGGCATGCGTCAATGTACCTAGACAGCTTTAGAAGTTCATCTTGGCGTTCCTTTGGGATCTGCGTTGTCTCAGCAAGCCGGTCTTTGACATAGATTTCGATTCTAGGCAAGAGTTGGTTGTCATCAGCGGGAGCAGGCATGCAGATGAGTATTGCAAGAGGAATCAGGAAAGTAGGAGAGCACATGTTATTCGACGAATGTTAATATAAGAAACATGAAGTGGTTAATTGTAGCTAATGGCAGCGCGAGACCAACGGACAAAAAGTGAATTCTAGGTTAAGTCCTTTTTGCAATCATGCGTTGCATTTCGACCGTTTCTTTGGGGTCCGTTTCCATAAGCGATTTCTTTCTATCTATCTGTGAGTATGACGCCCTTCTGGACCATTGTGGCAACCGCTTTGTCGATGTCACCCCTTTGCAGTTCAACGCCGCGGCATCCATCCAAGATCACTGTTGTCTGAAAGCCTTGTTCGGCCGCATCGATTGCGGTGAACTTCACGCAGTAGTCAGTTGCCAAGCCCATTACAGCGACACTGACAATTTGCTCCTTTCGCAAGTATTCCGCCATCCCGGTAGAGCGTCGCTTGCCATTATCAAAAAACCCGCTGTAACTATCAATCTCTCTATCCATCCCCTTTCGGACGACATGATCGATGTGATGGTGATCCAATAGACTCACCATTTCAGCTCCGATGGTCCCTTGAACGCAATGATCCGGCCATGCAGTCTGCAGCAAGCCATTCAGAAAAAACTGCTGCCCCACAGAAAAACCAGGATGTTGGCTTGCAAAACTTTGATGGTCCATGGGATGCCAGTCCTGAGTTGCGACCACCAAATCAAAGCTTGGCATCAGAGTATTCGCAATTTCGATTACGGCCCGACCATCAGGAACTGCCAATGCCCCCCCCTCGACAAAATCGTTTTGAAGATCGACCAAGATCAAAGCCCTAGGGCCCTCGGCTCTCATGATAAACTCCTTGCCTTCGCAACCAAGTCCGATCTCAAGGAGTGTAGCTGTTGTTCCAACTCGACCGCATACAAGTGGGGATTATCAAAACGGAGGAATCGACTGTGGAAATTGTATCGTTGCGATAACGCTCTATCGCGTATGCTTTCAAGGGATGGGAACTCATTGAGAAGAGCGCCCTGACGAATAACCGGCTTAAGTAGGTCTTCGTAAATCGTTTCCTCGGGAACCTCGCGTACAGTCGCGGCATCGTTGCTGTTTAGGCTCCGATACGGCAAACGGAGTGATTCAAGTTCGTTGTAGATCATGTCAAACGTGGGGTTCGCATTCGAATCAAAATGCCGGCGTACTTGCAACATCCCCGGGATCGATGTCTTGATAAGCTGTTCCGATCGTTTTATTTTCGGTCGCCAATCACCATCCTCGCTTTGGATTGCTCCGAGTTTATAGACTCCGCCTAACGCCGGCTGGTCATACGCCGTGATCAGTTTGGTCCCAACTCCCCAAACGCCAATCATTGCCCCTTGTTGTTTGAGGCTTTGAATTAAACGTTCGTCGAGATCATTGCTTGCAACGATAGTTGCGTCCTGAAAGCCCGCATCATCTAATAACTTTCGAGCTTCGATGCTTAACCAAGCTAGGTCGCCGGAATCCAAGCGGATGCCTACCATTCGTTTTCCAGTCGCTTTCAAATGCCGACCGACGAGTATCGCCTTTTGGATCCCCTCAAGAGTGTCGTAGGTGTCTACTAAAAACACGCAATTGTTTGGCATTGCCTCCGCATAGGCGAAAAACGCTTCTTTTTCAGAATCAAAGGACATCACCCAGCTGTGAGCATGTGTGCCTCGGACCGGGATCCCATAGAGCTTGCCAGCAAGGACGTTTGACGTAGCGTTACAACCGCCGATAAAGGCCGCACGACTTGCCGACAACGCCCCGTCGATTCCTTGAGCACGTCGCAGTCCAAATTCCAATACCGAGTCTCCCTGTGCAGCAATCGCGATCCGTGATGCTTTCGTCGCAATGAGCGATTGAAAGTTTATCACGTTGAGCAGTGCCGTTTCGAGCAATTGACATTGCAAGATCGAGCCGCGAGTACGGAGCAGTGGCTCATTCGGGAATACAACTGTGCCCTCAGGGATAGCGTCCACGTCCAAGGTCAGTTTGAGGTTTGTTAAATAGTCAAGGAATGCCGGTTCGAAGAGTGGTAGTTGGTCGTTGCCCGTCAGTGTTGCCAAATAAGCAACGTCATCCGATTCGAATCGAAAATCTCGAATAAATTCTAGAGCGGGCTGCAAGCCAGCTGCAATCACATATCCGCCTTTGAACGGATTGCTACGAAAAAAAAGGTGGAACACCGACTGCTGATCTGCTTTGCGTTGCTTCCAATAGCCATAAGCCATGGTCAGTTGATAAAGATCTGTAAGCAATGCAAGAGAGCGAGTGTCGCCCATGTCCTGGTCCGTATGCACATCGTCAGCGGCGACTGCGCACCCTTTTCGAAAGCGAAGATGGCAATTGCGTCAAACGGTTTGCGAGTTGTTTCTGACGGAGCGTTAGTGCAAACAGTACACCGAGGGCGAGTGCAAGTATGGAATCCTCACGCGTCGCCTGCAACGACGTTTCACCAGGTTCAGAGTCTTGTATCGATCGCGCGTTTGAGCCGTGAATCATGTTGTTCGAACCGAACACCAATTGAATAATCTCAAATGGACTGGAACTCGCTTTGAATAGGATCGCTTGTTGTTCTCCAACGGAGTTGTCATCGACTTCGCGAATCTCGATCATGCCCTTAGGGATGGGCAATCTGCGTGAACCTCCGGCCATCTGGCGATTGAGTCGAGTGTTCTCAGCCAGGATCGCTTGATCCATGGCATTGAGACGCTCCCCTATTCGAGTCGAAGATTCCATGCGTTCGTTGCTGTTGGGTTTGTTCTGTGTTCCTTGCATCGAAAACAAGAGCATTCCGGTAACCGCTGGCGTAGTGCAAGCGTTTTTCTTGGCCGGCAATAAGTCGCCAGATGAAAGGTTCGAGGTAACGTTCTGTGCGAAGATCGATTTCTCCGCAAATGAGATAGACCGAGTCGTTATGTCTTGAGGTTGGACCGACGCACTGAGAGAGACCAGTGTGTTCGATGGCGATGTGATTGTAATAGGTGCAGGACTTTTGCCCGGCGTTCCAATAACGTTGACAGACTTGCGCTCCGGTGTTTGGTTGGCAATCGCTCCGCTCATTATCTGATTGTCCGATTCGGCAGCCCGACTGGGAATCACGAGTTCCGGTCGCGTGTTGCTTTTGTTCGATTCAGCAATGAGGGGGCTAGGACGCGGTGAAGCCTTGTTGGTTTGTTGCATGCTCGGAATGGAAAGTACCACGGCTTGTACGGAATGAGCCTCCCCCTCGGCCTTGGCATGCATTTCATGCGGGAGACTGAAACGAATGAACTCGAAGCGCTGGGGAGGAAAATGAAGTTGCTTTTGCTGGATTGCAGGGGTCGAATCTTGTATTGAAAACCTGGAGTGTCGAACCTCGAATCGCCCAACGTCATCGTGGGGAGGGACTCTGGCAAATTGCACCGACGCAAAAGGTTGCATATCGCCATTCAAAGCAATGCGACTGTCGAGCTGCTCCAAAGTCAGAACACGTTTTCGATGGAATGGGTTCATGATAGTCACTGGTGGAAGTCTCAAAAGTTTCGAGTGCTCTCCCTTGTAATTCGTTGCTGACAAACTGAGCGTACGTCTTTGTTCAATTCTACGTGATGGTGGACATCGCTACTACAGCGAGGACAGATTTGCTTGAATCTGGCTTAGAACCAAATCTTCGTTAGGGTGTCCTGGAAGCAATTTGCAGACCCGTTGTTGGTATTCGCTGGCTTTGCGAAAAGCATCTCCGGCCCCCTGTTTGTTCCCTTGGTTTTTCATTAGAACTGCAAGGTTGTTCCACATGCCCGCAGCACGTTGCCAAGCGCCCGCATCGTTACAGTCCGAATCGGCAGAAGCCACAGCGATTGCGATCGCACGTCGGAAGACAGCATCGGCTTCGCCGAATCGATTCAGCGACGCATAGGCCATCCCTAAGTTGTTTAAACTGATCGAAAGCTCGCGTTGTGGCGACATGGCTGCCGACACCATACTGCCCACACGTTCGAATTGCTCAACTGCTTGCTTGTACGCTTCAATAGCTTCGGGCGTTCTTCCGCTGCGCCAAAGTAGGGAAGCGGAGTTATTGCATGCCAGCGCCAACCGCTTGATCGCGTCGGCGGATTCGCGACGATGCGAGATTTTTCTTCTCAGCGCCAGAGCTTGATCTGCCGCTTTTTCAGCTGGACCGTTTCTCCCGACCTCCCCGAGCATGACGGAAAGATTGATCAGCGCATCGGCAAGATATCCATCGTTGAATTCATCGTCGCCGTCAAACGGTTCAAGAAGTGGGTCGCTAACTGTCGATGCCAATGCAGCGCTTTTCGCTTTGGGTTCATCGTCCAATTGTTGAAGAATTGCGATGGATTTCGAGCTCTCGGTGATAGCAAGTTCAATGTCCTTTTGACGAAAGGCAACTATAGCTTGAGTATGGTGCCATAGAGCCTGCGCACGTCTGCGACCATTCCCAGGCGCCATCTTGTCGGCGATCCTTTTTGCTTCTACCAAAAGACGTTGGCTAGTGGATTGGTCCCCTTGGTCGCTCCGAATCAAAATCCATTCGTTAATCGCTAGATGGAGATTCATCGCTATCCCCGGTGCGCTTTGATTGCGATATGCGTTGCGAAGTGAGGCGACCGCATTTTCGTACGCTTTGTCGGTCGCTTCTATATTGCCTCCCGTACGCATAAGTTGGGCAATTTTTAGCTTCGTCTGTGCAACATCGTGAACGAGTCTTGGATCATTGTTTGCAGACGCGATAAAGGACTCATAGAAATCCAGAGTTTCATCCAGTACTTTTCGCCGAAGCGATTCGGTCCGCGGAATGTCGTTCAGTTGTTCGGCAAATTGGGTCCCTAGAGTGTGCACAGCGCTGCGAGCTTTTCGAGCGTACCATTCCGAGGACCTAAGCGCCTCGGCTGTTAACTGTCGTTGCCCAGCGATCAGAAGGTTCGTTACGGTCAACACGACGATACCGAGCAATGCGATTAGCAATGCAATTGCCAGTCGTCCCGAATGGGCCGATGCCCATTTCTTTCCGCGTTCCCCAATGCTCACTGCGCGAGCCAAGATCGGTTGGCCAGAAGCAAACCGGTGCAGATCTTCGGCAAAAAGAGCGGCGGACTGGTAGCGATCCGATCGATCGGGTCGCATGGCACGCCGAATAATGGTCTCGAGATCGAGGGGCAGATCGCGATTGTAAGCGGTCGGGCGGAGCGGTTCGGCGGTTTGGATTCGCTGAAGAATCTCAGCACGTTCCAAGCCTGCGTAGGGAGCGAAACCAGTGAATAATTCGTAGAGAGTAGCACCGAGGCTGTAGATATCCGAACGAATATCGATGCGTTCTCTTTTCCCGGATGCCTGTTCCGGACTCATGTACTGGAAGGTACCGATAATATCCCCGGTGTACGTCAAATTCAAACCGTCGTCCACATGCGCCAAACCAAAATCGGTAATCCAAATCTGCCCTTTTGTGTCCATTAGTAAATTCGATGGTTTGATGTCACGATGAACAATGCCCGTGCTGTGAGCAGCATGCAATGCATCCGCAACACGGGACATGGCTTCGGCCAAATGTCGATAGTATTCGACGTTCGAAGGCAAACACTCTGTCGAGTTTGCAATTCGGTTGAAAGTAGCGTCGATGGTATGCGAGAGCGAGGCACCATCGATGAGCTTCATTGTGTAGAAGTGTTTTGACTGGTCATATCCAATCTCGTAAACGGGAACAATATTGGGATGATTCAAGGATTCTGCGGCGCGGGCCTCACGGCGAAAGCGTTCGATACAACCTTGATCGCGAATTCCTTTGGTCTCTAGGAATTTGATCGCCACCTCTTCTGCATTTGCTTCGCACTTGGCGGCGTACACAACGCCCATTGCGCCACGCCCTAATTCGCGTCCAATGACGTACCCACCAACAACGGCCTCTGAGGGCGGGTTGTGATTGCTGTAGATTGTTAAGATCTCGGAATGGTCGGAGCCCTCATGCACCTTGTTGAGCAATCGTATGCTCTCCAACGAGGATCTCAAGGGTTTGTCCAACTCGGGATACTCCGCGACGATTGCGTCAATAGACGGTTGACCGCCATTTTCAAGCTCCACTAGATACTTATCGAGAATTGCAACAACCCTGTACTGTGTCGCTTCGTCGAGTCGGTCGATCCAATCCGATTCGGATGAAATGACGCTCTTTAAAACGCTGGAATCTGTCTTGCGTGGAGAACTCACGATGGATTCCCGTCGAGGTAGATCGCGCGAAGTCGATTGATGGCTCGAAGCCAAAGCAACCTTACCGCTTGTGGCGAACGGTTCATCTGTTCAGCGATTTGCTCGAAGCGCATTCCGCTGAAATTACGGAGCGCAATCACCGTCTGGTAGTCTTCGGAGAGTCTCGCGATATAGTCAGCAACTCGCAAAGCCTCCTCTTCACTCGATACGATCTGGCTGGGAGTCGCTTGATAGAGCGCTAAGAAGTTCCCTATTCCGGAGCAACTTGACTCGAGTGATGAACGGATCGTTTCGATGGAGACCTCGCGTCGGACATCGCGTTTCAACGCAGTTACGTTGAATTCAATCGCGTGCAACAAACATCGGGAGAGAACCGTTCTAAGCCACGCACCAAACTCCGATTGAGTCGACCCTTGGAAATCATCGAGATCACGGTGAGCTGCCAACATAGTGTCCTGCACAATGTCGGACGGACTGACTCGCTTGCCAACTGCACGTCCCAACTGCGACGATGCCAGCATACGCATGTAATTCCTGTACGGTTCTAGCAGATCGCCCACAGCATCGGTCGTGCCGCTGCGCGCTTGGGCTATTTTCGACGCGAAGTCCGTCATAGGTCACCCGAGAAGCTCACCAGAAAAATCGCCTCATTCGATAAAAATCCGCGAAGCCCGAAGACCATCGAAAACGGTAGATGCGATGTTCAAGTATACTCCCGTCGTTACTTGGATCCACAGGTCGGTTGGGGATTGCGGGCGGAGTTGGAGTTGGAGTTTGCGTTGGAGTTTGCGTTGGCGTGTTCAAAATCGGTGGAGTTGTAGCGACCGGAAGTGTTGCCAACGGACTTTGCGATGGAGAATTCCCTGAGGGCACCGACTTTGCGGGGGCGTAGATCGATAGGATGGCATCCACGTCGTCCTGGTCCAACTTGGTGAAGTATTCGTTCGGTGAAACGCTTGGGGCAAGGATCGCAGAATTATCATCGCTGTGATCGAGGCCTAAAGCGTGCCCGATCTCGTGTACCGCGACGCGCACCAAATCGAAGGCAACAGAGCCGTTTTTGTTTCCAATTTCCCAGTTTTCGGAGCTATCAAACTCAATATCCCCAGCGATGCGAGAGGAGTTAAGGTCGGCTGGGAAGTATGCTTGGGCAAGTGTCCCCCCAACGCCATCTACTTTTCCAAATGAGATGTCTAATTGTTTTGCAAGCCCCGGCGTTTTTGATTCGGCAAAGTGGACACTTGCTACTTGGGACCATGCGTCCAGCGCCTTTTTGATGGCATCAGAAACTTCGGCCTTGCTCATGCCTGAAGGCGCGTTGGCAACATAGTAAGTCAAGTTGGCATCCGCTTTGCCTGGACCGTCCCAGCCTTGGCTTGCGACCGCCATGCAACGCCTTTCGTCAAGTGTTTCAAAACACCGTGTTCGTTTTGTTCTGTTTCGTTGAATCATGCTTCACCAAATAGAAAGGGCGTCAATTTATATTGTGGGGTGAGCATCCAAAGTCAGTCCCCCAATGGGGGGCAACAAACGCGAATGCCGTCCACTAGAGTCCTGGGACGAATGAAGCCAGAATTGTTTCAGCAAATGAGGAATTTTCACCCATTTTGCGAACAAATGATGCGGCTGTTAGATTAGTCGGGATAGAAAATGGCAACTTGAGGCGGTCGAGAAATGCACAATCGATCGACCGCCTCAAGCATGCCAAACCCTCCTGGGGTATTTCTGTGGAGAATGGCTGAAGCAGGCCAAGTGATCTCTCCGTTGATTAGCAGAGGACGTTGTATCGTCCGTCGAAGAGATCGGAATCGGAAAAACTGGCAGAAAACGGAAACTCGATGTAGTCGATAAACTTTATCTGTTTTATTAAGGCTGCGATGGTTCATGTGCCGAACCGATTGAGAGACCAAGCTAACTTGATATTCTCGCGCTGACTCGCTAGAAGTACTGAATCGAACGCAAGATTCGAACAGAATGATAGCAAACGTAGCATAACGCAAACGGAGGCAATGGACTGCCGTGCTTTTTCGAAAAAGAAGTTCACCGAATCCGAGTTTCCAAGCCTCCATCGGGCCATCCGTTGTGTTGGGTTCGGGAGCTTGCATCCTTTTCTACGCATTGATCTTTGCGGGCCCGTTGAATTATGCATTGCTGCGCAGATATTGCCTATGCCATCCGGTTGCCATCGCAACGGCAGAGCTTTTCTTCGTAGCCATCGTTGCTCTTGTAGCAAAGTGGTACGGTTGCTTCCTGCAGCAACAAATGATTCGACAAGCGAGTTTGGCCCTCGAAGACATATCGTTGACACAGGCGGACACGAATCCAGCTGATTCCGGTGAGCAGAAATCCCAGTACTTCGAGACGCTTTGGCGTTCGCAATCGGCATTGATCTGCGACAGCTGGTTAGGTCAGCGCGTGACGGCGATTCTGCAGCGGCAGTTAAAACGGAAGAATACCAAACACTTAGATCAAGACGTACATGAACTTGCAGAACGCGACGCGGACCAGCAACACGACAGTTATGGCTTGATTCGCATCGTCACTTGGGCCATGCCGATGCTGGGATTTTTGGGTACTGTATTGGGTATCTCCGATACGCTCGGACAGATGGATGCTCAAGCCTTGGCGAGCGGTTCGCAGGACGCGATGAACAGCCTGACTGCGGGATTGTATGTGGCTTTCGATACTACTGCGATCGGTCTCGTATTGACTATGGTTGCGATGTTCGTGCAGTTTGGAGTCAATCGCTCCGAACTTGCTCTTTTGTCATCCATCAACGACAGAGTTTCTGAAACGATGCAGCTTTGCCTTACCGAACAGGAGAGGCAACACGACACGAGCAACGTGGAATCAGCGCTCCAGCATATCAGTCAGGAGCTGATAAAATCAGTTCAACAAATGGTTCTGACACAGAGTGAACTTTGGCAACAGACGATTTCGACGGCTCACGGCCACTGGCAGAACCTTACGTCCACTTCGGCAGATACCGTTAGAGTTTCCTTAGCGTCGGCCATTGAATCCGCGTTGACTAAGCACAGCGAATCGCTGAGTCTTCACACCGAGCATCTAGCGAGAGTCCAAGCCGAAGGCGCGGTTCTGATTGATTCGCGTTGGCAACAGTGGCAGACAAGGCTTTCTGAGCAAGCCAGATCAGTGCATCAGCAACAACGCGATATGAAGGAACAGACAGAGTTACTGAACCAGCTCATCGAGAAGCATGAGGCTGTGCGTTCTATGGAAATGCCGCTCCAAGCTACGTTGGAACGATTAACAGACGTCGACCGTTTCCACGACGCTGCTATTTGTTTGACCGAAGCGGTTGCTGTGTTAGGGACACAAATGGAGCGATACGGGTATTTGGGGCGTCAGCCAGTGCGTCGCAAAGCGGCGGAACCTAGCTCCAGTGAGCCGACATCTCAGAATAGAGAAGAAGAAATGCCGTCTGTATTGCCTTTGAAGAGGCGAGTAGGATGAGTCGTAGCAAGCGACGCGGCGATAATACGGCTCCTGCACTGTTTCCGTTCCTAGCGGTTTTGCTTTGCACCATCGGAGCACTCGTTCTGATTCTGGTGCTCACCGTTGCAAACTCGCACGCTTCCGCAAAACGCGAGGCGGAAGATGCCATGGTGGAGGTTAAAGACACCGCGGACTTGATGCAAGTCGTCTCCGACGAACTCGAGGCACAGCGCGAGGGACTTAAGGCAAAAGTCGAACGCCGACGAAGGGACTTAGCGGATATCGAAGACCATATTGCTCGTCTGAGTAAAACACTTGATCGGCTCGTGGAGAAAATCGATCGGATCCAGTCCCAAGCCGCTCACACTGAGAAAGAAAGCTCGGACAAATTGATCGCAGTCCAGGACCTAAAAAAAGAGATAGACCAAAAGAAGAAAGAACTTATCGACGAGATTGAGAGACAAAAGAAGCGGAAGCCAGCATTCGCGGTCATTCCTTACGCCGGTTCGAATGGCACATCGCGAAGGCCCGTGTACCTGGAATGTACTAAAAACGGTGTCTTGATTCAGCCAGAAGGACTGCTCATTTCCTTGAACGATCTCAAACCGCCGTTAGGTCCTGGAAATCCGCTCGATGCTGCATTGCGAGTGTTGAGACTGACATACCAACAGAAGGACACCACCTTCGGCATTACTCAACCACCTTATCCTTTACTGATCGTGCGGCCAGACGGTATTCAAACCTATGCCTTGGCACGCGAAGCGATGAGCGGTTGGGACGATCAGTTCGGTTATGAGCTTGTTGATAATGAGATGGAACTAACTTTCCCTCCGAGCCCTGCTGGATTAAAAGATCAATTAGCCACCACAGTTGAATTGGCCAAGCGTCGCCAACAAGCACTGATTGCGGCCATGCCGAGGCGCGTCGTACCGGGAGATCAAGATGACAATTGGGACTCCATCGATGCGTCGAGTAGCTCAGGCCAAACCCATGGTGATAACTCACTAAGTGCCGGCGGAAATTCTCCTTGGAATGGCAGCGGCCAGTCGGGAACTAGTCAGCAGCGAGAATGGCAGCTCATCCAGGGTATGGCCAGTTCGCAAGTATCGAATGCTATTCAACGCAATGGCGGTCAGGGTTCGGAATTATCTGGGAATGCTCAAGTCCCAAGCAACGCATTCCAAGCGACCAATTCTAATAAAATTGGAATGGGGGGCAGAGACCTCTCGGGGCAATTCATAGCGAGCGATGCATCGCAGCTGCAAAGCGGGCTTCAGCAGGGGGGCGCAGGGGAAGCTAACCGGAATGGAGTTTCAATCGGCCAATCGGCGTCGGAATTTGCTCAAGGCGAGTCCGAGCAGAACAGCGATACTCGCTCCGCCCAAAGCGTTGAGGAAGGTGCCGGGCATGGCTTGGGAGGCAACGGCACCGCAAACCAAACAAGCGGTAGCGCTAACTCCATGTCCGGTTCGGTGGGTAGCAGTGTTGCACCACCCGGTGCAAATGCTTTTTCAAACGGCACTGCAAGTGGCGGCGGGGCGAGTAGCCTATCCGCTGTTGGCACGTCTGCACAATCACCGACCGATCCCTCCGCCGCACCTAATCTCGCGATTTCAATGAACCCAAAACAAGATGCTTCCAAGGCAAAGCACGTGCGACCTGAAGGTGATTTGAAGCCAATTTCAGTAAGTGCCGGTCACGGATGGGCCGCCTCCCGAGCAGAAGGAAAAGCAACACCCGTTTCCCGTTCGATTGTGATGATCGCACTGAAAGATAGATGGCTGTTGCGATCGGACGAGGATCCCAACAAGTTCGAGTTGAACGTGACCATGGAGGGCGGGCCACAACGAGCGGGCAACGAGTTAGCAACCGCAATGCGAAAAAGAGTCGACTCTTGGGGGCTTTCGGTTCCTGGTGGCTATTGGTCACCAACACTCACGATCGAATCGGCCAACGATGCGCAACAAAGCGTTGCTCGTCTGCAACGACTACTTGAAGGTAGCGGTGTGGAAATCAAAGTGGTACCCCTGACTATCCCCAACCGTCGCTAGGAGTGCGAACGATGAGCAAGCGGCGAAACAGCGAATCGTCCATCGGAGAAGATGCGTTTCTTGATACGATCGCAAATCTCGTTGGCATCCTAATAATATTGGTTGTGATCGTAGGTTCGCGTAGTTATGCTACGGCGAAAACTGCCGTGGAGAACGAGCTCAAGCAACAAGTCGATTTGCTAGAGTCGCCCGTCGCAAAAACTAAGGGCTTGGATCAAGATCTTCAGAAGCAAGCAGAAGAATTGCGACATTACGATCTAGAAGTGGTGTATCGTGACGCCGAACGCATGACGATCATGGATCGTGTTACCATTGCCGAGAAGCTAGTCGAAGAAGAACTAGAAAACATCGATCAATCGGTCAAGGATCGTATCGAAACGGAACAAGAGCTAAGCGACTTGGAAAAGCAACTTGCCGACTTGCTCCAACAGTCGGGCGATATTCGATCGGCGGAACAAAACACAGCAGTGCTTCAGCATTTGCCTACGCCTATGGCAAAGACCGTTTTCGGCAGAGAATTGCACGTGATGATGCGAGGCAATAAAGTTGCTGTGATACCTTGGGAACGCCTAATCGAAACTCTCAAGGTGGAAGCCAGACGCTCAGCCGAGCGCAACTCGCAAAAAGACCGCTTCGTTAATAAACTCGGACCTATCGATGGGTTCTTGATGACTTATGGACTCAAAAGTCAGAGCGGCATCATGTCCAATGGTTCCATCGCTCGAATGGCCCGAACTGTCGAGTTAGAGAAATTTGAGCTGGAACCGACTGGGGACGTCCTCCACGAGACAGTTTCGGAATCGCTTGGGACCGGTGGACGATTACGACTCGAGTTGGCAACTTGTGTGTCTCAGCATACGACCGTGACAGTGTGGGTTTATCCAGATAGCTTTAACGAATTCCGAGTGCTCAAAGAGAAGTTGTTTGCTCAAGGATTTCTTTGTGCAGCTAGACCATTGCCGTTTCATGTTCGAATAGGCGCGTCGCCCCGCGGTTCGGCTAGCACCGCACAGTAACGGGCCAAGTGGCTATATCGAATGATCGGTAAGGTGTTGCTCGCTTTGGTAGGGATGGTACTCCTTCATCTTGATGTTCCATGGACCGCCAACCTCGTATTCGATCCCTCGCCAGACAAAGCGTTTCATAAATAGGCAACTTAGCATGGCCCAAGTGTAGGTCCATTGAGTGACCCATGCGATCCATAGCAGTCTGAGCCAACTCGGCCTGCGCGGCCAAGAAATCGATTCGCCCCGGTCCGCTGCTATCGCGCATACGGAACGCTCCATCCATGGGAGCATGCTCGTCAAAATGCTATGGTATGCCAAGAGTGAAAGCAAAACTATTCCTGCCCCAATCCAATGCCCTTGGATAGCCAGAATCACACAACTCGAGAGCACCCAAATAATCAATAATGCAGAACTGAGCGCATGGGCTACGACCAATATCCAGAAAGGGTGATAAAGTCTTGCCGATAGCAACTGACGCTTTACCCAACCTTCAAAGGAAACCAATGTGCAGTCTTCGCGATTGAGCATCATCAGAGACGGTACAAAAGCAACCCGTTGGCCAATTCTCGACAACGCCATTCGAACCATCGTGTCTTCACCGTACGCAAGTCGCCATCGGTCCAGAATACCCGCTCGCCGGATCGAGTCCAGCTTGATGGCCAACGTACCGCCCCAAGCGATTTCATACCAGTACATCTGCACAATGGCCGCGGCATTCCAAACATAGCGAACCAAGGAGCCATGACTTGCTGCGAGCGGCAGATACCAACGATTACCAGTCGCTGCACCCACAATTGCGGGGGATAGTGCCGTAGCCAGTTCGCGAAGCCAAGTCCTATGCGGAATCGTATCCGCGTCCAACAATGCCAACACTTCCACGGACTCATGGAGGCTTTCTACTGCTTGGACTAGACTGGAACACTTCAGGCTACAAGTTGAAAGAGGTGTCGAGAGGACATCGACTCGATACCGATCAAAAGGAACACCTTTGAGGGACTTGTGCAGGATGGGCATGGCCGGGTCGTCGGCATGATCCACCATGAACCTGATCATAAAGTCTGGATAGTCTTGCCCAAGCAAGCCCCCGATGCAACGCGATAGGAACGGGTCACTACCTCGTAGACATAGAACAACAACTGCCCTAGGGCATAACGAATCTTCGAGCAATGGCTGTCGCCACTTTCGCAATCGTCGCACAAACCCAGCCACTAGAAAAAACTGAATCAACACCGATGCAATCAGAATTCCGAAAAGAACAACGTGCATGAAACTCATAGTTCGTTGCGTTTTCCGTCTACGGTCCGATACTAGAACACGCGCTCACGATTTGTCGTGACGCTTGAATCAAAGGATAGGGCACTCGAAATGGGAAATAGCTGCTCCACAGCATGTTGTTCTTTGGAACCGATCGGATTCGAGACCAAATTACGGAACTCCAAGGTGCTCAATCGTAGGAGCGAATCCGCATTCGCGTGCAAGCCTCGAGAACAAACCAATGTAGCGTCGGACATCAGGCCGAGCGTCCACTGGCCACCGCCAGGTCCAATCAAATCGATCGCAAGACGGTTCTCGATGGAACCCTTTTTGAAATCGTCTGCTATCTGAAATTCGCCAAAATAATCGGCAGCGATCCAATCCAAAATAGGGGATTCAATACGGCGTTTTCCCCAACGATCTGCTTCCCCATAGCGTATATAGGTGTGCAACATTTCTTCGTCTATCGCCGGGCATGGGAAATCGCCAGCAAATCGCTTGAGATTGGTGCAGTCGAACGTCGGATCGGTGCTCTCGTAATTATTGTACATCGCCAATCCTGGCAACGAAGCAGCCTCTAAATCGTTGTAAGTAGAAGGATCGATCGGTCCGTAACCAATGTATTCGACCCCAGTTGAGTTAAAGAAACTGTAGCCAGCGTCAATTAATTGCCTTGCGGTCAAGCATTCCTCTGGCGCTAAATTGAACGTATGGCCGTGCGCATCTGGATTGAGGAATAGATGGGTCATAACTTTGGATACCCAGTCGACCGGAATGACGTTGCGTCGCTCGTCACCTTGCAATGGTAATCGCAATCGCGTCACCCGCACCCCGTCCGGGCCGATGGGCTGTCGAGGAGTTAACAGAGCCATCAATCGCAAATAGAGATAGATGCCGTGATACGTATTGGTGTAGCCTGTCTTGGAATCGCCTGAAATGACCGCTGGTCGATAGACCGTCAATTCATCGATAAAGTCGTCGCCTCGCACCAATAGTTCAGCCTTCAGTTTACTTTCTTCGTAGTCGTTCCGGAACTCTTGGCCGCAGTCAACTTCCGTCTCAAGGATCTTGCCCTGACGTAAACCACATACGTAGGCAGTGGAAACATAGTGCAACTTTCGCAATCCTGTAGCACGGCAAAGCTCTAACATGTGTGCTGTGCCGCCGTAGTTCGTATCCCACGGTTCGCCAACGCCATCTGCATGGAACGTCAAAGAGGCTGCGCTGTGCATGATCGATGTGCAGTGCCTTGAGACCCAACGTTTGTCTTTTCCGTTAAGTCCAAGGCAGGGTTTGCGAATGTCCCCTTCAATCAACACTGGGCGTGGAAGCGTTTTTCCTGACAGCCGTTCCCAATATTGCATGATAGCTTCGACACGCTCGAAAGCCGATTCTCGTTTCGAACCTCGTACCAAAAGAGCCAGACGTTGTCCGCTTTCAATAAGGTCTCGCATCAAGTAGCGCCCGAGTAATCCGGTCGAGCCAGTTAACAAAAGATAGCCAGTCAATTTTCACCCTTTTTCACTATCGACAACGCAGTTTCGCGTTGGTAGCTTTTGTAACCTATGTTAGGTTTGAAAAAGCCGGACGAAACTCAAACAGCTGCCCCAGCCACAGTTGCGAAATGCGTTGCGTCTCCAATCGCGGCTAGCGCCGGCAGCCCAAAAATCAAGTGCAATGCACCGAACGCCCCAAGATGGTAATCGGATTTGCAATTATTGGGACCGACCTTTGGACTTCTTTTCGACATTACGCCAAAAATCATCGCTCTCAATGGTTGTTCGTGACGCTTGGGGGCTCTTGGTGTTTTGACTTTCGCTCCTACTGCTTTTCACCGCTCAAATGGAATCGCGCTTTGCTTTGTAGAACGACCGAAAAGGATTGTCACGTAGGGGTAAGCGTAACGTCAAAAATTCCAACCTAAGAGGATGTTATGTAACTTGATTGCGATATTCAACTCGCGTTTGTACCAAGCGGACAGCATCCCGATCGGTTTAGACACC
This sequence comes from Pirellula sp., assembly GCA_031374515.1. Lineage (GTDB taxonomy): Bacteria > Planctomycetota > Planctomycetia > Pirellulales > Pirellulaceae > JBKCUI01. The sequence goes on along the minus strand of JANMGH010000183.1, from coordinate 72,953 downwards.
CATGTGTGGTAGATTTACTCTAAAAACACCCGTTGCAAATTGGCTTGCCGATCTTTTCCCGTCTTGGATTGGAGAGGTCGCTCCTGTTTTGGAACCTGCTTCAGTCGCGTTGTCGCGCGCGCGTTACAACATCGCTCCAACCCAACAGATCCTTGTTGCTCGATGCAATGATCAGAAAATTCCTGGGTTCGCAACCATGCGATGGGGACTGGTTCCGCACTGGGCCAATTCGCTAACGTCGAGCTATACGATGATCAATGCAAGGTCGGAGACGATTGCAGACAAACCGAGCTTTCGGCCATCTCTCATCGACAAACGCTGCATCGTGCTTGCTGACGGCTATTACGAGTGGAAGAAGACATCGGCGAAGAGTAAGGAACCCTACTGGATCCACACCGCTGGCGAGCGCGTCTTTGCGATGGCGGGACTATGGGCTGAGAACGGAAAAATTCGGGATGAGGCGATGCGGGATGAGGCGATGACGGCCCCACCCATTCTTTCTGCAACGATCATCACCACTGCATCCAACGCAGATGTCATTGACGTTCATGATCGGATGCCCGCCATTATGTTCAGCGAACAAGAAATTGCTGCATGGTTAGATCCATCGTTGAACAACCCCAATAGTATCGAGCGATTGTTAGATCAATTGCGACCGATCCGATCGGGCCAATTGCGAATGCGGCGTGTTTCGTCCCTGGTCAATAGCCCAGCGAATGATCTTGAATCGTTGCTCGATCCAGCCACTGAGTGATAAAGCACGGCCCGCCGCGCTGCAACAGGGCGCGTTTATCGAAACAACAGGGGGGCTGTCGGCCTGGCAGCACAGTTACGATCATGCCTAGGTTCGGCTTAACAACTTTCGATAGACCCGTGCCGTTTTTTTGGCCATCTGAATATCCGAATAGCCTTGACGGTGTCTTTGGACAGCCAGATGGCTCATCCGACTCCAGGCCTTTCGATTCGACACAAACACTTGTATTGCATCGGCAAGTGATGCTGCATCTTGTGGGCGAGCAAGTAACCCTTCTTGACCATGTCGAATCACTTCTGGAGTTCCTTCCACGCGTGTTGCAATGACCGGAACGCCGCACGCCAAAGCCTCTAATACAACCATCGGCATGCCTTCCCCAAATAAACTTGGTAGCACCATTGCGTCGAGAGTGCGCATGACTTCAGGAACATTCTTGGTAAAGCCACGAAGGTTGACCATCCCTTGTAAATTCAAATGCTCAATCAGGCTGCGTATTTTCGATTCGTATTCGCGTGTTTCGAATCCACCAATCACCTCAAGCGTAATACGGTTTCGTTCGTGCGCCAATTTTGCGAGAGCCTCGAGTAAGATTTCAATCCCCTTGCGAGGCCGGACAAGGGCTACCATGCCTAGCTTCCAATGCTGTTGGTTTTGGCGTGACAATGGTTCGATGGGCGGTTGCTCTGCAACGCCGTTGGCGACCGCTGTGAGCTTGTTGCGGGAATGTCCGAACTTGAGCATCTCGCGACGCAGCGATTTCGAAACAGTGATAATATGGTCGGCATTCCGCAACGAATAGGCTTCTACCCAACCATTGACCCGATTGATTACGTTGCGTGTAGAGTCACGCGAGGTAGGCGAGTGGACATGATAAACCCAAGGGAGCTTGCAACGCTTAGCGACAAAGCTAGCGATCATCGCAGTACGAGGGGTATGTGCGTGCAAAATATCGGCTTCAATTTCGTTAGCGTGCTCCGCAATTCTCTTAACGATGCTCAAGTCAAAGCGACTTTTCATGCCGATCGTAGTGACCAGATCGCTCTCAAGACCACACAATTCTGGGAATTTTCCAGGTTTCAGACAAGCGAAGTGTGCTGACACACCGTTTTCAGGCAAACGATTTCCAAGCAGTTGTTGCACACGTTCCGCCCCAGAAAAATGTTCTCCGTTGATCAAATGCAACGAGCAAACGTCGCGGAGTTTTTCCGTCGACTCGCGCGGAACCGTGAAAAACGGTGACGTTGCTGTGGAATGGGTGTACGAAGTTACGGTTGACATCGATTGGGCGCCTTGATGGGGCTGGTACAGGGAATGTCGCAAGATGCTCCTAGAACCCTAGGTCGGAGAAAGATCGATAGCTAAGGATTCAGAACAACCGCTAGGAACTTTGTCTCGAACCAATCGTCATAAACGGAAAATTCGATCTAGGTGGTTTCGTGGCAAGTTGCTATTGTGCTGGCGATAGTAGTTCGGCTGTTCAGATTTAAGCCCATGGCTGGGCGAGCCCAAATTCAGCAATATCACGGATGATGAAAATGAATAACCAAGGGACTAGTTTCTATAAGAAATCTACCGTACGTTTCCTTGCAAGCGTCTGGACGATTGGCCTTAGCACGATCGCGTTGGGTCAGCAAAACGTCGCGCCCAGAGCAAACGGTTACGGCAATCAAGCGACCCCGCCAGCAACCCAACAACCGAGCGGTCGTCCCAATGCGCTAGGACCAAATAGCGCTTTAGGTTCTAACCCCAATCAAGGTTTTGTGCCGCAAGCAAATGGGGCACAACCCAACCCAGCGATGAATCCGGCACTCAATCCGGCACTGCAGCAGCGACAGGTTGCGAACCCACAGGGATCCAACGTCAGTGGAAGCGGGAAAGAAGTTGTGACCATCGATCCCTATGCTGCGAACCCCCCCACGCAGGCGCAAAACGCTTTCTGCGATAACATTCTCAAAGACTGGGAGCAAGCGACAGCAAACATTGAACGCTATTCATGCAAGTTTCGGCGTTGGCAGTACAACTCATCCGAAAACTTCGTGGATGAACTGGCCAAGAAAACGGGCAAGGATATTCGCGACGTCAATACGACTTGTGCGTCGGGAGAATTGAAATACATGGCGCCCGACAAAGGAATGTTCAAGATAGATCTGTTCCTTAAGCTAACTGGCCAGCTCGACGCCAAGAACCAGCCTGAATACAAGAGCTTTGACAACGTGTATGGAGAGTGGTGGCTATGCGATGGTGAAAAAGTCTACGAATACGATCGCAGCGGAAAGCGATGCACGAAATTCACGATGCCACCCGAAATGAAAGGGACTGGCATTCTCGAATCGCCAATGCCATTCATGTTTGGGGTCAAAGCGGAAAAGATCAAGGAACGCTATTGGGTCCGAGCTCTTCCACCACCCAATGATCAACAGGGCAAACCGCGCAATGATATCCATGTCATCGAAGCATACCCAAAATTCCAATCCGACGCGACCAATTATGACCACGTGCAAGTCTACATCGATCGCGAAATTTTCTTGCCAATCATGCTGGTTAAATTCAATACGGACCACTTTGACAAGAAGAATGAAATCCTAAAAGACAACCGCGAGATTTTTCAATTCGAAGATCGGGTCAAGAACGCCAACCTCCTCCAAAAAATGAGTGACGCTCTGTTTCGACGCGAGTTTATTCCGTTCGACGTTCCCAAAGACTGGCGGGTCGAGGAAAGGGCATTTACCGCGCCTGCCGTGGAAAACGTCCGGGCCGCGAGCAACCTTGGACCTCAGGTGCCAAACAACGCACCGACGATGCGAAAGTGATAGTTCGGCCGGATGAACCACGAACGATCAAGACCTCTTGCACTTGGTTTCGTATGCGCAACCCTGGTATTTCAAACCTCGTGCGCGACTTGGCTCCCATCCGGTGAGGAGCCGCCAACGGTAACCCCTAAGCACGCGATCGGAACTGCGGTTCCAGCCATGGAGACAGCTGGAGTCGAGACCATATTGATTCGCCTCAATCAGACTCAAGCGGCCCATCTCCATGAACTATGGCTGCAGGTGGATGAACAAGCGTTGATACCAGAAGTGCGAATTGCGCTGGACAAGAACGGCATGCGGGGCGGCAAGGTCTCGGGCAATATGCCCCCGCTTCTCGACGAATGGTTGCGTCAAACTGTGAAACGACTTGGCGAAGATCCTCTGGAACAGGCCGGTTTTGCCGCAGACGTTTCTTCCCATTCTCAATTGTGGCGATGCCGAGCAAAAGTTCGCAAAGAGCTCTCTGTTCGTAGTTTCCCTGATACTTCTATTTTTGTTACGCACCACGATACTGTCCCAAGAGGCAATGTGTACCATGCGCCGCATTTTATGGTTGGGATCATGGCAACGCCACATGGTGACGCGACCGCAACGCTGCGCTTAATACCCGAAATGCAACACGGCGAACTATTAAAAAAAGCGATCGGCCGGGAATCAGTAGTGCGACTCGATTCGCGACGGGAGTCGATAGTATGGGACCAGCTCGCGATCGATTTGCGATTGCAACAAGGGGATTGCGTAGTCCTAGGACCAACCGACGATTCTCGCGGTTTGGGTGAGCACTTTTTCCATACCAAAACGAGAAACGGTGAGATTCAGCCTGTGCTATTGCTCGTTCGCTTGAGTGATGCGGACTCAGACCAAGCGTTTTCACGACGCAGCTCGCTTGAGGCAAACACGCGATGAAGTCAGGTTGGATCGACTGCGTCCGATGGTGCCATCGAGCCGATGCTCCGGAGTCCGTCGATGCGCTGATCGAAGCCCTCACTGATCTTTGCGATCGGTCTCGTTGTGCGCCGTCGGTTCATGCAACCTCAATGCGCTCCGGCTTTTTACGCGCCGAGGGATACATTGTCCATTACCCTGGTGCACTCGTCTCGCTTGGTAATATCTCTTTAGAAGCAGACGATGACGATGAGCGAGGTCGGCAACTGCTAATCGAAGTGGCCAAAGAACTGTTCGATGCAGCCTTCCAACAAGGGGCGGAATTGGTTCAAGCAATCTCCCCCTTAATTGCGTCACGGCATTCCATTGAATCCGGAACAGGGTTTGTCTCGCCAGATCCATTACGCGATGAGGTCCTTCAAGCGTCGGGAATGCTCCCCATCGCAAAACTGGTCCAGATGGAAGCCATTGGGCTTCAATCCACTCTCAGACCCACAATACCTCAGTCCGCTTTGGAATGCGGACAACTTGACTTCGTTCCACATTACCATGTCCCGGCCAACCGATGGTCTCAACTCATCGAGAGCACCTATGTTGAAACTAGGGATGTACCCGAACTCAATGGACACCGAAAAATTGAAAGCACATTGGAAGGATATGCATCTAACACCACTGGAGTCCCCGATACATGGTGGGTTATTCAGTGCAAAGGTGTTGACATCGGATGTTTGTTGTTGACCCGAACAGCAAACCGATGCTGTGAGCTAACCTACCTTGGGTTGGCACCGCAATGGCGCGGTAAGGGTCTTTCCAAAGTCATCATGAATTACGTCCTAGACTGGGCTTTGGAAAATAGGATGGACGGCATTACGTTGGCAGTCGATCTTAGAAACACTCCTGCCATTGGCCTCTACCAGTCATGCAGTTTTACGACATACGGCTTCGTTCAAGCCTGGATACGGTTCCCAAACGGCTGAGTTTGTTGCCTCATGGCTCAACCCCCACAGCTACGCGTACGCCGTCGAAGAGTGCATTAACGCGTATCACACAAAGGCAAACTGGTGTTCGGACTGTCAATTAATTTGGAGAGCGTTGTCTTGCGAAAAACCGATTCGATGCTCTCCATCGCACTATCCATCTCTTTGTGGAGTGAACAGAGTCGTTTGCGATGACTGGCCAATTCGAGCGGACAAGTGTGGATACGGCGAATCGGATCAACGCATTGCACGACTTCGTAAATCGTCAGTTGTTTTGGAGGCTTCGCCAAAAGAAATCCGCCGTTCACGCCGCGCTTCACGGTGACGAGCCTATCGCGATGCAGGGTTTGCAACACCTTGGAAAGATATGGCAATGGAACTTTCGTCGCTGCTGCAATTTGAGCGGTGGTTTGAAGCGATTCGGGTTCTTTTGCCAAGTGAACGACGGCTCGAAGTGCATATTCAACTGTTTGCGAAAACATCCGTCGCTAAATCAATCCTCTTCTCGCTGAATTGGAACTTGAAAGGAAACACCACCAACAATCTTTTTCCCACGGTAATTTTCGTGGCAAAGAATACACTTATCCAATGCCATTGGCAAGATCGTCATCGTTCGCAAAACCTCCCGTCCATCTACGGTCTCAATAGCATCGATCAACTCCTTGCCTGCAAGCATCTCCTTGATGGCCCTTTTCTCAAACGCATCCTTGGGCGCGTTTTCTGGATTGATCGGGTCGCCAAGACCGTCGACCAGCCGAACCTCATGCCACTTACCTTCCTTCATCGCTTTCAAAACAGGTTGAAATGTGGTGATTGCAGCAGTTGACGATCCGTCCTGAACATATGTCTGCGTCACAGAAACGATCGCAGTTTTATAGAGCGTATCGAGCATCTTGGTCTCGCGACGTGACCTGCGTATCTCTCGGTCTTTTTCTTTCGTTTGAATCGATTCGTTACCGGCTGCGTAATGCCAACAGGCCCCGGCGCTCAACATTGCACACCCAACTAATACCAAACGTAATCTCCAAAGCGACATCGAAAAACCTCCCAGGGTTCAAAGCATCTAACAATTCACGTCCCGTTGATTGTCATCAAAACAGGACAGATTTGTCCAGTATAGACCACGCATCGACTTTGAGCAATGCGGGAAGCGACAGTTCCGGAGTGGAAAAGGGTAAAATAGGGCAAGCTGAATTCATGCTACAATCAATTGCTCTTCAGTCTGCTCGCTCGGTTTTTTTCACCCTTACTTGCTTTTCGCTTTTTATCAACATGAAGAATTTTTGCTTGCCCAATTGTCGTTGCTTCGCAAATGTTGTTTTTTGGATGATATTGCCAGTATCGTTTCTCGCGTACACAAGTGCGAATGCCGATACTTACACTTCCTCGGATAAGGCGGGGGCAGTGTTCAAGCTGCAAGGGGAGTATTTGGGGGTGGTCGACGCGTGGGGTGGAACCTGGGGAGCGCAAGTGATTGCGGTAAGCGAGAAAAAGATCACGATCCATTTGCTTGAGGGTGGCTTACCAGGACAAGGATTCAATCGCAATAAAAACAAGAAGGTATTTCAAGCGGAGATCGATCCGGTCCAAGAAATGGCAGAGGCCAAGAAGGATGGCGTGACTATTTTTTTGAAGGCAAATACGTTCGAGATTAGGGATGATTCCGGCAAGAAACTGGGCGTCTTGACCAAATTGATTCGAGAGAGCAAAACGTTGGGCGCACGTCCGCCAGCAGATGCTATCGTGCTCTTCGACGCGAATCGCGTCAATGACTTCGTCGGTGCCAAGTCCGGTGACGAAGGACTGCTGGGAGTCGGCGGAACAAGCAGAGAATTGTTTGAAGACCACCACTTGCACATCGAATTTCGCACACCATTTCAACCTGACGATTCCGGACAGGCGCGAGGAAACAGCGGTGTCTACATCCAAGGTCGATATGAGTTGCAGGTGTTGGATTCCTTCGGACTCGCAGGTGAGAACAATGAATGCGGAGGCATCTACCAGATCGCCAAGCCATCGCTCAACATGTGCTATCCGCCGCTTTCTTGGCAGACCTACGATATTGACTTCAAGTCAGCTAAGTATGACGCCTCAGGGAAAAAGGCAACCAATGCTAAGCTGACCATTCGACACAATGGTGTGTTGATTCACGACGAGTTGGATTTGCCGAAGGGGACCCCTGGTAAGGACCCAGAAGCAAACACACCGGGGCCACTTTTTTTGCAGGATCATGGCAACCCGGTTATGTATCGCAACATCTGGGTACAAAAAAAACCTTAACGAGGCGTCCGCTTCCTTCATCTTTGGCGCGCCCGACTGCGATAGCGAAAGGCGTGATGGAGTGCAATTGCCCGACACTCATCCTAATTCAGGGGACGCGCCAAACATTTCGTTCGAGCTTTTTGGGGTTCTCCTTAACGCTCTCTTAACACCCACTTCCTTGAATATTCACTGTTCCTTAATACGTTTTCGGCCTGCCCCCTAGATAATTGTGCCGTTGATGGAGCCGCATTGGGTGGCAACATTGAATCGGTCTCAATAAAGGAAATGGTTGGTTATGAAGCGATTTACTCGCCCAGTCCACGGCGGCTTTACTTTGGTGGAATTGTTAGTTGTCATTGCGATTATAGGCATTTTGGTTGGATTGCTTTTGCCTGCAGTTCAAGCGGCCCGAGAAGCAGCCAGACGCATGCAATGCTCAAATAACGTCAAGCAACTCTCGCTTTCCGTTCACAACCACGAATCTACCTATAAAAGGCTCCCTCATAGCGGTCAATGCGATTCGACCGGCAGCAATACCACAACCTACATGATCCACTCGGTTCCTACACAGTTGCTCCCGTATATTGAGCAACTCGCCGTTTACAATTTGTTTGAACATTCCGGTGACTCAAAAACCATCTACGGTGCGACGCTCAACAATGGCGTTTGGTCCGTCGGCGCTGCGTTGATCCACAAGGATTCGAAGGGCCGTGCTTACAACGATCCTGCACATCCAAGTGGACAAGTCGCCGCGAAAGCGAAGATTCCGGGTTTCATTTGCCCGTCGGCACCTATCGATGGCAGCGCCCGCGATCCCGTACATGGATACGGCGGATTCGATTACATGTTCATCGCAGTATCCGATATCGACACGCGAGTTGGTAGTGCAACCTACGGCGCTAGAACTCCAACCAGCGATTCTGCTTACCTATCTCAGGTCGTCGGCGGTATGCTGAACTGCGAAGGAGCAAGTATCTCGCGAGTTAGCGACGGGACTTCGAACACCTGTTTGATGGTTGAAGACGTAGGTCGTGCACACCCAAGCGTCAGCGCTTTCGGTGCCACTTCAGCTCGTCAAAGCCCGGTCACTACGCCTGCCGACATTCTCAATAATCCAAACGGTGGACTTTCAAACGCTCGACGCGTTTTCGCTTGGGCTGACCCCGATGCTGCAACCAATGGTTACTCAGGACCAAGCAACGCGATTTCGCCTGGAAGTCGTTTGGCTAAAATCAACAATTACGCAACTCCAATCGGCGGACCACCAGAATGCCGTTGGTCGGTAAACAATTGCGGACCAAACGATGAACCATTCTCATTCCACACTGGCGGCGTCAATGCCGGGTACGGCGATGGTTCGGTGCGATTCCTTTCCGCAGCCACCGACGGAATTGTCATGAAGTGGATGGTTGGTGCAAACGATGGCCAAATCATCGCTGATCAAAACTAAGGAGGCTTCAATGAAAAACATTCTTTGGCTAATGGTATTGACGATGACCACCACAATGGGCTGCTCTACCAATCCAGGGTTGAGGACTGAATCCGAAAAGGTGTTCGGCAAACTATCTCAAGGCGATGGGAAAGTCATTGGCAACGTAGGATTGACCCTTCAGCCACTCGATAATGGTTTCGTGACCACGTTCCAAGTCGCCGGTGACGGAACTTTTCAAGGAGAAGCAATTCCTGGCAAATACGCTTACTTCATCGCAAAGTCGACGGCAAAAAACGCCGACCAAGCACTGAAAAAAATAGATTCACAATATCTCGAAGCAAATATGAGCCGAACAGTTGTTGTTGAACCCGGCAAGGAACTCTCGCTAGTTCTGCAGTAAGTCGTTACGCATTTGAATCCTCTGAAAACGGGGCAAGGATTTTTCCTTGCCCCTTTTTTTTGGTGGGAGCAGGATCGGTGGGCAAAAATCGCAGTGCGATTTCGAAACTAGGGCTCACACCGCTTCTCCCAACGCCAAAATCACGACTTGAATTGGCACTGGTTCGCATTTTCATTCTGCCCAGGTACACTACATCGACGCAATCACCGCAGTAGGGTGAATTCATGACGCATAAGCGTACCCATCGATATTTGGAAAACTGTAGCACTTATGGTTTGGCAGAGAGTTTGTATCATCGGCGTCGGATTGCTCGGAGGATCCATTGGGCTAGCATTAAAGAGAAAACGGCTCGCGCAATCTGTCGTCGGAGTTGGACGCACCGTTTCCAAACTTGAGACTGCGCTAGCTCGCGGTGCAATCGATATCGCTACCGACGATATTCTCTCCGGCGCAAAAGAAGCGGATTTAATAATTGCATGTACGCCGGTCCAGTCGATCGTCGATTCGTTACAAGTTGCAGCCAGCGTTGCGCAAGCCGACGCCATTCTAACGGATGTCGGAAGCACCAAGCTGAGCATTATTCGGGCAGCCCATGGTCGACTTTCGCCTATGCAGTTCATCGGCAGCCATCCCATTGCCGGCGGCCATCACAGTGGCGTCGAACATGCGGTCGGGACGCTATTAGACGGTGCGTTAGTGGTAATTACCCCAGCTGAAGACACTGCGTCAGAATTAGTCACTCGAATGATCGGCTTTTGGGAATCAATGGGGTCCCGAACATGTTGCCTTTCGCCTATGGATCACGACCAAGCGTTAGCCACTGCCAGTCATTTGCCGCACATGGTCGCTTCCGCCCTGGCAACCTCGACAGCGCCAGAAATTCTTCAGTTTGTTGGGAAGGGGTGGATGGACTCAACAAGAATCGCGGCGAGCAATACCCAAATGTGGAGGCAGATCTTGGAAGAAAACCACGCGCCAGCCTTACAAGCGATGAAGAACTTTGCCACAATTTGCGAAACGTGGGTCGATGCATTGGAAAAATCCGATTTCGACCGCATCGAACAATTACTCAAAGCGGGAAAAGCAACACGTGAGGCTGTGGCAAGTAGACATTCATCCGGCTGATGGACAGCCGGATACTCTCGGGCATTCTGCACTCACGTCGACAATGGAACTTGGCATTGCCAGGGACTTGTCCATTCGAGCTGCCTATGGTTTCCTTTTGCAGGGCTCGCTCGATCCAGACCAACTCAAGAAGATCGCTGAAGAACTTCTTTCGGACCCGATTGCTCAGCGATGCAAAGCCACGAAAATTTCGGATCCGTTGTTAAACCTTCCGCTCGTGGATGCGAACGGGTCAACTTGCACACTTATCTATGCAATGTTGAAACCAGGCGTGATGGACCCGGTCGCGCAGAGCACGTTGAAAATGCTTCGAGATTTAAAATACGAAGTCGATGAGGTGCGAACGTTTAGAAAGTACTGGGTCAGTTCCAAGAACGAGCCGGGCGACGTCGACCCTCTCGTCATCCAGCGCATTTGCCAAAAAGTGTTAGCCAACGATTCGATTGAACAAGTTGTCGTGGGACCGCTGACGCTCGATGAATTGGCTGTTGGTTCGACGTACGAGTTTAAACTAACGGTAGTACCGATACGTGACCTTGACGCGGAAGCCCTGATGCAACTGAGCAAGTCCGGCCAGCTCTATCTGTCCATTGTCGAAATGGAGACCATTCAAGAACAGTTCGTTGCACAAGGACGCGACCCAACAGACATCGAACTGGAAACGATCGCTCAGACTTGGAGTGAACATTGCAGCCATAAAACTCTCGGCGGAAAAATCGAATACCGGGACGAGAATGGGACTCGGCATTTCAAGAGCATGCTGAAGGAGACGATCTTCGCCGCCACGGTCCAGATTCGTGAAAGCCTCGGAAAGGATGATTGGTGCGTCAGTGTCTTCAAAGACAACGCTGGTGTCGTGAAGTTCGACGACGAAGACCATGTGGTATTTAAAGTTGAGACGCACAACCATCCGTCCGCCATCGAGCCTTACGGTGGTGCAAACACCGGTTTAGGCGGGGTGATTCGCGATCCACTTGGAACCGGACTTGGAGCCAAGCCCATTTGCAGCACCGATGTGTTTTGCTTTGCCTCACCCAACTTCGAACCCAGTGATCTGCCGCCTGCGGTCTTGCATCCCAGGCGCGTGATGAAAGGGGTCGTATCCGGTGTACGGGATTATGGAAATCGTATGGGGATTCCAACGGTCAACGGTGCGGTGTACTTCGACGACCGCTACCTTGGTAATCCACTAGTGTACTGCGGCAATGTCGGCATCATCCCTGTCGACAAGGTGGAAAAGCAAGCGATGCCCGGCGATTTGATTGTCGCCATCGGTGGGCGAACCGGCCGCGACGGAATCCACGGAGCGACCTTTAGCAGCGTCGAATTGACGGAGGAAAGCGAGAACATATCCGGTGGTTCCGTGCAAATCGGGAACGCAATTACCGAGAAGATGGTGATGGATGTATTGCTCCAAGCACGGGACCAAGGTCTTTATTCGGCTGTCACCGACTGCGGGGCCGGTGGCTTTAGTAGCGCCGTAGGAGAGATGGGCGAGTCGATTGGTGCTGAAGTCTGGCTTGAACAAGCGCCACTCAAATACGAAGGACTAAGCTACACGGAGATTTGGATCAGCGAAGCCCAAGAGCGCATGGTCATGGCTGTCCCGCCAAATAAAATCGATCGCTTGAAGAAACTCTGCAACGACGAAGATGTGGAGGTATCGGTACTGGGTGAGTTTACTCCCACAGGGTTGTTGCGATTGATGTACTACGGCGTAGAAGTCGGCTGTGTAAGCATGGAGTTCCTGCACCAAGGGCGACCACCCGTTGTTCGTCAAGCTGTGTTTCAATTGCCACCAACCCTGCCGTGTCAGCTCGGTGCACTGGATCGATCCGCTATCGAAGCGACACTGGAAAAAATATTGGCCAACCCTACCGTAGCGAGCAAGCATTGGATCATTCGCCAATACGACCATGAAGTGCAAGCGGGCAGCGTCGTGAAACCTCTCGTCGGGCCATCCTGCAATGGACCCAGTGACGCTGCCATTGTGCGTCCAAAACTCAGCTCTCAGCGTGGACTCGTCCTATCCTGCGGCATGAACCCGAGGTTGGGTGACTACGACCCTTATCTTATGGCGACCTCCGCGATCGACGAAGCGGTTCGCAATGCAGTGGCGGTCGGCGCCGACCCCAATCGATTGGCAATTTTGGACAACTTCTGTTGGGGCAATACCGAACGCCCAGAAACCTTGGGAACGCTTGTGCGTGCTGCAATCGCTTGTCACGATTTGGCTATTCAATGGAAGACACCCTTCATAAGCGGCAAGGACAGTTTGAACAATGAATTCACATGGTTCAACACCCGAGGCGAAAAGCAGACGATCGCGATCCCATGTTCGTTACTAATCAGCGCCCTTGGACAAATCGATGACTGCCGACTCGCGGTGACCATGGATTTTAAACGCACCGGCAATGCAGTGTATTTGCTTGGCGTAACGCGCGACGAATTGGCAGGCTCGTATGCTGCCCTTGCATTGAACCTATCGGGGGGCAAAGTGCCGGTCGTCGATGCTGCGCTCGCGATGCGTGGCTACCACGCAATCCATCAAGCGATCCAAAAGAAATGGATTGTCGCTTGTCACGATCTGAGCGAAGGTGGTTTGGCGGTATCGCTTTCCGAGATGTCGTTCGCCGGAGAACTTGGAGTATCCATCGATATCACCCAAATGAGACAAGCGAGCTTCATCGATCGGGAAGTGGCGTTGTTCTCCGAATCGAACAGCCGACTCCTGTGCGAAGTTCCTGCATTGCTGGTTAAGCAGTTTGAAACCGCCATGCAAGGGCTACCATGCTTCAAACTCGGTGCGGTTGCAGAGCACGATCGAGTCTTGGTCGAGTGCGATCGAGAGGTACTGATCGATTTACCATGGCAACAGCTCCGCGAAACGTGGCTGAAACCGCTCGACTGGGAATAGGCTCATTACAGCCGTGTTTAAAGCGATTGCAAAACGGTTTCCGCTTTGCAACCCGCATGCACGAAGCTGGGCTTTGGTAGTACGCACCTCGATTGAGCAATCTGCTTTTGTCTGGCTAGCTAAGCTAGCAATTGAACTCGGAGGGTGTTTGCGCAAAATTTGCCACTAAGTCTCGCAAGTAGACGTGAACGAGACGTATTTTCGGTAATAGTTTGCCGACAATAGAGTCTGACGAAGGGTTTTTGATTGCGCTGGCTCTAGGGATGGAGACCGTTTGACCATGGTTAGCACTAAATTGAGCAAGCAATTGAATGCTATCCCATCATTGCTGGACCGACTGAGCGAGAATCTGTCCCAGGATGCTTCCCATGCAACTCTCGAACGAGGCGAACTCCCTGACCTGAATATCGAGTCAGGGATTCTCCGTGACCTGGGCTGGTTACTGAATTCGACCTCGCTTTCAACGACGACGGATTTATCTCCATGGCCACACGTGCAACAAAGTGTTCTGAATTACGGGATCGGAATTCTCACGGGTCGAGTTTTAGGGAACGCAGATGCTCCCAAATTAGAATACGAGATCAAGAAGTGGATCGCTATTTTTGAACCGCGATTGCGGGGAGACTCATTGTCTGTGCGAGTTAGCACCGAAGGCGAAGACCATGATCCACGGCAAATCCGTATACGCATTGATGCGGAATATGCCGAAAGCGGAAAATGGCTCCCTGTTTCAATCGATTTGAGTGTCGATGCCGAGACGGGGCGTATGCAGATATTGCAGTGATCCATTCTCGCATTCTGTTTTACATCAAGTTCTACGGGTTCAGCTCAAAGAGCTAACATAAGTTCAATACCAAGATTGGAATGCAAGCATGGATGCTCTTTTCCTCGATCACTATGATCGCGAACTCGCTTTTCTTCGCGAGATGGGGAGCGTTTTCGCTTCCAAGTATCCAACTTTGGCGGGACGTCTCGGACTGGATCAATTCCAGTGTAGCGACCCTTTTGTTGAACGCTTGCTCGAGGGCTTTGCGTTCATGTCGGCACGCGTTCAGCGTCGCATGGACGCTGAATATCCGCAATTGACGCGAGCAATTCTCGATTCCGTTTTCCCCCACTACACAAGGCCCATTCCAGCTGCTGGGATATTTCAACTCAATCCCGCTCATGACGAAGGGTCGTTGGCGGAGGGCTACCTCGTACCCAAAGGGACCCGGTTGCATGCAGATGTAGCCGTCGGTCAGCAAACAGGATGCCGCTTTGACACGACGGCCGATGTCGAGTTATGGCCGATTCGGATTTCGCATGTTTCGTTTATTTCGCGAGATTCAACTACGGCAGTTCCATTGCCTCCATCGTTCCATCAGTCTTCCGTACGGGGCGTTCTCCATATAACTCTTGAGACGACAGCAGCTATTCCGTTGAGCGCGATTAAGCTGGACACACTTCGGATTCATTTGAGGGGTGGAGAGACGGCGCATCAAATCTACGAGGTCCTCCTGGCTCATACCCATTCGATCGCGGTCGCGGGTTCGACTGTTGGCCAACCGCTTTCATCGCAGAGTTGGACCGTCCTCGATTCCAATCCGATTCGCTCGACCACGATGGACACGAAGGAAATGCTACTCCCGGGCGACCGCCGTTCCTTCTCGGGATACCGATTGCTTCAAGACTACTTTATTCTTCCAGAGAAGTTCCTTTTTATTGAGTTGATGGATCTGCAGAAGTTGGTTCCGAAAATGGTTGGCAATCAACTGCATCTCTTATTCGCAATCGAGCACGTACCAGGCAAGCAAATCGATCGAGCTTCTATAGAACACGTTGCCCTTCATTGTGTTCCGGCTGTCAATCTTTTTCCCAAACGAGCTGACCGAATTCACTTGGACCATACGCAATTCGAGCATCAACTCATCGGCGATCGGAGCCGCCCCTTGGACTTTGAGGTTTGGTCCATCGAGGACATGTGTGCCCACCAAAGTGCAACGAATCAAGAAATCCCTTGCCAGGCCCTTTACGCTCCACCGAGCTCGTCCGTCCAAACGCAAAGACGGGCACTTTACTACACTATCGATCGGAAATCTCGCGTCCCAGGCGACCCCAATCGCAATCCAAGTAGAAGCCTCTATTTAGGGACCGAAGTCTTCGTTAGCCTTACCGATTCGCAATCACTGCCATCGCGTCAGGATTTTCAGCAGCTCTCCTCGCAGGTCTATTGTACCAATAGAGATCTGGCTTTAATCGTGCCGGCCCAAGGGTGGCGGACTGCTTTTCGAGTTGAGGGCTCAGCTCCGATTGCAAACGTTCTTTGTTTGACGGGCCCAACCGCTCCTCGCCCCCCATTGGTAAGCGAAGAGGGAGAAAGCGCATGGCGTCTGGTTAGTCACCTTACTCCGAACTACCTCTCCTTGACCGATTCATCCAATGGTGGCGCATCGATGTTGCGAGAGCTATTGCAATTGTATTGCCTACCAGGCCACCACGCATCGTTGAGGCAAATTGAGGGTCTACTCTCTGTGGGCCATAAGGCAATTGTTCGTCGAGTGCCCATGCCCGGTCCGTTAACCTTTGCACAAGGACTCGAAATCGAACTGCTATGCGACGAAGAAGCATTTGAGGGTGGGGGGGCATTTCTACTTAGCGGTATTTTGGAGCAGTTCTTTGCGCGGTATGTCGCTGTCAATAGTTTCACAGAAACACATTTGGTTTCCACCAAACGTGGAAGCATCCATCGATGGCCACCAAGGATTGGCACAACTCCATCCCTGTGATTGAAGTCTTCCACGAAACAAAACCAACGGGAAAAAGATGGCTGAACAGGAAAGTCTCCTCCAATCTAGCGACCCTCATTTGCAACTGCTACTGAAGCAGTCGGTTCGTTATTCTTTTTTTCAAGCAATGAGGCAGATTGAGACGACTTATTCCTCGATGCCTCGCGTTGGCTATTCATCGAGTCCGTCACAAGAGCCGTTTCGGATTCAACAGCCTGCCGACTTGGCATTCGCGCCGACGGCGATTGACTCGGTATCAGAAAACTTGGATGGAAAGATTTCGATAGAACAGCGATTCTTTGGGCTACTGGGACCATCAGGTCCATTGCCACTGCACCTAACAGAAATTGTGCGCAATCGATCGCGTCACGCAAACGACAGCGCGTTGCAGTCCTTTCTCGATATCTTCCACCATCGTATGGCCTCGCTTTTTTACCGAGCGTGGAGTAGCGCTAGGCCTGCAGTTCAACGCGACCGTCCCAAGCAAGACCGATTCGGGATGTTTCTTGGGGCGCTGGTCGGCGTCGGCATGCGCAACGGTCGCGACGGCGATGCTTGGCTGGACGAATCCAAACGCTATTTTGCCGGAAGGCTTGGATCGCTGCACCGCAATACCGAGGGCTTAACTTCGATGGTGGAGTCCGTCGTGAATACACCCGTTTGCATTGAACCTTTTTCGCTCCGTTGGCTGCCACTTTCGACACAAGAGAGAACCAAGCTTGGCGGCAAACCAAAGAATTCATCAACGGGATTTGCATCGAACTGCTTGGGTCGCACTACCGTCCTGGGGCAACGAGTCGCGGACCGTCAAAGTCATATCGACATGCGATTGGGACCGATGTCGTACTCAGACTTCCACAGAATTCTGCCGGGTTCCTCGCAATGCACGGAGCTCAGGGCAGTCATTCGCACCCACTTAGGTAGCGGAATGGATGCCATCATTCGTCCGATCTTGCAAAAGGAGGAGGTCCCTCCCATCCGGCTTGGTAGTTCGGGGCAGCTCGGTCGCAATGCATGGGTCTATAGCAAACCGATCGATCGCGATCGTGATGATTATTGTTTTAGTACGTCCTCTATCAACTCACACTGTTCCACCGAGTCGGTAAGGTCACAACCATGACGATTTCCCAAACTGCGACTGGAATTGCCGTCTATACAGCCTTGGGCGATGATGCAGTGGGCGTGGACTCCCTGGAGTGGTGTGAATCGCTAGGTTGCCCCTTTGACGCATCGGTCAACCTGTTAAGCGAAGACCCAGACATCCCGCTTAAAGACATGATCAGTCAACCCATCTCGATTCATTTAGATGGAAAGAGCGAATCTGGCCTATGGTTGCATGGAATTGTGTGCCGATTCGAGTCCAACGGTGTTGTTGGCGACCTTTTTAGTTACCGGGCAAAGTTGGTGCCATGCTTTGGATTGATGCAACAATCAAGTAGTTACCGCATTTTTCAAGATATGTCCACAGTGGATATTATCAAAAAAATCTTCGAGCAGCATGGATTCAGTGGTTTGCTGGAATCGCGTTTAAGTCAGACCTACTCCAAGCGTCCATATTGTGTTCAGTATGGGGAAACCGACTTTCGATTCCTCCAGCGATTGATGGAGGAAGATGGAATTTATTATTCCTTTGACTACGCAAGGGACAAACATACCATGATACTGGCGGACGATCTTTCCGGCCATCATCCGGTTGCAGGATACGAGACCATCGCCTATCGGGATCCCGTCCACAAGGGAACCGACGAATACTTGACCAGCTACACAGCATTGAAAGAACTTGGTGTCGGTTCCATCACGCTCAATGATTACGATTTTGAAAAACCCCGATCCCCGTTATTGGTTCAGCAAAAGAGCGGAAATCCGAACGCATCTTTTGAGTGTTATGAGTTCCCCGGAAGGTACAACGTCCTAGACGATGGACAACGATTTGCACGCATTCGGATGGAGTCCGAAGATTCTGCCCGCGAAGCGATTCGCATGAATGGAAACGCTCGAGGAATGCGAGCGGGGTCGCTATTCACTTTGTCCGAACACCCCAACGCGAAATTCAATAAAAAGTATCTAACAACTACTGCAATGATCGTAGTTCAGAATTCGGGATCGCACGCTGGTAACTCCAGAAGTTTTGATTGCAGTTCAACCCTCTCCTGCCAAGACATAACTCTACCGTTTCGATGCGCTCTCATTACGCCTCGGCCGACCATAGCTGGCCCTCATATCGCAACGGTAAGTGGGAAGGCTGGCGAAGAAATCTGGACGGACCCCTATGGGCGAATCAAAGTCCAGTTCCCATGGGATCGCGACGGCAAAAACGACGAACTGAGTTCCTGTTGGGTGCGCGTTGCACAGGCTTGGACTGGTAAGAATTGGGGTGCCATGTCCTTGCCTCGAATAGGCGATGAAGTCATTGTCGAGTTCCTCGATGGCAATCCCGATCGACCCATCGTGACGGGACGAGTTTACAACGCGGAGAGAATGCCGCCTGAAAAGCTCGCAGCGGCCCAAGCGAAAACCGTGTTCCGAACCCGCAGTACGAAGGGGGGTGATGCTACCGCATTCCACGAGCTTACGTTCGATGACACCAAAGACAAGGAATCGATCCTATTCCAAAGCGAACGGGACTTTAGTCGTATCGTCGAAAACAACGATACTTTAAAAGTCGGGTTTGAAAAACAGGCGCCGGGCAATCGCTCCGTTGAGGTCTATAACAACGAGGACGTTAAAGTTGGACTTGGAAGCGGTGCAGGTGCTTATACCCTTGAGGCAGCAACTTCGATTGTCCTGAAATGCGGGGATTCCCAAATCGAGATGACCCCAGCGGGAGTCAAAATCACCTCGCCACGCATCACCCTCAAGGCGACGGGCGAATTCATAGCACAAGGGGCAAACGTAACCATAGCTGCAGATGCCGCACTCAAACTGTCCGGAGGCGCATGCAGTAATTTTGAGAGCGCTGGGAATGTTGTTGTCAAAGGGGCCATTGTGAAGATCAACTAATACCTCGGATTAATTCCTACCAATACGTTTTTGCAATCGATTCCACTTAGCCACTTCAAGCATGACCTATTTACTTGACTGTACAACTCCAAGCCAGAAGTACCGATGGGTACTGAGAAATGGGGAAGAAGCGCGCGTTGGGTGCTCCCCTTGGGTGGAGTTTCACATCGAAAATGAGCTGGATATTCTGCCGGTACACCTGCAGATCAGCTATACAAACCGACTCGTGTTGCATGCTCTCGAAGGAGCTTCTATGGATGTCAACGGAGCGCGGTTGGCGATCGCCACGATCTGCTCCGGCACCGATGTAAAAATCGGAAATTGCGAGATCCACTTTGCACAAATGTTTGCATCGGTACCACTCTCAGTTTCGATTTCTCCCGAACCAAATTCGGCGATTAAGAGAAACGACGCTTGGGAAAACAAGAGCGAGATCATCGATAACGTCTCATTGTCGCATGAGGGCATCGCGGCCATCGAATCGTTTCATAGGCCACTGGCCGCAGTCGAACACCTCTCTTCGATTTCCTTGCTTGAGGACGCTATTCGATTGCTGGCTGGTACTCTGCCCGTTTATTCGTTGATTCAATGGGTTTTTCAGGCATTTTGCCACCATGAAGTAGGGAACGAGGCATGTAGGACAGAAACTCAACGTTGGCTTAACGAGCCGACCGAAGAAAGGCGACTGGAAATCGCCAACCATGTACCTTGGAACGAGACCTCCTGTCCCTGGACTTGGGTTCTGGCCGCCATCTCTTGGACCAGCACAATGCACGACCCATGCGACCAAGCAGTGACTGTCGCCACCCCGAAAATGATCGTTTCGGCGATGATCGCTGCACTTCAGTTGGCAAGTTGCCAAAAAGGCATTCGATCTTTTCGAGAGTATTGCGTCGCAGAAGGAATCCAGTTTCTCACTTCAGCCAATGGAATGGATTGCAATCGTGCCACCCGCAGCTCGACTTAATGATTTGCATGAATGCACAGCGATGGAACCTGGGTCGGTTCCTGTGCCGCATGTCGGTGGTCCAATCGCAGGTCCTTGTATCCCAACCGTGTTAATAGGTGGGCAGCCGGCAGCGGTGCTGGGGGATACCTGCCGTTGCATCGGCCCCCCCGATAACATCGCAAAAGGATCCGAAACCGTTTTGATCGGCGGAAAGCCAGCAGCTCGCGAAGGCGATCCTTGCGGACATGGTGGAAAGATCGTGAAGGGGTTTTCAACGGTAGAGATTGGAGGTTAACCGTTCGTGAATACCAACAGAAACTGCCCAGTAACATTGTCTAATATAAGTCATGCATCCTCCATGCCGTTAGCCAGTTGGCGAAATTCGGCTCCAAGGGTTGCTGGACTACGTTTGAAAATCGGAATGTCCTTCCTTTTGATCGCTTCTGTGTCTACCTTTGCGTTCCTGTTGTTGCGTCCCTTTTCGAGGGCCGAAATGCAAGTTCTGATCGTTGGCCCATCTGGGTTGGGACAAATTACGCTTGCAGATGCGAATGATATTGACCTACCACTTTTACTGTCGGTAGCAAACGCGAAGCAAGTCGAAAATGCCATCCTTGGGATGCATGCACCCATGTTACTTCGACAGAACGACAGAAAGTCGTTTGCCCTTTCGCTTCAACAAATCGAGGCAAATGTACCCCTTAGAGTTAAACGCCATTCGACCCTTGTCGTATATGTCGCTGGAGTACTATCAGTAGACAATTCGGAACCCTCGCTTTGCGACAACTCTCGCGATGCAGTCCATTCCGGTATCACCATGGAACCTATCCGATTAATACACATGCTGCAAGGATTGCGTTGCCATCGCGTACTCTTGTGCATCGATGCAGCCACCCCGATATCGAAAGGCCCAAGCCAAGTTGCTTCCTCGGTTGCATGGAAGAATCTTTGCACCAAGGTTGAAAAACAACTCCTCAAAGGGGGCAATTCCCCGATCGCTGTACAGCTTGGGTTGAACACCATCGGCTCGACGCGACCTGCCTGTAATATTTCGCCTCTTGCAAGCAAACTGGCAAGCTATTTCTCCCTAGATATTCCTTCCGTTGGTAGAAACCTTTTTGATCTTCAGCAGCTGCTTTCTGCCAGCGATAGTCCTGATCCGAAACGGGGCTACCTATCCCTGAATTCAAGATGGTTGGTCAGCGCCGACTGGCCAATGGAATCCGTAGCTAGCCAGTTGCCGGCACTTCTAAACACAAGAGCCAAGGACAATGCAACGACCTCAAGCGGTCCGGTAACAACTAGCCTAACGACTGCGTCAACGTTGTCCATCAATGAGGCTGATGAGACGGAATTCGGCGCAACGATCGCCTCCGCAAGCACACAGGAACTCTTCTCCATTTGCGATTCTATATTTGCAAAATGGCGCCGTTCGAAAAACCCTACTGGACCGCTTCCGCTCTCGATACCGCCTCGGTTGGCCCGTCAACATTCGCACCGTTTCGCATTTCACAACATGTTAACCGGTTACACCAAATTGAGGTCGGCAACCCTTTTGGTCCCCAGCAGCGTCGACAATTTGCAGATTCGAAGGTTTACGGAAAGCCTTGAATGTCTAGACCGCGATCGTCCCGTACCCAATCATTTCCCGCTCTGGATTCGAAGGTTGCCAGAGACTTTCCCAATTGCAATTAACACCCTGAGTCAGAGTTTGATTGTCAACGCGATGTTGGAGTCGTTAGGCCACTTGCAATACCCGGTGGACTATTCGGGAGACAGTGTGTTGCAAGAGCTCTCTAAGCAAGTTATGGGCAACGCGGTTGGCTCTGCAGCGGACTTGGCTGCATGGATCAAACAGTTACCGGATGCATCACATGGATATCTCGAAGTCGAATGGGCAAAGGAAGTACTTTCGCACGCTGATGTTCCCTGGGAGCTTCAGAAGGCTTTCATTCAAGCGAAGATGCTCGCCACGCGTTTGGCCTGTGACCCTCTGACCATTGAGTGGGGAATCGAATGCCTCAAAAGTGGCGACGTGTCGAGGGTCAACGCGGAGCGAACCTTGTCCGATCTTGCGCGATCGGATTGGGCAATGGAAGCAGAAACCGAGGTTCAAGCTGCCATCTCGAAACTTCATCAAGGGCTCGAACGGATAGACAGTGTTCGGAAACGACAACAGGAGAACGAAGACGAGACTATTGAGAATCCGATTCAAAGTTTTAAGCGATATGACGAGACCGTGCCCCCCACTAAGAGTTCGGATGAGTCTGAAGCGTTTGCCGAGAATGCAAAACCTGAACTACTGATGACCCATGTCGCCAACTCTAAACAGAAGTTCAGAGATTGCGTGCAGTTAAATCTGGATCGTCTAGGCCACGAGCGATTCGGAACCACTTCGAGAGAGCTTGAGAAGCTCGAGAAGCAACTAGGTTGGTGGTCTGACATTGCGACGTCGTTTTGTCCGACTGTCGGTTTTCCCACCAAATCCACGTTAAGCCTTGTAGGTGCTAACTCCCTGGACCTAACTGCAAGTCAATCGATCGAATCTAGTATTGAGATTCAAAGTTCGCAGAGTCACGGACTCCCGATTCAACTCCAGGCGCAGTTTGACGCGCATGCCGCTGAAGTACGAATTGACGGCAAAATAGTGACGCTCGATAGACCGCTAACATTTCCAATGAACGCAAATAAAGAGAGTCAGCTGCGAGTTGGGATCGCGGTACAACGACGACAAGGGCAGTCATTGAGTAAGCCACTCGTGCTGGTCGCGACACGAGGCAATGAACAACGCCGAACTGTCATTGCGCTCAACACACCACGTGAGCCGATGGTCCATGTTGAATTCGAAAATATCCATTGTTCCATGGATATGAAACCGATATCGGTCCCCTTTTCTGCGTTGTTCCCCAATCAAGTCAACGCTATTTCGATCTCCTTAACCAATCGGACTGCAACCACGCGTTTTTTCTCGAGCCGACTCCTGTATTTGGAGGATTGTGATGCATTTCCTCCCTCTGGTTCGGTGTCAACTGAAGAGGCGGAACATTGGCTCCATCGAGTTGGTCAACCCATTGTCTTGGCAGTTTCTAGTCAGATGCAATTGGCCACCGGACAAAGGAATGCGGTTGACTTAGCTTCCGTTCCTTGGCCCTCGGATCAAGCGAAGCCTATCTTCAAAAAACTGTATCTTGAAACACGTGACGAATCGACGGGGCAAGTTCAGATTGAGCAGTGGACACCTCGCGTGGTACATCCGAAGCAGTATGTTCAGCCCACCGTCGTCTATGACGCAGCGCGGCAATCGCTCCAAGTGCACACTCAGCTGATACCGTCTGCGCCCACCTCGCTGTTAGGAACTTCATTGGACATCGAGCTCTCCGACCTCCCTGAACTTCAAGTCGTTTCGCGGGCAACCGTCCAATTGCATCCAGGACGGAGGGAGGTTCGGACGCTACTTTCTACAGCGGCATGTCGTTCTGATCGCGCGTTGTTGTGCTTCGCCATTGACAATTGGAAGTCAAGCTTTGTGTATGAAATCGACTTGCGGAGGTCTGGGAACTACGAGACGACAAAACAATTTGCGGCCATTCGACTCCAGTTGGCAGACCCTCGCAACACAGTCGCACCACAAAATGAGAACGTGGAGGTTCAAGTCGAAACAATCATGAACGAAGATTGTTTTGATGAAATTCGAGATTCGATCGAAGTAGGTTTCGATCGCAATGGCAATCGCAGTCTGGACGATGATGTAACGATGCGTGTGGATGGAACCAGGAGCAGACGCTTTGAATGGTCTGGTGTCGTTGCGAATGGATCCTTTGCGATTCGGGCCGTTGCAGACTCGCATCATGTCAAAATACCTGTTCAGCTGGAGTGGAATCGTTGGGTGCCCGCAATGGCAGTACTTCGACGGTCAGGCGAGTTTATCCCAAGCAACAGTGTGTTGTGTGTGTTCGATCGCGTTCCTCCGAAAATCGAATCGATCAGAATCGTTGGTCCTCAACCTGCGGTTTTAGGCTTACCGTTAAGTGTAGATGTGCAGATTAGTGATGATGGACTATCCGGTGTGGCAAGCGCTGAAGCGGGTTGGTCCACGAACGGCGAGCTTGAATTTGTCGAACAAACGAAATCGATTTCTGCTATTTACCGCGATCGTGATCGATGGTTGCTAACCGTCCCAACGGATACCATGCCATCAGGGTGGTCAACGCTTCTCATTCGTTGCCAGGATAGAGCCGGTAAATTAAGCAAAACGTACTCCGTGCGCGTCGAGATGTTGCGTCCAGAGGAAATCGAATCGAGAACGGCGAAGCTGAAAACGATCATTCGGGGCGATACGATGTTTGGTTTGGCGCCTCAAGGCGGGATAACGGTTCGCTTATTGAAAGAGCCGGTTGAAAAATCCGTCGATAAACTTACCGAGCAAACAAAGGATTTAGTGGCTCGAACCGATTCCGATGGCCGCTTCGTAATGGAGCAGGTATCCGCGGGCAAATATTCGGTTGAGTTTAGTGGGATCGTTCAGGGAATGCGCATCAAGCGCACTCAGGAAGTGGTTGTCAACCCTTTGAATGGTCCACTTGAAATTCACATGCGATTGGACCAAAAGCAATGATTCGAAAACAGGATGCGTTTTGCGAGATGATAGTTGACCGAATGGCGATGCGATCGGTCTATGTGTGCCTTCTAAATGTTTCGACTTGCGCATTCCTAATAACGGGCTGCGCCGTTAAACCGCCACCGTCGGTTGGGAATTTTGGGTTGGCAGGTGGAACAGGCGTTTCCGCAACAACGGCGTCCCCCCCAATGACGTTGCCCAGATTCCTCGGGGTCGAGTCCGTTGCAACTGGATTTCACCGCGTTGTCTATAGGAGTCGATTGAGAGCGAGTACTCTATTGCCCATCTTGGCTCCATTGCCTGCATCTGCGAGTCCAGTAGCAGTTTGTGACCCGAGTTGTCTGGAATCGCCGGCGCCCGCGGTAGCAACCGCCGCTGCATTGCAACTGGCGGAAGCTGCTGCTCCGGGTAAAGCAAAAGCAATGGCCTACCTTGCGACACTGGATTCGTGCCGCAACCCGCAGATCGAAGAAGCATTCTTGGCGGCGATGGACGATCCATCGGACAGCGTTCGAATCGCGGCAGTCCAGGGAGTTATCGACATGAACACACGCTGCGGGGGTTGTAGGACTTGTGGGTATGGATGCGCCGGGTGTTGTACGCCCGCCATTCAAAGCAAACTACTTAAATTGGCATTCGAAACGAATGAAATGGGCTGTTGGTGCGAACACAACCCCAAAGTCAGGCGTTTGGCACGCGTCGGTTCGTGTAAATGCAAAACCGTCGTCGACCCGACCACGGCTTCAATACCTGAGGAACTGCCAGCTTCCTGGGTTCTCGAATTGTCGCGCACGCCTGGCACGCCGTAGGTTATGCTGTAGCTACATGACACACATTTCGAAAATCATTGACGACCTAAATCAACTCATTGGCGAGCCGATCCGATTGGCGAGCAATCTCGTTTTTGGCCCTTGGACCATCGCACTGCTGTTTGCCGTCGGATTGTTTCTCACCGTTCGATTAGGCTTCGTTCAATTTGTTTTCATGGGCGATGCGATGCGTTCTTTTTTTGGTGCGGACGAGAAAAAGGCCAGCGGCGTTTTGTCCCCATTTCGAACGTTCATGACATCGTTGGGCGCCACGATCGGAACTGGGAACATAGCTGGCGTTGCTACCGCAATCGTTACCGGCGGGCCCGGCGCCTTGTTCTGGATCTGGGCATGGGGCTTGATCGCGATGGCGGTCAAGTTCAGCGAAGCAGTTCTTGGAGTCTACTACCGTCGAGCTGGAGAGGGAGGTTTATTGGCTGGTCCAATGATCTATTTGGCCGATGGGCTCAAGGCGCCCAAGTTAGGTTGGATCTATGCCTTTTTCGCGGGAGTTGCCGCACTCACGACAACTCCATTCACCCAACCGAATTCGATAGCAGACGTCATGAATTCACAGTGGCACGTGCCGAAACTTGCAACAGGAATAGGCTTGGCGGTGTTGGCATTTGTTACTATCATCGGAGGCGTAAAGTCGATCGGTCGCGCTCTCGAGAAACTGGCCCCGCTCAAAGTTCTGTTGTATTTGATAGGCGGAGCGATCGTACTGGTAACGCACTTGGGACAAATTCCAATTGTTCTCGGGATGGTCCTGCGCGGAGCATTCAATACAGACGCCGCACTTGGAGGCACTGCTGGAGTTGGGATCATGATCGCGATGAGATATGGAATCGCGCGCGGCATCTATGCAAACGAAGCGGGGTACGGCACAGCGGGTGTTGTCTATGGTGCAGCGAGAAGCAAGGATCCGTTCCAGCAAGGCCTCAATGCTATCATGGAGGTGTTTATTGTTTCGTTTGTAACAAGCTCGATAAGTGCGTTGTCTATTTTGGTGACTGGAGTTTGGAGAGCTGAGGATGGGCAGCAGCAACTCAATGGGGCGGCTGCCGTGGCTAGCGCATTCGAAACTGCCATGCCGGGAATTGGCGGCTCTGTCGTCACGATTAGCGTTTTCCTTTTTGGCTTCACTGCGTTGACCGGCTGGTCTTATTATGGCGAGCAGTCGCTGGAGTACATATTGGGAAGAAAAGTTGTCCTTCCCTATCGCTGGACTTATTGTGCGTTGGTGATTTTGGGAGCAACAAGCAAAGTGGAATTAGTCTGGAACTGGGGTGACCTTATGAACAGCCTGCAGATCTTCCCGAATCTTATTGGCGTCATTGGCCTTTCTGGCGTAGTTGCAAAAATGGTTCACGACCGCAGTCGAGCTCAAAAGAATGTTACGCTTCCATCATAGATACTTTGCAGTGAATTCGGTCGATTCTGTTTTCGGTGTTAGGCGAGGTTTAGGGTAGATCTCGAAATACACTAGCTTTGTATGTCAGGTTTGTGGCGCATTGTATTTCGCCGTTGGGCTTGAGAGCAAAGACAGCAACCAAGCCCGAAGGGCTGAGCACACGACAACCGTCGTAATGGGATTACGATCCTCATTCCAATTCGCACACAAACACTTGCATATAGCCATTGGCCGGCTCGCCAACAAATCGATTGAAAACGATCCGATGTTCTCCGGCGAAATGAACTGCACCGCTCAGTTGATGTTCCATCCTCTGGGTCAACCAAACCGTTTTACCCGTCATGACATGAGTTAAACAGACGCGCTGATCGCAAATGTTGCTGGAAACGGTTCCTTGCGAATTGAGCGAAATCTGCCCCTCCAAAGACTGCTCCCAATCCGTTATCTGATCGATCTGTCCGTCGGAAATGTTGACGCGATGAAGCTGAGCAATCCCTTTTTCGTCTCGCATTGGCGCATAAATATGCATGCCATCCGGCGAAGAAACCAGCCAGTTGCGAGTTCCCTGAACGCCGGGATATGTTCGCGAAAGAGTCCGGGTCAATCGTCGTTGATTGCAACCTCTGGCTGGCTCAAGCAATTCACTCGAATTCATTTCCTTTCCTAGTACAGATTCCCCTAGTACAGAGTCCCTTGGATTTTCCGGGTGGGTTAGGTCGCAAACAAAAATCTCACGAATCAGTTCGCCCTGGTCATTGCGAACAGCACCTTGAAATGCCAATGCTTTGGAACGATGCACGCCTTGTTGGTTCGTGTAGCCATTTTTTCCAATCCAACATTCTTCAACTGCTTGCTCAATGTCATCACTGCCATGAATCGCGTTTTTGCAAACTTGGGTTGCCAAAAACGCTTGGTACGTGCCATCAAAGGTTTCTCCTGGCTTGCCATCGACGGACGTACATGGACCTGGCCGCATGAAGCCTACGGTTCGAAGATCGCTAAATCGATTGTCTTGTCGAGCCGTTCGTTCTAGCCATGCATCGTTATAGGTAAAGCTAAGCCAACCTTCTTGATTCCAAGAATGGGCATGGGTACCACCGCTCAGTATCCCATTGCCACGGACGCGACTACCATCGAGCTTATGGTCAACGCGCGCTTCTGCATGAGTATATTTCCCTGGCGAATCGACCCGTACGAGTGCTCCGAATCGACGCGCTGCAGAATAGGGACTGTCTCTCGAACAAGATTCCAATCCATGGATAAACACGACTTGATCCTCTATAGGATGGAATGCCACAGCCCCGACCCCTGGACCATGGAGCGAACTTTGTGGAGTTCGATAGAGGCTGACAATCTCCCCTGAATCGAGATGCACCATCTCAATGGCATCGGTGCTCGCAATATGTGCGTCATCATTGCGGGTGTCGTAAACAGCCCACTGCCCATCTGGCGAGATCGCTTGCCGGCGATTAAGCATGTGGCCATACTTGCCGAAAGTAAGCTGCCGTTCCTGTGCCATGAATGTGACCTAACGCGACATCTTTGGGCGACCCGAGACAGTCGGTTGGTCGCTCGAACCTGACTGCGGCGGAGGGATCAGCGACTTCTTGCTCTCCAGAGCAGGTGATTGCTTGCTCACCGTCTCCAGAGCTGTGGGGTCGAGTTTCGTCGGCCAATTGACAAGCTCAAAAGAGTCGGCAATCTGGGCATCTTCAGCGGCAAACGATTCTAGGTTTGCCTCGTTCAGAGTGAATGCAATGACTACGCGTCGTCCATAATCATTGGAAACATGATAGTGAATCCATTGGATATCGACCCCCTGAATTCCGCCACGCGATACCACCCGCAACAAGCGCAGCTTGTTGCTCGATAGCCGCTCGGATGCCTCGACAACCTCCGTAAGAGCCTTGCCGACCGAATTCTTAACGTCGGCTTGAAACCCTTCCAGACTCAATTGGCGCCCCGGTTCGTAGTCGATCATGTTTGTGATGTTACATTGGCTGATCACGCGATTGTTGACTACATAGCGCAAGGTCGCTTCTTCGCCACTGTCTCGATAAGTCGACCATTTTCGATTCGCGACAAATCGGTAGTAGCCAAGGTCCGATTGGAATTGGAACATACTAGCCGACTCAAGCGGCCCTAAACGTTCGGACATGGTCTTCAGAGTCTCCCCATTCGTGACCGCTTCGATCGGCGAACGAAGGATTCTCAGCTGAGCAGCAATGCGAAAGCCCGGTTCGGCTTCGCTAATCTCGCGAGTCTCAGTAATGTTGACTGCAAACCATGTGATATAGCTTGCCTTGCGATCCAATTGAGCTTTGCCCTCGATCTTAATGACGGTAGGCACTTGCCTTACCGAGGCCGAAAGCGTCCCTTCCATTTCAAGCTGAGCTTTCTCTTCGTCGGCCCCGACCAGACACATCACCAACTTGCCGTCCTGGATTGCATCGATGTTCAGTAAACGACAAGCGACGCTTGAATCGATCACCCATTTATCAGCAATGTTGACTTTTTTTTCCGTCAAAAGTTGGTCCAAAAACATCGTATTGATGGGTCCCTCGATCAGATCTCTTTCGGCGGCAAACAGCGGGCTGTTTGGACAAGCAGCTACGATCCCCTGATCCGTACCGACTCTAATTATGTCTCGGCATTGTTCGCGTAAACTGGTTTTAGTTACGTGCCGGTCTATTTGGATTTCGGAACTGGATTCATGATAATGTTGATAGGACTTGCAATCCAACAACTGGGTTGACGTTTCGTACTGCTCGTCGAAATCGACTGTCGAACTTGCTTTGATCGGTGCGGTTTTGGCTGCGATCGCCTTTCCATTTTTGTTCGTTGCATCGTTGGTTTGACTTTTGAGCCGAATCTCGCCGTTGATTTCCAAAACAGCGCGAATGCGAAACAAACCACTAGTCGTAACATCTAACGGCTTCTTGGACTGGCACATCGCCGGCTTGGTCGACCAAACCAACGAGGAAGCGGCGGCAATGCTCGCCGCAAGCCATTCGCGTCGTCCGAGTCTATTTGCATTAACTTCATTGAGCTTTGCCTGCATGCTCTTATCCAGTGTCTCATTAAGTGGTTATCAAGGTTGACCAATTGTGCGTAACGAAGCGCGACTTCATCGGTGCATCGGTTCGGAATCATCCTATTGCTTAGGAGAACCGAACTAATCGGCATATTTTGCCCAGATTGCCAAACGCAGATCGACGTATTTCGCTAGCAATCGAATGGCGATAGCATTCGCATGGATAGAGAAACGTTGGTGCTTGAAGTCGAAAGGACCGTCAAAGTTGACGCTTTCTGTACATTTTCCTGCAATCAGCTTCCGCCTTTGGGGGGTTTGTCGCTTGTTTGTCGCTACAGTAACCCATATTTTGAAAGTCAATTTCGAGTTTTGTCTCAAAAGTATGGTTGCTTATGTGGGACATTTGGCGAACCCTTGTAATCATGTCCACAGTTTCACCACATCAATTCTTGCTTCGAGAAGAGAATAGCGACATTCTTTCCCAAAAGGACGTTCATTGGGAATGCTGCGCTGTCTCGAGACGAAGTCCCTCTAAAGAGTCCTTCAACGAAGATGCTGTCGGGATCATTCGCGTCGACGAGGAGACCGTTGTGTTTGCGATTGCGGACGGCTGCGGTGGAATGCGAGGCGGCGAACAGGCGTCTAGTCTAGCATTGCAAGTGTTAGCCGAATCGATCGAACGCAACGAGAGTGGTGCGGACCGATTGCGAATCGCGATTTTGGATGGGATTGAAGAAGCCAATTTGGCAGTGCAAGAATTAAGGATTGGGGCTGCTTGTACGATTGCGGTTGTCGAATACCATCGTGGAACGATTCGGCCATATCACGTTGGTGACTCCATGATATTGGTTACCGGTATTCGCGGCCGAATGCGATACCAGTCAGTCAGTCACTCGCCGGTAGGATTCGCAGTCGAATCGGGGATGCTTGCGGCCGACGCAGCTATGCATCACGAGGATAGGCATATTGTCTCCAACGTGGTGGGTGATGCTCGGATGAGGATCGAGATTGGACCATCCATAGTTCTGGCACCGCGAGATACCGTCGTCATTGCCAGCGATGGGTTGTTTGATAACTTGAGTGTCGAAGAAGTTGTCGATGGAATGCGGAAAGGCAAGCTTCCTAAGGCTCTCGCTTCTGTTACGGATCTAGCCCACCAGCGAATGCTCGGAATAAAGGACCAACCCTGCAAGCCAGATGATTTGAGCGTTATCGGTATCCGACCAAAAATTTGACTCTCACTTCATTGGCGTATTGCGCCCCGAGTCTGTATTTTGTACTAGGCCGTATACTTGCCATCGAGTTCAAAACGGATCGGAATTCACAAGAGCGACTGGATCTAGCGGATCATCGCGATCAAAATGCAGCTGACGACGGACGCATGTCGCAGTTCCGCTAAAATGACTCTTCTTGAAAACCTGTTCAATAAATTTGCAACCGAAAGCAATCCACCATGAAGTTCGTTCGTTACCAGGACTCGTTTGGCATAACTTCCTTTGGCTGTCGACACGACAACGGTACCATAACACGGGTCGAGGGTGAAATTCTAGGTTTCAATAGGGATACTGGCGAAATCGTCGTGCCGGCCAAGCTGCTCGCTCCCATTGTTCCTTGTGACATACTTTGCATCGGACTGAACTATCGCAAGCACGCCGAGGAAGGACTTAAACCCATTCCCGACTACCCAGTCGTGTTCATGAAGAACTTAGGCACGCTTCAGAATCCTGGCGATCCGATTGTTCTTCCCAGGAAATTGAGTAGCGATGAAGTGGACTACGAATGCGAGTTGGCAGTCGTGATCGGGCGCGAATGCTACAACGTTTCCAAAGAAAACGCTTTGGATTATGTGCTTGGCTATACCTGTGCCAACGATGTGAGCGCGCGCGATTGGCAAATCAAAAAAGGGGGGAGCCAATGGTGTCGCGGAAAAACCTTTTCGACCTTCTGTCCTCTTGGCCCATGGATTGTGACCCGAGATGAAATCCCGGATCCTAACTCGCTCTCGATCAAGACGATCCTGAACGGTCAGACAATGCAGGATTGGAACACGAACGACATGATCTTCAACGTTCCGACCTTGATCGAATTTTTGAGCGGTAGCACGCGGTTGTTGCCAGGGACAGTCATTCTGACCGGTACTCCGCATGGGGTTGGTGCGGCGCGCAAACCACCCGTGTTTCTACAACCCGGAGACAGCGTTACCATCGAGATTGGTAGCATCGGATCGCTGACCAATCCGGTGGTGGAAGAATCGTCGCAAGCTGGTTGACCGCCCTTGGGAATGCGGAATCGCTTGAACGCCATGGAGACCACGACGCCTCAATAAGTTATCATATTGCGGTCTAACCACGAAAATCCTCTCTCCTTCGAGTCACATGAAAACCTTTCTTTGTTTTTTGCTTTCCTTGCTGGTTGCTTCGTCTCCGCTCCGCGCGGAAGACGGGCTCAATCCCAACAACCCTGACCGCAACGTGCAACCGGGCGTTCCGCAAGGAAAACTGACCGCCGGGAAATTCTCGGAGAGCAAGATCTTTCCGGGCACGAATCGGGACTATAGCCTGTACGTGCCAGCGCAATACCAAGCGGACAAACCCGCATGCTTGATGGTCTTTCAGGATGGACCAGGATATTCGAAAGCCGATGGTGCTTTTCGGGTGCCCATCGTATTCGACAATCTGATCCATCAAAAGGCTATGCCGATCACGGTTGCATTGTTTGTTACACCCGGAACGATTCCTGCAACCAAGCCAGGCGCTGCAAACCGCAGCAATCGATCGTTTGAATACGATTCAATGGGCGATCGGTATGCTCGTTTTCTCATCGACGAGTTCCTTCCTGTGGCGCTTGCCGGGCTTAACATCTCTGCAGATCCCAAGCAGCGCGCTATTGGTGGCATATCGTCCGGTGGCATCTGTGCTTTCACGGTTGCATGGGAAAGACCCGAGCAGTTTGGGAAAGTGCTGAGCCACATCGGCAGCTACACCAATATTCGAGGCGGCAGTCTGTATGCGGGATTGGTTCGAAAAACCAAGTCAAGTCCGAAGGCGATCAAGTTCTACCTGCAAGATGGCAAAGATGACTTGAACAATTTATTTGGCAACTGGCCATTGGGTAACCAAGACCTTGCCGCTTCGCTCAAATTTGCGGGCTACGAAAGTCAATTTGTCATGACAGAGGGTGGTCACAGCGGAAACTGGGGAGGCGACAAGCTTCCAGATGCACTTCGATGGCTTTGGTCCGATCAAGTGAAGTAGTTATGGATCAAGTATGCCAGAAGGCGTGCAATTTGTTGCGGCAAGGCTCGAACCTTCCAGTGTCGATGTCTGCCGCTTCACCTTTCTTGAATCATCCTCACCGGGCATCTCGCACTGCTCCCGATCATCTACACAAAACCTATTTCGGAATCGATATGAAACCTACTTTCCTGCCATTTGCTCTTTGTGTTCTATTGGCTCCAATAACTATCCATGCGCAAGACAAGGCGGCTTGGAAACCGCATCCAGATGCAGTCGTTAAGGAAGATGTTCCACACGGCAAAGTGGAATCCATGCCGACGTGGGAATCAAAGATCTTTGAAAACACAGTTCGCGAATGGGGGGTGTACGTTCCCGCTCAATACAAGCCTGAGCAACCGGCTGCGTTGATGATTTTTCAAGATGGCCATTCGTACAGTGATGTCAAAGGGCGATTTCGTGTACCCATCGTATTGGACAACCTCATCGCGCGCGGCGACATGCCGCCGACCATCGCGGTGTTCCTCGACCCAGGTCATGAAAAGAAAAAGGACAAGCCGAAGAGCGCATGGCAAAACTCCAACCGAGGTCTCGAATACGACAGTCTTGGTGATCGTTACGCTCGATTTATCATCGATGAGATCATCCCCGAGGTGGAAAAGAAATACCAGCTATCGAAGGATCCGGAGATGCGGGCAATTTGCGGCGCTAGCTCTGGAGGTATCTGCTCGTTTACCGTTGCCTGGGAACGTCCAGATGCCTTTCGGAAAGTGCTCTCGTCGATCGGTAGCTTTACCAACCTGCGTGGTGGAAACATTTATCCATCGCTGATTCGCAAGACAGAACCGAAGCCGATTCGCGTCTATTTGGCGGATACAAGCGGTGACCTCGACAACGATTTTGGACATTGGCCGCTCGCGAATCAAATGATGGCGTCGTCGTTAAAGTACATGGGCTATGATTTGCGATTCGATTGGGCAGAAGGCTTTGCGCACAATGCGGACCATGCAGGCGCCATTTTCCCCGAAGCGCTCAAATGGCTTTGGCGCAAAGAAAAACATTCGCCCGAACTGGATACCAAGGGGGATCTGAAAGGGGACCTGACGATACTCAAGCTGCTTGTGCCCGATCAATCATGGGAAGTGGTGGCCGAGAACATAGGCTTTGCAGATGCGCCCTGTACGGACGCCGAGGGCAATTTTTATTACTCCGACATGAAAGCAGCAGCGGTCTATAGAGTGAGCGTAACAGACAACAAGCGTACCGAAGTTGCCAAAGAGGCGCTGAGCGGGCTCAAGTTTGGACCTGACGGATTGCTTTATGGTTGCCAAGGAGCGAAGAAGCGAGTGATTTCTCTCGATCCAAAATCAGGTGCGGTCAAAGAGATCGCAACAGGAGTTGCTCCTAACGATTTGGCGGTGAGCCGCGATGGCTTCATCTACATCACGGAGACACAAGAAAAGAGAGTCACATGCATCCACATCAAGACCGGTGAAGTCAAAACTGCCGATACCGGTATCACCAAACCGAACGGCATCGCGCTATCGAACGACGAGGGGACGTTGGCCGTATCGGACTACGGAGGTGAGTTCGTGTGGACATTTCGAGTGAACGCGGACGGATCGCTCGATGCCAAGATGCCTACCATGTCGATGCGATTGGCGATCGATCCAAAGGGCGAATTCAAATTCAATGAACCACCACCTTATCAGTCTGCATCTAAAGGGGATGGGATGGCCGTGGACAAGTCTGGTAGGTACTACGTAACTTCCAGTCTCGGGGTACAGATATTCGATCCGACAGGACGACAATGTGGCGTGTTGCCAAAACCGAACGAAGCGCAGCCACTGACTAGTTGCACGTTAGCTGGTCCTATGCACGAGTACTTGTATGTTACGAATGGGGATAAGGTATTGAGGCGCAAGTTGGCTGTAAGCAACAACTAGAACATCGAGTTCCCGCAGGGGGAAGCACGTAGCGGAACGGCGCGAGCCGTCCAGTGTCGATCCAACGCCTTGACGGATCACAGGTTTTGTCCCCACTCCCCCCGGGCTTTGGCGACCATCCCGAGCGAGGGATCCTTTATCGCAAAATCCAAGCAAACCAGTTTCAATGATCTCTTAATGAAAGTACAATCGCCCATGAACTTCCGGCCGAAAGGTAATTGTCTGTACGATCATTCCGGTCGAGTTGTCTTGGTGACCGGTGGGTGCAATGGAATTGGGTTGGCCATCTGTAACGGCTTTATCGCATCCGGAGCAAAAGTCGTTTGCGCCGATCTGGACGTAGTGTCTGCCGCTGCGTTGTCACCTGGAATTGTGTTTCGGAAGACGGATGTTTCCGTGGAACAGGAGTGTGCGAGTGTGGTGGATTGGGTCGAAAAAGAATTGGGTGGATTGGACGTACTGGTCAACAACGCGGCCATTCAACCCCCCAGTTCGTATGTTCGCGTGGAAGACATTCGATCTGAGGAATACGCTCGCATGCTTGCGGTAAACTTTTCGGGTTACGTCTACATGGCCAAGTTCGCATTGAAGGTCATGCGAGCCCAACAGAGTGGGGTCGTGGTCAATATCGCGAGTGGACAAGCTCATCGTACAGCCCGTGGCGTCCCCGTATATGGACCTATTAAAGCGGCCAATTTGCTTCAAGCAATGCAATGGGGGGTCGAGTATGCGCGCGAAGGAATACGGGTTGTTAGCGTATCACCGGGTGCGATCGATACGCCGTTGGTTAGGGCTAGCTTAGCGGCTCAAGGTGGGGAAGCGGAACTTGCCAACCGTCATCCGATGGGTCGTATTGGCAAGCCAGAAGAGATCGCACACGCGGTGTTGTGGTTGACGAGCTGTGCTGCTTCGTTCATCACAGCAACCGACTTGTCGGTCGATGGAGGGTTACAAGCGTTTGGAGCATTCGCGGATCCGTATCCCAATATGTAGGGTCGCACCTGCCGGGGTGCGCCATTGCATAGCGGGTCACTTCACGGCAGGAGTGACCTACTTGAGCCACTCGAGATTGAACCTTGCGACGCGTATGTCTTTGTTTCCTTCGTAAAGGCAAAGGACCGTACCGTCGGGAAGAACGGCCAAGTCGGAGTAGGCACTGGGGCCTGGTTCGAGTGTCTTGCTGATCGGCCAAGTCTTTCCGTCATCGTCGCTTCGCTTGATCGAGAGGTTTTCGCGTTTGCCGCTGCGCGCCGGAATCTCGCGTCCGTCATTATCACGTGCGAGAGAATGAGGATTCGAAAAGAGAAGTGTTCCAGGTGATGTAGGGTGCGGGATGATGCTTGCCATGCAGATCGGTTCCCACAGTTGGTCATGAAACAGCGGTTTGCTCCACTGGGTGGCACCGTCGGCGCTGATCGTGATCAGCTTGCGATTTGGTTTGGAAACGCTGCGGCTGATCAACAGGACGCGGCCATCGGATAGCGTCGTAATCATCGTTTCGTTCGGATCTCCATACTCACCTTCGTCTGGGACAGCGATCTGACCGGCTTTCCATGTTCGTCCATGGTCATCGCTGTAGATGGTGGCAGACGCGGACGGTTTGTGATCACCTACTTTGCCATAGGCAAGCCATACCGGGACGATGAGTCGTCCATTTGCAAGTTGAACTCCATGCCCTGGTCCAGTCGCGATGACTTTCCAATCGTACTGGCTGCGAAACGGTTCGAAGGTTGAGGTGATTTCAACGGGGTGGCTCCAGGTCAGCCCGTCGTCGACGCTGCGCATTGAGAAGCACCGAGCATAGTTGACGCAGTAAAGAAACTCGATGGCGCCGGTTTTTTTGTCCACAATGGCAACTGGGTTGTTCACGGTTTGTTCGTGAGCCCCCTCGTCCTTTTTGGTTGGGTTGCCTTCAATGCGTTCGCCTTTGTGCGCAATGTGTCTGGGCGTGTCCCAGCTTTTGCCGCCGTCTAAAGAGCGGCGCAGGTGGACTTCGATTTCACCCCAATCGCTTCGGCTCTTGGTGCGGGCTTCGCAGTAGGCGAGTACTGTGCCTTTTGGAGTCACGACCATTCCTGGAATACGGTAAAGCGTTACACCATTGAGCCCTGCGGGGAAAACTTCAACCTTGTCGAGGAAGGGTTCACTTGCTGTCGATGAGCAACAAATGATGCTGAACAGTACCCATGAGAGTGATGGAATTGCATTTTGCATTTTTTCACTTGGTTTGTCGTGTAAGAGTGTTGCCTAGTTTGATTGCAAGGTCACCTACTCGAATAGAGCCTGGCTTGACGACGCGGGAGTTGATTCCACGTAGATTGAGGGATCGTCCGACATCCGAGTTCACGAATTTCATGGCGTCCAAGCCAAAACGTTCTACAAACTTTTTACAACCTGTATGAGGTTGCGAAGTGACCACGATGATCGCATTTCCAAGTGCGAGCTCTGTACCAGCGGGTACGTTTTCTCCGCTGAGATCCAAGTCGACATACAGTTGGTCGCCTGCGAGAGGCCATCGATCTTGCGATTGTGCGATCCAATCGATGGCTCGGGCATTGATGATATTGAGTTGCATATCCGGATGAGACGAGCCATCCGCTGTTCGCGAGCTGCCTTTGACCCTCCAGTTGTCACCCACCAGCCCTTCTATCAGGTCGAGTTCACCAACATTGAGAACTTCGCGAAGCAAGATTTCTGGCCTGCGTACGATGAGCCTGAGTGGGCCGTTGTCTTTAGGAGATTGTCGAATGAAATCTAAGCCCTTCTCGAGCTCGGACATACAGCGCGGGGCAAAGTCACTCATAGAGACTCACTGGATCGAAAAATCTCTCCAAAGAGGATAGGTTGTAGGTGGTGCATCCGAAATGACGATGGCTTGGTCTACGAGCCGTAGCGCCATTTGCGATTTGAGGTCATTTTCACATAGGATATCGAGGATGGGTTGACCAGTCGATAACGAAGCGCCGATTTTGCATCGCATTTGAATGCCTACGGAGAAATCGATGGCAGCCCCGGCGACCATTCTACCACCACCCATGGCGATGATCGCTTGACCGAGGAGCTGCCCGTCGATGGATTGCAGAAAACCAGTGGACTTGGCGAAATAGGGTTGACTGCGACCAAGTCCGCGCGGCACCGTTAGCGAACCACCTTGAGAATGGACCATGCGTTCGAATCGGTCCATAGCTGCTCCGCTATCGAGGAGTCTACCGAGTCGAAGGCGAGCTTCATCGAGGTTGTTTTCACGTTGCGTATTCAATAGGAGTCGCGCGGCGAGTTCGATGGTCAGTTCTCGCACATCGACAGCTCCTCCCCCTTGCAACACAGCGATCGACTCATCGACTTCACAAGCGTTACCAACCATCTCGCCCAGGGGTTGAGTCATATCGGTGATGAGAGCTGACGTAAAAACGCCAGCATCTTTGCCGACACGAATCAATGAAGTTGCGAGTTGTTCGGCAAGAAGTTGCGTTGGTAAGAAAGCACCGCTACCGAATTTGACATCCAAAACCAGTGCGTCGAGGGTTTCGGCAATCTTCTTGGACATGATGCTTGCAGTGATCAAAGGAATCGACGGGACCGTTGCCGTTACGTCTCGAAGTCCATAGAGTTTCTTGTCTGCGGGAACTAGAGTGTCGGTTGCACCAGTAATCACGCAACCGACCTCAATGAGTTGATCGTAGATTTCCGATTCCGAAAGGTCGGTTCGAAAGCCGGGGATCGCCTCCAGTTTGTCGAGTGTTCCACCCGTGATACCGAGTCCTCGGCCGCTGATCATCGGCACGTGCAGATCGCAACAGGCTAGCAAGGGTGCAAGAATGAGCGACGTTTTGTCACCCAGACCACCAGTCGAATGCTTATCAACGCGCGGCAAAGTGCCTGCTTTGCGTAATTTAGAACCGCTGTCGATCATGCATCCAGTCAAGTCCGAGATCTCGCGTTCGGACATGCCATTTAGGTAAATGGCCATGGCCAGTGCAGACATTTGGTAGTCGGGAATAGAGCCAAGGGCATATCCATCAATCATGAACTTGATTTCTTCGCTCGATAAAGGTCGCCGATCTCGTTTGTTGGCAATGACGACTGCGGGAATCATGTTTGTGTCAACCAAATTCGCATGGATGGAGTAAAATGAATGAGCCAAGTTGCGCGGAGTAACCGTATCATAACCGATCGATTGCTGCGGCCATTGGCCTTCGTATAAGAAAAAAGACAGAGTTAGGAACAGGTAAGCGAATGTTGTTTTCTTTGATATTTCATCGATTTTGCATATCGATACTGACCATTGCGTTCGCAATAAGTGGAACCTGGGTCCGTGTAGTCTTCTCGCAAGACGCGGCGGAAGCGTCGCGTTTGACGATTGGCAAAGAGCAGGCTCGCGGTTTGGCTGTTGCTTTCCAATCGGCCGCTGCCAAGATGATGCCCTGTGTTGTAACCGTACTTGCCAAACGGTCTGACGTGGACGAGATCCTGGACGATCTCGATATGCTAGAAGAAGAGGATCCCAACGCATTTAATGTGGGATCTGGTGTTATCATCTCTACGGACGGTTTGTGTGTTACCAACAATCATGTCATCAACGGATCCAGGGAAATCCGCGTTCGATTGGCGGATGGGCGCAAGATGTTCGGAAAAGAGGTCAAATCGGATCCCTCCAGCGATATCGCCGTTTTTCGGATCGCATCCAAAGAGCCGCTTTCTGCGGCAACGATTGGAAATTCGGATATGTTGGCGATCGGGGACTGGGTGATGACGATAGGAAGTCCATTTACTTTGGATCAGACAGTCAGTGTCGGTATTATTAGCAGCAAGGGGAGAACGATCAACAAGGAACTGGGACAGCTTCTTCAAACGGACGCCACCATAAACCCCGGGAACTCTGGCGGAGCGTTGCTAGACCTCAATGGTGAACTCGTGGGAATCAATACGGCGATTAAGACGACCATAGGCCAGTTTCAAGGGATAGGATTCGCAATTCCGGTGAGTCGAGTTCAATGGATCGTCAAAGAACTAGTTGAACACGGGAAAGTGCGGAGGGCTAAGCTCGGCGTAACGGTGGCTGTAATCCCGCAATATCTTGCAGAAGAACTCAAAATCCCGGTTCGTGGCGGTGTACAACTAACCAAGATGGTCTCCGATTCCCCAGCGACCCGGGCTGGAATGGAGATCGGTGACGTAATATTGGAATTAGCCGGCCAAAGAGTCTTTACACCCGAAGATTTTCGCAGCGTGGTAGAGCAATTGCCAGCCGATCGCGCTTACCCCATCCTATTTTTGCGAGATGGAAAAAAGCAAACATTGGAAATTCGTCCGGTTGTGAACGAGAAATCATAGTCAGCCTTAGCCCACCCAATGTGGGTGTTACTGATCACGTTAATTTATGGCGCAAATCATAGTCGGCTGGATTAGTAAAGTAAGGAAATTTAGAGAAAATCTTCCTGTAGATCTTCCATAACCTACCAGCGAGGCTAAACTCGTGCACACGGGTGGCGACCAAGAAGAAAATGAGTTTCCTCGCGTCGGACGATTCTCTATCGGCTGACATTCTCACCCGCTTTGATCAGCAACGATGAATTACTTTCCGCCACATCTTGTTTGTGGCGGAGTGCGTAAGTGAGAGTTTACTGGCCGTGTGGCCGATTTTTTTATTACTTCGAGGAGACTACAATGAAGTTTCGCCCAGGTTTTGCCCTTGGGCTGGCCACAATGTTGTT
Source organism: Pirellula sp. (assembly GCA_031374515.1). GTDB lineage: Bacteria > Planctomycetota > Planctomycetia > Pirellulales > Pirellulaceae > JBKCUI01. The sequence continues at coordinate 31,906 of JANMGH010000183.1, read as the reverse complement.
TGGGGCCAGTGGCGTTTTTGCAGATGATTGCGGTTGCAATGGTGGTTCCACCATGATGGCAACTGGCACTGTTAGCAGTGGTATGGTTGTCGGAGCTAGCGGAGACGCGGCAGGCTGCGGCGCACAGATCAGCTACGTTGAGAAGACCATCATGGTCCCAACTCAAATGACCGAAATGAGAACGGTCAACAAGACAGCTACTAGGATGGAAGCTCGCACCCGGTCGTACACCGTGACACGTCAAGTGCCACGAACCGAGGCTAAGACCAGCACGACCACCGTGTTGATGCCAAAACAAGAAACAAAGCAAGTCACCACTATCGTGAACAAAGCTGTTTCGAACCAAGTCGAAGAATCCTACCAAGTCAACGTTTCGAAAACAGTAACGGAAGAAGTTCCTTACACTGTCAACGAAACCGTCTACACCGACAAGGTTGAGACATATAGCGTCTCGGTTCCATCGACCGTTGTAGAACAACAGACCTACCAAGTAGCAGTCTGCAAGACGGTTCCAGAAGTACAGTCTTACACTGTTCAAGTACCTTCGGTTGTTCAAGAAGTACAGTCCTACACTGTACAAGTTCCTCACTACGTTGACGTTGTTCAAACCTACAACGTAACCGTCCCTGTAACAACTCAAGAACAAGTTGCCTACACTGTACAAGTTCCTGTATACACAGACGAACAAGTTCCTTACACAGTACAAGTTCCTGTTTATACAGATGAAGTTGTTTCGACCACGGTCAAGGTTCCCTATACCGAGCCACGAACTGGTTCTCGCCAAGTTTGTCGTTCCTATCCAGTGCAAAGCACGCGGACTGTAACCCGAGATATGGGTTCGTACCAGACAGTAACGGAAGAAGTTCCAGTTGCTAGCGGTTGCGGAGTTGCTAGCGGCTACAGTGTTACTCTCGGTTCCTCGGGTTGCGGATGTGCAGCCCCGGCAGCGTCATCCGGTTGCGGATGTGCAGCGCCTGCTCCTGCTTGCGGTTGTGCAGCACCAGCTGTATCGTCCGGTTGCGGTTGCGGCGGTTCGTCCGCTGGTATGGTTTCTAATGGGGGTTGTGGCGCTCCAGTTATGGCCACACGCACTGTTTGCAAGAAGGTTTGGGTTCCAAACGTTGTTACGGAAGAAGTACCAGTAACGACTATGCAAAGCCAAATGGTTGACGAGCCCTACACCTACAATGTCACTCTTACCCGTGACGAAGTTCGTCAGAGCACTGTCAAGCGAGTTAGCTACACAACGGAGACCAAGTACCGAACGGTCAAGAAGTGCAGTATGAATACAGAGACCAAGTATCGCACGGTCAACAAGGTTTCCTACACTACTGAAGCACGTCAAAAGACTGTCAAGCAGTGCCAAATGCAAACCGAAACACGTCAGCGAACAGTCAACCGAACTGTGATGAACACCGAAACCCGTCAACGTACTGTCAATCGTACAGTCACCGAAATGGAAACACGAACTCGTCCTGTAAGCCGAACTGTTTACAACACCGAAGAACGAACAAGAACGGTAAAGGTTCCAAGTGTTGTTCAGAAGCAAATGACCCGCACTGTGAGCAAGGTTGTCTGCACTCCAGAAACCCGCACACGGATGAAGACCGTTGTTACTATGGTTCCAGAAAGCATTACCAAGGACGTAGTCACAACCGTCATGGTTCCAGAACAACGCACCAACACCTACAACGTAACCGTCTACGACACTGTTAACGAAGAGAAGACAGACACATACAACGTCTGCGTTCCTTACACAGTTACCGAAGAAGTTGCTGTAACCGTCTGCAAGATGGTTCCACAAACGGTTACTGTTCCAATGTCGTCCGGTTTCGGCGGTGGCGTTATCAGCGGTAGCGCTTGCGGCGGCGGATGTGCAGCTCCAGCAGCGTCATCCGGTTGCGGATGTGCAGCTCCTGTAGCATCGTCCGGATGTGGTTGCAAGTAATTGGTATTGACCTACTGAGCCAATGGCCCTGGCCAAAGGAGAAATAGGTCATTAACTAGAAAAATCTAAAGCGGCCCGTGCGAGGTAACTTGCACGGGCCGTTTTTCTTTTGACTGGTCAGGCTACAATAGACGGCCCCTTGGGTGTCCGGAAATATACTTTGTCCGCATCTATAGTGCCACTGTTTGCTTGCAAACAGTGGAGACCGCACTGTTTGTGAGCAAGCAGTGGCACTATTGCCTACCAATACCTTCTATTCTTCGCAGCTATGAAAACCTCAAAGAGACTGACCGACCCTTTCGGCTCCCGCGATACCTTTGTTGCCCCACAAGGCAAGCTGGGAATCTATCGACTCAGCAAACTGGAACAGGACGGTGTCGCTCTAATCTCGAAGCTCCCTTTCTCGATCCGTGTGCTGTTGGAAGCAGTCCTCAGAAACTGTGATGGCTATCAGGTTTCCGAGTCGGATGTTGTCAATTTGGCCAATTGGAATGCTGCCAAGCCAGAGGAACTTGAGGTCCCTTTCAAAGCCGCTCGGGTCGTTTTGCAAGACTTCACCGGCGTGCCAGCCGTAGTTGATTTGGCAGCGATGCGCGACGGCATGAAGTCGTTAGGTGGCGACCCAAACAAGATCAACCCGCTCATACCTGTCGATTTGGTCATCGATCACTCGGTTCAGGTGGACTACTTTGGAGCTGCTGACTCTCTCGTCAGGAACGTTGAAGTCGAGTTTGAACGGAACAAGGAGCGATACGAATTCCTGAGATGGGGCCAACAAGCCTTTAATAACTTCCGAGTCGTTCCCCCCAATACCGGCATTGTCCACCAAGTTAATTTGGAGTTCCTGGCTAAAGTCGTTTTTACGGGAAAAGATCACGCGGGTGCGGTGGCCTATCCTGATACTCTGGTCGGCACGGACTCGCACACAACGATGATCAATGGACTGGGTGTCTTGGGTTGGGGCGTCGGTGGAATCGAAGCAGAAGCGACGATGTTAGGCCAACCTCTGTACATGTTAATGCCTGAAGTTGTCGGCATGAAATTGGTCGGCAAACTGGCACCGGGTGCCACGGCGACGGATCTCGTCTTGCGGGTAACTGAAATCTTGCGCAAGGAAGGGGTTGTCAACAAGTTTGTTGAGTTTTTTGGCGAAGGAGTTTCACGAATGTCGCTGGCTGATAGAGCGACGATTGCAAACATGGCTCCGGAGTACGGCGCCACGATGGGATTCTTTCCTGTTGACAACGAGACCCTTGTCTACATGCGTCGAACTGGCAGAACCGCTGACGAGATCGAACTTGTAGAACGTTATTGTAAGGAACAGGGCTTGTTCCGAGTGGATGGAAGCCCAGAATTAAACTATACCAAAGTTCTCATGTTAGACTTGAGTAGTGTCGAACCGTCCCTGGCTGGACCAAAGCGACCTCAAGATCGTGTGCCGCTTAGATCGTTAAAAACATCTTTTGCGAAAGCCCTGACGGCACCAATTGCAGAGCGCGGGTTTGGACTGTCGCCCGCACAGTTGAGCTCGACTGCAAAGGTTAAGGACAATGGTCACAGTTCTGATATCGGACATGGGTCGGTTGTAATCGCAGCGATCACATCCTGCACCAATACGAGCAACCCATCGGTAATGCTTGGTGCTGGATTGCTTGCCCAGAAAGCGGTCGCTCGAGGGCTGACCGTCAAGTCGTTTGTAAAAACCAGCTTGGCACCTGGCTCTCGCGTGGTCACTGACTACCTCGAAAAAGCAGGAGTTCTTAAGCCGCTTCAAACTCTGGGATTCCATGTCGTAGGCTATGGCTGCACCACTTGCATTGGCAACAGTGGTCCACTCCCCGAATCGGTCTCCAATGCAATCAACGAAGGGAATTTAGTCGCAGCCGCCGTTCTTAGCGGCAATCGAAACTTTGAGGGCCGAGTCAATCCTCATACGCGAGCCAATTACCTTGCCAGTCCAGCCCTGGTCGTTGCGTATGCTATTGCTGGGACTATGGAAATCGACTTCGAGACGGAGCCAATTGGACACGATCAAACAGGTAAGCCTGTCTTTTTTAGAGAGATTTGGCCGACCCAAGAGGAAATCGAAAGAACGATTGAACAAAGCGTTCAACCCGAGATGTTCACCAAGTTATACTCCACTGCTTTCACTTCCAACGAAACTTGGAATGCTATTCCAATCACGCCAGGTGAACTCTACAAATGGGATGAAAAAAGCACTTACATCCAGCGACCGCCCTTTCTGGAAGGGATCACCAAAAACGAAGGGTGTATCGCTCCGATTCAATCCGCAAGTGTCCTCGCGGTGCTCGGCGATTCGGTGACAACCGATCATATTTCGCCAGCAGGTTCGATCGCCAAAGATGGACCTGCGGGACGATTCTTGGTCGACCAGGGAGTACATGCTAGAGACTTTAATAGCTACGGAGCTCGTCGTGGAAACGACCGTGTGATGGTTCGAGGCACTTTTGCCAACATTCGCATTCGCAATGCGATGACGCCTGGGATCGAAGGTGGTGTGACAAAGTACTTGCCAACCGGTGAGCAGATGAGCATTTATGATGCGTCGATGAAATATCAAGCGAGCAAGACGCCCCTGGTAATACTTGCCGGATCCGAGTATGGGACTGGTTCATCGCGAGATTGGGCTGCCAAAGGGACGTTGTTGCTCGGCATTCGGGCCGTTATAGCGGTTTCGTATGAGCGCATCCATCGAAGCAATTTGGTCGGAATGGGAGTTCTACCGCTGCAGTTCCTTGAGGGGCAATCCGCTCAAAGCCTCGGTCTCACCGGCGAGGAGTCGATCGATGTCCCATCGCTCAATGACCACCTCCAGCCGCGTAGCCAAGTCGAAGTCATCGCAACGAAACGAGATGGGACTAAGCAGGCATTTGTGACGCTGGTTCGAATTGATACACCGGTGGAAATCGATTATTACCGCAACGGCGGTATTTTGCCAACGGTTCTTCGTAAACTTGCCGAAGCGTAATATTTGCATGGTAAAACGAAGACGATCGACCATCACACTAACCAAAGTCGCTGTTTTTTGTGCAGCGGTGACGACGATTCTCGCAATGTCTGCCTCAGGTGTTGTTTTTGTTACGGGAGGTCGCAACTATGCAGAGCAAATTCATCAACTCGCGTTGATTGTCATGCTAGCGGCCTACGTGTTCTTGATCGTTGCGATTACGGCCGCAAAAAAGAATCAACCCATCTCCTTGCGCGTTGTCGAAAAGGACGATTGCCTCCTCGTTTCACCCTGCAGCGTTGAGGCGTACGCCATTCTGGATCAATTCAATATCGACAAGTTTGTTCGTAATCCGCACAAGGATATATCCAAGGATCGACGCAACTTGCTACGAATCATTATTGCGAGAGATGTCATAATCGCTGAGTGTTTTCTCGATGTCTTGGTACTCTTTCCAAACCTTACGGTGTTGGATGTGCAGGATTCGAAAGTGGATCTTGAGTTTTGGTCGGGTCTGGAGGAGCTTGCTAATCTTTCGGATGTTTTGGCGACGAATGCGATTCCCGACGATGTACTGCGAAACATCTCTTTCTCTTTGCCAGAAGTCAAATTCTGGACTGGCAAGCGTAGGAATTTGGTTGTCTTGTCTAAAGCAGCTCTGAACCCGAGCGGGGTTTAGTATGCAACAAAAGAGACCTGCCATGGTTTATCTCATTGGAGCAGGACCGGGTGATATAGGCCTGATTACCGTTCGCGGTGCGGAATTGATCGGCCGCGCCGATGCAATTCTGTATGATGGATTAGTCAACGAAGACCTGCTCAACTATGCTCCGCACCATTCCGTCAAAATCTGCGTCGGAAAAAATGGCAATGGCGGGAGTTGGAGCCAATCGCAAATCGACGACGAAGTCGTTCGGCTTGCCAAAATGGGCAAGACTGTTGCAAGGCTGAAAGGGGGGGACACAGCAATTTTCGCTCGAACGGCTGAGGAGGTCGATCGGCTAGTCCAGGAGGGGATTGCCTTTGAGATAGTCCCCGGGATTACGGCCGCGCTTGCCGCTAGCGCTTTCACTGGGATCCCCATTACGCATCGCGACTGGTCATCGGCTGTCGCTTTGGTCACAGCACGATTGCAAGCAGCCGATGGAAGTGAAGATGCTGAAGAATCGGCCGATTGGAATGCGCTCGCGAGATTCCCGGGTACACTCGTGCTGTATATGGGCGTCACCACCGCTGCACATTGGAGTAGCAAACTGATCGAAGCAGGCAAACCTTCCTCAACGCCTGTTGCCATCATTCGCCGCTGCACTTGGCCAGACCAGCAGGTGACGAGTTGTTCGCTGGGAACCGTAGCGGCTACCATTGACGCGATGCCTGGTCTGAAGCCCCCGATCATTAGCATTGTTGGCGAAGTCATTCGAATGGCGAAGACATTCGATTGGTTTTCGGCTAGGCCCTGGTTTGGCAAACGCGTTTGGATCACAAGTCCTAAACATAGCGGACACGCTCTCGGCAAGAAATTTGCCGAGTTGGGTGCGAGTACCATCGAATATCCGGTGATTGCCATTGAATCCCCTGTCGATTGGCAGAGCGCTGATGCAATCATTCAGAAAATTCAGGAATACGATTGGATTGTATTTAGCAGTACTGTCGGGGTCGATGGTTTCTTCGCAAGACTCCGTGAACTCGGTAAAGATGGCCGAAGCCTCTATCGGACGAAGCTAGCGGCGGTCGGTGCTGGAACAGCGGCTGCGATTGCAAGGCGATCGATGCATTGCGATATGGTACCTCAAGTCCCTGGTGCCAACTCCTTAGCGGATCTCTTAATGCACCACTGTGTTGGCAAGCGATTTTTATTTGTTCGAAACCCGGATGGCGAAACGGAAGCGATGGATCGATTGGCAACAGCGGGGGCATTGGTAGATGCCGTGGACATTTATCGGCAAGTTCAAGTGAGTTTTTTGCCTGACCAATTGATCGATCGCTGTCGCGCAGGCGAAATTCATGCCATCGTAGTCACTAGCAAAAACATTGCCAACCATACTGTTACTTTGCTTGGCCAATGCAGCCGAAGTCAACAATGGATTAGCTTGACGCCTGCGATTACAACGCGATTGCATGAACTCGGATGCGCCGGAGTCAAGACGGCGCGCGAGCCGAGTTTCGATGCGATGCTTGAGCTTTACTAGGTCACTATCGGCAAGAGTGACCTAAGGTAACTACTTCCAACTTCTTTGCCCCCTTTGGAATGAGGCCGATTTGCTGTGCTCGTGTAGACAACTCGTCCAAAGCAGCTTGACCAACCGGCCCCAAATCGACCGTCCAATCGTTGACGTATAAGTCTACGTGCTGCATTAGTACCGCATCATCAACCTCTTGAGCGTAATGGCGCATGGTTGGTACTGTCTCGTCGCGATTGGCCATCGCGTACTTCAGTGAGTCCTGAATGACAGTTTGAACTGTCCACAGAGTCGATGGTCCAAGCGACCTCGCTCCGACGATCCCGCCCAGAGGCAACGGGCAATGTGTCTCCGTTTCCCAACGAGTGCCTAGGTCCTCGACGCAGTACAATCCTTCGCTTTGCCATGTGAATCTCCCTTCATGAATGCAGACACCAAAATCCGCTTGCCGTTTCTTGAGTCGCGGCATGATCTCTGAAAAGACAACTTGTTCTAAGCGAGATGTATGCGAGTAAAACAACTTAAACAAAAGGGTTGCAGTCGTGTGTTGGCCTGGACACAAGGTCAATTGCGTTGCGAGACTGGGGCTATCGGCTTCTTCGGCGGATAGTAATAACGGTCCCACGCCAAACCCTAGGGCCGAACCGCTCGGCAAAACCAACATTTGATCGGTGAGAGAAAGCGCGGCATGAAAGCTAATTTTCGCCACGTCGAAGTCATTTGCAAATGTTCGTACGTTCAATTGTTGGATATCGAGCAGTTCGATTTGAAACTCAAGACCACGCCAATCCACTTTGCGTTTCATTATCGCATGGAAAGCAAACGTATCATTGGGGCATGTCGAAATCGCCAGTCGAATAGGTCGGCTCACTAGTTCAACTCCTCGAGGATCCACTTTTCCACGGCGGCCATCGCTTCGTGCACTCGCCATTTCGTTTTGTCTCTTTCGCCCGCGAGATTGGATATTCCGCGAACAATTCTTAGTTGAACTCCCGCAAACCGGCAAGCAGCCGCAACGGAAAACCCTTCCATGTCCTCAGCGATTGCATTTGCGTATTTGTTGACTCGCATCTGGACATCTTGCGGGGTGGCTGAAGCGGCACAGCACGTCAACAATGCCAAAGATTTTGCCTCGCAATCGGAACTTGAGTCCAATGGTATAACGTCCGAAATTTCGGGTGCATCAGGCCATTGTTTCCAACCCATCTCGCTGGCGGATAAAAATCTATCGCCTGATCCGGTACCGATTCCATAGCAGACAACTTCGTTGAATTCGACCGCTGAACCTACCTGCAATCGAGGATTCAATGCGCCGGCGATTCCAGCGAGTATGACTTGATCGGGAGAGTAATGAGCAATCCACTGCGTCGTTCGGATGGCCGATACCACGGGTCCAAATCCGCAACGCTCGATCGCAATGTTGGCCTGTTTGATTCGGTCAAGAAATTTCTTTGAGAAGCAATCCCACTCGAATTGAGTGGGTACGAGCAAAAGAGTGGATGCCATCTAGCACTTGTTCGGAAATCGCGTCAGTGAATCAAAAACGCCTACCGAACAGAGAAATTTCTTTCCGCCAGTTGGGCGAGTCGTTGCCATGATAAATCATCGCCTGCCGCCTCTAAAAAACTATGGGCCCGATCCCAATCCGCTTCGGATTCCATTAGAAAACGAAGGGAACTATGGTTCAATCCCTCTGGGAGGGGAATAAGTTTGACTAGAAAAAGCTCTGGGTTTCGTCGTATGATCTCCGGAACGTCCGATTCATCGTCCAAAAGTCCCTCGCGTTCGAGCTTGTCGAGTGCGCCCGACGAACACATTTCGCCAACCAAACCTAAAGATTGCAAGGAAAACGAAGGGCGGTTTGGTGAGACAAAACCCACAAAATCGGTCGTTGGATTGGCCCATCCACGAGATACTAATCGATCGAGAAGCATGGGATCTGTAAAAGGGCAAAGCGGGCTCGAAAAGACAACCCAATTTGCGCTCAATCGCGCTGACAATTCCTTGGCTCGTTGTGCCGGCGTACTCAGCGCGCTAGGCATCCACCTCGCGTTGCATAGCCCCGTTTGGCTAATCAATTCGCGATAGTCAGGCGGTCCCGTCACAACGATCGTATCGATCAATGTCGATTCGCTTAATCGCCGAATGCACCATTCAAGCAATGTCAATCCATCGAGTCGTCGCAACGCAGATTCGACTCGATTGGTTCTGTGCTCGTTACCACTTGTTACTGCAAGATCAATTAACGCAATAGTCTGCTTTGGATTCGTCGCCATACAATGCTCCATGCGTGTAAGTTAATTGGCGGGTTTGGAATCACTGGTTTCCCCGTCCGTGGTGTGGAATCGTGGTGATGGGAGAGGCACAGCGGAAAACTTCAATCTATCGCCCCAAGTCACTGGCCGCAAGCACCCCGTTGACGCTCTTTACGGGAAATCTACCCGCAAATGCATCGCTGCCCATGCTAGCACTACACTTGCGATTTCTCTTTTGCGAGTTCTTCGCCAAATAGCCACACTCATGAGACCTCATTCCCGTTCTTCTAAAAGCGATTCCACTTTGGCGACCGCGAGAGTGAGTGATTTGGCTGCCATTCGAAAATTCATATGGCCAGAGATTTCCGGTTGCAACGCCCGAAACGACTCGGCAGCTGCACGAAGTTTACTACGTTTCTTGCGGGCAATTCGCAAGTAACGATTGGAGTCATTGGCATCTAAAGAGGGCCCGAGCGCCAACATGAAGTCATACAGGCCCCTATGAACTTCGGCAAGTTCTTCGTCATCCGCAGCTTCATCGGAGTGCTTTAAGAATGCTCGCACCATCCAAATATGGCTTAACCAAGCGTCGATTTCAAGCATCAATGCGGTGGAATTTGGGTCGACGGTTTCTGCGGCTAACGTTTTCGATTCGTCTGTTTCCTTGAGGACATCTTTGCCTTCCGACATGAGTGCATCCTTCATTAAAGATGAGTAACCAAATCGGTCGAATCGAACCGCACCTTCGCTAAGGCTGCGTAACGGTCATCCGGATGGCGATATCCAAGAGCGCAACCTACGATGGTAGTGTAATTACCCCCGTCCAGTCCAATGAGTTTGTCGTATTCGGATGCGAGAATCCCTTCCATGGGGCATGCATCAACGCCCAGTACGGCGGCGCTTGCAATCAATTGACCCAATGCAATGTAGGCTTGATTGCTGCTCCAGGCTAGATGATGGCCTTTCGTATTTTCCAAAAACCCAAGCATCACACTGCGATATCCGGCAAGGGACCCGAGAGGGACATTGCGTTTGTCCGCAGTCTGGGCCAAAAACGCGTCCACATACGCCTCGTCAATGGTTTTACGCGCGGCAAAGACGACCATGTGCGAACATTCAGCGGGTTGTGTTTGATTCCAAGAAATGGCGGGTAATTTGGCTTTGTTCTCAGCTGAACTGACCACTACGAACTTCCAGGGTTGTAAACCAAAACTGCTCGGGGTCAATACTAAGCTACTTTCAATCGCGCTCCAAGTCGGTGCGTCAATGCGTTTTGACGCATCAAAACGTTTGACCGCATATCGCCATTGAAGAGACTCAACCAGTTGCGAAATGTTCAAAACTGCGCGCGACATATTATAGTTCTTTGCCTAACAACTGCGACATCGAGCATGTTCCGACGGCCGGATTTCATTGCCTGCATTCTAACGCTGAGTCAATCTTTAGGCAGGTCCGATTTTACGCTCGGCCATCTCTTGCGTGGCCCGCAAACCGCGAGAAATCCGCCGCTTCGCAAATGCGGAAACCAAGCTCCTTTGAGCAGGTCGCTCGATTGCCTATTCAGTCTATACAAGCGTGTGATTACAAACCCGCTTGCGTTCAAGTCTTTTCGTAACTCTCGTTCCGAGTAAATATGCAAAAACATGGTGGGCAAGCCACGATAAGCATAGACGCTATCCCCCAACTCCCACGTTGCATCGCGTCGCGCTCGAACCCAGTCCGATAGGGTTCGGCTCACGCCTCCGGGATCTCTAAGCCATGAACCGCGATTATGGACGTGAACCAAAAACACCCCATCCGCATTCAGGATTCGGCTTGCATGCTTCATAAACGACCGCCGATTCCCCCGGCCTTGGACCATGCCTATTGAGCTGTACATGCATAGAACAGCATCCGCGAAGCCGTCCGCCAAACACTCCATGTGGGCCATATTGGCTCGAATCGCTGTGGGCTCCGCATTGGCAATGCGACTCGCCTTCGCTCGGAACTCGCCTAGCATATCGAGACTTAAGTCCACGCCGACAACTCTCCAACCCTGTTCGGCCAAAGGAACCAAATTACGACCGGTTCCGCAACCGAAATCGATCGCAATTCGGGGTGAGCCGTCTGCGCGAGTCGGCGATGAGCCAAGGTGTTTCGCGATAAGTCTTTTATCCATTTCCAGCAGCGGATGGCCAGCATGAAATCGATCGTATTCGGTTGCGATAGACGGCTGCGTGACATAATCCCAAGTTCCGCGAGAAACGCCAGCCGGGAGTTGCCAGGTGGCTCGAGTTTGTTCGTTGGTTCGAGGGTGGCTCATACGTCTAATTCCGGAATTCAAAGGTCGCCATGACCGGATGATGATCGCTGATATCGCGTTCGGCCCTGTCCTTGGTGTAACGTGACTCCCAGTGATCTAAGTCGGTAGAGGCACCTCGAATATTGTGTTGGCTGAGTACCTCCATGGATTTGAATTTGATGCCAGGGCCAGCTGTTGACGGCAGAAACGATTTTGAAGCCAAAATTCGATCGAACTGCTTCTGGAGAATCAAATGAGTTTGGCGTTTGTTTTCGGGTGCGAACTCAAGAAGGTCCACGAGGTCATCGTCTGGCGTCTCGGATCGCAACCCAAGCAGTTCATACATTCCATCCCCTTGAGCACTTACTTTTCCTGCCGCCTCTTCAACGTTGAAGTCCCCCAGGATAATTCGATTTTCTCCTGCAAGTATGCCTGAACGCATCCATGCATGTGCGAGTTTGGCTTGTTGTCTCCGCAAATCAGCCGCATCCGCAGTGGCTCGCAAGTGGAGCACGAGTGCTGTTAGCGACTCCGTCTTGCCGTTGGCTTGCCATTCAAATTTCGCAAAGAGATGTTTTGAAAGGTTGTAATACTCTTTTGAGGCGAACATCTCTTGCGTTTGTTCGCGACGTGAATACTCGACCAAGCCTGATTGATAAAGGATAGCCACATCTTGTTCGGTTGCAGAATCGAACCCTTCAATAAACGCTACTCGATAGGTCAAGTTATGTTTGTCCTTAAGGGCCTTGGTTAGCGCGGTCATGACAGATCGATCTTCGATCTCTTGCACTGCCAATATGGTTGGCTGAAACTTGGCGATCGCGGCGGCGACAGTATAAAGTTTCCATTGCCATTCCTCCGCGCTCGGAGCAGACTGTTCTTTGGCAACGTCGCTGCGATTGTTTCCTTTGTAGTCATCGAAGAACCATTCGAGATTCCATGTGGCGATGGTCAGTTGGTCGGGAGCTTGGTCAGCTCTCGCAAATGCACACGGAACGAAAAGAAGAAACGAGAACACAAATAAATTGCTAGATTTCATAATATCCAAAAGGAAGAGCCTTCCGCATTCTTAAGTTGACTAGCGTAAACGATGTCCCATCCTAACGGTAGGTTTGCCGTCGGAACCTGCAAAGAGGCTATACGAGTTCTTTGATAGGAAGGAAGCCATCGTCAACGAGGTAGTGTGGTCGGCCTGTTAGGTCCGAGACCGTTGTCGTTGACGCACTAATACCGAGATTGTGATAGAGCGTGGATATAACCTCTTGGAAAGTGACAGGGCGCAAAACTGCTTCGCCCCCCAGTCGATCTGTAGCACCGATGACTTGTCCGGTTTTCATTCCTCCACCTGCCAGCAATGCACATGAGACATTTGGCCAATGGTCCCGACCACCGTCTTTGTTTATCTTGGGGGTGCGTCCGAATTCACCCCAAGCGATAACGGTTGTGCTTTCGAGCATTCCCCGTTGGTCGAGGTCTTCGATCAGTGCGCTGAGCGCTTGGTCAAAGTCGGGGAAATTCTGTTTGGCATTTTTGAAGTTGTTACCATGCCAGTCCCAAAACGAATAACTGAGTGTGACCACTCTCACGCCAGCCTGGACGAGTCGGCGCGCAAGCAAGAACTGTTCATTGAGGCGAGGGGCCGCGTCCCCTTGTACTTTTTCAGTTCCAGTACCGTAGCGTTCTCGCAGCTTTGGATCTTCGGCGGCAAGATCCAGTGCCTCTAGCATTCGACTCGAGGTCAATATGTCAAAGGCACGTTGCTGAAAGGAATCGAAACCTGACATTGCTCCGTTGCCATCGACTTCTCGACGGAACCGATCAATGCTGGCGAGGAGCGATCTGCGATCCGAGAGTCGTTCCGGAGTAATGCTCCCAAGCACCATGTCATCCTTGATATCGCCTGAAGGGCTAAAAGGGGTGTAGGCGTGACCGAGGAAACTGGGCTTGCCGAAGTTATAGGGTGTATGTTGCATCTTGGGGGACAAATTGACATAGGGTGCAAGTGTAGGGTCCTTTGCCCCTTGTAGCTTGGACACAACAGCACCAAACTCCGGCCATCCGCCGGGTGGATGGCGTTCATTTAGACGGCCGGTCATGCATTGAAAAGACTCGTGCCTATCTTTCGCTCCAACCATCGATCGAATGATCGCAAACTTGTCCGCAATTTTCGCCAGTTGCGGAAGATGCTCGCAAATTTGGATCCCATCAACGTTGGTTGAGACGGGTCTGAATTCGCCGCGGATCTCAACGGGTGCATCCATCTTGAGGTCGTACAAATCTTGATGCGGTGGGCCACCGGGCAAATACACCATAATCACCGACCTGTTCGAGCTGCCAATTTGGAGTTCCGACTCAGCTCGTAAGAGCTGCGGCATTGAGAGACCACCAAGGCCAAGCGATCCTATTTTGAGAAAACTGCGACGCATCAATCCGTCGCAGAGGCTTTTGCCCGAGATGCCTTCGACGACTAACATCGATGCTGTTTTCTGATGGAGGTGGGAAAGGGAGGACACTGGATCATCGCAGCCCATTTGCTCAATGTCAAACGACTGCGCACGATTTTTGTAACGCCTAGAAAGTGCGGTTTCGGAACCCACCCGTTCGAAACACTCGACCGACGCGACGGAGAAGTGCTATCGACGATTGCACGTATCAGTTCACCCCCCCGGTGTCAAAGAGCCCGACATGCCCAGAGGTAAGGTCTTTCAAGGAAAAACGCCGCAAAACAAAATGGAAAGTCACGTTATTTGATAGGTCGGAATCCCTGAATGCGACCGCGCGGGGCTAGACCTTCGACATCGACGGGGTGGTCCAATTGGCTTACTGTCACATTCCCTGCCGCGTCGTGCGCCTCGACCCTTAAGAAAATCGAGGATGGCAGGCTTGGGTCCGCAGGCCATACGAAGCGACCGTTGTTCCTAACGCCGGTGGCAATTTGCGTCCAAGGACCGGTGGGTGCTGGTGAATACGAAAGAGTGATGGGGCGTTCCGGGAAATGGTCATCAGACGCTTGGTACTCGACGATCATGGAACCCGATTCCTTTCCTTTGCCATACAGCGCGCTGATGATCCTGGCTTGGGGTTCTTGAACATCCACATGGATCCAGGTGTCCGCGTTATCGCCATTGCGAGGCCGATTCGATGCTAATCCGTTCGCCCCTACGATGACCATTCGGAACCCAAAGAGTCCTTCCGTTTCTACTTCAATGTCGAAGGGGCTTTCACGATCAGGGTCTTGGCCCCACATATGCCATGATTGTCCTTCATCGGCGGTCCCCCACAGTTCAACGGATGAAACGGGTGAGTCGGGTTCGTTGTCGATAGTGTAGTCAAGACTAAAGGCCTTGCTGTTGCCGTAAAGTGGTTTGATGTCCTTTTGAGGCGAGTTATGGTTTGGAATTCGGGTCACTTTGGGTTCGATTTGGAGCGAGTTGTTCGCGACTCCTTGTCGTTCGCTATCTCCTTTGCCAACCGCAATTGGATCCGAACGTTTGGCGACCAAACTGACTGGCGATTGAGATTGTAGTTGTTCCAACTCCTCATCCGACAATTCACGAACGGGGAGTCTGTTGGTATTGCCACCGTGGTTTGGGAATGGGCTGACATTGCGTTGATCGACGACCGACACTCTGTCGCTGAGAGACACTCTGTCGCTTGGGTTTTGCAATGCGGGCGCTGCTGCGACGGCTTGCGATCGTTGCTGAGCCATTCTGTTGCTTTGCAGAGAGAGCTGTTCAATTTTCTGTTGTTGCTCGGCCAGCTGATTCGCGATGCCGGCGTCCGTCATGACTTTCGCTTTAGGTCGTCCGAGGACTTCCACTTTGGGTAAAGCGTCCGGAAAAGAATCCACGACGCCGCTTCCAATGGGTTGGCTATGAGTGGGTTGGCTATTAGATCGCGATGAAGTGGCGCTTAGATCGCGAGGTTTACCACTTGCGAGCTGCAGGTTTCCTTGGACGGCAGCGGATCTTGGCAGCTGCGGTAAACGCGTGACTTCGATCGGATTACCGGCCTTATCTTTCGCTGTCAATCGCACGACGAGTTGTCTTGTTCCGCTGGGAATACTCCATGAGCCCGCACCAATTAATGCGGAAGGATTTTCACTTGGACGCAATTCGACCGAAATTTCCCGCCACTGCGAAAGGCCCTCGGTTTGGTAGGTGAGTTGGATGGTAGATACATCAATTGCAGAATCGACAATTTCGAATTCCGCTTGCATAACGCCCTTTGGATCGATATCGACAAGCAGTTTGGCTTCGGGTTTGGTCGTGTCGACAAAGACTCTTAGAGGCTCACCGGGGTTGTCGAAAGTTCGCCCTTGGTTATCCAGTGTTTTAAGTCGGAAACGATACTCACCATCTGCCTTTGCCTTGAAATGAAACTGCTTCGTACGAACATCGCCACTGGAGTAAAGAGCCCAGGAGCGTCCTGCGTCTTCGGAATACTCTAACTGTATTTCGCGTGGAGTTTGGCCCGTCGTATCCACGTTGAAAGGAATCACGAAATCCAATCGCGGCCAATGAACGATGCCATCATCATTGACGACTTGGGTACTTCCATTTTGAGCGAGAAGATCGGACCATGGAGCTGTTGACAATGCGAGGCCAGCGAACACGGCAAAATACGATCGACGCCGCAGACGAATTGCTGCAATCATTTTCGCATTCATAGATTTTGAACGATTGTTTTGTTTGCTAGGGTTCATGTCAAGCTATCGAATTTGAGTTCCGTTTGATTCGTTTGCAATACGCTCAGGTTCGGATGAATCGAGCAAGTTCGAATAGTGGGCACTGTTCTGAGCGAAAGTGTCGTAGTTTGCTTTGTTGTCGAAAAGAAAGATGCGATTCTTGCCTTCCTGGATGCATCCAAATTCGCACTTGCCATCTCGAAGCACACCATCTTTGCAAAACTGAACGATATCGAAACCGCTCAAGCAAGGTGTGTAGCGATCCGGATCGCTAAGCAAGGTTTGCCTGGCGTTTTCGCTGGCGCAATAGTAGACCCTGCCTCGATGTCGAACAGCGCAGGATTTTTTCCCTTCAACCCAACCTTTCGCGTTGGGTTGGCTTAGCGATTCGATGAGTGTGACTGGACAAAAGCCCCCTAATCCAATGGTCTCGGCATAGATGTGTTGCTGCTCGATGGGTTGGGAAGTGGCAACTTGACTCGCCGTACCTACGGTTGCATGCGACTGTTGGGGGCTCATTTCGGGTGGAGCGTTTGTATGTTGACCGGGAACATGTGTTGCGATGATGGTTTTAGGTGTTGCCTCAACGGTCGATGTTGGCGGCGCGGTTCGCGTTGCATTTACAATCGGGGCCGCATGAGGTTGAGTCCTAGTCGGAACCATTACAGGTGGGTCTGCCATAAAAGGGTTTTCAATAACCCGGGAATTGGTATGAACCAAAAGGTGCCCGGCCGGTTGAGCGGATTGAGTTTGACCTTCACTCTTGCCCCAAGATGCGTCCTGTGTTCGTACCGGTCTCCCCGCACTGCCGGAATGGACCTGTGGCATTTGTTGGATTTGGGGTGTATGCGCGGCCAGCGCGCGATCTTGACGTTTTTCTTTGGCTTTCGCGATCGAATTGCGTTCGACGGTCCAGTCGCGGTGCCTCAAAGCGACCCGTTCGATCGTTTTGCAATAGACGGCCGGATCCGCATTGCTAACGCCTCGATAAATTTCGTCGCCATTAGGAAACAAGTAGACGTCGGTTGGCCAGCGGGTAACTTGAAACTTCTGAGCTAGATCTCGCCGTCGATCGGCATTCACTTTGATCGTAACCAAATGCTCATTCATGCTGGACACCAAAGCGGGATCATGAAAGGTCTTCTTGTCCAGCAATTTACAGGGTGGGCAGTAATCGCCGTAAAAGTGCAGCAATATGACGCTGTTGGTGGACGCAGCGCGCTGGATGGCCGATTCGTAATCTTCAGTCCAAGCAATTTCGCGTTCGATAGGCGCACTTTTTACTGGTGTCGCCACTGCAATGGTTATCAACAATATCATTACTGCAAAAGCACGAACGAAAAAACCGGCAACTTCAACATGTTTGAACATCTGAATTCCTCATCAGCGCAGCCGCGTTCGGTTGAAAATGCCGAACGACCTGTCGTATCAATCGCATCGGTTGAAGCGACTGGACCAATTAAGGCCAAGTGAACAAAAACATGAAAAAAACCTGATTGTCCGAGATATAGCGATTTCGCGCTTGACACCTTGAGATTTTGATGCCACACTTCTAATCAAAGCGATGAGTTCAGCGAGCGATTTTTCCGGTTCATCCACTAACCGCTCCGCGTGATGTGTTACGCAAACCTATCGCTGTCGCCAAGTGACGTCCACGGAAAGTTTTTGGTTGCACATGTTCGTGCTCCCTTCCTCCCGATTGCCTTTTTGAACGATCGGTATGATTACCGGTACTTCATTCAGCGGATGTCATAGCAGTTTTCTGCTAGCAAAAGACCAACTTGCAGTTTTGCGATCTTCACTCGGGCTTAAGTCCGCCTGAATTGCGTTTTGTCGCCACGAGTGAAAAGATCGGTTGTTTCGGACTGGATTGATTGGACGAGCAGTTGATGCTCGCACCGATTTTCTCCTACCGATTTATGTTTTGTTTTTGCCCCTTCTAGTCCTCTGTTTTCGCCTCGCATCGTTCGTCACCAATTGGATTTGGTGTCGCGAAGCGGTAACGCACTGTTTCCTGTTTGGATATTGCATTTATGCCCAAGAAGAAGCGATTTCGTTCTCATTTCCAAGGTGATAACCAAGGTAGCTCCCCGAGTCCTGGAGGGTCTCCTCCACGACCACGTCTGAAAAAGCCCCGCCGTCGTTACGGTCCAAATTACCAACAAGCGTTCGCAAAGCCTGAAGATGAGCCGGGCGAGAATGCTCTCAATGAAGATGGCGAACCCATCGTGACCGAAGAGGGTGAAGCGCCACCGGAAGAACCGGGGCAAGAGTTCTATGGCCTACTAGAGATGCATCCCAATGGATATGGATTCCTAAGGTCTCCCACCACGAATTACTCACGCGAACGGACCGATCCGTTCGTGCCCGGTACGATGATCGAAAAGTTTCGACTGCGTCAGGGACTGAAGATTCGCGCTATCATGCAACAGACGCGTCGTTCACAAGGGCCCAGGGTCAAGGAGATTCTCGACGTCGAAGGGATGAAGCCCGAAGACTACGTGAACGTCAAGGTATTCGACACGTTGACCGCGATCAATCCGGAACGCTGGTTGAAATTGGAGATTGGTGCCCAGCCGATTACGAATCGTGTTATTGACTTGTTGGCACCTCTCGGACGTGGACAGCGGGCATTGATTGTCTCGCCGCCACGCTCTGGCAAGACTATCATGCTTCAGTCGATTTCCAAAGGCATAGCACTGAACTACCCCGAGGTGGAACTGATTGTACTGCTAATCGATGAAAGACCTGAAGAAGTCACCGACATGCGTCGGAATATCGAACGTGGCGAAGTCATTTCGAGTAGTTTAGACGAAGACGTGGATTCGCACGTTCGGCTTAGCCAATTGGTCGTTGACCGTTGCCGACGTCTTGCCGAAATGGGCAAGGACGTATTCTTGCTCATGGACTCGATCACGCGATTGGCCCGCGCATTTAATAAGTGGGTCGGGAACAGCGGCGCAACGATGTCCGGCGGTGTGAATATCAAAGCGATGGACATTCCGAAGAAGCTCTTTGCCACGGCAAGATGCTTTGCTGAAGGTGGTTCGCTCACGATCGTAGGTACCGCTTTGGTGGATACCGGATCGCGTATGGACGAGTTGATCTTCCAAGAGTTCAAGGGGACTGGAAACATGGAACTGGTTCTGGACCGCAAACTAGCTGAACGACGGGTCTGGCCAGCAATCGATATCACCCAATCAGGGACTCGCCGCGAAGAGCTGCTACATGACCCAGACACTTATCATTCGGTGACCATGATTCGGCGAACACTCAACTCCATGCACCCCGTTGAGGCAATGGAGCAATTGACAAAGCAACTTTCGAGATTTCAAAGCAACGCTGAGTTTCTGAAGCTGATCGCTAACGCAAAGATCATGGACTAATGCAATGTTTCGCCATCACGCAACCTAAGTCACGATGACACCTTCGTGCGACGAACGGTTTCCTAAGTCGCTCCGTTTGGTTAGCAAACTGGACTTTGATCGTGTTTTCCGCGATGGAATAGTGGTCAGCGATGCAGTATTGGTGGTCCATGCAACGCGTGGCAGGCAATCATGGACCCGCATAGGTCTAAGCGTATCGAAACGGGTTGGCAATGCACCGATCCGGAATCGATGGAAGCGGTTGATTCGCGAGGCATTCCGGCGTCAGAAAGGGGAGCTTCCTCCTTGCATCGATTTGGTGGTCCGGCCAAAGCGAGGTGCTGTCGCAGACTATTCGCTCGTCTGTGTGTCCTTGCGCAAGCTGGCCACGCAACTTGATCGGAGACTGAATACGCGTTAGCGAGTGCGTTCTACAGCGTCAAGCCGTTAGCACAACGTTGCCCGGACGAACTGGCGGTATACGAATCACGCATAGTGTGGACTGCGTTCGATGGGGCTTTCGAGTCAGAGATCGTTTGGCCAATTCGGATTCGACTCAAAGTATTTTTCGACGTGAGCCAACAATGGGTCGATCGTTTCTGCCTGGATTCGAAGAGGTGGTACCCAGTCGATCCATTCATAACCTTCGTGCTCCGTTATCAAGATCGGCCTGTCCAGCAGGAGCATCCCCAAATAAATGGTGAGTTCCTTCAGTTGATTCTTGCCACCATTCTTCTTGTACGAAACACGATATTGGTTCTCAAAGACAAAACAGGGATCGAACCAAAGATCGGTTTCGGTCAGTCCGGTTTCCTCTTTAAGCTCGCGCAACGCAGCTTGTTGTTTGGTCTCGCCCGGATCCAAATGCCCTTTAGGCAAGTCCCATCGCGCACGGTGCTTCATCAGCAAAAATTGAAGCTTTTTTTGTTTTCGAAAAAGGAGAAAGCCGCTTGAAAATACTTCGGGTACCATAACTAATATGCCAGCAAGGATAGATTGCGAACTCCAACATGTCGGGTAGGATCGAGTATGAAGATATACACCAAAACGGGTGACGCGGGTACAACGGGTTTGTTCGGAGGACCAAGAGTTTCGAAAGACGACCCCCGAATTTGTGCGTATGGTTCGGTTGATGAACTCAATGCAGTTATTGGGATTGCGAGATCTACGCCGTTGGGGGAAAAACTAGACACGATTCTTGGCTCGGTTCAACATCATTTGTTCTCGATAGGGGCGGAGTTGGCAACTCCCAATCCTGAGGAGCATGGCCTCAAGTGGGCTGGTGGAACACATGTCGATCAGATGGAACTTTGGATCGACGATTTGGAGGCGAGCCTAAAACCGTTACGCAATTTTATTCTGCCAGGAGGTAGCACCCAAGCCGCACACTTGCATCTGGCTCGAACGGTTTGCCGACGGACGGAACGGGAGATTGTTAGTTTTTCCCGCGACCGAAGCGTTAGCGATGCATCGCATATCGTGGTATTCTTGAACCGAATGAGCGACCTCTTGTTTGTGATGGCTCGATTCGCCAATCATCAAGCGGGGGTCGTTGACGTGAATTGGGAAAGTCCAAGGAAATAGTAACAAAGGATGCTTCACGGATGGCAACACCACTTGCGGTAATTGATTTTGAGACGGCCAACAGTCGATCTAGTTCCGCTTGCCAATTGGGGCTAGTGCGATTGGAGGATTGGCGGATCGTTGAGGAAAAGGAGTGGCTGATTCGACCGCGAAGACTTTTTTTTTCACCGCAATGCGTTCGTGTTCATGGTATTACGGCCCGTGACTGCCTCACGAGCCCGGAATGGGATCGGGTCTGGGATGAGTTGCATCCGATGATCGATGGATGTGTCATCGTCGCACACAACGTTGGCTTCGACGCGGCGGTGCTTCAAGGGACTTGTCAAATCTACGATATCGCAGTACCGCAGTTTGACTTGCAGTGTACTCGATTGATTGCCAAGCGAACTTGGCCAGGTCAATCTGGTTATGGGCTAGCGGCGATTTCTGAGCGATTGTCGATCCAATTTCGTCATCATAACGCGCTGGAGGATGCGCGCGCCTGTGCACAGATTGCAATGGCTGCAGCAAGCCATGTGAAAGCGCACGACTTGGAATCGCTCGAAGAAAAACTTGGTTTGACCCGAGGGCGTATTTGGGTGGATCAAGTGCGCCAGCCGCGGACCGTTCGCAGAACTCGCATCGAATCGGTGGCTGAACCGCAGGCTCGTTACCAACCCAAGCTGTTTCGTACCGACGGCACTCCCTCCAGGTCGGACCAGATTCGCCGCACACGTTTGCGAGCTGATGCGATCTTGGCCAGTTGCGAAGATGCACGTCCACTATTTGGCAAATACGTTGTTTTGGTGCATACGCTGTTGGGGCTTGACCGCGAAGATTCGGAAGCGTTTTTGACGAAACTAGGAGCTGTGGTTCAGTCCAAAATGAATCTCCAAACCAGCTATGTCATCATGGGAACAGAGGATGCCTCTAATACAGCGGATGCACCTATTGGGGAGCAATGCGACATGTCGCTTCCTGTCGAGCAAGTAAAACAGCGCAACAAGGAAGGGCAACCGATTCGCATTCTCACGCAGAGGCAGCTGTTGGCGGTCATCCCATCCGGACTTGCTATCGCGCGTGGCGATTGGTGACCGCAGGGATAATGAATCGCGCGAGATCGTTGAGCGACCAGGCCATTGCGCGCCCGCTACGCCGAACAGGATCCCGCACCACACCCTATCGCCAGATGGACGGAACGCTTGTCTTTCGCACCGAGGAGCCAACAGCAGCGAGCAACGTTGTTGGCCCACTATCAATACTGGAACTAGAGTGCATCAGTCCTTTTCTCCGCAATGAAATATCCGTACTCCATTGCGCCAGATTCATAGGCATTTAAAATTGCATCAAAATGATCGAGAAACAAAACGTGATTGCGTCCCAATATTCGTGCAAGGTATCTTACGCCAGTTTTTTCGACACGTTTGCGGCAGATTTCCCAAGTCTTCTTCACTTGATTCGTCCATAATCCGTGGGCTGTGACATAAAGTCCAGCTTGTTCAAACCATTGAACATAGTCGGACTGACTGCCTAGTGACGGGCAAAACATTCCTTCGCAGACTCGCAGAGCTTGCTGTGTGTGCGATTCGTTCATGGGCAATTCACCCGATAGCCATGCTAACAATGCGAAACGCCCGCCCGGCTTGATCCAAGAAGCCGCTTTTTCAAAGAAAAGAGGTTTGTTGAATAGGTGTTCGGTGCATTCGATACTCCAAACCACATCGGCGGAGTTTTTTGGAAATTGAATCGCCTCGGCATCTTCGCACCGGAATTGTGGGCGAGGCCGCAAACCTTTGATCGCAGCGCTTGCTGTTGCCCATTGCCTTTGAACGGGGCTGAGGGTCACACCGGTTACTTGGCATTGCAATTGCTTTGCGAGCCAAATGCTAGAACCACCCATCCCACAACCGATGTCATACACAACCGAGTTAGGTTGGATCTTGGCCAGTGTGGCCAATGTGGAGGTTAACTGGATTTGTGCTGCTGCGGGGGTTTCATTGGCCAGCCAATATCCATGGTGAATATGGGGTCCCCAAAGCAATCGGTAGAAAAGCGTACTCACATCGTAGTGATTTTTGATGACGGATTTTTTGATACCAGAACACTCGATCATTCCGGCACCACCCAGATATCACAGTAGATGACTTGTTCATTCGCTACGCCAACAGCCACCAGCATCTTTGAAAAGAGCTTGATACCGTTGTTGGATTGCAAGATTTGGTGTGCCCCGTTTTGGTAGAGCTCTCCGCTTTTTAGCTTGCCTTCAAAGGCCTGTTGATGGCCAACCACCTCGGACTTATCGACGAAGTTATAGACCTGGCTAAATTCTGTGCTTACTTTGCCTGTAGGCGGGTGTTCTTGACAGACGCCATTGCATGCAATCAAAAGCGACCAAATAATCGCGTTCAGGGTCAGTCCGCACGAGTGTTGAGTGTCGGCCTTTCGCATCGTCAAAACTCCATTTTGCGTGTACAATCAGCATCCACGTTCGAACGGTTCGGAACACATACTAACACGTTCCCTCACATCGCTACTAGTCGATTCTCCATTTACGCAAAGAGCTTTAGCGATGGGATCGGAAAAAGGCGTTGAAATCTGACGATTCCAAACATTACCAATTTGCAACGAATCCAGTTCGCTTCGCGCGTCACGGCTGCGGTATTAGCAATTTGTTTTCCATGGACGGTCTGGGCCGTACTAAATCTCCCGGTTGGATCGTCAGGCGTCCATGAGTGGCTCCCTGAGGGGAGACCCGAACGGGCCAGATACGAGGCGTTTGTCAAGTCGTTTGGCAACGATCAGGTTGTTTTGATTTCGTGGAATGGCTGCCAGTTGGATGATCCTAGAATGCTGGAGTTCCAGGAGCTGCTCGAAAGTGACGCGTTGTTTTCGAGTCACGTTGCTACGCTTGAGTCCAGTTACCGGCTTGTCCGTCAATTGAGCGAGGCTCCTTTGAATTTGCCGGTACTCCATGCGGAGCGACGACTTCATGGCGTCATGATGGGAAGGGATGGAACCGCAGCGTTTTTGGCTCGAATTAGTTCCATAGGGGTTGCCAAGCAAAATGAAACCATTGAGATGATTTTGCGAGCCGCAGATCAAACGCCTGGTCTTGGCCGGCAACAGTTGCGGCTTGCGGGAACTGTCTATGAAGCGTTCGCAGTAGACGCGGCAGCGGAGGCTAGCCTGAAGACGTTGGTGCTTCCGTCTAGCATACTGGGGGTGTTAGTTGCTTGGTTTTGTTTGGGAAAACTCCAGAGGGCAGCCGTGGTTCTGGTATTGGGAGGAGTTGGTCAATTGTTAGCGGTAGCTATGGTGTACTATACCGGCAATCGATTCAGCGCCGTGATGATCGTGCTCCCAACGCTTGTTTTCATGCTCACACTTTCCGGCGCCGTTCATTTGATGAACTATCACGCTGAGTGCTTAAAACGGAAATGCGAGCATGCTGGCACTCAAGCCATGTTGTTAGGATGGAAACCATGTGCTCTCTCAAGCATAACAACGATGTTGGGAATGGGTTCATTGTGGTCGAGCCAACTAGCCCCGGTTCGCCAATTTGGGCTGTTTTCTGCCATCGGGCTCGGAATTGCTACCGTAGTACTGTTACTCGGATTCCCCGCCTTTGCAGATTGGTTTTGCACACCTAGCCGAACCAAAGCGTCAACCAACAGCTTGCAAAAAACAAGCGATGTCGTTGAGCAGCCAAACACGTGGACGGCCCGATATCTTCGATGGTTGTATCGAAACGCAACCGGGATTTCCGCCGTGGGAGTTCTTTTTTTGGTGGGAACATGCATTGGTCTGACGCGACTTAAGGCGTCAACGAAGTTCAGCGACATGTTTCCGGCTGATAGCAAAACAAACTTGGACATGGCGTGGATGGAAAAACATGTTGGACCGATTGCCACGGTCGAAGTTCTCTTGAAATTTCCCTCCAGTAGCTCATTGAACCTATTGGAACGAGCTCGTTGCGTATCCAAAGTGTCCGCTCGATTGCTTCAAGAGCGAAGCGTTGGTGGTGTTTTTTCTGCTGTATCGCTTCTGCCAACGTGGTCTGACGCGGCGACGATTAGCGCGACGGCAAAGCGGGCTTTGTTACGACGGGAAGTCGAGAAAGCGATCCCTGGCCTCGAAGACCAAGGCTTAATATTCACCTCCAAAGACGCGCAAACTTGGCGAATTATGGCCAAAGTATCCGCCACTTCCGACGAAAATTATGGGCAGTTGACTCAGCTTGTTGCCATGGCAACCAACGAAGTTCTCGGCGATGTTTCGCCTGACGATTTAGCGAGCCCAGAGTTCACGGGTTTGTCCCCGGTAATGCATGAGACGCAGGTTGCCTTGCTGACGGATTTAGGCTACAGCTTTGTCAGCGCATTTGTCTTGATTACGCCGGTGATGATGGTCATTGTACGCGGCGTCGCAGGTGGCATCCTGATCATGTTGCCCAACGTGTTGCCAGTGACGATTGCCTTTGGCTGCATGGGATGGATGAATTTCGATTTGGATATTGCTGGGATTCTTACGGCGAGTATCGCGTTGGGTATCGCTGTTGATGACACATTGCATTTTGTATGCTGGTACATGGACGAACTTCGGAGCGGTTGCACACGCGAGGTTGCAGTCGCCAAAACGTTCCATAGTTGCGCGTCGGCGATGATGCATACGACATTGATCAGTTGTGTGTCGATGATGCCCTTTTTGCTTGCAGACTTCATTCCAACTCAGCAGTTCGCAAAGCTGATGATTGTCATGTTATCGGGCGCGATCGTCGGAGATTTGGTGTTGTTACCAGCATTGCTTTTGAGTCCCCTTGGGACAGTGATCAAGGCTTCACGAGCGGTTGCAACGAGGGAGTGTGCATGAAAACACGAGTACTTGTGCCGGAACTCATGGACGATCCATCGATCGATCCAGTAGAGCATCGCCGCGCTCTGGCCGGTCTGAGACGAGTGAACACATTGTGCCGAACAGGAAAACATGTAGCCGCTGAAATTTTGGCCGTTGCTAAAAAATACGACCGTAAAACGGTACGTGTCTTGGATCTTGGATGCGGTAGCGGTGACGTTGCTTGCAATGTAGCAAGACGACTTGCCGGCCAAATAGAGTTTGAGGTGGTGGGTTGGGACATCAGTCCAACCGCAGTGGCATGCGCGAATCGATCGTGGTCCGCGATCGAAAAGCGGATACTGTCACCAAATCAGGCTGCGATTCATATGGAGTTTGAGCAGGTGGATGTTTTTTCGCCGAGAGAAATTGAGTTCGATATCGTCTATTGCAGTTTGTTTCTTCACCATTTCGCGGAGCCTCAGGCCGTCGCAATTTTGAAGTCCATGAAGAAAATCGCCGCGCTTTCGGTTTTGGTCGATGACTTGATACGATCGCGTTGGGGCTATATGCTCGCACAAATTGGTTGCAGATTTTTGTCGAGGTCGCCCGTGGTGCATTTTGATGGACCGCAGTCGGTGAGAGCCGCATTCACAGAATCGGAGGCTCGCCGATTGGCTATTCAAGCTGGATTGAATACCTGTACAGTACGTCGACATTGGCCCGAACGGTTTTTGTTGAGATGGGATGCATAGCATGGTCTCACCCAAAAAAACGCTCGAGGAAGCGACCGGAATTTCATTGTGCACATCTTTCGCTAACTCCAAAAAGTTTGAGGATTTACGCGATAGCGATTGGGACGTTGTGGTCTTAGGTGCTGGGGTTGCTGGCTCCTCAGCCGCCATTTTCGCAAGTAGGCGTGGGCTCAAAACTCTATTGGTCGAATCGAAGTCGTTTCCTAGAGAGAAAGTATGTGGGGGCTGCCTCAACCAGCGCGCGCAAGCGTCTTTGGAAAGGTTGGGTGTGAAGGATCAAGTCGAATCCGCTGGTGCCGTATCGATCGATTCGATGAGATTGAAAATCCTGCGAGCGCAAGCGGTGTGGAGAGTACCAAAAATGTTGAGCGTTCGGCGTTCTACATTGGACACGATTCTGGTTCAGAAGGCCATCACATGCGGTTCGGAATTCATCGATGGAACGCAAGGGAGTTTGCTGGCGACAATGTCGAATTCCAAAAATGCAACGCGTTCCGTTCGATTGCAAAACTGTGGAGAATCGACCAACATCCAGTCTAAGGTAGTTTTGGTTGCTAGCGGATTGTCCAGGTCGTCGATCCGACAAGAAGACAATTGGCCGGCAAAAACCGAAGACGATTCCCGTATTGGTGTGCAATGCCTAGTTTCTGAAAGAGTTGCTCCCTCATTTTCGGACGGGCGGCTTCACATGCTGGTTGGACGTGAAGGATACGTTGGTATTTGCAAAACTGACGGCGGTTTGTTGGATGTTGCAGCCGCCATTGATCCGATGGTCATTCAGAACCAGGGTGGAATTCGGCAAGTTGTTCAGAGAATTATGGTCGAGTGTGGTTTTGACGAGATCGATTTACCTGAAAGAACGCAATGGCTTGCGACGCCAAGTCTAACGCGAAGTTCCGCGAGGGTGGCCGATCATCGAGCCTTCTTAATCGGGGATGCAATTGGCTACGTGGAGCCCTTTACTGGAGAGGGAATGTCATGGGCATTTGCAAGTGCTGAATCGGTGATGCCGATTGTCGAGGAGATAGCGTCGCACGGTTGGCGTGACGACATGAGCGGCAGATGGAACGAATGGGCACTACGACAACGAAAACAAAAACAACGAACATGCCGATGGATCGCTGGCCAGATCAGATGGCCACGCGGCGCTGCGTGGGTACTATGGGCTTGCAATTGGCTTCCGCCGCTGCGCGCTTCAATAATCCGAAGGACAAGTCAATGAGTTTATCGAGCCTAGAAACACCCGTAGCAAAAACAGCGACCGTAGCCAAGATCCTAGGAATAGCTACCGCTATCCCAGAGCATTCGATCGAGCAGGGCGACGCGGCAATTGTGGCACAGCAGTTGAATGTTTCGGAGCGATGGAACAACGCTTTGCCGGCACTCTATCGCAAGTCAGGTGTGAAGCGTCGAGGAAGCGTCCTGTTGGGTGACGAGGGGTTGCCCGGGAAACGCCAAACTTTTTATCAGCCAGCTTGCCAAACACATCCGTTTGGGCCGACAACAGCAGACCGAATGAAAGTGTTTTCGGAACATGCGGGACCGTTGCTTCAGCGCGCCTGTTCGGCTGCGGTTGATCATTCAGCTGTTCAAACCTCGAGCATCACGCATTTGATAACCGTGTCATGTACTGGCTTTTTCGCGCCCGGAGTGGATATCGCATTGATCGAGGCACTTCGCCTTGATTCCAACATCCAGCGCACGCATGTAGGTTTCATGGGTTGTCATGGCGCGCTCAATGCTATTCGCGTTGCGAAGGCGATCGTGGACGCTACGCCATCCGCCGTGGTCTTGCTTGGTGCTGTCGAGCTATGCAGTTTGCATCAGCAATACACCGATGACGCTCAGCAATTGGTTGCCAACTCGCTCTTTGCTGACGGAGCGGCAGGGCTGGTCATAGGATCAACCGACCAGAACACCGTCTTCCATGGGATACCCACGGAGCAAAATGTTCCGCCTCAATCGCAATGGTCGGTGGTTTCGACCCTTTCGAAATGGATTCCGCAAACCACTGCCATGATGAGCTGGAATGTCGGCGACCATGGATTTCGAATGACTTTGGATCCGCAGGTACCAAGCGTCATTGAGGCGAACCTTGAATGCGAACTCAAGACATGGCTCGAAGGGCATTCCTTGTCTGTGCGAGATGTCGATGCCTGGGCGATTCATCCAGGTGGGCCACGAATCATCCAAGCGACCGGCAAGGCATTGGGGCTAACCGCGCAAGCACTCGAGGGATCGCTTTCCGTCCTAGCCGATCATGGAAATATGTCGTCGCCGACGGTTTTGTTTATTCTTGAACGACTTTCGCAGCAGCAACCCAACGTCAATTACTGTGTTCTATTGGCATTCGGACCGGGATTGTGCATCGAAGCGGTTTTGCTCAAGTCATCAACAACTTCGATAGTAGGTAGCGATAGCGATTTCTCAGACTAGAATAGTCTCAGGTAAAGCAATGATTTCAGTTGTTTTCTGCCGCCGCAGACGCCGCAGTTGTCACTTGGGACAACGCAATAACCCCGCTCTTGAATGAATCTGGATCGCTGTACAATGCTCCCTCGAATTGTAGTTGCTCTTGGAGTTTTTATTGGGATAGTTGGAATGGAATTCTTAGGTGGAGCGTCGATGGCGGTAGCAGATGATTCTTCGACGGTGCAGTACCGTCTCTCATTTAGACAGGCGGAAATACATCGTGTCGATATAGAAGTCTCAGTGCCAACCGATGGCAAGTCGGAAATTGAATTCATGATGCCGGTGTGGACCCCTGGCAGCTATCTGGTTCGGGAGTATGCACGGCAGATCGAAACAGTTGCCGCAGCCAATGGAAAAACAAATGCGAGCCTGGGTGTCAGGAAGAAAGACAAGAATCATTGGTTGGTAGACTGCGTGGGTGCCGATGAAGTTGTATTGAGCTATTCGTTGTACTGCCGTGAAATGAGCGTACGCACCAATTGGGTTGAACGCGACTTCGCTTTTTTGACAGGTGCAGCCACTTTCTTGACTCGTTCCGACATGCTGTCGAACCCCCACGTTGTTCATATCAATGCCTTGCCCAATTGGCCCAAAGTGGCGACCAGCCTTGAGGTTGTCGACGCACGCAATCTGTGGATACGTCGCGCAGAGAATTTCGATGTGTTGGTCGATAGCCCCATCGTGTTAGGAGCGATTGATATACAGACTTTTGAAGTTGGGGGAGCCAAACACCATTTGGCAACGTTGGGTGGCGAGTCCTTCTGGGATACCGTTTCAGCGGCCAAAGATGTGAAGAAGATCGTGGAGATAGAACAGGCGTTTTGGAAGGAGACGCCGTACAAAGAATATTGGTTCTTGAACTTAGCGACGGAGACAGGTGGCGGACTCGAACATGACAATAGCTGTGTGCTGATGACTGGTCGCTGGTCTCAACGGCAACGCACCAAGTATGCGGACTGGCTCAGCCTCGTTTCGCATGAATTTTTTCACGCATGGAATGTGCGACGACTTCGGCCCAAAGTACTCAAACAATACGATTACAACAACGAGCAGTACTTCCACGAGCTTTGGGTCGCTGAAGGGATCACGAGTTATTACGACGAATTGTTTGTGGCAAGGAGCGGCCTTTGCAAACCCAAGGAATACCTAGAAAAGCTAGGCAAGAATATTGCAGCCGTCCAAAATGCACCAGGACGTCTTTCGCAATCGCTCACCGATAGCAGCTTTGATGCCTGGATCAAATACTATCGCCCGGACGAGAACGCCAACAATAGCCGAATCAGCTATTACTTAAAGGGGGCGCTGATTGGTCTTTTGCTCGACGTTGAGATTCGTTCGCAGACAGAAGGCGCTAAGTCGCTAGATGATGTGATGCGACAGCTATGGCAATCGCATCGCGAATCGGGTTATACCAACGCGGACTTTGGCAAATTGGTCGGTCAAGTAACCGGGCTATCGTATGACGATTGGTTGCGAGAGCATTTGGAGACGACTCAAGAGTTGGATTTTTCCAAGATGCTGGATTGGTTTGGCTTAGAATGGAAGAAGAAAGATGCGGACAAGGATGCGTCGGTTGAAAAGTCTCCCTATGGCAACGTTTATGTTGGAATGGATTTGCTTGCGACGCAGGGCAAAGCAATGGTGGACAAAGTAACACGGGACGCGCCAGCTAGCCTCGCGGGTCTCAACGCAGGGGACGAGCTGATCAGCTTCGATGGTTATCGCGTTACGGCAGAGACTTGGACCGAGCGGCTCAATTCGTATAAGCCAAACGATGTTTGTAAGTGTTTGGTCGCAAGACGAGGCAAGATCGTGGAATTATCGTTGAAGCTGGCCAGTGAACCGGAGACGTCCTGGAAGATCGGTCGAGTCGCGAAGCCTACCGAGGATCAAGAGAAGCGTTGGCGCAGTTGGTTGAACTTGCCCGAACCCGAAAAAACTCCGGAACCCAACCGCAACGAAGAGCCGTGAAACGGCGGCACCGATTTCTGCAATGTGGCGAAATGTGCCGCCGTTTCACGGCACTCGCATCTTGGGTGTGCCGCATGGACCGTGGGGCAAGCCCCTCGGCTAACCATTGCCGCCGCCATCGCGGCTCAGCAAACACCGCTATCGCGGCTGAGCCATTAGCCGTGAAACGGCGGCATTACGTAGCTGCGGGGCTTGCCCCGCAGACAGAATCGCCCCAACTGCAACGAAGAGCCGTGAAATGGCGGCACCGATTTCTGCAATGTGGCGAAATGTGCCGCCGTTTCACGGCTCTTGCATTTTTGGGTGTGCCGCATGGACCATGGGGCAAGCCCCACGGCTAACCATTGCCGCCGCTATCGCGGCTCAGCAAACAACCGCTATCGCGGCTCATCAAACGCCGCTATCGCGGCTCAGCAATTAGCCGTGAAACGGCGGCAATACTTAGCTGCGGGGCTTGCCCCGCAGACGGAATTGCCCCAACCGCAACGAAGAGCCGTGAAACGGCGGCACCGATTTCTGCAATGTGGCGAAATGTGTCGCCGTTTCACGGCTCTTGCATTTTTGGGTGTGCCGCATGGACCATGGGGCAAGCCCCACGGCTAACCATTGCCGCCGCTATCGCGGCTCAGCA
>JANMGH010000177.1:0-54810 GCA_031374515.1 Pirellula sp. | reverse complement strand
TGCTCCTCACCTTTCCTCACGGAAACGCAATTACCACTGTTGGATTCAGGGCGGTAACGTTACCCCGATAGGGACTTCCACCCTACTGTTCAAACGCCTTCGGAGGCGCACTAGCAGGCACATTCCATGTGCCGTCCGCCTGAAGACCCAGCCAATATACGCAAGCATACGGCACGGCGGAGCGTGCCTGCTACTTTTGTCGCTGTTGTCAATCATGTGGGCATGCAATCGGCAAAACCGCGAACTCGAGGGAGCGTTTTTAAACATTGGTAAATTTGTCACGAGCACGCTTTGTGCATCGGTTCACTGAGACTGCCATTGGAACCATTATTGGAACCAATATTTGTGTCGAAGCTGCGAATCTCAGGAACATTCCATCCGAATTTCACCGCAGAATGCAAGGAAATCCAAAGTGAACTCATTTAACATTATGAATGATTCAGGATTCGCAATGATTTTTTCGGCCATCGTACTTTTCGCAGCCGCTCCGACAGGTTGGGAGTTCTGGAGAAAGGTTCGGAGATCCGATAGCGACAATTTGCTGAAATTGGAACTATTGAAAAGGGGTGCAACAGCAGATGAAATTGTGCGATCCCTGATGACACCGTGCATGCGCGAATCAAGCGTGGACCAGGGGTAGTTTGAGATGGATACGCAGGACATCAATGCTTTCTTTGTTTATGGAACCCTCAAAAGATCGTTTCTGCGCGGTGGGCTTTGGCCTCGAAAGCCCCTTCGGATCGTTGCTGCATCCATCCAATCGGACCTTTTTGACCTTGGACCTTATCCTGCAGCGACACCTGGAAAGCATTGGTTGCTCGGCGAAATATGGGAATTCAATTCTGAAGATATGCCGCAAACGATTCGAGAATTGGATTTGATCGAGGGTTATTATAAGGACCGCGACGACAATGAGTACGTTCGAGAGATAGTCACGGCAGAATTCCTCGGTCCCGCGTCAAATACTACCTTGGTGCAAGCATACGCCTATTTTTTGGCGCAGCCAAAAAGACTTGAGTTGGCCCGCCCTATAAGGCCATTCTTGCAGTTTATGGGTAGAGCTGTTGCAGCTTGGCCAGACTCAATTGCTCGCGTCCCTGCTCGCTTTTCTGAAGAATAGCGAACGAATCCGAACTTTCCCCCTCGGTAGACAAGTCGCTACAATAAACGGGATTATCCGTTTTCACTCTCGCCATCCAGAAGCACTTGGCGAGTATGCACGCAATTGATGTTTTTTGAATGACTAGGTTTCGAGATGACTCAATCCAATAAAAAGCCGCGAATGTACTTTGGCCAAAACACGGGTAATGAACTAAGAGACCGGTTTGCCGGTTTGTTGATTGTCGGAACAATATTTTCGTTTTGCAACTTGAATGCGCAAGATGTTACGACGCCAGTCCAAGAGGGTAAAAAGCCCGCAGAGATCGTCGTCCCCAAGTCGTTTGATGGGGACGAGGACTTTAACGAAGCGTGCCGTTTGCGGCTGAATGTCGACTCCATCGATACGCTCAAAGAAATAATTGCACTTGCGAAGTCGGGAATCGCGAAGGGACTCGACGAAGTGGATACCGCGACCGCAAGGAGACTGATTGCCAGTTCGTATTTGCAAAAAACTCAAGAAGGAATACGTACGATAACCCCCAATCTTTCTCGGTCCAAAGTTAGCAAGCTTTTGAATGACTTTGTCGAAGACTTGGGAGAAGCGATCAAGTTTGATCCGCTCCAGGCTGACGCCTATTTGATGAAGGCGGAATTGCTTGCACGTCGTAGAGAAGCTTCGGCCGCGTTAGACGTAGCAAGCGATGGCATAAAGGCGTTAGTTCCGCATATCGATTCCAAACAAGCGGAGCCCGAAACCAAGCTTAAGCTCGGCAAGCTTTTTTATATGCGGGCCGGCCTGCAACCGGAAACCGATGATGGCGTTTCGGATTTAAAACGGTCGATCGAATACGATCCAAACAACCAAGCGGCGATTGCTGTACTGACTCAGAGCCTATTGCGAGACGAGCGAGCGGCAGAAGCATTGGAATTTTTTCAACGGCTTCTCAATGCAAACTCAGAAAATGAAACGATCATTCAAAGTACAGCAGAACTGCTAGCTTCGGATCCGGAACGAATGGACGAGGCTTTGGCGTTGCTCAACATGAAAATAAAGCTTTTACCTAAGTCGACCGGATTGCTCAGGACAAGAGCGAAAGTGCACTCAGTGAAGAAAGATACGGCTGCGGCCAAGGCCGACCTCGACCGTGTCTTGGAACTCTCCAAGAACGACATCGCAGGACTTTTGGATCGGGCAAGAGTTGCCATCCAAACCGACGACTTGGAGGCGGCACGCAAAGATATTGACACTGTCCTCGAACTAGAACCAAACCGAATTGACGGCATCCTAATGCGTTCTGCGATTGCTGCAGAACAAAAGCGATATGGAGATGCAATTGAAGATCTGCGAGTCATTATCAAAGATCAGCCAAAGGAAACTCCGAACGCAGGGCTTTTGATGCAGCTTGGACTTTACTATTCGTTCGACGATAGACCAACGGAAGCGGTGAAAGTCTTCGGGCAAGTGATCAAGATCGATTCGGATAACTGGCTAGCCTATTCCATGCGAGGGGACACGCTTTTAGCTATGCGGGAATACTCTAGAGCCATTTCCGATTTTGAAAAAGCATTGGAACTCGCGCCGAAAGACAATGCGGAGCGATCCGGAATTCTAAACAATTTGTCGTGGACACTTTCCACGAGTTTGTTAGCGGACGTGCGGGATGGCAAGCGTGCATTGGAGTTTGGGCTCGAAGCTTGTGAGCTAACCGAATACAAGAAGCCGCATATCTTGAGCACGCTCGCAGCAGCATACGCTGAGTTGGGACAATTTGACAAAGCGATTGAATGGGCAGAAAAAGCGGTTGAGTTGGGGCAAGAGAGCCAGGAGCCGCAATTGGAACAGTTGAAGGCCGAGCTCGAAAGCTATCGCAAAAAGGAGCCTTGGCGAGAAAGGACGGAGACCAAACAAAACAAAATTCCGCTCGCGCCGCGTGATTCTGGCGTAGATACTTGATGCCATGAGGCGAGCGGCAGAGTGAAACTACCTGCCAAGGGTTCTAATGTGAGAGCGAGGCTCCGGCCGAGCTTGGTTTTGGTTCGGCAAGAGTCTCTCCCTCCCGGTATATCCATTGTTGCCAACTCGCCTAAACGTCCCGCAAAAAAACACGCACAAAAGCACACTGCCTCAGTAATGAGGCGGTATGTCGTCCTCGAGTGTTCTTGGCGAATTGTCCACTCCAAGCATCGACCGAACGTCTGACTTTGCCTGTTCGAGCTGCCGACAAAGAGCGTCAATAGTTCTTTGTTGCAAAAGCAATGCTGCGTTAAGATCCTCGACCGTTTTCTGAAGGTGGGTAACAACGAATTCCAACTCTTGAATTCGCTCCTCTTGGCGATCCAATTTCGGAGACGTTTTGCTCGTAGGTGCCATTGGATTATTTGCTCAGGATAAAACTCTGTATCGACCATCCGTCTTCTTCGGTGCGAATCACTCCTCCACTCGGTGTGAAATAGTCTTTGATCTTGTCGAATGTGGGCAGCTTGTCCCCTTTTACTCGCTGAACCTGTGTCTTTCGTGGATCCTTTGGCTTCAGGATCTTATCCAAAATCGAAGCCATCATACTGCGAGATTCTGGGAGGATATCTTGTCGGAACAACTCGTATTGCATTTCGAATGCCCGGTCGGATCGTGTGATTTGGTTCATGCTCCGGCCTTCGTTACCGGAAACGTCTTCCAACATGCGGGTAACCTTCGCGACGTCTGATTCCTTTTCGAAGCCATTTTTCGCGGCGTCGTTTTTCGCCCTAAGAATTGCGTCTTTGATCATTTCGACATCGGAAGCAAAGATAAAGTACTCGCCAAAAATAGTGATCGCCCATTTATCCAGGAGTGGCTCATCGTTGGCTTCTTCCGCTTTCCCTTTTTGGTTGACTCCAAAATCCAATTCGATTTCAGTCTCTTCTTTGTTTTCAAAACTCCAGATTCGGTTCCCTTCAAAATCGATGGGTTTCGAGTTTGGCTCCCCCTCCGCATAGCGTTTCAAAATGCTAGGCAGTTTCATTTGTTTGTCGACTAATTTCAAAATTACCATCGACCTTTTGCTATCGGGAGAAACTGGTTTGACAATTTCGGTAACCACATGAAATTCGGTGGTCAAGTAAGGCAGTACGTCTTTGATAATATCGATCTGCGGTCCCTGCGGATCGTCTCGCATCCCTTTGATCATGTCGTCGAATCCGCCTGCGCCGACCAACGCGTCCACGATACTCTTAAATTTTGGGAAGGCTTCTTTAACATTCCATGAGAAGGACAACACCGAAGCACTTTCTTTGTTGATCCAATCAGGCGTGATGAGCTTAATAACATTTGGAAAGTCGAGGATTTGAACCGCAGTAGCGGAGGGTTTCTTGGAGACCATGTATCCGTGGTGGAAGAAATCAAAGGGGTTATTGGAGATCTGCAAATTGCCCGCAACACATTGCAAATCTCCGAAGCCTTCTCGGTCAAGAATAGCCAATATGTCCGATTTGTTGACGCTCTGTTTCCCTGAAATGGAACGCAACAACTTGGCAAATCCGATCGGTCGGACAAAATACTCTATCTCGGGTTCGTTTTGCTCGTCCTGAATTTTTGATTGCACCTGTTTGTAGAGCTCTTCGTTTGCAAGCGAGCTAGTCTTTGTCGCGCTCTGCGCACCCAACAATTCGGTCATCGTTATCAAATCGTCCGTTGCAATCAACTGATCCTTTGAAATTGCATAGAAGGATTCGTTGGCTCGGACCTCTCCTGCAGTCTTCGGGATCGTATATTGGGCAACTTTGATTCCCGCGATCACCACCAAACTCGACTTTGCCTTTCTAGTCTTGAGTTCTGCGTCGATGCGTTGCAAGAATTTCTCAGCCGGTACGCTGCGATTGACTACGTCGATTACCATAGCGATGGAGAACGGTTTGGCTTCGATGTTTGGTCTCGAAATCCAGCCCAAACTCGTCTGTCCACCGGCAATATCGTTCAAGTCTTCGATTTCCAGGCTTAGCTGCCATCCTGCCTCACTGAACCTATCTTGGATCTCTTTGCGTTGAGTAGCCCAGAAGTCTTTCAGTTTTTCATCGGCGGCAAGCTTTCCGAGCTGAGTATTGTTCCACCCTGCAAGGAAGGCCTCAGAATTCGGCAACGAAAACAGAGCTTGGGTGTCTGGTGGAAACAGCCTGCTTGCAGATAGCGGTCTTTCTTGGGCCAAAACGTTGGGTTCAAAAAGCCCGACCGTCAAGAGTATCGCAGCGACCTTAGCGGAGAATCCAAGGCAGAAAAAAAAAGGGGAGAAGAGTGCACGCATCTTTATACTTAGTCGGCTTAAAAAAGGAGTAGTTTTTCGGTTGAATGCAATGCAGGGGCACCGAAGCATTTCCGTAGTTGCAAATTGGACAAAAAGTGAATAGTCAGCTTTCGCTAAACCGTGTATCGTATCGGAAATCAGCGGGGCAAGGGAACCCTGTTTTGCCAAAGGCAACTCTTCGATTTTCAGTAAACCCCAGCGAAAACGCATTTGCAAATGGCCAAAGACGAAGAAGTTCTTGTAATTCCTGCACAATTGCTTGACCAACTCGGCCCGTTTTCCGGATTCCAGCCCAATGTCGACCGATACCTTTCGACCATTCTTGACCGCGAAAATCAGTCGTTTCGCCCAAGAAGTTTGGTAGAAACCGACCCCTCTTTCAAACAACTCATTCCCTACGTGATTCTGGAATGCAGCGACGCCAACGGCACCCGTCTGTTTAGGTACACTCGAGGAAAAGGTCAAGGAGAGAAACGTCTTCATCGACTCTGTTCCATTGGAATTGGTGGGCACATATCG
The DNA here is from genome assembly GCA_031374515.1 of Pirellula sp. Lineage (GTDB taxonomy): Bacteria > Planctomycetota > Planctomycetia > Pirellulales > Pirellulaceae > JBKCUI01. Next base: position 48,913 of record JANMGH010000177.1, on the reverse strand, counting down.
ATCGAGGACGCTTCAGGGGATGATTGGTACCGAACGGGGATGCAGCGAGAACTGGCTGAGGAAGTTTCGATCGAATGCAATGGCCATCATCGAATCGTTGGATTGATTTATGACGATTCGACGGAAGTTGGCCGAGTTCATTTAGGTATTGTTCACATTATGCAACTTTCATCGTGCAAGGTTCAAACCCGCGAAGACCATCTTGAAGATAGCGGCTTTCAGTATGTCGAAACTATCCAGTCTGAGCTCGAGCGACTGGAGAACTGGTCGCAACTTTGCATTAAGCATCTTTACATGTGATCGTTGCTGACTTGAGCCTGGACCAAACTTGGATAAGTTCCGAAAAGGATTTTACACCTAGTTTTTTCATCGATTTGGATCGTCGACCTTCGACCGTTCGCATGGAGATCGCGAGTTCCTTGGCGATGGATTTATTGAGTTTGCCTTCGTAGACCATATCGATAACTTGTTTTTCTGGAACCGACAGCAATCGAGACTTGGCAATCAAATCGATGAGCTTGGAATCGATAACTTCCGCTTCAGTGAATCGTTGGATCAGCCCCGTTTTCCCGATTGAGACTCCTGCGTGCAGGATCGGAGTAGCCCAAACCTTGAGCCTAAGGCGATTACCGACATTATCAATGATTTCACAAGTGCGACATTCAATTTCAGTAGAGATCGGGTCGCTAGGGCACGCACTACAGATGTTTTCATTGCATGGAGCATCTGTCAACGCTTCGCGAAACGACCGGCCTAACCAGTCGCTTGGGTTATGCGTAAGCACTTTTTGAGCCGATTTGCTAAGGTAAACGAACCTTCCTTCGCGATCCATGCTGTAAAAAACCAAATCCTGGATTTGCGAATCCGCCAACATTGGCAGAAAGTAGCTTGAATGTTCCAGAAGTCGTTGTGAATTGAATAATTCCTTGGGAGCGCTCACCATTGTGGCCATGTTTTTGAAACCTTAAAACAAATGGAGCGGACTTTTGAGGGTACCTGATTCAATTGGAGTGGGTTGACTTCTTCGCGATCAACCGAAGAAGTCTCCTCCCTGCCGTTTTCAAAGCGAAACCAAAGCCCCTCTTGGCTGATGGTGCCATTGTTAGGCAATGCAAAATTGTCCGCCATTAGTAATTCACTTAGTGACGTGCAATACCCTTGAAAAATTAAAAAAAGGACGATTCTTTTCTTGGAACGGTCAGAAAACGTTACTGCAGACACGCTTTTTAAGACTGTGCCGATTTCCTAGAGGCGATTTGCTAGCATTAAGCTACTGCAACAGCTTTTGGGACTTACTGCATTGGCGCTCGCAAACGACATCGCGAATAGGTCATGGTGGACGCGCTTCCAATTGTAGGTTTCACTACGCAAAATTCTGCCAGACATGCTGAGTATCAAAGTTGCTTTGATTGCGTCGAATTACCGTCATTTTTGGCGGATCCGATAAAGTATTGAGGAACAATTGAATCAGATGCTCGTTGGTACCTGCGGACTGATCACAAATGGATTGCTTTTCATTTAACACAATGCAACAGACCGTAAGCCCCAATGCATGTGCTGCGGTGATAGAAGTCAAGACTTGGTTGACTACACCGAGCCTGTTTTCAGAGACTAAGACGATTGGGAATTGCAAGTCGGATGCCAGCTTGGCATTGGTCATTGTCCAACTGAGCGGAGACATCAGCCCCCCAGCGCCTTCGAGGACCAGAAACTCGCATCGACCACTCCAGTGCCTTGCGCCATTCACAATGCACTCGTCCGATATTTGCCTGCCCTCCAACTCAGCAGCAACAGGAGGAGCCAAAGGGGCAAAAAAATGCTGCGGATTGACTTCGTCGAGCGTTCCACGTCGACCGCTCGCTTGCCAAAGCAAGAAACCATCGCTCTGTTCGCGAGTCGGCGCGCCACTTGCAACCGGTTTGTAGGCGCCGACTTTGATTCCGTCTCGTACCAGGGACTCGATAATTCGGCACGCGACAAACGTCTTGCCGACCTCCGTGTCGGTCCCAAGCACCGCGAGTCCTGGCAGAGTCATTCGAGTCCCTTTCTATTGCTGGTTGCTAGCTAACTTATTTTGGTTGAATCCTTTGCTTTGAAAAGAACCAAGAATATTCCCAAGGAGACAAAGAGCACAACGCTCGGTACCATCCAGTAGCCGAACCAATCCGTTCCACCGCTTGGGTTTTTGAATTGTTCTGTAAGTTGGCCACTTACGATGGTTCCCAACCAAGTGCCTAACCCGTAAACGAGGAATCCTAGCAGTGACTGTGCGCTTGCTTTCAAGTCATCCGGAGCTGATTTATCTGCGTGAATAAAACCTGCGGCAAAGAAGAAATCGAAGCAAAAACCGTGCAACGCAACACCGATGATCGCCATATAAAACCAGGGGTTGTTGGGAGTCGCGTTGGCGAACAGAAGATAGCGCAGGGCCCAGCAAAACAACCCGATCGCCATCACTGGCTTTAGGCCATACCTCTTCAAGAAAAATGGAAGCATAACCAAGAGCAATAATTCAACGCCCTGCCCAATAGCAAGCGTTGACCCGACGTTTTCAACTCCAATTCCTTTGCCTAAAAAATCGCCAGCAGAGTTGAAATACATCCCCATCGCGATCGAGGCTACAAGTGTAATGGCAAAGAAGACAGCAAAAGAGAAGTCTTTCAGCATTGCCAGAGCGCGCAGGAAATCCAACGCCCCTGCGCCCGATCCGATTGGCGGCGTCTTGGGCAGTGCTATTAGGCAGTAAATACCCAGGAGCAACGATATCACAGCAGCTTGCAAGAGAGGACCGCTGGTAGCAATCGTGTTGGGTACCGGCTTGTCATCGGCTCCAATGGTTGATCCTGAGAAAATTCTGTCGATTAGCAATCCCGCACAAATCCATCCAATGGTCCCAAATACACGCAGTCCGGGGAAATCGCGACCACTGTCAGGAACATTTCTGAATGTTAGTGAATTGATGACGGACAAAGTCGGATTGAACACCAACGAGTATGCAAAGGTCAAGCCGAACAAGATCCAGTATTGAGATGGGTCAGTAATTTGACTCATCAAGAATAGCAATCCAGCACCGACTATGTGGCAAATCCCCATGAGTCGTTCGCTGTTGATAACGCGATCAGCTAGGTATCCAGCAAAGAGCATCGAAATCATCGCACCCAAATACACGTTGGCATTCAGTGCCGTAGCTTGGGTCGGCGTAAAGCCTTTTCCCAATAAAAAGGGATAATAGACAATGACCCATGACCCCCAGATTGCAAACTGAAGGAACATCATGATGGACAAAATGATCCGCCTATCCATCGACAGCGGAAGAGCGTTTGAACTAAGTTGAGAGTCAGAGTGAACAGCCATCAACGGACCTTTCAGATTCCAAAATGGAGATAGGAGTTGCTTCTTCTTCGACTTGGGCAAAACTTCCAATGAGGTGCTTTGAATTCCAAAAAGCTATTCGAAGTCAGTTAATTATTTTGTCTTTGAAAAAGCAAGCAATTGCAGTGTCACAGCGTAGCCAGAACGTAGGGCACTACGCAAGCGGGCAGAATCCGGAATTTTTAGCAACATTTTACATTCTGGCTCTCTATCTTGCCCATCTCGCCCCAGTTTCACGTTCGCCATGGCGATGCAGACCGCTGGCAGTGTATCTCCATTCAATCTTACACGTTAAAAAAACCCAAAAGTGTTTGTACCGTTTGGAGGTGTTTCAGTGGAAGTATTCAATCGCGAATCGGTGTCACAAGTCCTAACGCTTGCGATTGGATTTTTCCTAGTAACCACCTTTTGTAATACCACAGATGCTCAGAACGACCTTCGGATCAAAGACATTTGCCGACTCAAAGGGCAAGAGGAGAATACGCTTCAAGGCCTGGGGCTGGTTGTTGGACTCAAAGGAACTGGCGATGGTGGAGACATCAAACCGACCGTTCGTGCACTGACGCGTTCGATGCAACTTATGGGTGGACAGGTTGCTAGCGACATTCAGGGAAAGCTCATCGAGAAGGAAATGGCCAACGCCAAAAACGTGGCGCTCGTTTTCGTAGAAGTTACTGTTCCGTCGAGCGGCGCCCAACAGGGCGACCGATTGAGCTGCAAAGTGAGCGCAATCAGCGCCAAAAGCCTAGATGGTGGAAACCTTATGTTAACCCACTTGCTCGGACCTCGGGCCGATCGACCGGTCGTCTACGCGCTGGCCAGTGGCCCCATCGTCGTTGACAGTCCAAAGGTTCCAACTTCGGGCAAGATCGTAGATGGTTGCAAAATGGAATACAACGTCGCAAACGAGTTTATTTCCGGAAACAAACTGTCGCTGATTGTCGATCCTGATCATCGCTCCATCGCCACATCGCAGAACATAGAATTCCGGATCAACGAATACCAAAGCAGCGTTGACGAATCCGCGACGTCGAAGAATCCGCCCGGTTCCTACGCGAAACCGCAAAACAAGAAAATTGCAAGAGCCATTGATCAAACAACGATAGAGGTCACGATCCCGCCTGCATACCAAGACAATCCGGTATCGTTCGTGTCCGTCATACTCGATTTGCAGCTTCTCAATCTGCACAATAAGAAACGGGTTTATATAGACGAACGCGAGGGAGTTTTGATCATCGGTGATGACGTTACCATCGCTCCCGTCGCAATCTCTCACAAGAATCTAACAATCTCGACACGCGGTGGAGGCGAACCCAACAGCGGCAGCTTCGTCTCTTTGAGCTCGCAGGATGGTAAAACTCCGCGGCCAACTCTCAAGAACTTAACCGATGCGCTTAACATCCTCGCGGTCCCAACGGCCGACCAAATCTCCATCATCAAAGCGCTTAAAAAACAAGGGAACTTGTACGGCGAATTGGTCATCGAGTGAGGTCGAAGCGAAACCACCGGGGAATGCTGTTTTACTAATTCATAGAGGCGCAAACTACGGACTATGGCCAACACAAACCATCAATCAGCATCGGCTTCGTTACGACCCAGCGATGCAATTCAGACGCAAGCAAACAGGGGGCTAAATAAAGTGAATTCCTTGAAGGAATTCGATCTAGAATCACTTACGTCCCAAATCGACAAATCGGATGCGTCGGTTCGACTTCTGGACTCCAACGAAAAGCCCCAAGGCGAGGATCTAAGAAAGGCATTTCAGGATTTCATCGGACAAACCCTGTTTTCGCAAATGATCTCATCCATGCGGAGCACTCAAGAAGGAGCTGCCTATTTTGATGGGGGCAGGGCCGAAAAAATATTCCAAGGACAACTCGACCAGATCCTTTCCGAGGAATTATCTGAGGCTAGCGCCTCAAAAATCTCCGATCCGATGTTCAAGCTGTTTCAATTGAGAAGGCAGTAAAAAGAGCCTAGAACTCTCTATTCCATCGATCTACCGACACAAGCAAACACCAAAATACTTTGTGCACGCGATAGCTTTGTGCTAGTCTATTGTCTTCGACGCAACGGTTATCCTTAGTTGCCACCATACCCTTGTGCTCCTACCATCGATTCCGTGCTTTGATGCCCATACCGCCAGCGACGTTTAACACAGTACTTCCCCCTAAAGCACGATGGTTTTGTGCTTTGTTGTTGTTTTCGATTAACCCATGTTTCCATGCGGACTCGTCGGCTCGTGATACCGACTTGGATAGTTTGAAGTCGCTTTTATCCAATTGCTGTCAGGATTGCCATTCGGGACCCAAACCAACGGGTGAGTTTTCGATGGAGAGACTCACCATTGATAGCGAAACATTTACATCTCCCACCTTTGACAGCAACGATTGGGAACGCATTCTTCGTCGATTGCGGGCAGGGCAGATGCCTCCGCCGGATGCAGAAAGCCCCGCGAAAGAGGAGTTGGATAAAGCGACGCACGCATTAGAAAATGGGCTCGCAACGGCTAGCCAGCTTCATCCTTATGCTGGCCGTACGGACACACTCCGACGGTTGAATCGCACCGAATACCAGAATGCAATTCGTGATTTGCTTTCGGTAGAAATCGATGCGAGCAGCATGTTACCTAGAGACGAATCCAGCCAGGGTTTTGACAACATTACCGTTGGTGAGCTTTCTCCAACTCTATTGAATCGCTATTTGACGGCAGCCCAAACGATCAGTCGAATCGCGTTGGGCCGACAAGGAATCGGCCCGATGGGGATCAACGTGCGAGTGCCTGCGGATCGAACGCAAGAATCGCAGGTCGATGGATTGCCATTTGGGACACGCGGTGGTGTACTGGTCGAGTACACATTTCCGCGAGATGGCACATACGAATTTCAATTGAGGCTCGCTCGAGATCGGGACGAAATTGTTGAGGGGCTTTCGCGAAAGCACTCCATTGATGTGCTTGTTGATCGAGAGCTGAGGCATCGATTTACTGTCGAGCCACCACCAAAACCCGGCGACTACACGCTCGTCGACTCGCACTTGAAAACACGGGTGGAAGTCTCGGCAGGCAAGCATTCGGTTGGTGTCGCGTTTGTTCAGACCGGGGCCTCTTTGCTCGAAACAAAACGTCAGCCCTTCGATGCATCGTACAATCGACATCGACATCCACGAATGAATCCAGCCCTTTTTGAACTTTCAATCGTTGGTCCCTTCGCCTCCACGGCACCTGGTGATTCGCCAAGTCGCAGGTTGCTATTCGAATCGGCCCCCCCTAAAAAGGACCCAGCTGAATTTGCTCGGCATGTCTTGACGCAATTCGCAAGAAAGGCATTTCGGCGCCCCATTGTTGAAGAAGATCTCGAATCTGCGATGTGGTTCTTCGAACAGTCGTTTCGTGAGGCGGACATAGATGCGGGGCTTGAGGCCGCAATCACATCGATTCTTGTGAATCCAAATTTCTTATTTCGTGTCGAGGAACAACCGTCGACGGCTAAAGCCAGAATCCCATTTGCAGTAAGCGATTTTGAACTTGCTTCTCGATTATCCTTTTTTCTTTGGAGCAGTACTCCTGACGAACGTTTGTTAGCCCTAGCGGAGGATCGGAAACTTCAAGATCCGAAAGTCCTGGTTGACGAAGTTCAACGCATGTTGAAGGACCCTCGGTCTCTCTCTTTGGTCACCAATTTTGCGGCGCAGTGGCTCTATTTGAGGAATCTCGATTCCATAACCCCCGATCTACGTCTCTATCCCGATTTCGATGACAATTTGAGGCAAGCGTTCCGTCGCGAGACGGAGTTGCTGGTGGAAGATATTTTGGCGAACGATCGAAGCGTGTTAAATTTGCTTCGATCCGACTTTACGTTCTTAAATCAAAGGCTTGCGAAGCATTATGGAATTCCAAACGTTATTGGCAGTCATTTCCGAAAAGTCGATTTGCCATCCCATAGTGTTCGAGGCGGAATTTTGCGGCATGGAAGTATCCTTACCGTGACGTCGTACGCGACGCGTACGTCGCCCACGATTCGCGGAAACTGGATTTTGGAGAACATCATTGGGACCCCACCTCCCCCTCCGCCACCCAACATCCCTGCATTAAAAGACCAACAGGAAACCGAAGGCAAGTCGCTCAGAGAACGTTTGGCATTGCATCGCTCCGATGCGGCCTGCGCCTCCTGCCACAATCTTATGGATCCGGTTGGTTTTTCACTTGACAATTACGATGCGCTGGGGCGTTGGCGTAATTTTGATGATGGCAAACCACTGGACACTGCTGGAACGATGCCGGATGGTTCGCAGGTCCATGATGTCTCCACACTTGAGGAGAGCATACTAAAGCGGCCCAAGGTTTTTGTGGGTACAATGGTAGAGAAGCTAATGACATTCGCCCTGGGCCGCGGCGTCGAAAACCTCGATGGTCCAGAAGTGCGAAAAATTGTAGATTATGCAGCTTTGCAGGACTTTCGATTCTCGTCGATCGTTCAAGGAATCGTTTTAAGTAAGCCGTTCTTGATGAGGGACCCGGAATGACCATCTTCAAAAAAGCACTTTCTCGACGCACTGTTCTGCGCGGGACAGGGGCTGCGTTTGCACTGCCACTTCTCGATTCGATGATTCCAGCCATGACCGCATGCGCGGCTACACCTGCTTCGAGCGACCAATTGCGACGCATTGGATACATTTATATTCCAATGGGTTGCAATCCAAAGGAATGGATGCCGACCGGTAAGGACTTGGACGTACTGCCATCGACGCTTTCTCCACTCGAGGAGATCAAGGCCCATGTGAGTGTCCTAAGCGGAATGGATCTTAAAAACGCATATCCAGGCTCGCACGCCACTTCCAATTCCGCCTTTCTAAGTGCAGCTCGAGCAAAGCTCACCGAAAGCACGGATTATTATTTGGGGACGACGGTGGATCAGATTGCTGCGAAACAGATTGGTCAGTCTACCCCCTTGCCATCGCTAGAGCTATCGATGGATTTGCTGTCTACGGTTGGCCAATGCGATAACGGTTACGCCTGCGTTTATCAAAATAACTTATCTTGGTCGACTCCCAGCAATCCGCTCCCAGCGGAAGCGCATCCTCGACTTGTTTTTGAGAGTTTATTCGGAGAAGGTGGAACGGCAGACCAACGGCGTGACGCGCTCAGGAAACGAGCCAGCTTGCTCGATTCGGTAACCAAAGAGATCAAACGACTCAAATTGCGAGTCGGGCCTGCAGATCGGAATAAAATCGACGGATACCTCGAAAACGTTCGCGATGTAGAGCGTCGCATCCAACAGGCCGAAGCTGCAGTGAAAGACAATCCCCTACCTGATTTGGATCGCCCACTGGGTGTGCCAGCGGCATATGCAGACCACGCAAGGTTGATGTTCGATCTACAGCTGTTGGCGTATCAAGGTGACATCACACGCGTGACCACTTTTCAACTCGCAAGGGAAGCGAGCAATCGAACTTATCCGGAGATTGGAGTCCCCGACCCTCACCATCCAATCACGCACCACGCAAAGGATCCTGAAAAGCTTGCGAAAATTGCCAAAATCAACCAATTTCACGTTTCGTTGTTTGCTGAGTTTCTTAAGAAACTCAAAGCAACACCCGAGGGGAATGGCAACCTACTCGACCATTCATTGTTCCTCTACGGTAGTGGCATGGGTGACTCGGATACGCACGATCATGCGAATCTTCCAATCTTGGTTGCTGGTGGTGCGGCAGGCAAGATGCGCGGTGGTAGGCACATTCAATTTGAGAATCCGACCCCGCTTTCAAATCTGCATTTAACATTGCTCAACAAAGTGGGCGTTTCTTTAGATTCGTTTGCGGATAGCAATGGTCGGATCGATGATTTATTCGATCCTGTGACTTTGTAGTCTATCAATGAAGTGTTCATTATGTCACGCTTGGTTCTAATCCTACTCACGTTCGGTTGGTTTGGTTTCGATTCGACCGCAGCAGGAATCGAACCGAAGCTTGCAAACGCTATCGAAAAAAGAGATTGGGCTGCGGCGGCCGAATTGCTTGCGCATAAAGAGCTAATCGAAGCTTCACAACCGGATGGAATGACGGCACTGCATTGGGCCGTTTTCCACAAGCAAACCGAGTTGGTGAAAGAGCTAATTTCCTTGGGAGCCAATGTCGACTCGCTCACACGGTACGAAATCACACCGCTTTCGCTAGGATGCGCCGCGGGTGATTCTTCATGCGTAGAGCTTTTGGTTGTCGCTGGCGCCGACGTCAATCGTGTGATGCAAGGTGGTGAAACGCCGCTTATGACAGCGGGACTCAACGGCAATCCCGAAGTCATGAGAATTCTGTTGAAACATGGTGCTAAGGTCGACGCGACCGAACGCAAGGGGCAAACCGCACTCATGTGGTGCGCGGCTGAGGGGAACGCAGAAGCAGTTCAAGTCTTGATCGAAGCAGGAACCAACATTGGGCTAGAGCTGAAGTCCGGTTTCAACGCAATGATGTTCGCGGCACGGGAAGGAAGGACCGAAGTGGTGCGGAGGTTGCTGGATGCGGGAGTGGATGTGAATGGAGTGATGAATCACCAAAAAACTCAAGGGCGAGGCCCAAGGCCAGGTAGTTCTGCATTGATGCTGGCCGTCGAGAGTGGCCATTTTGAATTGGCGCTCTATCTTGTTGAACGAGGTGCCGATCCCAACGACCAACGGAGTGATTACACACCCTTGCACGCATTGAGTTGGGTTCGAAAACCCGCGAGCGGTGATGGAGTCGACGGCGATCCATCCCCGAGAGGATCGGGCAATGTGCCGAGCCTGGAGTTTGTTCGACGTCTAGTCCTCGCAGGTGCCGACGTGAACGCAAAACTGGAGCGTGGTTCAGCAGGCAAAGCGAAACTCAACATGAAAGGGGCGACTCCGTTTCTGCTTGCTTGCAAGACAGCAGATCTACCCCTTCTGAAGGTTTTGCACGAACTGGGGGCCGATCCCAAACTAGTTAACGAAGACAACTGCACGCCAATTTTAGCTGCGTCAGGTATCGGTACGACTTCTGTGGACGAAGAGCCTGGCACTGAACCCGAAGTGATCGAGACGATCAAGTATTTGTTGGCGTTGGGGGCTGACGTGAATGCTGTTGACAAAAACAAGGAAACGGTGATGCACGGAGCCGCCTATAGAGCTCACCCTAAAGTCGCAAACCTGCTGGCTCAGCACGGCGCCAAGCCAAGTGTTTGGAACCAAAAAAACAAACACAATTGGACACCTATGAAGATTGCGCAAGGGAGCCGGCCAGGGAGCGTGAAGCCAGATCCCATCATGATGGCTGTTTTCGAAAAACTTTTGATGTCAGGTCACGATTGAATGTGGTGCAAGTGGGTTGCCTCGTCTTTAGCGATTCCTTTTTTGCTCTTTGTTTTACTTGGATTGACCCGAGCACAATTTGATGCAAATGCTCCGGAGCCCTTGCCACCACTCGAGGGAACATTATTCTTGCACGGCGGTGGTGTGGTTGATTCTGAGATGCGTTCGACATTTGTAAAGCTCGCGGGTGGAAAACAGTCGCGAATCGTGGTGATCCCGACCGCGGACACAAGTGATCCACTGGACACCAAGAAGATCGAAGTATGGAGGGGCGCCGAACCAAGGAGCGTCGATTTTTTGCATGTCGAGTCGCGAGAGGAGGTCGCAGCACTGGAATGTGATGCATTGCTTTCCAACGCGACAGCTGTTTGGTTCAGTGGCGGAAAGCAAACCAGACTAATCGATATCTACGGCGATACCAAAGTTGAGTTAGGTATCAAAAAACTCCTTGCACGCGGGGGTGTTGTTGGCGGAACGTCAGCGGGAACTGCAATTGCATCGCAGGTGATGTTGGTTTACGACCAATTTAAGACAGGCTTCAACTTCCTGCCCCGTACGATCGTCGATCAGCATTTCTTTGCCAAGGAAAGGACCTCACGACTACGTCGCGCATTAGAACAGCACCCCGATCAAGTGGGGTTTGGTATCGACGAAAAGACGGCACTGATCATTCGAGGTCGGCAAATCGAAGTAATTGGATCATCGAACGTCATGGTCATGATTGCAGCTTCCGCGGACCGCCCCGCGCGCACAGAAATCCTTAAACCTGGAGATCGAGGCGATCTTGTTTCTCTCAGGCGAGCGGCAAAATCACGCCAATCTGCTCCCTTTCCTGTGAAACAAGTAATTGCGCCGAAGATCGAGAAAGGAAGCCTCTTCATTGCTGGAGGCGGAAATCTTCCTGCAGCAGCGCTTAGTGCATTCGTTCGGCTTGCGGGTGGACAGGATGCCAGGATTGTTTACATCCCGTGCGAAGAAGGCAAGACGATTGAAAGGGAGCCTAGCATGGTTCGAGTGCTCCAGAAGGCAGGGGCGGGAATGGTCGATTGGCTGCACACCAAGGATCGCGAGTTGGCAGACGAACCAAATTTTACCTCCAAGCTTGCGGATGCCACAGGAGTATGGTTTGGAGGTGGGCGGCAATGGAATCTGGTCGATTCCTACCAAGACACCGAAGCACATCGGCTAATGCATTTGGTTCTAGAACGAGGAGGAGTAATTGGCGGCTCTTCCGCGGGTGCTTCGATCCAAGGGGACTATATGCCGCGCGGCGATCCGATGGGCAACACTCAAATGATGGCCGAGGGGTACGAGCGAGGATTGGGCTTTTTGCGCGGTGTTGCGATCGATCAGCATTTTGCGCAGCGCAATCGATTTTCCGACATGGCGCTTCTCAAGAAGACCTTCCCTCAACTGCTAGGAATCGGTATTGACGAAGGGACTTGTTTGGTAGTTCAAGGGACGCGAGCAAGCGTGATTGGGCCAGGAAAGGTCGCATTTTACGATCAACCTGTGGACTCCCAAACACTAGAGCATTTCGTAAGCGTTGCAGAGGAAGACACGTATGACCTAGTAACCCGCTCCAAAATGCAGGAGCGAGAGTAGCACGTAGTCCCAACGGGCCTCGCTCTCCCATTAGAAACCTTGACAGGTCGTTTTCACTCTACCGCTCGCCTTATGAGACGGAATTTCACTCACCGATCCAGTTATCAACGGCCAGGCAATTCGTTTCTCGGTACTAATTGATTCGATGTTGAGTTAGGGTATCGTGACTGATAATTCGGCGGTGGCGACGGATTCTGTACGTAGGGTACGTTGTAGGTATTAGGGTTTGAGTAACCATAATGCGAGGGCTGTGGATGGATATTGATGTTCGTCCAAGAGTCAGGAAAAGACAATCCGGATGCGTCGTTTTCTAAGAGTTGCATGCGGAGTTCAATTAGGTTGTCTTGCGACGCTTCACGTTTCGTCAGCTGCTTTCTGATCTGTTCGACTTGTTTTTCAAGCCGCTCGACTTGTTCTCGGCGCGCGTCTTGGTCCCATTGAAACTCGGCCTTCAAATATTTAGAAATGAGTTGCTTGCTCTCTTTTTTCGTTGCCTCATCTGCATCTGGTGACTTGAGAATAGCGACAGCGCTCTGGACTTTCTGCTTCGCCTCCATACTCCGTCTTATTTCTTCCTGGCTAAACGGAGTCCCGACTTCCTTCTCAATCCGGTTTATAGAACCATCCTTGTCGATGAACATCATTTGCACTTTTCGATTGTGTCCTGATGCAAAATCGGGTGGAACGGAAGGCGCGTAGTACCCTTGAACCGAATTGGGCACTTTGGAGTTGGACCCAGGGGGCGGATTCCAATTCGATTGCTGTCCTCCGGCGGACGGTGCCGGATGGTCTTGAAAGACGGGTGTATTGGGTTTGTCACTCTTCTGGATGGGCGATTGGCCTATCGCTTGGATGCATGGGATCACCATTGAAGTCAGTGTGACACCCATGAACAAATAGGATGCGAATTTCCATTTCATTGTTATTGTCCTTGAAAGTATTGTTTACGGTTTAGCTGACGGAGCTGGAAGCTGTTTTGGATACTTATTGGGAAAAGCGGGTGGATTTGAATAGATTGGTGGGTTCGGATAATTTGGGTTTTGACTTGGCCTGTAAATCATCCCATTGCCGTAGACGTTGGGAGATGGGTAGGGGCTTGAGGGTGGAGGACCACTTGCATTGGGACCTGTGGTCGGCCAGTGCGATTGCCCGTCTGAGAGATTTGCCCATGCTTCGGGAAACGACAAACCTGAAGCATCGTTTTCCAGGAGCTGTAGGCGAAGTTCGATCAGCTTCTCTTGAGACTCCTCGCGTTTGGTCAATTGTTTCTTGAGTAGATCGATTTGTTTTTCAAGTCGATCCAATTGCTCGCGCCGAGCTTCTTGGTCCCATTGGAACTCTGCTTTCAAGTAATTGGCGATCAATTGCTTGGCGTCTTCTTTTTTCGCTTCATCTGCGTCCGGTGCCTTCATCAGGGAAACGGTATTTTGAAGTCTTTGCCGCGCATCCATCGACTGCTGCACTTCTTCTGGTGAAAAGGGGACACCAGGCTCCTTTTCGACTCGCTCGATGGTTCCATCTGTGTTGAATCGAAAAAGAGGGCTTTTTGTCGAGCGCGTCGACTTCAAAGCCTGTTGGGGCATGGATGGAAACTCCTGTGCCGCGGGAACAGACGAGCTATAGGGCAAGTTGGATAGAGGCAGATTCTGGCTGGGAGATTGTCCAACCACCGGAATACTCCCTGCAGCGACTGCAACTGCGACTAAGGCAGTACCAACATAGTGGTGCGTTTCGAATTTCCTTTTCATTTTGGTCTTCCACAGAATAGAGGATAGGTACGTGGTTCCAACGTAAAAGTTGAGTTTAAAATTGGGGGCTAATACTGAGATTCGAAATCCATGATGCCAATTTCGATTTCTCGCACTTGTGCCTCGAAATCGTCGCTTCGCGTGACGGGTGAAAACGAATGTATCTGAATCGAAAACAGCTCGCGATCAATACGATTCAAGTCGGCCTGCATTTGTGAGCCTTCTCGAATAAACTCGTTTAACTGGTCCGTCATGCGACGAATGCTGATCGGTTTAGCTGTCGATGCCTGGTAATATGGAATTACCAATTGCCAGATCAAGATGGCCGTTACCGCAGCCCCTAGCAAAGCAGGCACAGCATAGGAGCTGGATCTTTTAGTCCAAGAAACCATGACGCATGCTGTCTGGTTGAGCAACCGATTCCTTTTCCTGGGCGATGACAGTCCGCCGCTTTGCATTGCGGCCAGCAGTCTTTCGAGTTCATTCTCGACGACATGCATCGTATCGAATCGATGGGATGGATCCTTTGCCAACAATCGATCGATGAGGCGAACCACTTCGAGGGGCACATCTGGGTTGATTTGTTCGAGCGTACGATGCGGTTCATTGCATATACGATGCAGTACACCCATTGCTCCCTTGGCGCGAAACGGAGGTCGGCCCGTCAGCATAAAGTACATGACGCTGCCCAAACTGAATTGATCACTACGCGTGTCGATTGCGTCCCCACGAGCTTGCTCCGGTGACATGTAATGCGGTGTTCCCGCAACCACCCCTGTTCGAGTCAATGAGGCGTCGTCAACCGCACGAGCCAACCCAAAATCGCTCAAGATGACCCGGTCCACGTTTTCCTCAAGGAGAATATTTGCCGGCTTGACGTCTCGATGCACCAGCCCTTGATCATGTGCCGCAGCGAGACCAGACGCAGTTTGCTTTGCGATACGCAATGTATCCGTGAGCGGCAGCATTCCGAATCGATCGACTTTATTCTGCAATGAGTGCCCTGAAACACACTGCATAACCAAGTAAGGAATTTTGCCTTCGGATTCGACGTTGTAAATAGGGATGACGTTGGGATGAAGCACAGCGGCGGCCGCTTGCGCTTCACGTGCAAATCGCTTTCTGGCCGATGCACTGTTGGCTAAGTGAGTAGACAAGATTTTGATGGCAACGACCCTATGAAGTTCAGTATCATGCGCTTTGAGCACGATGCCCATGCCTCCTGTCCCAATGACCCGTTCCACTTCGTAGCGTCCTAATCGACCAAGCAGTTCTGGATGGCTTGGTGGATCCAGGAATGACAACATTACCGTCTCAAACTCAACTCGCGAATCGTCCGGCAACTCCGATGCAATTTCGATCGAAATAGAGCTGTGCGACAAGTTCACATTTGCAGCAGGGAGTTCGCTTTCCAACCAAGATTCCTTTGCCTCGCTCCACCACGGGATCTCCTGTGTCGATGCGTCGTCTAGTCTTGCTTGGCAAGCTTTGCAATTTTCGATGTGCTCCTTCGCGTGCAGGTAGTCTGGGCTTTGTTCGTTCCCATCTCGCACCAGTTCAAGTTGCAGCAGTGAGCATGTGTTGGACAGCTTCGTCTTAGCGTCATTGTTAAATTGCATCTTGTTGCTCCCACTGTTCTACTGTCGCTTTGATGCGAGCAGTGATGCGGCTACGGGCGATGTAAATAGCTCCATGCGAGAGTCCTAGGCTTGCAGAGACAGAGTCAATCGACTCGCCAAGAACGTTTGTCCTCCAAAACGCGTTCCAACTGTATTCACTAAACGACTCACGTACGTGGGCTGCAGCCAGGCGAAACATCTCGCGGCGGTAGTCCATTTCGAGCAATTCATATTGCCGAGAGGAGATTTCGACCTGTGCTATCGCATCGTGTACGGAAGTTCGACCGGAGCCGCGACCTTTTGCGTGCTTGGCAACCCAATTGATAAGTTGATTTCGGGCAATTCGAAACAACCACGCACGAAATTTCCCCCGTTCACGATCGGGTTGCCAACGGTCCACCGCTTGCGCAACGGAGATGAAGACGTTTTGTGCAATCTCACGCGCATCGGCTTCTTGAAGTCCGCGCCGACGGGCAAATCGGATAACCAACGGCTCGTATAGATCGATGAACTCTTGCCAGGCGTCTGCGTCGCGTGCCGAAGGCAAACGCAGAATCAGACTGTCTCGTGTTTCTGGATTGGCAGGCATAACGTATTTTTAGCGATTTCTTAGGGTAACAAAGGTGTCGACTAAATGCTGATTCTATTGATTCGGCCTCTAATCGGCGAAATCGCTAGCAATGTTTTCCATGCATCGGTCGGTAATGTAGACTTCTAGCCCTTCGATTCTGTTTTTGCAAAAGGCCCCCATGCCAACTTCTCTACCTTTAGACACAACGTAGAATGCTTTTCCTTTCACAAGAATCTCAAATAACTCGAAATTGCCTCCATCATGAAACTTGTTGAACTGTCGTCACCAAAAATTGGCGCTATTTCTCGGTCCACTCCTGTGGTCATTCCGATCGCGGCAATCGAGCAACATGGCGATCATTTACCCGTTTGGACAGATAGCCTATTGCTGGGCGAAGTCGTTGATCGGGTCGAAAAATCTCTTAGCAAGCAAATCTTAGTTGCGCCCCTTATGTGGCTTGGAAACTCCGATCATCATCTCGATTTCTTCGGGACGTTGTCCGCATCTAGTCGCACGTACCTAGATATGCTCAATGATTTGGTGGAAAACTTCCTTTCCTATGGATTCAAACGCATCGTATTATTGAACGGACACGGCGGAAACGATGTGCCTGCAAAACAAGCGATCTTTGAGGTTCGACAACGACATCGTGCACGCAAGGACTTGTTGCTGTTAATGGCGACTTATTGGGGGCTTGGCACCGAACCCTGGCTGACGGATCCGAAGATCGAGCAACGCGAGATGGGGCATGCATGCGAATGGGAAACATCCATGTTTTTGGCTTTGCGCCCCGAGTTGGTGGGTGATTTCAAAAATGCGCCAGTGATCGAACCAGGAAACGCATTTCGACCAGCGAATCGCGCTTGGACAACCAAGGATCGAAGCAACATCGGCCACATTGGATGGCCACATTTGGCAAGCAAAGAAAAAGGAGATGTCTTGCTCAACGCTTTTTCTGTGGATGTCATTCGATGGCTCAAGGAAGTCATCGACTGGGATGGAAGCTCATGGGATGGAGTAAGCCACTTTGGTTTTCCTGTTTAATGGTGAGTGCGACATTTTCGTCGACCTGCAGGATGGCCCAGCTGACGAAAGTAGCGGCTGAAGCGTGATGTCATCGTCATTCCACACGATGTAGTTTGATTTCATGAAACCAAAGATCGTCGTTAGGTACGTCTAGCTCAATCCTTTGGAACTTTCCCCGCGAGTCGGCAATGAAATGGGCCGTTCCGCTTCCAAACCATGCAAATTCAGTTCTCCAGTGAATCGTAAAAGTGTCGTAATGCATCTGCTTTAAGTCTGCAACGAGTGCCTTAAAAGGATGCAAACGCAGGACGAGCTTTTCACCTTCAACGGAGACGCTGGCGTCACCGTACATGGGACATCTATATTTTCCAGCGTAGTCCGAAATCGGATGACTAGGTTTTGTCCCTTCTATTGCAGGAGTGGTAATCTTATCAATTCTCGATTGAAATTCGGCGATGGACTTTTGATAGTCACTGAGCGTCGCTTGGCTATTGTCCTTTAATGCGATTCCCATGAAGGTATCGATTGCTCGATAAGCGAGGAGGTTTGAGATGGGAGTAAGGCTATTGGTTAAAACAACGACTCCGAGTTTTTCTTCTGGCACGAGTAAAACATGCGAGTTCATTCCGTCGTATCCGCCGCCATGCCCGACCAGTTTACGTCCTTCATAGTCGGAAAGCGACCAGCCGAGTCCGTACGCACGGAAGTGGATCGATGGGAAACGGGTCGAGGGTGTCTTCGACATTCTCATTGGGGTGTAAGCTTGCCACATTTGGTGCGAGGCCTCTTCGCTAAACAATCGCTTCTGTGGAGCTAACTCGCCTCGTCGGAGCTGAAGTCTTAACCAATGCGACATGTCATCAACGCTTGAAATGATCCCTCCAGCGGCCGCCATTGCATCCCAGTTCATCCATGCGATTGGCACAGACCGATCTTTTAGTGTCTTGTGCGGAGTTGCGAAATTGTCTTGTGCCATCAGGTCGCGGATGCTGCAAATCGAACGATTCATTTCTAGCGGAACCAGAATGCGATCTTTAACAAAACTCGGCCAGCTTTTTCCGCCAACTGCCTCAACGACTTCACCTGCCGCTAAGAACATGAGGTTTGAATAACCGTAGTTGGATCGAAACGAAGTCGCAGGATCCAGGAGTGCAGCTCGTTGCAGGATTTCACGTGGCGCGTACTCCGTGCCCCACCAAAGAAGGTCGCCACTAAAGGTGCCTAGACCACTGCGATGGCAAAGCAAATCACGAATGCGAATATCGCGAGTTGCGAAATCGTCTTTTAGTGAAAACCATGGCAGGTGTTTTCTAACCGGATCGTCCCATTGTAGTTTCCCTTCGTCAACCAGAATCGCAAGCGCTGTGGCAGTAAAGGCCTTGGAATTTGAAGCTATGGCAAAAAGAGTTTTTTCATCGACAATTTCAGGCGATCCGATTCGGCGAAGGCCATACCCTTTGCTGAGTAAAACCTTATCGTCCTTAACGACAGCGATCGACAGGCCCGGCACTTGCCATTCTCGCTGGGCCTTAGAAACATACATATCTAAATCAGCGACCAACGCGGCAAGGTCCAATTTGGCCTCGGTGCGATTGCCGGCCTCTTGTGCAACGCACTCCAATTCCGCATGCCGTAAAACCAATACACAAAAAACGCAAACGAACCAAGTTTTCATAGAGACCTTTCGCATAAAATTCATTAGTTTTGTCGGTCATTCTCATCCAATTGTAGTTCGGGAAAGGAGTCGTTAAGATGCCCTCTTCCAAAATCCAGTCGTTACCCACTCTCTAGTCACCTAATTAGGCTGATAGCTATGCGACCCGATCGTTTCCAGACATTTCTTCCCTGCACATTGGCTGTAATTATCAGTGCGATTGTCTTGGCCAACTCGACCAGAGCGCAAGATAAACCAACGGAAAATAGTGAGAAATGGGTTCAACTTTTTAATGGAAAGGACTTGGATGGATGGATTCCGAAGATTCGATACCACGCGCAGGGGGATAATTTTGCCAATACATTTCGAGTCGAAAACGGCTTACTGAAAGTAGGCTACGACGGATATTCCGAGTTTAAGGAAACGTTTGGTCATCTCTTTTATAAAGACTCCTACTCGCACTATCGCATTCGAGTGGAGTACCGATTCGTCGGCGATCAAGTCAAAGGTGGGCCAGGCTGGGCTCTTCGAAACAGCGGCATCATGGTCCACGGCGAAAGGCCCGAAACGATGACAAAGGACCAGGATTTTCCGGCTTCGATCGAAGTACAACTGCTCGGTGGTGATGGCAAGATACAGCGCTCGACATCGAATTTGTGTACACCCGGAACGAATGTCGTCATCGGGGGCAAGTTGATTACTGCACACTGCACCAATTCCAAATCCAAGACATTTCATGGCGATGTTTGGGTAGTCGCGGAGGTCGAGGTCAAAGGGAGCGAGGTGATCCGCCATTTCGTGAATGGGGAATTAGTTCTAGAGTACAATTCGCCGCAACTCGATGACCGCGATGCGCACGCCCGAGAACTCGAACAGAAGCTGGGCAGTGCATTGTTATCTAGCGGGTCCATCTCGCTCCAATCGGAGAGCCATCCGATTGAGTTTAGGAAAGTCGAACTCCTGGACTTGTCAGCGAAATAAGTGGAGGCGACACTCGTCAAGAGTTTCGGATAGTGTAAATCGCCTCGACATTCGCTGCGGGAAAACCAATTCCAACCTAAACTCTAAGAGGGACAAAGCAATTGTCACCGCCCCTACCCGACGCGCGCGGACTTTGCTCTAGGCGGATGTGTTGGCTATACTAGCTGAGTGCTTTAGACCCAATTTAGCGAATTCAACTCGCCTCCCAACACAGCCTGCCATGCATACACTTCAATTCCAACATCAGTTATTGCAAACTCGCCGTCAGTTTTTTGGGGTGAACGGATTGAGGATGGGTGGGATTGCGATGTCCTCAATGGCCGGGACCGCGTCGTTCCATGCGACGTCTGCGCGTGTGAATGGCGAAGTGACCTCCGCCAAAGTCCACCCTGCTTTACCCGGGCTACCGCATTTTACACCGAAAGCCAAATCCATCATCTATTTGCATATGAATGGTGGACCATCGCAGATCGATATGTGGGATTATAAGCCTGCGATGGAAGAGCAGTTTGACAAGGACTTGCCTGACTCGATCCGAAATGGCCAACGCATCACAACCATGACCAGCGGTCAAGCTCGTTTCCCTGTCGCACCGAGCAAGTTCAAATTCAATCAGCACGGCCAGTGCCAGCGTTGGGTCAGTGAGTTACTGCCACACACCGCCAAAATAGTGGACGAATTAGCCGTGGTGCGATCCGTGCATACCAATGCAATCAATCATGACCCAGCTTGTACATTTGTGATGACCGGAAATGAAGTGCCGGGAAAAGCCAGTTTGGGCTCTTGGCTTGCGTATGGCCTCGGCAGCGAAAGTGATAATCTACCAGCCTTTGTCGTTCTGACCCCCACTTGGACAAGCAGTGCGGCCGCACAAGCGCTGTTCACACGCATGTGGTCCAGTGGCTATTTGCCCACTCGATATGCAGGTGTTGCACTGCGAACCGGGGGCGACCCAGTACTCTATCTACCCAACCCAGATGGCGTGACCACCGCGGACCGGCGCGCCATGTTAGATGCGTTGGGCCAACTCAATCAACAGCGCTTCGATGAGCTACATGATCCTGAAATCCAGACCCGTATCTCGCAATACGAAATGGCTTTTCGGATGCAAAACAGTGTTCCCGATTTGGTGGACTTAAGCAATGAACCGCAGTCGGTATTGGATCTCTACGGGCCAGACGTGAAGACACCTGGCACTTTTGCAGCCAGCACATTGCTCGCTCGTCGAATGGTGGAACGAGGTGTACGAGTTGTACAGCTATTGCATCGAGGCTGGGATCAGCACGGCAACATTGCGGCCGACTTGCCTGCCCAATGCCGCGATGTCGATCAAGCGAGTGCGGCATTGATTACAGATCTAAAGCAGCGGGGCTTGCTGGATTCAACGCTTGTCGTTTGGGGGGGCGAATTCGGCCGCACGGTTTATTGTCAGGGCAAGTTGACAAAAGAAAATTATGGCCGCGACCATCACCCCAAGTGCTTTACTATGTGGATGGCAGGTGGTGGAATCCAAGGTGGTCTCGAATATGGCAGGACGGACGACTTCAGCTACAACATCGTTGAAAACCCCGTTCACGTAAACGATCTCAATGCAACGATCCTGCACTGCATGGGCATCGACCATACGCGGCTTGCATTCCCATTTCAGGGACTCGAGCAACGATTGACCGGCGTCGAACCACAGCGAGTCGTCAAAGAAATACTCAAGGTCTAGCCAGCGGCAAGGAACTTTCTGGCGATTCCCTGTGGTCCTTTACTTACGTCCATCAAGGTAACGACTCGCCCGCTTGCCCGCACGACCTTGGTCGTTATGACTGTCAACACTCGCTTTTCGCCCATTTTAGTTCAATGCTCTGGCCCAATGGATCCTCGATGATATCGGAGTCAATTCGCTCTATTCGCAGGCGTGCTACGTAGCGCTGAGTCGAAATTCCAGAACATTTTTCCAAAGAAATGCAGTTGAACCTGGAGTATTGGGGACCTTAAAGCCTTAGAAAGATCCGCTGCCGATAAAGAAACAATAAAAACAACCACTTTGCAGCAAGTGCCCCAGCGACAAGGACGAGAGTTTTCCAGTCGCCGACCGATTGAGCGGTGCCGGTCAGAAAGAATTCAGCGATTTTCTCAAAGTCCACGAATCTTGGAACAACGTATATCGTGATCGCATTTGCGCCGATCACGATCCAGAAAAATGCCCAGGTGCGCCATCCGATGACGTCGATCAAGGCGTAGAAAAACGCCAAGAGCAATAGGCTCCACCCACCTGCCACCAACACAAAGGAACTCGTCCAAAGAATCTTGATAATCGGAAATGCCAAACCCCATGTGTAGCCAAGCACTAACAAGATCAAGCCCACGCATAGCATTCCGAGTACTTTCAACCAAGGCTGGACTCCAGATTTTAGCCAAGAACCTGCTAACGCGCCTAGAAGTACCGTACCGACGGCAGGCAATGTTGAAAGCAAACCTTCATTGTCACCAAATCCATAATACTCTTTCTTGATCTTGCTCGGCAAAAAGTTGCGATCCAGGTATCCGCACAAGTTTCCTTCGGGTGAAAGGTCACCTGCAACACCACCGGGAACTGGAATCCAAACGAGCATCGCCCAGTACCCTAGCAGAATTGCGATGAGTGTTATCAATTGACCTGGCACTCGCATATGCACGCAAATCAATGCCCCGAAACCGTAACAGATGCCGATGCGTTGCAAAACGCCAGCGGTTCGCAAGTCAGCAAATTGGAAGTCGAGGATCCGATTGCAAATGAGCCCCAGTAGTACTAGCATCAACGCACGGCGGAAAATTCTGAAATAGACCGCCGCAGGAGAGTCGCGATGTTTTTCAAGCGAATACGGTAAAACGCATCCAACCAAAAAAAGGAACAGTGGGAAGATTAAATCATAGAACCGAAATCCTTCCCACTTTACATGTTCCAATTGTTCGATCAAGGTCGGAGCAATCGAGAGCCCACTCAAAGCGAGCGCGACTTTGACCAGACTGCTACCACCGACTATCCAAAACATGTCGAAGCCCCTCAGAGCGTCGATGGATAGAACGCGATCGGAAATGGCTGTGTCTTTCTTGTCAATCGATTCATTCATAATACACGGGTCGTTTTCTCTTACCTAGATAAGCAATTGCGAGCCAATCTTGGCTTCGTTATGCCGCCACGAGTAACTATCAGCAATCTTATTCTATTTACACTGCCTTTGATTCGATCGGAAATCAACGTATGTTTCCTATCAGGACAGCCAAAATGGCAAAAACGATCAAGCCGACGAGGAGCCCCAAAAGTATCCATACAATAATCGAAGTCTTGTACTTGATATGCGGGGTGTCGCGAATCACTTGCTTGTACTGATCCGAAAAGACTACAGTACCTTTGCTGGACTGTAGCAAGTAAAGGAAATAAGCGCTAATTAAGGTGCCAATTGGAAAGCCAAGCAGTCCGATACAAGAGATTACAGTGGCCGCGATTCGGCTCCAAGGTTCGAGTTTGCCAATAGCCCTAGCAACCATGATTTGAAATACGGAAAAGCATAAGACCACGACACCCAAAACCAACAAGAATATTCCAGGGACAGTTGTGCGAGGATCTGTCAAGCTCACTACACCGCCAATGACGTACCCAATCGACAACAAGCAACCAAAGAATCCACCTAACCAATACAACAATCCAATGGATTTGACAGAAGCCTCATGACTGAGGTGTTGTTGACGGATGAGTTCAGCGTCTGTTCCTAGATTGGTTGCAAGCGTTGCGCTGGTAGCGGCGTAAGGGTTTAACTCAGGCTGAATGGACATTTTGAAATCGACTCCTATTTAGAAAACTATATGACTGATTCATGGAGGCTAGATGCTTTGGGAAAGTCGCCATTTCTTACAAAAGCTAGCGACCGTGGCTCAACTTTCGAGCATTCCGAAGCGACACTCATGGGGGCTTGAGGATAACAACCTTGTGCCAAAATGCCAATCCGGTGTCCATTCGGTTCGGATGGGTTTGATATACTGCACAGTTGGTGCAAGACTGTGTCGTTCCGTTCTCGAAGTTTCCCTCCTTTCACGCCATTGCGGACCTGCCATGATTCGTCTTCAGAATTTTGTATTTATCTTTTTATTCCTAATCCCTACTTCATTTGCAGCGGATCCTTTTACAAGGGCATTCGAATCAATGCCAAATGACCATCGATTGCTTCCGCCTAAGGACTTGAATGGCTACTTTCCATTTGCACCTCCCAAGACCAAGGAGGAGTGGGATGTTCGATCCGAGTATGTTCGCCGTCAAGTGCTCGTATCGCTAGGGTTATGGCCCATGCCCACCAAGACACCTCTCAACTCAATACTTCACGGCAGAGTGGATCTGCCTGAGTATTCCATTGAAAAGGTCTATTTCGAAAGCGTGCCTGGATTCTACGTCACAGGGAATCTCTACCGCCCCAAGAATATCACTGGAAAAGTCCCCGGAGTTCTCTTTGCTCACGGCCACTGGAAAGACGCAAGGCTGTCGTCGGAAACGGATGCTAATCTTTTGCGCGAGATTGCAACGGGCGAAGAGAGGTTCGAAAAAGGGGGACACAGTCGATTTCAATCCATGTGTGTTCAACTTGCAAGGATGGGTTGTGTCGTTTGGCAATGGGACATGCTCAGCGATTCGGATTCCGTGCAATTGCCTAGATCAGTTGTTCACACATTCGAAAAGCAACGCCCGGAAATGAACACGACAAAGGATTGGGGGCTCTTCAGCCCCCAGGCCGAGTCGCATTTGCAGAGCATTTTAGGATTGCAAACGCTCAATGCAGTTCGGTCTCTAGACTTCCTTTTAAGCATCCCCGAAGTGGATCCAAATCGAACCGCCATTACCGGCGCAAGCGGCGGTGGTACACAGTCCATGATCCTTTCCGCGATCGACTCTCGGATACAATTGTCATTTCCGGCCGTGATGGTGAGCACCGCCATGCAAGGTGGTTGCACTTGCGAAAACTCCTCACTGCTTCGCGTCAATACAGGTAACATCGAATTTGCAGCTCTATTCGCCCCCAAACCACAGGGGATGACTACTGCCAATGACTGGACCAAAGAGATGTCTACCAAAGGATTCCCGGAACTAAAACAGCTGTATACGACACTCGGCGCTCCGAACAACGTCATGCTCCACCGCGGTGAACATTTCCCGCACAACTACAATGCTGTATCTCGCTCTGCGTTCTACACGTGGCTCAACAAGCACTTCCACTTGGGCAAAAAAGAACCCGTCATTGAACAGGATTTTGAACCGCTTTCTCGCGAACAACTCACCGTGTGGAACGAGCAGCATCCAGCTCCAAAAACCAATGGCCCAGAGTTCGAGAAACGACTTTTGAACTGGTTGACCGAGGATGCTCAAAAGCAGTTAAAGGCAAGCGCTGCCACAGATGCGGGCCTAAAGAAGGATATCGGGGCTGCATTGGAGGTGTTGATCGGTCGCAAGCTCTCGGAGACGGGTAATGTGCAATGGGACATGAAAAACAAAAATGACCGTGGCACATTTGTCGAGATGACGGGCTTGTTAAAGAACGATGTTCGCCAAGAAGAATTGCCAGTTGCCTGGTTATATCCCAAGAAATGGAATGGGAAAGCAGTGATATGGCTGGATCCGAATGGCAAATCAGGCCTCTTTGCCAGCCAAGGGGTCATGAAACCTTCTGTTGCAAAACTGGTAGAATCCGGTGTGACGGTTCTGGGCCTCGATATGATTCATCAAGGTGATTTTCTTAAGGATGGTAAACCGCTAACCCAGGTACCGATTGTCGCTAACCCCCGGGAATTCGCTGGATACACTTACGGATTCAACCACGCTGTGTTCTCGCAACGCACACATGACGTTTTGACAGTCGTTCATTTTTTGCGAACAGCCAAGGTCGGCGATCATCCCAGTCCTTCCATGATCGCAATCGTTGGCCTCGAAGGAACTGGGCCTATCGCGGCAGCTGCGCGCTCAATCGCAGGATCAGCGATCGACAAGAGCGTGATTGTGACCAACGGTTTCCGGTTCGGTAACTTACTTGATTATCGCGATTTGAATTTCCTACCAGGTGGAAGCAAATACCTCGATGTACCAGGTATGCTGGCCGCTGGCTCCACGAGCCCACTTTGGTTGATGGACGAGGGGAGTGACATCGCGATTGTTAAGGACACATTCAAACGAGCTGGCAGCAATGCACTGGAATTGTATGTTGGCGATAAAACGGCAACGGAAACCGCATGCGTGTCTTGGCTGCTGAAGTAACTTATTGTAGCGCGGCACCCTCCGACTAAATTCGCGGCTTCGGCCGCGGGAGCAAGCCGCGCTGGAAACTGTTTCGTTTATTATCGCGGCTAGCGTCCGCGTGACAGGTCTCAGTATGAACCGGTGCCTTTCGCGATTGTTGATCTTACTACTTGTTTCTGCAACTGCCAGATCCGCCGAGCCAGTAAAGATCGCCACGTTCGATGTCGATGCAACTCCGCCGCTCGGATCGGCGATGGCTTATGGACCGGTCAAGCGTGTTGATGAACTAACCTTGCGATGTCGAGGCATCGTGATTCTAGGTGCAGAGCAACCGATCGTACTTTGTGCGGTCGACTGGATTGGTATCGCCAACGAAGGGCATGAGGTTTTCCGCGAGGCGCTCGCTGCTGCAGCTGGCACTGTACCGGGAAGGGTCGCTCTTCACGCGTTGCATCAACATGATGCGCCAGGTTGCGACTTCACTGCCGAAAGGATCCTGCGAGAATTGAATATTGGGGGGTACACTCGCTTTGATGGTGCGTTTCATCGCCAAGTGATCAAGCGTGCATCGGAAGCGATTGTTGCTGCCATCCCACTTGCGCAGACAGCTACGCATTACGGTTATGGTGAAGCAACCGTAATAGAGATTGCTTCGAATCGTCGAGTGTCCGTTAGCCCTGAAGGCAAAGTGGGTGCGATGCGGGGCAGTAGCTGCAAATCGCCGAATCTGATCGCTCTGCCGGAGGGGCTAGTCGATCCAATTGTCTCACTTCTTGGTTTTTGGAACGAAGACAAACCGATCGCTTTGCTGACGTCGTACGCTTGTCATCCGCAGAGCTACTATCTGGTCGGGATTCCTAGCCCGGACTTTCCAGGCATTGCGAGATTTATTCGAGGCCAAGACGTGAATGTGGCAATGCATGTCCATTTTAACGGAGCGGGCGGCAATATCGCGGCGGGAAAATACAACGACGGTTCACAACCTAATCGAATGATTCTGGCGACTCGGCTCGCCAGTGGAATGCGAGATGCCTACGCAAATGCAATCAGAACTCCGCTCAATGCGGAAGAGATTGATTGGCGGAGCGAGTTGGTGAGCTTGCCCCTCGGGCTACACATGAAGCAATCCGATTTGATCGAGAAGCTAAAAGCTGCAGATCCCAGAGGGTACATCTCATATGCGGATCAACTTGCGTGGTTAGAGCGAGTGGAGGCGGGGCACAAAATTGACATCACCTGTCTGCGTGTCGGCGATACGAGGATGCTGCACCTGCCTGGCGAACTCTTTGTCGAGTATCAATTGGCTGCGAAAGCGATGCGGCCCGACTTGCATGTCATGATGGCAGCTTACGGAGACTATGGCCCCGGTTACATAGGCACTGCTGTCGCATATCCCGAAGGGGGTTACGAGACCAGCCCGACCTCATCCAGTGTCGCACCGGAAGTCGAGCAAGTGCTCTTAGGAGCCATGGAGAAATTGCTAGGGAGCAAATGAGCCACAGCCATGTTGCGTTAGAGTATAATCTTCGAAGCTCGAGTGAGCCTACTCTTGAATCACCCTGCAAACCACACGAGAACATTTCCTTTGAGTACACGTCGAAAATTCTTGACCTCAACTTCCGCCCTATCCGCTTCGGTACTGCTGGTAGGTCCTCAATCTGCACGATCCAGCTTTGCAATACAAGCCGCAGACGCTACAAGTGGCGAGCGTTTCATAAACGATGTCGCAATTGCTTGGACGAACGCAACGCTACTCCCGGTAGATATGGCGCCCATTGAAAAAGGGACGGTCGTCGTGCAAGCGGGTAAGATCCTCTCCATTGGTACCACTTCGAGTGTGACTATACCAACCGATGCAACCGTGATCGATGCCAAAGGGAAGTGGATCATGCCTGGCTTGATCTGTACGCATAGCCATATCGGTGGTGCAGGTGCAGCCGACGGCAGCGGCCCAATCCAACCCGGTGTGCGTGTCATGGATGCAATCAATGTTCGCGAATCAGGGTTTCGACGAGCCCTGGCTGGTGGTTTAACTACGCTAAATATTATGCCTGGCTCAGGGCACCTTATCAGTGGGCAGACCGTCTACTGCAAACTGAGATACTATGAGTCATCTCCACGTGTGATCGACGAAATACTCATCCGCGACAAAAATGGAATACCGATAGGCGGCCTCAAAATGGCCAATGGAACGAATTCGCAAGGGGAGTCCCCTTTTCCTGGTACCCGCGGTAAATCCGCTTATCTTGTTCGCGAGCAGTACATCAAAGCTCGCGAGTATCAGGCGAAAATCGTATCGGCAAAAGGGGATGCTACCAAGTTACCGCCACGCGACCTTCACATGGAATCGTTGGTCGAAGCCATGCAAGGCAAACGCATTGTCCATCACCATACTCACCGTCACGATGACATTATGACAGTCATACGACTATCGAAAGAGTTCGGTTTCCAAGTAGTATTGCATCACGTTAGTGAAGGCTGGAAGGTGGCCAAAGAAATCGCCGAGGCCAAGCTCCCATGCTCGATCATCGTTCTCGACTCCCCCGGTGGTAAAGTGGAGGCCAGGGATATGACGTTTAGCAACGGACGAGTGCTTGACGAAGCCGGGGTGAAAGTCGCGTTTCATACCGACGACTGGATTACGGACTCGCGACTGTTTATGCGATCGGCTGCACTTGCAGTCCGAGCGGGAATGAACCGTGATAAGGCCATTGCTGGATTGACGCTCGCGGGTGCGGAAATGCTGGGACTGGGGGATCGAATCGGTTCGCTGTCCGTCGGGAAAGATGCTGACCTCGCAATACTAAACGGTGATCCGCTCAGTGTCTATTCCCGCGTTCTCGAAACATGGGTCGAAGGCAAGAAAGCATTCGATCTCAGCAAGACGGAGGACCAACTTTATGCCGAAGGGGGCATGAAGGCAGGTAGCGACCTCGATCCTTTTTTATGTTGCTTTGCACCGGCATGGCAAGGAGGTGCAAAGTGAATCCCTTCCTTCGTCGAGTGTTTAGACTTTCCCTCGGGCTGGCACTATGCTTCGCTCCTGCGTATGGCCAAGGTCCGTTGGTCGTGCAAGCCAATCGCGTTTTCACCGCAGCCGGTAAAACAATCGAGAACGGGACCGTCATCTGCATTGATGGAAAAATTAAAGCGATTGGAAAAACTGGGGAGATTGCCGTTCCCGAGGGCGCGACCATTCTGAAAGGCGAAGTTGCTATTCCTGGAATGGTTGACGTTCGCACGTGCGCTGGCCTTTCGGGGATCCTCAATGTCAACCATGACAGCGATCACCTCGAAAACTCCTCTCCTTTGCAACCCGAGCTTCGCGCCCTCGATGCTTACAATCCGCGAGAGGAATTGGTTGAGTATTTGCGCAGCTTTGGTGTGACCACAATCCACACTGGCCACGCGCCCGGTGAGTTGATTTCTGGGCAAACACTGATAGCCAAAACCGTCGGCAATACGATCGAAGAAGCGCTCATAGTGGATGGTCGCGCTATTGTAGCAACTCTAGCCGAAGCTTCTTCGAAGTCTGGCAAGAATAGTCCTGGCACCCGTGGAAAACAAATGGCAATGCTTCGGTCCCTTATTATCGAAGCGCAAGAGTTTCAAAATAAGTTAATCGCGAAGGCAAATCCAAAGCCGGCCGATCCAAGCGATAAAGAAAAAGAAAAGGGGAAAGAGGATGAGCCGATTGGCCGTAATCTGCGATTGGAATGCTTGGTTGACGTTTTGACGGGCAAGAAAACTTTGCTCATCACGGCGGATCGTGCGCAAGACATCGCATCAGCGATTCGACTTGCAGAAGAATTCAAGTTAAAGATTTGGCTCGATAGCGCTTCCGAGTCTCATTTGATGATCCCGCAAATCAAAGCGGCCGGGATCAGTGTTCTGCTACATCCCTCGATGGCGCGTGCGAGTGGTGAGAAAGAGAACCAGTCCTTTCAATCCGCCTCGAAGCTACATGCAGCTGGAATCCCATTTGCAATCCAAGGAGGATTCGAAGCTTATGTACCTAAAGTGCGGATTGTGCTTTTCGAAGCGGCCATCGCAGCAGCGCACGGACTGAACTACGATGCGGCGATCGAGTCAATCACGATTGCGCCTGCTCGGATTCTAGGGATACACGATCGCGTCGGCTCGCTCGAAGTTGGCAAAGATGCCGACCTTGCTCTCTTTGATGGCGACCCGCTCGAATACACAACGCACTGTACTGGCGTTGTTATCGACGGGAAAATTGTATCGACGTTGGTGCGATGAGATGCAACGCAACCAAATTGGAACAGTCATCTAGAGCGGGGCAAGACGATGAGTGAGTGGTACAGCATTGAAAATGCGAACGACGTAGCGTCTCCCACGCTGTTGATTTACCCGGACCGGATCGAAGAGAATTTGAGGCGGATGATCTCTTTAGTTGGCGATGTGTTGAAGCTTAGGCCGCACGTCAAAACGCATAAGATTCCTCAGGTTATTGCCATGAAACGAGCGGTCGGCATAGATAAGTTCAAGACATCTACGATCGCAGAGTCAGAAATGACCGCGAGCGCTGGTGGCAAAGATGTCTTGATGGCCTATCAACCGGTAGGGCCGAACGTGCGACGATTTGTCGAGCTCATTCGACGGTTTCCTGGGACTCGGTTCTCGGCGCTTGTTGACAATCCTCGCTCTCTTTTGGAGATTGCTAAATGCGCCAAGTCCGAGGGCGTTGTCGCTTGTCTTTATGTCGACTTAAACGTTGGGATGAACCGGACTGGAATTGCACCAGGGCCCGAAGCGACCCAATTGTACAAGATGCTGGCAACCACTGAAGGAGTTTCTGCTGGTGGTTTGCATGCCTACGATGGCCATTTGCATGAACCCGATTTTGCCAAGATAAGCGAGCAGGCCGAGCTGGCCTTCAATCCTGTAGCTAGGATGCTCGACGAACTGCATGCGAGTCATTTAGAAGTCCCCAACATCGTCGCGGCGGGAACGCCAACATCCCTACTTTTAGCGAAAAAAGAAAGGGTAGAAGTAGGGCTTGGAACGACGGTGCTTTGGGACTTTGGACAGCAACAAACTTCACCTTATTTAGATTTCCAAAACGCTGCCGTGCTGCTCGCGCGTGTGATAAGTCGCCCAACATCGAATCGTATCTGTCTCGATCTCGGACATAAAGCAGTTGCTTCGGAAATGGTTCAACCTCGCGTGCGATGGTTTGGGCTCGAAGACGCAAGCATCGTCATGCACAACGAAGAGCACATGGTTCTCGAAACCAACAAAAGCGATTCCTATCCAGTCGGTACAGTTGTGTATGGCATTCCTCGGCACATCTGTCCTACGGTCGCCCTTCACAATGAAGTTTGGGTCGTTAAGGATCGCATTGCAAGCGAGAAATGGCCTGTTGTTGCCCGTGCTCGTTGCATAACGATCTAGTAATGCTAATACGAAGATGGTTGTTTCGTTTCCACCGATCACCCCAAAAATTGAGATAGCATGTCATGAAAACAGTCATCTGGTCGATTTCCATAACCTTGTTGTTTACTAGCACGCTTTCGGCGCAACAAGGAATGGATGATTTCTACAAGCTTGGGCCGGACTCTTTGCCCCAAGACGGGATACCCAAGGGTGAAATATCTGCACCGGAGGTCCTTCCTAGCCAAGCGTATCCAGGTACGCAACATACCTATTGGGTCTACGTCCCCAAACAGTACAATAAAAATGTCGCCGCGGACTTGATGATTTTCAATGATGGCCAAGCGTTTATGGACGCGAATGGCTCATTGCGGGCGCAGAATGTCATGGACAATTTGATCTATCGCCGGGAGATCCCCGTGATGATTGGAGTATTTATCAATCCAGGTCGAACGCCGGAACAGCCCGAGCCAACTCCCAAGGAATGGGGCGACCGCACTACCAATCGGCCCACGGAGTACAACACGCTCGACGACAAGTATGCTCGCGTAATTGTCGACGAATTGTTGCCTGCCCTATATGCCAAGTACAACATTGCGAAGGATGCCCAACGGCATGGGATTGGGGGTGCGAGCTCGGGCGCAATTGCAGGTTTTACTGTCGCTTGGGAACGTCCTGATCAATTTCACAAGGTTTTGAGCATCGTAGGTAGCTTTACCAACATTCGCGGCGGGCATGTCTACCCCGAAAAAGTCCGTGCGACCGAAAAGAAACCCATTCGTGTCTATTTTCAGGATGGCCGAAACGACAATCGAGGTCAACGCAACGGAAATTACGACCAAACAAAAGATTGGTTTCATCAAAACGTGCGATTGGTCGAGGCGATGACGGAAAAAGGCTACGACATTAATTACTCTTGGGGAATTGGTTTGCATGGCTCAAAGCAGGGTGGAGCCATCTTGCCGGACATGATGCGATGGCTTTGGAGGGACCATGTAGTCTCCACGGATCCAAATAATAAAGTAGAACGCGCCTTCAACGGTGCTGAGAATCAGTAGTCCAAGCGGTCGATTGCATCAACAGTGGACATTGAATTCCTGTTAGCAATCGTCTCCTATGCTAGAATGCGCCGGGAACATTTACGGGAGCAGGTAACGGCCACCAAACAAATCTGCCGCGTCTCTCGTTCGCTTAAGTCAATTTTATTATGGCATTCAATACAGGATCGTGTGCTGTGGATTTGATTCGAAACACATTTCGGCGATCGTTGCATTTCTTCCTGATCTTTGTATTCATATCAAGGCTATCGCAAGCACAGAGTCCGGTTTCCGAACCTCCGCCACAACAATTGAAATTGGCTCCCGGTGTGACGTTGGTAAAAGCAGCGAATCCGCCGCCAATTCAAATGTTGGTTCCCGGATTCACGGTTCGCGAACTGCCAGTTGATTTGACCAATGTAAACAACCTTCGTTACCGCGATGACGGCCGGTTGATGACTCTCGGGTACAACGGCGATCTGCATCTGTTATCCGATACCGATGGCGACGGAATGGAAGATAAAGCAGAACTGTTTTGGAAGAACGAAGGAAGTTTGCGAGGTCCGCTCGGTCTGTTGTTGACGCCTCCCGGCTATGAAAAAGGGCGCGGGGCTTTCGTACCCAGCAAGGGTAAGGTGTCGCTAATTGTGGACAACGACGGTGACGACAAAGCAGACCAAGAACTGGTGGTCGCATCGGGTTGGAAAGAGATCCCTCAAAACGTCGATGCAGTCGGCATCACGATGGATAAAGAAGGGGCATTGTATTTTGGACTCGGGACAGCAAACTACGCCAACGCGTATATGGTTGACGATTCTGGCAAAGCTGCTTATGACATCAAGAGCGATCGAGGCACAGTGCAACGCGTAACGGCCGACTTTAGCAAACGCGAGACAGTCTGTACCGGAATTCGCTTTCCAATCGCCTTTGCCTTCAATGATGCGGATGATCTGTTTTGTACTGAGCAAGAGGGTGCGACTTGGCTGCCAAATGGCAATCCGCTCGACGAACTTCTTCATATCCAGACCGGACGCCATTACGGTTTTCCCCCACGTCATCCGAAACACAACGCGGACGTTATCGATGAACCTTCGACCTTCGACTACGGACCACAGCACCAATCGACTTGCGGTATGGTCTTTAATGAATCGGTGAACGGCGGGCCGGTGTTCGGGCCAGCTGCATGGGCAAAGCAAGCGCTCGTTTGCGGAGAATCTCGGGGAAAACTCTGGCGCACCCAGTTGTTCAAGACAGATGCCGGCTATGTAGCATCAACCCAATTATTCGCTGCCTTGCAAATGCTAACTATCGATGGTTGTGTGGCACCGAATGGCGACTTCGTCGTCGCGTGCCACAGTGGTCCTCCCGATTGGGGCACAGGTCCAACGGGCAAAGGTAAGTTGTTTCGTATCCAGTACACAAATCCATCTGCGCCGCAGCCAGTCGCAACTTGGTCTGAGTCACCGAACGAAGTGCGCATCGCCTTTGACCGCCCCCTCGACCCGCTCAAGTTGCGCAATTTGGTTGAGCAAGTCAAAGTGGAGTATGGCGAATTCGTTCGAGCAGGCGACCGCTTTGAAACACTTGTCCCTCCTTACGCTGTCGTGCAAAGACAACTTGCGACGCCGAGATACAATTTGCCTGTTGCCGGTGCATCGATCACTGCCGACCTTCGTACCTTGATCATTAGCACCGCAACGATGAAATCGAACTCGCATTACGCAGTCACAATGCCACGCGAGGTTGAATCCGTCAAGGCTGCAAATCCAACAGAACACTCGCAGATCGACCTCGATTTATCACTGGCTGGTGTTCAAGCTACCTGGACTACGAAGGACGAGGTTCAGCCAGTTTCCTTGAATAGAACAGGCTGGTTACCGCATTTAGATTTGGGGGCATCGCGTGAGTTCACGGTGGGTAGCGCTCAGCACGACGCACTTTGGTCCTCGATGGAATATCGAGGCGAATTGAAACTTCGAACCAGAATTGACCTCCATCACATTTTGCGACCAATTGTGCAGCCTGGCGCGAAGATCGATTACGAATGGCCCGTCGAGAAAGTGACACTGGTCCTTCGGTCCCCACAACCTATTTCGGTTTGGTCACCCCTAGCGGAAATTGAATTGGAAGTTCTTGAAGGAATCCATGTGATACGCATCACTTGTTCTGGCGATGCGACAGAGTTGGTAGACCTCGAGATTACCATGACCAAGACTTCGGATGCTGCACTGAAATTGGCGGTATCCGTTCACACGTCCGAGGATCCTCGCGATAGGCCGTTGCCGTTGAGTCGTTTTTACTTGCCGTGGGTGACGTCGAAAGACGCTTCGGAGCTTAGCGATGGCAAGCCGATGAAGATTGCCGAGATCGAGGGAGGCAATTGGGGTTTGGGGCGCCGTGTATTTCATAGTGAAGCGGCTGGCTGTTTCAAGTGTCACCCGACGGGCGGTGTTGGCGCGCGCATTGGCCCAGACCTGTCCAATCTGATCCATCGCGATTATGCATCCGTGCTACGCGACATCGCTAGCCCGAGTTTCACAATCAATCCCGACTATATCGGCCATATCGTTGCCCTCAACAATGGCCAAGTGCTAACCGGTGTGCTTCGGGATGAGTCGGGCCGATTGTATTTGGGGGACGACAAAGGGCAATCGACACGCATCGTCCGTTCGGAAATCGATCAAATGAAACCGGCTCAAGTCTCCGTGATGCCAACTGGTTTGACTGAGAAATTGAGCAAGGAGCAATTACGAGACCTAATGACCTACTTGCTCACGTTGCCACCGCATATGCCGACCGATGCACCGCTCGAAGCCCCCCCGATTCGATCGCAATCCGAGTTGGCTGCTGTTTTGGCTGGTTCGGAGCCATTGCCGAAGGAACTTCGATCATTAAATGTAGTTCTGGTTGCGGGCAAGAAAGATCATGGGCCTGGCGAACATGATTACCCTGCTTGGCAGCTCCAGTGGGGCCAGTTGATGGCTGCCGCCCCGAATGTAACCGTGGGAACTGCCTGGGACTTTCCAAGCGAAGAGCAGATGGCAGCAGCGGACACAGTCATCTTCTTTCAGAAAGGGGCATGGAACGACGATCGCGCAAAGAAGCTCGACGCTCATCTAGCTCGGGGAGGGGGCGCGGTCTTCATTCATTGGGCGGTGAACGGTGATGATCGAGTTGCCGAGTTTGCATCGCGAATTGGACTTGCCTCGAAAGGGGGCAGCATCAGCTACCGACATGGGCCGCTGACGCTCGACATCCACAATACG
Organism: Pirellula sp.; assembly: GCA_031374515.1. GTDB lineage: Bacteria > Planctomycetota > Planctomycetia > Pirellulales > Pirellulaceae > JBKCUI01. The sequence continues at coordinate 13,071 of JANMGH010000177.1, read as the reverse complement.
GACCATCCGATTCTGCGCAACATCAATCAGCTGAAGTTGTACGACGAGAGTTACTGGAAGCTGACCGGTGACGTGAAGAACGTTATTTTGTTAGGCACGAGTACCGAAGATGGAAAAGCGACGCCGCAGATTTGGGCCTATGAGAATGGGGGTGGACGAGTCTTCGTTAGCATTCCTGGGCACTACAGTTGGACATTTGACGATCCCATTTTTCGCGTGCTGTTGCTTCGAGGAATCTCTTGGTCCGCCAAGGAACAAGTCGATCGGTTTAACGAACTTGTGCCTCTTGGCGCTCGACTAACGAGGTAAACAGCGGCTTCAGAAAGTGCCAACCGAAACAATGGGGACCGATTTGGGCGTTACCGATGAAAGGATGTATTAAGGCAAATCGTTGGAGCCGAGTTTTCTTCGTTGCTCGAACAAAAAAGCTTCGAATCGATCTTCGTCTATCGCCAGTCTCGCCCAGCTCATCAGCCGTTGGTAGAACGTCAAATTGTGAATCGATAGAAGCGTCGGACCGAGCATTTCGTCCGCTTGAAATAAGTGCCGAATATAAGCTCGACTGTGCTTGCAAGCCAAACAAGGGCAGTCTTCCTCAATAGGTGAGTCATCTCTCGCATGGCACTGATTGCGCATCTTGAGCGTGCCTTCAGCGGTGAACGCCGATGCATTGCGACCATTGCGAGTGGGCATTACACAGTCGAACATATCGATCCCTCGCGCGATCCCCTCCATGAGATCGATCGGCCGACCGACACCCATTAAATAGCGAGGTTGGTCCGAAGGGAGGACAGGGCAGATTTTCTCGAGGATTCGGTACATTTCAGGCGGAGGCTCACCGACACTGAGCCCACCAACTGCATAACCATCGAATCCGATTGCGATGAGTTGTTCAGCGCATTGAATTCGCAGATCTGGGCTAAGGCCCCCTTGCACAATGGCGAACTTCGCTTGGTCTGCGCGGCTTGCCGAGTCCTTGCAACGCTGCGCCCACCGAACACTTCGGTCACTCGCGTCCTTTACCGCTTCGTCGCTAGCTGGCAGAGCGATGACGTGGTCCAACACCATTGCAATATCGCTCCCCAATTCCTCTTGAATCCGCATCGAATCTTCAGGGCGCAAGTTGATTACAGAGCCATCTAAATGTGATTTAAACGTTGCACCTTGCTCCGTGACTTTATTCATTTCTCCAAGTGAGAAGATTTGAAAACCTCCGCTGTCGGTCAAGATGGGTTTGTTCCATCCCATGAAACGATGCAAGCCACCCAATTCTGCAATCAATTGACTACCAGGGCGTAGCGACAAGTGGTACGTATTGCCGAGCAATATATTTGCGCCGGTGCTGTCGACCTGATCGATGGTCAGTCCTTTCACTGTCCCTTGAGTCCCCACCGGCATGAATGCAGGCGTTTCAACCACGCCATGTGGCAGGTGCAAACGACCTCGTCGAGCTTGCGTTTTAGGATCCGAACGAACTAGGTCAAATGGAAAAGTGCGAGATAGAACCATATGTGGGAAATGAGTCGTAAGGGAATGAAATGCGGTTAGTATGCAAAGCCAGCACGCAGCACGAAGCTGTTCTCTAGGTCTAGGCTACTCGCAGATCTTACCCTGTAGAGCAACTCGCGATTGAAGGCGTAACCAGCCTCAATGAACCCCAATCGAAATCCTTGTCGAATTTGATCCGACTTCCCGAATTCTAAACCGAGCATCAAGCGTACGTCATTGATATCGATCTCGTCATTAGCTCCATCGGTTTGCTTGATCGTCCACGCTCCGCCCCCGTAGTAACCGGTCAAGTACCACCATACATCCGAGTTTCCAAGGGATGTGACGTAATGTGCCAGTTTCGGTTCAGGAAAGAATAGGTCAAAGCGTGTGTCCGGGTTCGGAGTCCAGAGTATTCCAGCAGCAGGCAGCAACTTGATTCTGTTCCTGTCTAGATAAAACACCCCTGCACGCAGGGTGGAGGTGGGTGTCAAACGAAGTCGACCTAACGCTTTGGCTTGTATTCGAATGCTTTCCGAATTGATCGCATCGAACGCGGAGAAGATTCCCACACGGGCCGCTAATTCAACGCCAATGGTCTGTTGTGGATTTGTCTCCCAGCCAGAATCGATGAACCCACTAAAGGCTGAGCCCGGTAAGTCTGTTCCAATGGCTGTTGGCCCTTCCCATTCGTGTTGCGAATAAGAAGGGATAACGTAAAGAGGTCGCGAGCTATTTAGGAAGTTTGGTACCGCGAATACGAGCGAAAGATCACTGTCATTTGTTTCTAAAGAATTTGGTTGTTTGCCATCAAAACCATCGGTACCCGGAAGCCATGTATGACGGAAGCGCGGACCTTGAAAGAGCCGAACGACTTGGTTGGTACCGGAGTTAAAGTTAGCGCTCGTGTTGTTCCACCAGTTGTTCCAATTGAAATTGTTTTGTCCAAATCCAAATGGATTGGTTTGATAGGGGTTCGTTTGGTAGGGACTGCCCTGGTAGGGATTTGCAAGGTAAGGATTTGGCTGGTTTGGCAAATTCCAAATGGAATTGTTGGGTTGTGTGCTGCCAACACCGGGAAATAGCACACCTGGCGTAGTGTTAGGATAAACGTTGGCTGGGAAAGCGGGTTGCCCAAAGGTTGGAACCGACGAAGGAGTAGTTGTGTTAATATAAGGGCCAGGGAAACCGTAAGAGGGGGCCGGTTGTCCCCAATTGAAGAGGTTTCCAAGATTCCACCCAGCAGTTGGAGCATTGGAGTAGTTTCCGTAAGGCAAAGTGTTTTGAGCAACGGGTGCCGTACTAGGACGGAAAGTAGGCGTATTGGGGTCGAATCCACCTCCGCCGACAGGTGCCGTGAAACTACCTTGGGAGTTGCCAATCCAAGGATTTGGGAGCTGGGCGGTCAACTGCCCCAATCCAGCCGTCGGCGAAGCAATCCACAAGCAGATTGCGAGCCCCCAGCTAAGTTGGTTTTGAATTGAACCCACAGCGTATTCCTGAATTTCCCGAGAATCGAGAGCAGTTCGATTCCAACTCCCAATCAAGAGGGAATACTCCTTCTGGACGCTAGGCGTCAAGCTTTCTTGAGCAAATCCTGTAGAAAACCAGAAATTACAGGCACGCTTAGGGTCTCCGCAGTTCTCTCATTTCACCCATTTCACGCAATTTGTTGCTTATCGAGACAATCGTAACTATCCTGGAGATCTGTCAGCGAGAATAATTTCGGTGGCTCATTTCTCATTTCCCAATATGCTTCGCAACCCAAGGGTACTTTGGCATGCGTCTACAAACCCTCACTAAGTTTTTCCTATCCATTGCCGTTGCATTTGCATTGGCGATGCCTCCTTCTTTCAGCTTGGGTCAAGGTATTGGCGGCGGCGGAGCAGGTGGAGGTGGCGTTGGTGGTGGCGGCACCGGTGGTGGTGGTACTGGGGGCGGAGGTGCAGGCGGGGGAACTGGGGGCGCTGGTTCAGGCGTAGCAGGTATTCATATTGATCCGGCTGGTGTCCTTCGCGTTTCCCAAATCGACCCATCACTTGCCTCTACGCAACGGCAGATAACGCTCAAGAACAAGCCGCAAGGTTCCGTACGTACTTCGCCGCTGCGATATGTTTCCCTGAATCGCCTCGAGTCTTTTGTTTCAAAGCAGATGGAACAAGGCAAAACGTTGAGTGATGAAGTCTTGAGCTTGGCTGGATTAGGTCGATTAGAGTATGTATTTTATCTGCCTGAGTCCAAGGACATCGTGATCGCAGGTCCCGCTGACCAATGGCACCTGGATGCGAATAATCGTTTAGTTGGGCTCACTTCGGGCAGGCCAACATTGCGATTGGAGGACATGATCGTTGCATTAAGAGCTTTTGCTCAGAATGACGTCAACGTGATCGGCTGTTCGATCGATCCGACAAAGGAAGGACTAAAACGATACAACCAGTACCACGCTTCTTTTGGTGGACAACTGCCACCCAATGCAGACCCCCGACAGATCGCTCTTGGATACAAGGAATCACTGGGGCTTCAAACCATCACCATCAAAGGAGTCCCCAAAACAACACACTTCGCGCAAATTTTGGTGGAAGCAGATTATCGAATGAAGCTCATAGGTATTGGCCTTCAAAATCCAATCATTCCATTGCAAAGCTGGATTGATCGGACAACACCGGGCGCGAATGCAAATTCATTGCAGCGATGGTATTTTCAAGCGGACTACAGCTCGGTGTCGACCAACGAAACTGGTACCGCATTGCACCTTCAAGGGCGCGGAGTGAAATTGAGCGGTGAGATTGAAAGTGTCGAAAAGAACGGTGAGAGAACGAGAACCGGAAACGCCGGCAGCAAAGCTAGCAATGGCTTCACGAAAGAGTTCACGGAAAAGTTTGATAAGCTTGCCGATGTAACGCCCGTGTTCTTCGAAATGCGAAACTTGTTCGATATTAGTGTGGCTGCCGCGTTCATCCACGATCGAAATCTTTACGAAAAGTCCGGGTGGAAACTAGGTGTTTTTTCCGACGAATCGAAATGCAAAGTAAATACAGCAGCGGGCGTAAATCAGGTTGAAACGGCAGTGAATGCTGTTTGGAAAAACTCGCAGTTAGTTACACCGATCGGTGGTGGCGTTCACATCGCGGCCCGAAAAATTGTTGATCAATCAGCCACAAAAGTCGATAAGGAGATTGAATTGAAGTTGGAACAAGGGGCAGCTCCTGCAAACTTGGCATCTGACCAATGGTGGTGGGACTAATTTTTTGGAATTGCAACAAGAATCTAAATGAAGGCAACTATCAACGGACTTCGAATCGCGATAGTTGCACTTGCGAGCTATTGGCTACTTTTGTTTATCGGTACGCACCTCCCCCCAAATCAATTGCTTTCTCAGTTGAGTGTAAACGATAAGCTGATGCACGCATGCGCATTTGCGGGCTTAGCGTTTCTTATCGCTTGGGCTGTTCCAACAAGATTGACAAAACTTCACTATAACGTTTGGGTTGCTGCCTTCATCGCAATTGTGTATGCGGGTGTCGATGAACTGTTACAAATCCCTGTTGGGCGAACCGCTGACTGGATGGATTTTCTTGCCGATTGTCTAGGAATCGTTGTTGGGTTGTCAATTTACAGCCTGGCTCGTGGTGCCATTCTTCGGGCCCGATTGGTTCTGTTTCAGGATCCTGCATCCGGCAAATAGTATCTGGGCTTCGGTTGATTCGAGAGTCTCTGCTACAATTAGTGAGTCGTTTCGACACACCAACAGTCTTACCCTTTGCCTTGCAAGCGAATGCCAGAGAATCCTACCGAAACTGCTTCTATTTCAAACCCATTGAAGCCAAAAAACCCGTCGCAACTGACCTATCGTGATGTTTCTGTGCGATTGTTTGTCGTAGCGACTGTTTTTTGGGGGGTTTTCGCGACTTTTCAAACCATCCTTTCAGGACTTCTTTTATCGCTACCCTCGCTGTTCGGGAATTTGCATGAAGCGTTCCAACCGTTGGTCACCTTTGCTCGCATTGATTCACTGCGATCCAATTTGGCGATTCTTGCTTTTGGTGGAAACGCCGTCTTTGCTGGTATTTACTACAGTATCCAACGACTTTGCAAGGCGCAGCTATGGAGCCATGGACTGGCACTCTTGCACTTCTTTTCATGGCAAGCCATTCTCGTCGCATTGACTGCCGCCACGATTTTTGGCTACGTTCAGAGCGGGTCACTTTCCGGTGCCCCATTGGCTATCGACCTTGCGATTGCCTTGGTATGGATTTGTTTTTTTGGATTCAATTGCGCAATGACGATTGCGAATCGGCGAGAACGATTTTTGTACGTTAGTTTATGGTTCTACTTGTCATCCATTATTGCGGTGAGCATTCTGCAAATCGCTAACTGTTTGGCTTCTCCAACGGGTGGGCTTCGAAGTGAACCTTTATTCCTAGGAGCCCAATCTGCATGGCTAAGCAACTGGTACAAACAAGGCATTTCATCGTTCTTGTTAACCATGCCATACGTTGGCTTGATGTACTACTTTTTACCCAAAGGTTCGGATCGGCCACTGTTTAGTTATAAGCTGACCATCGTGCACTTTTGGTCGTTGGTTTTGTTGTTTTTATGCGACAGTTCGAATCGATTGCATTACACCACTGTGCCGGAATGGGCAAGCACTTTGGGCATGCTTTGCGGCGTGATGCTATGGATGCCATCGTGGGCTGGAGTTGTCAACGGTTGGTGTACACTTTCCGGAGCGTGGCATAGGGTCAAGCAAGACCCTGCCTTGCGATTCATGTTTGCTGGACTACTCGTTTTTGGATTTACTTCGCTTGAGGCCTCTATTTTATCCGTGAAGAGCGTACATGCGTTGATTCACTACTCGGATTGGGAGGTCGCGCATTGGGATACGTTCATGATGGGTTGGATTGGGCTGACAACCTTCGGAATGATCTATTGGTTGATGCCACGCCTGGTGCGATGCAATTTAACGCGATCCAGTTACGTGCATTTTTATTTGGCGGTTGCGGGCCTGCTGCTGACGGTTGTTCCCGAATATGCATCAGGATTCGTTCAAGCAAGAAAATGGAGCCAGTTAAGCGAAATGGGCAAGCTCCAGTATTCATTCATCGAGACACTGCAATCCGTATCAGGATTATGGTGGATTCGATTGTTCGGGCAAGCCGTTTATCTGTTAGGTCTGTTGGTGCTAGCGGCAAAGATGTTGTTTCTCTTGAGCGCTAGATCCACTCGCCAGGTATCGAGTGTGCCTCCCGCGTTATCGGTCGTCGAAGGGCATTCCGAATCACCCGTCGTTGCGAGTGCATTAATCGGAAAACCTGTACTAGAATTGGCTTCTAAATTGGACCAGTTTGCAATGTTGCATTGGCATCGAAAGCTGGAGCGGCAGCCTGCCCGATTGGCGTTGATGATCGGTTTGATTGTATGCTTGATCAGTTTTTTTCAGATTGCATTGATGCTTGCCTCCCAAGCTTATGTTGCTCCCATTGGCTCGGTTCAACCATTTACACCGCTCGAACAGATGGGACGCGCGATTTACATCTCACAGGGATGCCAACAATGCCATTCGCAAATGGTTCGGCCGCTCGTATACGAGTCACAAAGGTATGGAGCAATAAGCCAAGCGGGCGAGTCCATTTTTGATAGGCCAACGTTGTGGGGAGAGCATCGTGTTGGCCCTGATCTAGCGCGAGAGGGAGGTGGGAAACAGAGCAGTTTTTGGCATTGGAGGCATTTTGAAAACCCGCCGACAATGACTAAGGAAACGGTGATGCCGACTTATAAGCACTTGCTTACGTCCAAGCTTTCGTTTTTGGAAAGCGGAACGAAGCCGCAATCCAATCACTTACAGGGAACGGACAGTGAAACTGCGGACAGTCAGTTTAAAAACATGGCGATAAAGCAAGCGGAAGTCATTGCAGCGGAGATTATTGGTCAAGGCGGGCCCTTAGCTTACGAGGGCAATTTCATCAAGGACACTTCAGCGGTTGCTTTGATTGCGTATATCCAAAGGCTGGGAACTGATTTATCTCGACCATCTTCAACGACCAGCAGCTCCGAAACTAACAAGAATTAACCTTCAGAAACATGCAAAATAAGATTCCAGCATTGACCAGCGATTTTGATGGAATTCAAGAGTACACACATCCGATTCCTAGGTGGTGGAAGTCGATTTTTCTTTGCACCATCGCTCTTGCACCTATCTACACTCTTGTTTTCCATTCCGGCGCTCCAGGTTCCACAACGGTCGAACAATTTCAAGCGGCCATGGATGCGAATACACGTAAACAATATGGGGAAATCGGCGATCTTGCCAGCAATGAAGCGACCATGCTTGAATACATGAAAAAGCCTAAATGGGTCGCGGTTGGCGGTTCAATCTTCAAGGCAAATTGTGTTACTTGCCACGCATCAGACGGAGGTGGCAACGTCGGTCCAAACCTATGCGACGAGAGCTTTAAGCATATTAAGCAATTGCCTGATATCATCAAAATCCTGAACGAAGGTGCAGGTGCTGGCGCCATGCCTGCTTGGGCGAAACGGTTTTCGCACCCCAACGACATAGTACTTGTTTCTGTGTACGTAGCAAGCTTGCGAGGATCTAAGCCGCAAGCAGCAAAAGGGCCTGACGGTAGCGTTATTCCGGCTTGGCCAGAGTAAGTGGACGTGCATGGGAAAACGGCCACAAAATTGACGGCGACTAAATCTCCATTGCAAACATCGAATTTGACTTAACCAAAGTCAAATTCCATACTCGGCCCAATCGAACAAGTTAGATGCACCAGCCAGCTTGTTCGATGACAACGAGCACGCGGCCACCGGACCGTCAAGCCATTCTCTCAGTCGAACTACAGCAGGTCTCGAAATAGAGACGTTTAGGACTGTTCTGTTTCCTGGCTCTGGTGTCGAGCGTTCAGATGGAGCGAGTCTTTCCTTTATCGCTCTCCGCTAGCCGACTTCCTATAGTGGATTGGAACGCATTTCGGCTTCGAATCGCGTCGTGGGTCATGTTCTTTCAGGAAAAGCAAATGAAACGCAGGCAAATGATTTACTTTTCAGCGATGGCGATTCTCGTTGCGGCTGGCGTTTTTGCCTGGAACACTTTGGCTAGGTCGGCCTACGAGTCGGCGGAATACAGGGTCGTTACTTCGGACGGAAAATATGAAGTCCGCGAGTATCCCGACCTGATGCTCGTTGCAACATCAACCAAGCTAGACTCGCAGGGTCGTGATGGCAGCTTTATGAAGTTGTTTCGCTACATCAGCGGCGCAAATCAATCCGACAAAAAGATCTCAATGACGACTCCGGTCTTCATGGAAAATGGCAAAGCGGAATCCGAAGTACAAATGGGCTTCGTTATGCCAAAACAGGTAGCCGCGGATGGAGTACCAGCACCAACCGGCGAAGACGTCGACATTCGAAAACGAGTCGGAGGCCGCTTTGCTGTTCTGCGATTTTCCGGGCAGCTCAATACCAAACTGGCCAAGGAATCGGAGGCCAAGCTTCGAACCTGGATGACAACCAGAGGCCTCGTCGCCGACGATTCAGTCGAATCCAGCGGTGTGGAAACTGCCGGCTACGATCCACCTTTCACGCCGGGGTCGCTTCGAAGGAACGAAGTTCTGATTCGTTTGAAGTAGCTGGTATAAAATGACTGCGACCTTCAAAAACGTTCAATATGAACTTGCTCGTCGCAATGGGGAAACATTGCGCGAGTCTTTTGACGTATCTCGTCTATTCGGTGAATTAAGAGGTTCAGACCCAAGCGATGTCACCTCGACCTGAACCTTCCATTCGCACTGCTTGCGTATATTGCTGGGTTTTCAGGCGGACGGCACATGGAATGTGCCTGCTACTTTGACTTTTGTCGGCTGTGGCTATTGGATAATAGGAGGTTGGTCAGCACCAATGATAGGTAAGTCACCCCGCAGGATTCAAATACCGCTCTCGCCTTTCCACCAACACAACGCCTTGGACTCGCCTGGCAGTACGCCGGTACCTACCCAGCCTCCTGTGCGTGCAATAAAAAAGTCGAACCAGCCGGTCTGAGATAACCTATAATCGTTAGAAAAAAGCCATAAAAAAGGACTGCCCGTTTCTCGTCTTTTGCACCGAGGTGGCCATTAGCGAAATCACCCTTCAAAATCAGAACAGGGAACGTTGATTGCGTGGAACGCGAGCATTCGATATATTCGAACAATCGAACATTTTGGTAAACGGACAATCGATTTTCTTCAAATGAATCTTGCTCCCACTGCACGCGCGACCGCTGAGCGATTCAAAGCGTTTGCCCATCCGACTCGACTCGCCATCCTGAATGAACTCGTTGCCGGTCCGAAATGCGTAACCGATACAGAGGAATTTCTTACGGCTGGCCAAGCCAATATTTCACAACACTTGGCTGTCTTGCGCCACGCGGGGTTGGTTGACTACGCTCAATTGCCAGCAGAAGTTCGCAATGGAATAGACCTTTGGTTTCGATGCATTAGCGGAGCACTAGTGGAACAAGACTTCCTGGATTCAACGCGAGCCAAGAGTTTTTCTAACCCGCGCGTACTTTGGTCAGGTCGAAATGCAAGAACCGGCCACGCATCGTCGATATGCGCAGTCACCAGAACTGAGAAGCTTTGAACAGTTAACAGCACATTGCACGGTTTACCAAAACGCAGTCGTCAACTGAACCTTCGCATCTAGAAAATCAGTCCCTAACCCTGAAAGCCTAATATGAAAACCAAGAATCTCTCAATCTTTGCATTTGCAACATTGGTGATAACACTAGTCGCAGCGACACAAGCTGACGATCACGGAATGAAGCAAATGAAGACCTTTCCGAGCGATACACATGAATGGAAAGAAGGACCTAAATCGTTACCACCCGGTGCGATGATTGCCGTTTTAGAGGGAGACCCCAGCAAGGAGGGACCATTCGTCTTTAGAATCAAAGCGCCGGACGGATATCAAATACCAGTGCACACCCATCCGAAAACAGAGCGGGTCACCGTGATCTCCGGTACATTCAACATTGGAATGGGAGAGACTTTTGAGAAATCCAATACTAAGCCCATGCCAGCGGGCACCTATGGATTTTGGGAAACCGGCATGAAGCACTTTGTCTGGGTTAAAGGAGAAACCGTCGTTCAGTTCCATGGAATAGGGCCATGGAAGATTGAGTACGTAAATCCACAGGATGATCCAAGAAACCAAGCAAGAGCGTCAAAATAGGCCCTGCTGCGTCTAAGGAAAATGTGCATGTATTGCTACTTTATTAACTCCCGAAGGAGCTGACTGGAACACAAAGTCCCAGATCGATCGACCTGACTGCAAATCAAGCGATCCTTGTGGGCATTCTGCCACTCTAACGCCGATAAGTGGTTAGGAAAGATCAAATTTCATTGAAGTTCGCTGAAGTTCCTGCGAACAAGAAGCATCCAATTAGAGTTGCTTGGAAGTACCAAAGCAAATTGAGAATCGGAAACAAGTAAAGGGAAAACCATGAAAATTGCTGCATCGTTAGTTTTGTTGTTGATCGTTGGAATTGGTCTCGCTTTAGGTGCTAATTACGCTAGCACTTCAGGTCCGGCGACAGCCTCCAAAGTCTGTGCTTGCGAAAGCTGCTGCCCAGATGGCGGCTGTTGCTGTGAATCAGGGATTTGTTCATGTGAGAAATGCGCATGCGATTGCTGCTCTGAAAACGCGAAAGACTGTGGGGCAAATTGCTGCACACAAAAGGCTGAAGTTCAGGTTACTGCATCTGAAATGCCTACTTGCAGCACGGGATGCTGCAAAAAGTAGAGACTCGGTGAAGATAACCTGGAGAATGAAACCATTTCGTTCATCGGGATTGACTGGAAACCAACCAATAAATACGCTTAGTCGTAAGGAGAGCTATATTGGTTTCGAGATTACTAACCCTGCTAATGTGTTTCCAAGTGCTGATTTGCCCAGCGCTTTGTCTGGTGAAGTGCGCACATCCGGTGAGCGCAGCAGGCGGGATGAACAGTAGCCACGGCACTGGGGCAACCTGCGAATGTTGCCCCCACGGTAAATCCAAAAGCGAACAATCACAGGATCCTAAGCGACCAAAACAACCATCTGACTCGTCCGATTGCCCTGACTGCTTCTGCTCAGGTTCGCTGGTGATTGTGAAAGATTTTGTCGTTGAAATTGACTTTGAGCACGTTGGAATCGTGTTAGTCGATGTCGCAATGACCGAATTGCCTCAATCCAGTATCGACGCCCCCGTTCGCACTTCCGATACGTCTCGGTCTCTCTATGGACGCGATTTGCTGCGCAGATATTGCGTTCTTCTTATCTAGTTGAGGGTTGAGAGTTTAGGGTTGAGGGTTGAAAGCAACTCATTCTCAGTCCATAACTCAAAACCAATCGAGGAAGCAATCAGCAACGGTCGAACGCCCCTCAACTCTCAACTCTCCCGGTCGAACGCCCCTCAACTCTCAACTCTCAACTCTCAACATGCTGCTCCCCTGGGATTACGGAGTTCGAAACCTTGCGCGTCGTCCTATCCGGACGCTGTTGACGTTCATGGCATTGTTCATCGTTGTACTACTGATTTTGGTTGTGATCGGCTTTATTCGGGGTCTAGAGCACTCGCTGGTGGTAAGTGGCGATCCACAGGTGGCTTTGATTTACTCAGTTAGTTCAGAAGAAAACATTGAAAGCTCTTCGATTTCGGCGAGTACTCCGGCGCTAATTGCAGCGAGCCTTGATTCGACCTGGAAACGGTATGGCGTTGTTCACGCTTCACCTGAGTTGTACTTGGGCACTCGAGTTAGCATAGGAGAACAATCCAATGGTCTCGGGCTCGTACGAGGAGTTACGAAGACTTCCCCTTTGGTGCGCCGAAGTGTTCGTATCGTCGATGGTCATTGGCCAATCGCTGGCGAAGTATTGATCGGGCGTCTGGTTGGAGCAAAGTTAGGTGTCGCCGAGTCGAATTTAGCAATTGGAGAGTCGATCGATTTTGAAGGTCGAAGCTGGACAATCAGTGGGCATTTTGCAGCTCAGGGGTCAGCTTTTGAATCGGAGATTTGGTGCAACCTGCAAGACTTTCAGACAGCGACCAAGAGGCAAGACATCAGCTTAGTCGCGCTGCGTTTGGCTCCTGAAGCCAAGGTCGCAGAGATTCAGTTGTTTTGTAAGCAGCGGACCGACTTAGAACTACGCTCGATGGGTGAAACCGCTTACTACGCTTCATTACAAAAGCATTACGGTCCGGTGCGGACACTTGCTTGGTTTGTCGTCGTTTTGGTTTCCAGCTCAGGTGTGTTCGCAGGAATGAACATGATGTATGGCGCGGTAGCAGGACGTGTTCGCGAGATCGCTACGTTGCAAGCCATAGGCTTTCGAAGACGTGCCATCTTGTTGAGCTTAGTGCAAGAAGGATTGTTGCTGGCAGCTGCCGCGTCGGTCCTGGCTTGCACGATCGGACTATGGTTTGTCAATGGAATGGCAATCCGATTTACGATGGGTGCGTTTGCACTAAGCATTGATGAATTTGCAATCATGATTGCAAGTGCAGTTGGAGTTTTGATCGGTAGTTTAGGCGCGATCCCGCCAGCTACCAAAGCG
>JANMGH010000168.1:0-21700 GCA_031374515.1 Pirellula sp. | reverse complement strand
CATCAGATCGAACATTTGGTCGGAAAAGATGAGGCGGTTGCAATCGAGGCCCTAATCCAGAAGGCAAGTGAACCCCGTCAAAGTCGGTTTGCCACGATAGTAAGTTTTAGCCTCTTGGTGTTCGGCGCCACTGGCGTTTTTGCTGAGCTGAAAGATTCGCTAGACACTATCTGGGAAGTGAAACGAAAACCAGGAGTCGGCTTTCTAACGATCGCGAGAACCCAGTTACTCGCGTTTGCTGTCGTTGTCGGGACCGGTTTTTTACTGTTGGTCTCGCTTTTATTAACTACAATATTGACGGCTTTCACTCAATGGCTGGGCCAGGGGCTGCCCGGAACTGCTTGGACGGCCTACCTCTTGGATATGCTTGTCTCATTTCTGGTCATTACAATCTTGTTCGCATTAATTTTCAAACTCTTACCAGATGTGACCGTCAGCTGGCAAGACGTCTGGATTGGCGCCATCTTCACCGCAGTATTGTTTATGGTCGGCAAATTCGTGATCGGCATGTATATCGGCATAGCGAGTGTAGGCTCGGTCTATGGTGCAGCGGGTTCGTTGATAGTCGTGCTCGTCTGGACTTACTACTCCTCTCAGATCCTCTTTTTTGGAGCGGAACTTATTCGAGCCTATGCCAAATACTTCGATTCGCAACGAATCGTCCCTACGGAACTAGCTGTTCCTATGACGGAGTTTGAACTTGTCAAGCAGGGTATGCCAACTCCAAATAACCTTGAGTCTTCATCAGTTCCAAGCAGGTCATCCACTTCGGAACATTAAGTCAATCAATGACTGGAACTCACGCGTAGGGCTTGAAGATATTGGAAGTCAATCAGTAACAATTCAAGCTGACCGGTAATTTCATTTTTCGAAGAAAAGCGAAGAAGAGTATTCATCGTTCTTCGCATCTAAGTTGCCTTTTGCAGTCAGGGCACTGCAATCTCCTTCTTCCTCACAGAGTCGAAGGGCAGGCAAAAATCTCGCTCTATCGTCCGACTACATTCGGCTGGATTCCAGTTGCGGTGCATTAAACCGATCATTTCGTAACCTGCCGCACTGGTTCAGAATCATCTCAGCTTCGGAGCCACGATTAGCGACACTCATTTTAATGCTCCCCAAAAGGTAAAGGCGTTTTCTGACATTCAGCCGCTTAGGTACGGAAAGAATCATGGGCCAAAATTAATCGATCCACTCCAGACCCTTTAGCAACTGGCGTGCCGTGGACCGCTCACATGATTGGGATCCGTTTGTGAGGCTAGCAATACCGATCCATGGACAAAGCACAAATTCAATCGGACCAGGTCCGCATAGTCATTCGAAATGCAAACGGCGGGCCCACTCCAAACGTTGCGAGTGGCCCAAGCTATAAATTTCGAGATGAAATCTGATCGTGAAACGACCACCTCGGTTGATTTCCGTTCTCCGAAAAATCAGTAGACACATTGGCATATTATTTGCGGATTCGGCTCAGCTTGCATGCCTTGATTGGGGTATCTGTACATCTGCACATCTGCACATAGCCGAGACATGTTGAGCTGCGTCAGCCAAAATTTAAAGAGTGGGTTTCCAAGTTTTCCAAGGAGTTGATAATGTTCGGGTTTATCTGGTGGATTTTGATCGGTCTTATTGCAGGGTTGTTGGCGAGATTCATCATCCCGGGTGAGCAACCGATGGGATGGCTTCTCACAATCGTGCTCGGCTTGATAGGCTCAGTCGTGGGCGGCTTCATTTCTTCGGCCGTATTTGGAACGGATCCTCGTGATTCCAACATCCAAACATCCGGCCTTATCATGTCCACGATCGGTGCGCTGGTGGTCCTCGGACTTTATCTCGCGGTTAACAAGCGAACGTCAAAACTGCCATAAGATACATTCGTCGTCCACCAAATTGAGAATCCGCTGAGAGAATCCAGAGCGTCGGATAGATGCTTGTTGGAAAATATCGGAGAACCGGATGAACGCGATAGCCCTTTCGAGTTGCTAGATCTGAAAAGCTGTTTAAAAAAGAAAGGCCGAAAAGCAATATACGCATTTCGACCTTTCCATTGTTTGTTAGCTTAAGCGCGTAGGTCAGCGGGCAAATTAGGTACCGCTTTTCTTTTCAATGGTCTTGCCAGCGTTCTTGACAGCGTTGCCCACGGCCTTGGTTGCATCAGCAGCTTTTTCAGCTACTTTGCTAGCACCCGCCTTGACGTTCTCCGCTGCTTTTTTCGCGGTGTCGCCGACTGCTTTACCAGCATCTTTAATGGTGTCTCTAACGTTATCTGCCATATTATTCTCCCTGTACTCCCTATACGTTTTACTTGCTTGAACAGGTCCGATACGAGTTCGATGAAAAATCTTCGAGCAACTGTCGTACCATAGGCCAAAGTCGAAACAATTCAATGCGGGCGCGCAGTATGACTTTGCCGGATACGGTAAGCCAAAGTTCTTGAACAAGCACGGAATCAATGCGTTCTTGATTACCGAAGAGGTAATGGCCGTCATGGAAGACTATGGATTCGTGATTGGAGTTCCAGTTTGGGACCGTTGGATCGTCTGGCACATGCTGATGCATCGATTCAAGTATCAAGCCAAGCTTACTCCGGGATTGTTGCATTTGAATCATCCGATGGGATGGTCGGATACCGACTTGGCAAAAGGAATGGCAATCATGCAGCAGGAGTACGGTATTGGCCATAAAGGACTGTCGGAGGCAATCTGCGATGTGACTGGGAGACAGCACATTAAACCGGGCAGACACAATACTCCCATGGAGGCCGTTGCGTGAGACTCGGTGCTTTGGATTCAGGTGATTCTTCTGCAGCGATGTTGACCGATTCACGTCGCGCCTGCAGTGTTTTTTCATCCTTATGACGAGAGCATGGCCATACGAGGAATGCGGTGCTGAGGGATTTTTGTATGCTGTCGGCGGTTTAGAGGTAGTGACTTTCCGATGTTCGCATTTGCAGGAATTCCAAGGAACAAAAATCTTCAAAAACTTGGCGGTGGGAATTGACTCCGAGGTTCATCAGAACCGAAAATGATGACTGTCACAACTTTTCTTTATTGACGGAGTGCGAAAGATGGGACAAGAATTCAAGGATGACTCGCTCGCTGGTGAGAATGACTATTCCTTGCCAACGGTTCCGACTTCATGCTGGGTAGGAAGTCGAGAGAAGATCGAAGTAATGCGACAGAGGATTGAAGCACGACAAGCCGCGTTTCATCCTATGGATACAAAGTACCTTGAGCTCCCTGGTTTGGAAGGCAATTGTCGACCGAATTGTGTCCCTGCAAATCCAGGTTAAGTTAATCCAAGGACAAAAACCAACAGCTCTTTCTAGACGAAAATCTCTTCAATTTTCTGCCATTTCAATTCGGGTGACCAAACGTGTCCAGATAGCAAGAAAACTAAATCCAACATGAGTTTGTTGTTTAGTCAAAAAGCTAACAGGAGAAAGCGATGGGAATCAGATTCCGAATTGATTATGCCCTCGGATTTTGCCGACTTTGCAACGCTATTGCGTTGATCAATAGAACCTTTTCACGAAACGGTATACGAGCTACTTTTGGTGGCGGTCGACGGGATCGGGAGAAGATACTCGAGGCATTCAATGTCCTTACCACCCAAGAGCGCGAGGAAATCTTGGTTGCCGCATTTCAGTGTGCATATGCGATGACGCCACTGCTGGACGCTGAGGTTGCCGTTGAAGCCGCCGTCACTGCACCATCTGCCGACTGGAACTAATTTCACCATTACATTTTAGCAACGCAAACTTTGCGATTTCATTGGCAAAACCGCTTCCGCCTTGTGGCCAGCACAAAAGGTTCGATGGGGCAACGGAATCGTCAGACGGATTCCTTCACCAACTTAAGGAAGGGATGAACTCAGGCGGCTTGCGGACTTTGGTCTTTTGCTCAAAGGCATATGCAAGTTTGATTAACGTCGGTTCGCTCCACCGCTTGCCCATGAAAGTGAGGCCAACCGGCAATCCCTGGATAGTTGCCCCAGGGACTGAAATGCTCGGGTATCCCGATATGGCGGACAGGTCGGTACTCCCGCCAAGCCAGTGATCCCCATTGACCAGATCGATCAGGCAAGCGGGGCCAAGTGTCGGTGCAACAATGGCGTCCAACTTGTGCTCGTCCATGGCAGCATCAATTCCTTCCGTGCGCGACAGGCGAAGGCATTTGGCTTGAGCTTCCAGATAGGCAAAGTCGGTGAGGGGCCCCCGTTTTTGTGCAGCTTCAAAAAAATCCTGAGCAAAGTACTTCATCTCGGCTTCGCGATGCGCAAGGTTAAATTCGATCAGATCGGCGAGCGATTTCATGGGGGAACGATTTCCTCGATGAGCAAGATAGTCTGCCATGCTCGCCTTCAATTCGTATTGGAGCACGATCGTTTGAGCGGAGCCGACATCATCGATGTTTTTCAGACTCTCAAATTCGATCAGCTCGGCTCCAGCATCACGCATCGCCCGTAACGATTCGTCCATGATCTTGTCGAGCTTTCCAACCGGTTTAAAGAAATTGCGAGCTACACCGATGCGAGCCCCTTTCAGCCCTTCGGCATCCAGGTATTGCGTATAGTCGGCTTGTTTCTGGATGTGCGATTCAAGCGTCGCACTGTCCTCAGAATCTTCCCCAGCGAGGATCGCTAGCAAGATGGCCGCGTCTCGAACGGTTCGAGCCATCGGGCCAGCGGTGTCCTGTGAGGACGAGATCGGAATGATCCCAGCCCGGCTTATCACTCCAACCGTTGGCTTGATTCCCACGATGCCGCACGCCGAAGAAGGGCAAACGATGGAGCCATTCGTTTCGGTACCGATCGCCACAGAGCAGAGGTTCGAGGAAACAGCCGCCCCGGAACCGGAACTAGACCCACACGGATTTCGATCGAGAACGTAGGGGTTTCTTGTTTGACCACCTCGACCGCTCCATCCACTCGTCGAATGCGCGCTTCGAATATTGGCCCATTCGCTCAAATTCGTTTTGCCAAGAATGACAGCACCAGCAGCTCGCAATTTCTGGACGATAAATGCGTCTTTGTCAGGAGCTGGTCCAATCAGTGCAAGAGAGCCAGCAGTGGTCGACATATTGTCCGCGGTATCGATATTGTCTTTGATCAAAATGGGAACGCCATGAAGCGGACCTCGTGTCCCGTTGGCTTTCCGCTCCTGATCGAGCTGGGCTGCGATGGTGATCGCATCAGGATTGATCTCGATGACGCTTCTTAGTTGATGACCATTGCGGTCAATGGCTTCTATCCGGTCGAGGTAAAGTTGTGTCAATGCTTTCGAGGAACGTGCACCCGATTCCATAAGCTTTTGGAGTTGTGGGATCTCCAGTTCCAGCAACTCGAAAGGAGCATCGGGGACGGAATTGGTTTGCATGGCAAACCCCATCGAGACCGAGCAAATGCAAAAGAGAATACTCTGGTTTAACGATTTCAAGGAATTCATCACGAGGGCTTTCAACGTACGTTTAAGAAGAATAGCGGCATTTTAGCAAGTTTCGCAGGTTCGCTACGTCGGTTGCGAGGTTCCGTAGAAACCCACGAGCCCTATCAGGCAATCCGCCGTTGCGGCCACATGTTGGCGATAAGTCGCAAGTTCGGCGTCGAGATCGATCGAGTTTGACCAGGACAGTTGACGCATCAATCCGCATATGCCTCGAGAAGAGTCGCGTATACCGTTGGAACTAGCGCGAAATTATCACCAAGTCTGCCAACCTTAAAGTAAACCCCTAATCACGCTGCAAAATTGGCCGTCTTCTAGTTGTATCTGATCTCCCGCGCGAGGTAGGAATGGAGTCATTGCCATGAAGGATACGCAGGATTCGTCATCCGCAGTTTGATCGCAGATAACATATACGATCTGATAGTTCTCCGCTTTTGCTTGCTGGATTACCTCTGCCGCCGGGATCACCGCTAGTCGTCGACTACGAGCACACAGTTACCTCATGTGGAAGGGAAGCTCAAGCGGATGTGTGGGAATTATCACGAGGTTGAGAAAAGTCTGCGACGACGAAGAATTTCTTCATGGCGGCCGAATCGACAGCGGAACTCGCTTTCTGTTAGAATCCTTTAAAATCCACCCACTTTGTGACGGTGCCTGGCTTTTGTGAAATAGAGTTGACCAACTTGTGAACAACTTCGACCCGTATGACAAGACTCAGGACGGACCAGAGAATCCTATCCCGCCCTTTGACACTGGGATTGCCGAACATCCTCAGCGGATCGGTCGCTATCGGATCGAGCACGTGCTTGGTAAAGGGGGCTTTGGCATAGTCTATCTTGCGCATGACGAGCAACTGAATCGTCGCGTGGCGGTGAAAGTGCCTCACGCGAAACTGATTTCCAAGCCAGAAGACGCCGAGGCATATTTGGCCGAAGCGCGCACAGTGGCCAATCTCGATCACCCAGGTATTGTCCCGGTGCATGATGTAGGAAGCATGGAGAATTGCCCGTGCTATATCGTTTCTAAATACATCCCTGGAACCGACCTCGCCTCGAAAATCAAGCAGCGCCGGCTCAAGTACCGAGAGGCCGCCGAAATTGTGGCCACAGTTGCTGAGTCTCTCCACTATGCTCACAAGCAAGGACTGGTGCATCGGGACGTAAAGCCAGGCAACATTCTAATCGGGAAAGACGACAAGCCATACGTTGTAGATTTCGGACTTGCCCTGCGGGAAGAGAACATCGGCAAGGGACCGAAGTACGCAGGAACGCCTGCCTACATGTCTCCTGAACAGGCTCGGGGAGAAGGGCATCGAGTCGATGGCCGCAGCGATGTGTTCAGTCTCGGTATCGTGTTCTATGAATTGCTGGCTGGACGTCAGCCGTTCCGAGGAGACACGCAGGCTGAACTGCTCGAGCAAGTGACCAGCTACGAAGCACGACCACTGCGTCAATTTGATGAAAAGTTGCCGAAGGAACTGGAACGCATTTGCCACAAGGCGATGGCGAAGAGGGCCAATGATCGGTATTCTTCAGCCCACGACTTGGCTGAAGATCTGCGACACTTCTTGGCCGAGCAGACAGTGATCCAGAGTGGTGCGTCGCCAGGCGGAATCGTTTCGGTTGCCTCAGATACACATGCCTCTCACATTGCCTCAACGTCGGTCGGTTCGATTGCCGCTTCCGCGGCTTCGTTAGGAACAGTTTCCTCCGACAGCCAGCCTATCAAGATTGTGCCGAAAGGCTTGCGTTCGTTTGACGCCCACGATGCCGATTTCTTCCTGGAATTGCTGCCCGGACCAAGAGATCGAGAAGGCTTGCCGGACAGCCTGCGGTTCTGGAAGACGCGCATCGAAGAAACCGATCCCGACAACACCTACAAGGTGGGTTTGATCTATGGACCTTCGGGTTGCGGCAAGTCGTCGTTGGTAAAAGCGGGATTGTTGCCTCGTCTTTCGGATGAGGTAATCGCTGTTTATATCGAAGCCACACCTGAGGAAACGGAAACCCGTCTACTGCATTGCCTGAGGAAACGTTGCCCTGCGTTGGAGGACGACCTAACGCTGAAAGAGACTTTGGCAGAGTTGCGGCGAGGACAGGGAATACCGGTCGGCAAGAAGGTGCTAATCGTGCTGGACCAGTTCGAGCAATGGCTACACGCTAAAAAGGAAGAGGAAAACACCGAATTGGTGCAAGCCCTGCGGCAATGCGATGGAAGTCGGGTGCAATGCATCGTTATGGTGCGGGATGATTTTTGGCTGGCGGTGAGCCGGTTCTTGCGGGACTTGGAAGTACGGCTCCTTGAGGGTGAAAACAGTGCGCTTGCGGATTTGTTTGACCTCGAACATGCAAGGAAGGTGCTGGCAGCGTTTGGACGAGCGTTCGGTAAACTTCCAGAGAACGTCAGCGAAACGTCGAGCGAGCAGAAAGACTTCGTGAAACAATCAGTCGCCGGACTGGCCGAGGAAGGCAAAGTAATCTGCGTTCGTCTGGCGTTGTTTGCCGAAATGATGAAGGGGAAGAGCTGGACCGCCGCCACGTTGCGGGAAGTCGGCGGCACGAAAGGTGTGGGGGTTACGTTTCTGGAGGAAACATTCAGCGCTTCCACTTCACCACCGGAACACCGTTACCACCAGAAAGCCGCCCGTGCCGTTCTCCGAACTCTATTGCCCAATTCAGGCACGGACATCAAAGGCGAAATGAAAACCCGAGACGAACTTTTGGCAGTATCCGGTTACGCCAATCGTCCTAAAGATTTCGATGAGCTGCTCCGCATACTGGACAGTGAAATCCGGCTCATCACGCCGACCGACCCGGAAGGCAAGGACACTGGCAACGATTCTTGGACGCAAACCCAAGAGGGACAAAAGTATTACCAACTGACGCATGATTACCTGGTCCCCTCGCTCCGTGACTGGCTAACTCGCAAGCAGCGCGAAACAAAACAAGGTCGTGCCGAACTAAAACTCGAGGAACGCGCATCGGCTTGGAATGCAAAACGTGAACCGAAGCAACTGCCAACGCTTCCTGAATGGTTTGGCATCGGTCGGCTCACCGATCGTAAGCATTGGACCGACATCCAACGATCCATGATGCGATCCGCAAATCGCATGCATGTGACGCGGGTTGGCTTGGCCGCTGTGCTAATCGTCGCGATTACTGGGATAGGGCTCGCGACAAAAAGCTATATCGATCGCCAGCGGGAAACGTTGATTTCGAAGAATCGCATTGAGAAATTGGAGGCAGAAGCCAGTAGTCGAGTCGATGGATTGCTCAAGGTAGATAGCTTGAGTCTTATTTTGGCGGTTGACGCACTCAAGGAATATCGAGAGTGGGCTCAAGATGATCTCGAAAATGCGTTTACGAGTTCGGCAGAGGATTCGAATGCCAAATTGCATGCAGGTCTTGCATTATTGTCGTCCAAAGCTTCTCCGGAACCGGCACTTGCGCACTACTTGAAGGAGCGTTTGCTCACGGTCTCTCCAACGCAACTGGCACCCGTTCGGACGCTCTTGGAGCCCCACAAAGCGGAACTTATTCCAGCCTATTGGCAAATTGCACTGGATGACAAACAATCGGCCATACGACGATTTCATGCAGCGAGTGCACTGGCCGCTTTCGATCCGTCGAACACAGCTTGGGGTGAATCGAAGTTTGCAGCCTTCGTCTCAGAGCAGCTCGTGGCAGTTAGTCCAACGTACATTAGCCAGTACCAGGAATTGGTTCGCCCGGTCTCTGCGAAGCTAATTCCCGCTCTGACTTTGATTTTCAAGGACCCAGCGCGAGGTGAACTTGCTCGCACATTAGCTACTTCACTTTTGGCGGACTACACAGCGCAAGATCCAGCGACGCTCGTCGATTTGGTCATTGCGGCAGATGCACCCTCGGACAAAGCCTTGTTTCCGGTTCTGCAGAAGCATCGCGATGTGGCGGTCAAGCGGTTTGAATCCATCTTGGATCGCAGCGTCAAGCCGAATTGGCATGATGGACCGTTGGATACTAATTGGGTTGAGCCAGATGCCACGATCCAAGCATCCATGGAATCCGCACACGGCATGATCGGTGAGCGCTTTGCGTATGTCGTGGACATGCCGATGGACAAGTTTATTGAAGTCGCCGAGAAATTGCGAACCAGCGGTTATAGACCAACACGAGTGAGGGCGTGGAGTCCTGAACCGCTGGCGTCTTCGGCTCAAGTTGCTGCCATCTGGACCCGTGACACCAAACGCTGGAACCTCGAAACCAGCATCGCTAAAACCGCCTTACCCTCCCTCGACAAGAACGCGGAAAAAGACGGACTCCTCCTAGACGATATCTGCGTCATGCCAACAACAGAAGAATCATCCGATCCAACCTGCATCATCCTCTGGTCAGAGCCAACACGAGAAAAAGAACAGCGACGCGTCGTAGTCGATGCAACCGAACAAGAAATAATCGCAACCAGCGGTCAACTCACGGAAAAGGGGATCCAATCGCAACGAACCATCTCCGTACGCACGAATTCCAGAGGCGAGCGACTCTATACAGGCATTTGGTCCAACGAGGGTGCACCCTCTGAATTACGACCCGCCTACGCCGGATTCGAACTGGTCCATCAACCGCAGTGGGATGTGGCTGTAGCACCCGCTGGTCGACTGCCAGACCCACTCGACACGTTCCGAAAACAACTTGCAAGTTTTGAAAAACTGCCAGCCGAGAAATTCGACGATCCCAAGTTGCGAGAGTTGCGAGCCACGGCAAACTATTCGATCGGCAATATCGATGCAGCTTTGACAGACTTTGACATGTTGACTGAGAATGACAAGAACTCTGCAACGGTCCTTCAGTATCGCACTCTGACGCTCGCTCGACTCGGCGAAGCCAATGAAGCCCAGGCATCGCTCGAAAAGTACCTTGCTACTGATTCGCCCGCCAGTTTCAAAACCTACCTGCAAATACAATTGCCTGCATGGCTGGGTGACTACGACAAGGCGTGGGAGCAATTGCAAACGGCTGCAACCGCTTCGGCTCTAAGCGAAAATGATATGTACAACGTGGCCTGTGCAGGCGCACTCTGCTCGCAGGCATTTCAGCCCAAGAATTCAGAGCAAGCCAAGAAATTTGCGGATCGAACAATTGAACTGTGGGAAAAATTGATCCAACGAGGATACCGAAACGCAACTCGGCTAAAAGCCGATGCGGACTTTGCCAGCCTTCACACCGATCCACGCTTCGCACTCCTCATAGAACAAATCGAACCCGCCCCGCGCTTCGCCGCATTATGGCAAGCAGATATTCATTTCGAATCCAAACTAATTACCGTCGATACGACCAAAGAATCACGGCAGAGCATCCAGCAACTCATCGCTCAAGGGTACCGCCCGCAAGCGATTGCAGTCGATTCAAATTTCCAACTTCCAACTTCACCCTTCCAACTTCTGCTTCATTTGCCCGTCATCCCAGATGATGAAAAGGAGAGCTTAGCGATCGAGCAGTCAGCGGCCGCCACGGCACTGCTTAGGTTCGGCGCTGTTGACCGAGTATGGCCACTGTTGCAAGATCAGCCGGACTCTCGCAGGCGTAGCTATCTACTGCATCGTTTAACATCGTACGAAGTCGATCCCCAATCGCTGTTCAATCAACTGACCACGGAGGCAGAAGTATCTTGCCAGCGTACGCTCATCCTTGGCCTAGGTGAATTCGCGCGAGCCAAGTTGCTATCGTCAGAACAGCATGCAAGCTTACTTCGCGACCTAATACGACGCTATTCAATTGATCCGGACTCAGGAATTCACGGGGCGGCCGAATGGTCACTGCGTCAACTGGAGGCAGAGGACGAGATAACCAAAGTGAAGGCCGCTTATTCAACTGGCGCACCAGTCGGTGATCGCAATTGGTACCTAACCAAAACGGGGGCGAACAACAATACCAGCCTCACATTAACAATCATCCATCCACCAAATGTATTCATAATGAGCTCGCCGGTCCATGAGGTTGATCGTTTTCAGGGACCGACGAGTAAGATCGAGATCCGACATCGTCGCAGGATTGGCCGAACTTTTGCAATCGGCGAGCATGAAGTCACGGTGGCCCAGTTCAAAGAATTTCGGCCACGGCATAGTTTCGATAAGACCAAGGCTCGCACTAGTGACTCCCCTGCCAACATGATCAGCTGGTATGACGCGGCGGAATATTGCAATTGGCTTAGCGAACAAGAAGGAATTCCGCGAGACCAATGGTGTTACGATCCGGCGCAGAAGTTTGCCGAAGGGATGGTTCTGTTCCCTGATCACTTGCAGCGAGCAGGCTATCGGTTGCCGAGTGAAGCGGAGTGGGAATATGCATGCCGGGTGGGTACTACAACGGCACGTTTCTACGGCAAGACAGGGACACTCTTGAGTGAATATGCTTGGTACCTTACGAATTCCAAAAGCGAGCGGCTTTTGCCTGTAGGTAGCCTTCGACCGAACGATTCTGGTTTATTCGACCTGCAAGGCAATGTTTCAGAATGGTGCCAGGATCGGGCAATGGGTTACGGAACAGTTTCAGAAATCGTGGAAGATAAAGAACAAGCGGACAAGACAAGCAATACGAATAACCGTATTTTGCGTGGCGGATCGTTCTTCAACGCCGCTGCTGATGTGCGTTCGTCGAACCGATACGTCGACCAACCTGGCAACCAGTTCAGCCGCTATGGTTTTCGTGTGGCGAGGACTTACCGCTGAGCCGCTTGCTTATTTTCCGTATTTGAGTTGCTTCCGGTGTCCAAAATCGATTACGTCTAGAACCGTAAAATTGCCAATATGCGTTTTTCCCAGGGATTTCATGCTTTCGCAAACAGAGAACTTTACGTATTTGGGTTGCTTTCGGGGAGCTGATTTTAAAACGTGCGGAAAGTCCGCCACACCAGTGAACAAAGATAGCCGGGAGCGATCATTCCCGGCTTTCTTCGTTTTTCCACCAGTGTTTTCATCGGTCTAGCGTAAATTGCTAGGTTTAGAGAGCGCTCTCTGTTTTTTCTCAGATCCCCTTTTGGGACCAGTTTTTAGCCCGACTATACCCCGATTCGGACGGACTCTCAGACTCTCAATCCGGCCAAAAGTTTTAGTTAACAGCTTTTGGCGACATCCGGGGTCCGGAAGCAACCCAAAAAGGTAAAGGCGTTTTAGTTAACAGCGAAAGTGTCGTAGCCCTGGCAATTCGTTGGTCGGAGCAACATCGCATGCGATGCCTAGCGAAGACTTCTGGATCCATCGAAAGCGGACAGCTTCAAATATCGCCCCAAGCTGTTAACTAGCCTGCCAGCGGTTCGCGAAAAAGTGATCGGGCTTCGGAAGCAATACGATAGCGAATGACGACAGAGGGATTAACAACGACAACATGTGGACGTGGGAAAATGTTGGTGGACACTGGATTTGGACGGATTCAGCTTGCCATTCTGTGGGCAGAGAAGCGGTCAAAGACGGCTGAATTGGCTAGCTACATGTCCACATAGGGGGGCGGTCTTTAAATGGCTAGATGCTGCGGGATCGCGACATTCTGGTTAACAGGTTCGCTCAAGCACATACTTGTGGACGGATGCGACTGGCGGCGTTAGAAGCCTAACCAACTGTGGAATGCGAATCAGTTAGCGCCGACGGATTCGGCTAGCTACATGCCCACAGTGGGGTGATGTCGTTGTTCGTCTGCAACTGCTCGAATCAAACATACTGGTTAACAGAAAGCGGCCAGCACATTACTGTGGACATTGGAATCCTTCGGTTATCGGGACAGGTAGAAAGCTTCCCGCATCTAGCCCCGATGTGAATGGTGCCCCTAAGGCAAAGTCGTGAGCGAGCGGTTATACTAGTGCCGAATACGCCTCCTTCTAATAAGCATACGCCCCATGTCCGATGTTACACAACTTCTGTCGCAAATCGAATCTGGTAATTCGTCGGCTTCGGAGAGACTCCTGCCGCTGGTTTATGACGAATTGCGGAAGTTGGCAGGGGCGAAGATGGTTAAGGAGAAGCCAGGTCAGACTCTCCAGGCTACCGCGTTGGTGCATGACGCTTACATTCGGCTCGTAGATGTCGAGAAGGCGCAGCATTGGAATAGCCGCGGGCATTTCTTCAGGGCTGCCGCAGAAGCCATGCGCCGGATTCTGATCGAGCAAGCAAGACGCAAGGGAGGACATAAGGCGGGCGGCAGTCATCAACGTGTAGAATTATCGCAAGTCGATCTTGAAGTCAGTCCCGCTCAAATCGACTTCCTCGACCTAAACGAAGCCCTCAATGGTTTGGAACGGCACGATTCACGAGCCTCTCAAGTCGTAAAGCTTCGATTCTTCGCTGGCATGAACCGACAACAGACAGCAGACTTACTCGGAATATCCCTTGCAACTGCCGACAATGACTGGGCTTATGCAAAAAGCTGGCTGCAAATCGAGCTCGAGGGATCTACCCGCGCTGTGCGACAAAGCCCAAACTGAAGCTATTTGAAACCATGTAGTCAAAAACAGAAATTTGCACGGGTCAAGCACGTGGGATTCGTATTCCATTGGATTTTCATCTTGCAAACATTTCCCATCAGCGAGAATTTCCGAATTTTGTTAGAGGATTTGCCCGCCGTTCTCGCACTGATTCTATAGACGATGAAATCAAAAGGTAGGAAATGAAGAAATGCGAGGCAATCCAATCGACGAAAAAGCAGTTTTCAATTTAGCACGCAAGATCGAATGCGAGGAAGACCGCCATGAATACCTTCGGCAAGTCTGCGGCACCGATCCCGTCCTGATGGACCGTGTAAAGGCCTTGCTCCGCGGACATGCGAAAAAAAACGGTCTGCTCGAATCTCCCGTTATAGGCCTCGCCGCAACCATGGAAGTTTCGATAACTTCCGAGAAAATAGGTACCTCGATCGGTCCGTATAAGCTTCTCGAGCAAATCGGCGAGGGGGGCATGGGCTCGGTTTACATGGCTGAGCAGAAGCAGCCCGTTCGGCGAAAGGTTGCTTTGAAAGTCATCAAGTTGGGAATGGATACACGCCAAGTGGTAGCCCGATTTGAAGCGGAACGGCAAGCCCTTGCGATGATGAATCATCCGAATATCGCCAAGGTTTTGGATGCTGGAACAACCGATTCGGGGCGTCCCTATTTCGTCATGGAACTCGTCAAGGGAGCTACCATTACGGAATATTGCGACCGCCAAAAACTTGATACACGACAACGATTGTCATTGTTTATCACCGTCTGCCAAGCGATTCAGCACGCACATCAAAAAGGGATCATTCATCGAGACATCAAGCCAAGCAATGTGCTGGTCGAGGTGCACGACGTAAAACCGGTCCCCAAAGTGATCGACTTTGGCGTTGCAAAAGCGATCGGGCAACAGCTTACTGACAAAACGCTGCAGACGGGATTCCATCAAATGGTGGGCACGCCGCTTTACATGAGCCCAGAACAAGCTGGACAAAGCAGCATGGACGTCGACACTCGCAGCGACGTCTATTCTCTGGGCGTATTGCTCTACGAAATCCTGACAGGTCAGACCCCCTTCGAAAGTGAAACACTGCGTCAACTAAGTTTTGTCGAGATGCAGCGAATGATCTGCGAGGTCGACCCACCGAGGCCAAGTGCCCGAGTCAGTACGCTTGTTGCGGAAATTCTGTCGACGGTATCCGAGTGCCGCCAAGCAGATCATAAAAAACTGAGTCAACAGCTCCGAGGAGAGCTCGATTGGATTGTTATGAAGTCGTTGGAGAAAGACCGCTCCCGACGTTACGAGTCTGCCATCCATTTCGCGGCGGATGTGCAGCGGTATCTCGACGACCAGCCTGTCCACGCATTCCCACCAAACACAAGCTATAAACTAAAAAAACTCATGCGACGGAACAAAGGTCCGATCGTTGCGACAATGTTGGTTTTCGCCTCAATGGTTTTCGGAATCGTGGGACTCGGATGGGGATTATGGCTGGCTGACAAAGGCCGTCGTCAAGCCGAAAGCCGCGAACAAGAATCCAAGGCCGCCACTATCGCGGAAAACAAAGCAAAAATTGATGCGCTCGAAAGCATGCAAGCTGCTGAGGCGTCCACTCGCAAGGCACAATTCGCAGAGCAGTCTGCTCGTGAATCCGAAGAAGACACCAAGGCCTTTAGCAATTTCTTGGTCAATGACATTCTGTCAACTGCTCGTCCCGAAGGCGAGCGTGGAGGCCTTGGCATCGACGTCACCGTGCGACAAGCGATCGAGGAGGCCGCGAAACGAATAGGCGATACATTCCAAGGTCAGCCTAAAGCTGAAGCCATCGCACTTCACGACATTGGCGTGACCTATCGATTGATTGGCGAACTCGAAAAAGCGGAGCCGTTCCTGCGCGAAGCGTTGAATTTGCGTAAAAAATCCTTGGCGATCGCCATGAAGATACGCTCGACAGCCAAAATAGTTTAGCAGTGGCTTTAGATTCCATCGGAAAATACGAGGAAGCTCTCTCATTGCATGAAGAGTTGCTGAGAATTCGGAAAGCCAAACCGGGATGGCAGGATGATCCTAGAACTTTTCGATCTATGCGCAACTTGGGAGCAGCTTACTTCAAAATCGGTCGATTAGACCTTGCTATCCCTCTTGCTGAGGAAGCCCTTGAAAATCTGAAACGGCTTTTACCTCCTGGGGATCGCGAACTTTTGTTTTCCATGAGCCAGCTGGGAACGGTGTATATTTCCGCTGGCAAGTTCGACGAGGGCTTGTCACTCCTCGAGGAGGCATGTGAGTTACAGACTTCTAACTTCGGTCGTGATAATCCTGAAACACTCAGCATGGTGGTAAGCCTAGCGGCTGGTTATACGAATGCAGGCAAGTTTGATTCAGCGCTGACGCTTTTGGAGGAGACCATTGACCTCCAGAAAATCAAACTTGGCAGTCATCATCCTGATACGCTAAGCTCGATGTTCAATCTTGCAACTACATACCAAGGAAGTGGCCAACTAAATAAAGCGCTTCCACTGTTAGAGGAAAATTATCGGCTTCGAAAGGACAAGCTAGGGCTCGAACATCCAAGAACTCTAGAATCGATGGGTGCAATGGGTGTTTGTCTTTTTCAATTGAATCGATTTCAAGAAGCCGAAGCCGTTTTCGTGGAGCTTGTGCCCTTGTTAAAGAGAATCCTGGGAGATGACCACGTACTTACGTCGACGGCAATTTACAACTTAGCCATGCAATACAAGGCGATTGGCAAATACGATCTTGCAATTCCATGGTTTGAAGAGGCACTAAAGTTGCGGACTGCAGCGCCTGTTTTTAACGAAGATCTAGTTTTCATGACAAGGAATCAGCTCGCATTCACGTATGTAGATGCACATAAGCCGGCGATGGCCATACCGCTTTTGATTGAGGGTGCCTTGGAACTCGAGAGAATTCCGGATAAACGCTCCCAATTCATTTCTCAATTCGCTTCATTGTTCCGCATTCTCCGCACAGAGCAACGATTCGAAGAGGCGGAGTTTTGGGTTCGAAAACGCTTAAAGGCAGAAGAACAGCAATTTGGCATTGATTCGATTGAACGACGGAGAACATTTCGAATGCTGGGGACTATCCTCGTTGATCAAAAGAAATTCGAGGAAGCGGAGCCGATATTGCGTGATGGCCGGCGACATGGGCCCAACGACTACACGCAATTCAGACACCCTTATGGGTATGCTTTGCTATGCTGGGCTCGGCAACTAAAGTCGGAAAATCCAGACGCTGCATCGGACAAGGCGAAAGAAGCGGAAGTACAGCTATTGGAGAATTACGAAGGTCTGAAGGGAATAGAATCGGAGTTACGTCAGGTTCGCCATAGGGTTTTGACCGAAGCGATCAATCACCTAATCGAATTGTATGAATTTGTTGAACGACCCGACGAAGTAGCCAAGTATCGGCTTCTTTTGCCGGAGCCAACTGCGATCGAACCTGCAGTGCCATAAATCGAGGGCTAGCGGTGGATCGCGTTTTGAGGAAAAGCCGAAGCAACCCGTTGATTAAGCCAGCGGGATTCAATCCCACCGACTCGTCCGGTGGATCTTTCGGATTCCCACTACCAAGCGGCCGCCAATCGCTTCGCCCCGCAAGCCGCCGGAAAGAAATCTCAAAATTTCATTAGAGGGTTTGCCATCCGTTCTCGCACTGTATCTGTAGAAGGTTAATCTCCTCACCGAACATGGCCATCCACGGCTCAAAGCTTGCACACCGTGGGATGCGTCTTGAAGCTCGCAAGCAATAAGAAGTACTTCCAATGAAAACGAAAATGAATTGGCCTTTAGGTCGTTTTGCGAGCCGATTACCGGCAGCAATCACTGAAATCAATACTCGTCCCAACCGTGATCGACGAACGAACAATCGATCCTCTCGCCGACTTTTGCTTGAGTCGCTGGAATGCCGCAAGGTGTTCGATGCAGGTTGGGCCACTTCGATAGGCGCGATTACTCCTAACATCGCGGGAGATAGCTCCGGCAACCACTATTTAGCAGGCCCCCTAAATTCTGCCTCTTCGGTAACCTTCGGCAACATCGTACTTCCGTCCAACGGCTTTTTAGATGTTTTCGTTGCCAAGCAAAATTCCAACGGACAGTTTCTCTGGGCTGTCAGCGCGGGCAATCCATTGGACGGCAATGATTCGAGTAGAGCCATTGCGGTGGATGCGGGGGGGAACGTCTATATTGCAGGCAGTTTTGACGGCACGGCGCAATTCGGCACAATTTCGATGACCAGCGCCGGTGATCTGGATGGCTTCGTCGCCAAACTCGACGGTGCCACAGGCCAATTCCTCTGGGCTCGTCAAACTGGAGGCTCCGGGAAAGATGTCAACCTCGCAGTTGCAGTCGATCCATTTGGAAACGTCGTCGTTTCGGGTGGTGTCGGTATGCTTGCTTCCAGCAACTATGCGCCTGAGCTATCTTTTACCAAATTCGACACAAATGGAACGACGCTATGGACCAAGAGCGTTTCGGGGGCAATGAGTGGTAGTCTTAACGTTGTAGAGAGCGATGCGACTGGTGCGATCTACGTGGGAGGCGCTTTCCAGGGAACCGCCAACTTCCCTACCGGTACACTTGTAAGCAGTGCCTACGTGCCAAGCACGTCCGGCTTTAGCAACCTCACTGATGGAGTCGTTGCTAAGCTCGATTCCGACGGAAATTGGCTTTGGACAAAGACTATATCTGGGAACAGTACGGTCTTTCTTCGCGATTTGATCATTGGCCTTGATCAGCAGCTATACATTTCTGGAGAATTCGAGGGTACCGCGAATCTTGATGGAAACACAATCGTCAGCAAAGGAAAGACAGATTTTCTTGTCGCAAAAGTCGATTCAGCGACTAGCAACGTCAGTTGGGCACAACGCATGGGTGGCACCGACTTAGAGCAGACTGGAGGCAAACTTGCTTTTGATCTTCAGGGTAACTTGAATATTGCGGGTACTTTCCGCGGCACCGCAGATTTTGGTTCGCAATCACTTACAGCCGATGGTCCTAGAGGAAACGCATTCCTATCAAAATTGACAGCGATGGGATCTTTTTTGGACTCGCATCGCGTGGTAACAGGAACTGTCTCTGGCGGCATCGATATCGATGTCCTTCTCGACGGATTCGATATAGACGCTCTCGGAAATGCCTACGTTGGTGGCTGGTTCAATGGTGGCCAGATTCAAGCGCCCCAACAGCCGCTCAACCCAAACTATCCCTACTCTTCCGCAGGCTTCATGATCAAGCTGCCTCCGTCCGCTCCGACCAAATTCTTTGTTATTGATGATGCAGTAAATGATCGCACGTATCAATATGCAAGCAGTGGCAATTTGACCATCGATGATTTTAGACTCAATACTGGTAATACGGCTCCCCGCGGCGCTGTTAGCAATGCAACCGGCTCAACGGTCTGGGTTGCCGACAAGAATCGCAATGTCTACGTCTATAGCAACAGCGGCGCTTTGCAAGGCTCGTGGACTGCAAGCTCGCTCTCATCGACTGCTGTAGTCGAGGGTGTTGCCACCAACGGTACCGATATTTGGATTGTCGATAACAAGACCGATAAAGTCTTTAAGCATACCGGTGCTGCAAGCCGAATCTCCGGCAGTCAGTCGGCAGCCAGCAGCTTCTCGCTCAATAACGCCAACACCAATCCCAAGGGAATCGTCACCGATGGAACTTACATCTGGGTTCTCAACGATAGCTCCACCGACAAAATTTTCAAGTACACCGTCAGCGGCAGTTACTTGGGTAGCTGGACCATCGACACCGCCAATAAGTCACCGACCGGCTTAACGATCGATCCGACCAACGGCAGCCAAGATATTTGGGTCGTTGATAACGGCACCGACAAGATTTATCAATACGCCAACAGTCGAGGTCGCACTTCGGGCAGCCAAGTAGCCTCGGCAACCTACGCTCTCGCCGTTGGCAACATCAACCCACAAGGTATTGCTGATCCACCACCAGTTAGTTCGATGCTTGCCAATTCGAATGCAGCAATGGCTATCAACGACAATGGAATAGCAGTTGCCGGAGCATTGGGGGTCGGGCCAGCACCCATGCCTACTTTTGATACACAATCGTCTCGTGTCAGTGCCACGACTTTGTCTCGAATTCAAACGACGGTTCGCAACACCGACGACTTCATGAGCACTCTCGGGCGGTTCAACCAAATGCCTCAAGCTGCGGGGACGGTTGCTTGGACATCGCCTGTTGTATCACGCGATTCGATGGATCCTAGCGAAACCGACGAACTGCAAACGGCAGAAGACGACATCAACCATTTGATTGGACTAGTGGCGAATAACCTTTGGAGCTAACCAGAGCCGATGCGGCCTTTTCGGTCGTTACCACCGCGCAGCCGATGTAAAAAGCATCGGCAGCGTGGCGGACGCATACCTCCGACGAACTACTTCCATTTCCACAATGTTGGCCAGCACATAACAGTGGACATTGGAATTCGTCAGCATGCGGCGTCTCAAGACATTTTGGATTTTTGTGTACGAGAACTCGTCAAGCTGGTTTTTTCAACGGCGTCGCTCGAGCTGTTTTTGGCTTGTTCGACTCACGTTAGAACTCTCTGTTTTGCGCTCGAACGGAGTCTGGCTCCCGCAACTTTGACGAGTGGTAGCGAACAAAATCCTACCCACAAGTAAACGAAAAGGCTGGTGCTCCAGCCTTCTTTCGTTTATCCCCAGTTATTTCGCTATTCGATGACTGATCTGAAGTAGCTCTGCCGACTCTCTTCAGCGCTCTCTACCTCATAACCTGAACGACGGTCAAAACCACCGACTTGGGCCGATCCGTCAAAAAGTCTCTCCGATCTCTCATTTTCCGACCCTGAGGTTATGAGCTTTTCAGGGTAGAGGCCCGCATACTTGATCGGATTTATCCGCTAGTGGCTGGAATCCGCTCCGTAGACGAAAAAAGCTCATAACCCGGAGGTAGGCTGTTCAAATCCGTCTCCAAGTACATGCTCCCCAAACAAACAGAATTAGGGGTTAGCGGGGAAGAAAGTGGTTTTTAAAGCGCCGGTAGGCGGCGTCAGTTGGCTGATTGCTCGCGGAAGAAACGATTGTGGAAGGAGCAACGCTGTTTATCTAGATGGCCGGATTCGCTACAGCACATGGTTAGGCGGCTCACGTGTTCGCACGTTTCTTGTGAGTTTTGCTTTCCTTGGCATCAAGCATCTTCTGTAACGCCACTATCCGCTTCATCCCCCAATCTGGATGGCACTCGCCAGATGAAATCAACGTCTCTGTTTCGCGTATGACACGGACAAGATGCTGTGACAATATCCTGCTCGGTTGCTACGTCCGACCGGTGAAATGCGGGCCACGAATAATCTAAACTACGTCACCTCGCGTGCGAAGCCGTAGGCGGCGACAATCTCAGGCGACTTCCCCTTCACTCGTCGCGTACGATTCCAGAAACCCGCATTCGACACAACGATGTGTCTCGACAGGGCGTTTCTGCTTGCCTGCAATCTTAGTCTTGTTCCAGAACGATGACTCTGGCGGACCCTCGACCCACACGTTGGGACTGTACTCGTTAATACTCACTTCGAGGATGAATCCCCGCTCCATGGTACTTGAACATTTCGGACAAATGTTGAGTTTGGACATATAAGATCAACTCCTGAGAAAAAGGGAGGGTATAGGCGAACTAGGCTCTGTTTGAAAACTGGTCTTGATTCGAGAACGCGAAATTGAACATGTTATGGCATTATTCTATTTCACGGAGGATTGCTATGACACGTCATCACTTAAACGATGATCAATGGGAATGCATCAAAGACTTAGTTCC
>JANMGH010000098.1:0-3641 GCA_031374515.1 Pirellula sp. | reverse complement strand
AAGCACTAAGCACTAAGCACTAAGCACTAAGCACTAAGCACTAAGCACTAAGCACAAAGCACTAAGCACCAAGCACCAAGCACTAAGCACCAAGCACCAAGTACCAAGTACCAAGCGCAGCGCACCAAGCACCAAGCACCAAGCACCAAGTACCAAGCGCAGCGCACCAAGCACCAAGCACCAAGCACTTTCATGTCCAACGTTTTGCTAACCGGCTGCGCCGGCTTTATCGGATACCACACTGCCTTAGAATTGATTCGGACCGGACACAATGTGGTGGGCATCGATAATCTGAATGATTATTACGATCCAAGACTCAAGCGACATCGGCTCGATCAATTAACGACAGCATCACAATTCAAGTTTGAATGCATTGATATCGAGAACCTCGAAGCGTTAAAAACGCTTTTCCAGGAGAGCGCTTTCGATGTGATTTTCAATTTGGGTGCTCGAGCTGGAGTGCGAACCAGTATTGAAAACCCGTTCATCTATCTGTCAACGAATGCAACGGGAAGCCTTAATTTACTCGAGTTGGCAAAAGTTCACGGCGTCCCCAAATTCGTTCTCGCATCGACTTCGTCATTGTATGCCGGCCAGTCGATGCCGTTTTCCGAACGACTGCCGGTAAATACACCCATATCGCCGTATGCCGCGTCCAAAAAAGCTGCTGAGATGTTCGCGCATTCCTATTACTACCTTCATGGAATCAGCGTTTCGATCACTCGGTACTTTACCGTCTATGGTCCAGCCGGACGCCCGGACATGTGCATCTTTCGATTTATCCGTTGGATCGATCAAGGTGCACCGATTGAGATCTTCGGCGATGGCCAGCAGTCACGCGATTTTACTTACGTCGAAGACATCGCTAAAGGCACGATTGCCGCCAGCAAGCTGCCGGGATACGAAATTATCAATCTTGGAGGTGGTGAGCGACCGACCAGCTTACTTGAAATCATCGAAGTCCTCGAAAGACTACTTGGCAAAAAAGCCCAACTCAAATTCTTGCCATCCTTTAAAGCCGACATACAAGATACGCAAGCTGACATTAGTAAAGCCAAAAGCCTTATGGGCTGGCAACCACAAGTCGACATCGAACGAGGCCTACAAGAAACCGTTAACTGGTACCTAAAGAACAAGTCCCTAGCCGACTCGATCGCGCTGTAACTCCCAACTGGTAGCAACATCCCCTGGTAGCAAGGCTCCGGCCTTGCTGCCCACTGCAGAAGAGGCTCCCGCCTCGCCTAAAGCGGCGCTCTGGGATCTACAACTCAGTGTAGAACGATTGTCTCAATCGTTCTTGTAGCAATTCATCACAATCGTTCTCCTCGCAATTGATCACAACCGTTCACCTCGCAATTGATCTCAATGGTTCTCCTTGCAATTGATCTCAATGGTTCTCCTTGCAATTGATTACACCAGTTCTCCGAGCAATTGAGGACAATTGCTCTACATTGAAGGCTCCCGCCTCGCCTAAGCGGCGCTCTGGGATCTACAACTCAGTGTAGAACGATTGTCTCAATCGTTTTCCAAGTAATCGATCACACCGTTCTCCTCGCAATTCATTTCAACCGTTCTCCGAGCAATTGAGGACAATTGCTCTACAATATGAGCAATTGAGGACAATTGCTCTACATTGAAGGCTCTCGTCTCGTCCCTCACTATCCTATCAACCAACCCAATCACTACAAACGAACAAACGACCCAAAACACTGCCCCGACGCATTACGTCTTTGCTAACCAGACTAGTTGGCGTAAATGCGAAATCTTATTCAATCAAAAGTTGTTTCTCTAACTGGGTGTTAAGCTTCCGTATTGCGGATGTACGTCATTGACGTGGCTGACCGAATCGACGGTCAAGCTTTCCCCGACAATCACAAACACTTTTGCGAAGAATAACCAAAATGCAGTTTCCGACAGACTATTGTGCTGACCCACAGAATCCCAAATCTTTCGGAAACAACGCAGTCCTGGAACTGCCGCAAGATCATTCGGGCGGCGACAAAGCAAAAACGATGAACAAAATATGCTGTATCGGTGCTGGTTACGTTGGCGGTCCAACGATGGCCATGATTGCCAAGAAGTGTCCAGATATTCCCGTTCACGTGGTCGACCTCAATCAGACCCGAATTGACGCTTGGAATTCAAACGACCTGCCTGTCTATGAGCCTGGCCTCGACGAAGTTGTCAACGAAGCTCGGGGACGCAACTTGACTTTTTCGACCAATGTCGATCAAGCCATCCACGAATCGAACATTATTTTTATCGCAGTAAATACTCCGACCAAGACCTTCGGCATCGGTGCTGGTCGAGCAGCAAACCTAGAGTTCATTGAAAAATGCGCTCGGCAAATTGCACGCGTGGCCAAAACCGACAAGATCATTGTTGAAAAATCGACGCTACCCGTCCGCACCGCCGAAGCGATTCAACGCATCTTGGCAAGTGCCGGCAACGGTGTTCGGTTTGACGTGTTGAGCAACCCAGAATTTTTGGCCGAAGGAACTGCCGTCGAAGATCTCCTGAGCCCAGACCGAATCTTGATCGGTGGTGAATGCTCCAAAGCGGTCGAGACGCTTGCCTGTATTTACGGCCGATGGATTCCTCGAGAACGCATATTGACAACGAATCTGTGGAGCAGCGAACTTTCCAAGCTTGCAGCCAACGCTTTCCTTGCCCAACGAGTCTCGTCGGTAAACGCGATCTCTGCACTTTGCGAAGCGACCGGTGCGGATGTCGACGAAGTGGCACGTGCGATCGGAACCGATTCTCGAATCGGACCAAAGTTCCTCAAGGCGTCCGTCGGCTTCGGTGGCTCGTGCTTCCAGAAAGATATCCTCAATTTAGTCTACCTCTGTGAGCATTTTGGACTTCGCGAAGTCGCTGCCTACTGGGAGCAAGTCGTTTCGATGAACGACTACCAAAAGCGACGCTTTTCAAGCCGTATTGTTCGCACCATGTTCAATACGGTGTCGGACAAAAAGATCGCGATCTGGGGATTTGCTTTCAAGAAAGACACCAACGACACACGCGAATCCGCAGCCATTCATGTTTGCCGCGATTTGTTGAACGAGCGAGCGCGGCTGGTCATTTACGATCCACGCGTTTCCGAAAAGCAAATACGGGCCGATTTGATGTACGCGTTTGCGGACACCAACGGGGTCGTTTCGGATCGCGACAAGAGCTTAATTGAAAAGAACGTAACGGTTGTTAGAGACGTTTATAGTTCGGTCGACCAAGCTCATGCGATTGCTGTCATGACCGAGTGGAACGAGTTCAAACAAGTTGACGCCAAGCGAGTTCATTCCCTCATGCACCGCCCCGCCTTCGTCTTCGACGGTCGCAACATCCTCGACCGCGACCAGTACACCAACCTAGGCTTCGAAGTCCACAGCATCGGCAAAAGCTGAGAACAGGCTTTAGACTATAGGCTGTAGGCTATAGGATTAGTTCTTAGTTATTAGTTATTAGTTCTTAGTTATTAGTTCTTAGTTATTAGTTCTTAGTTCTTAGTTCTTAGTTCTTAGTTCTTAGTTCTTAGTTCTTAGTTCTTAGTTCTTAGTTCTTAGTTCTTAGTTCTTATTTCTTAGTTCTTAGTTCTTAGTTCTTAGTTCTTAGGTCTTATTTCTTAGATCTTAGTAATTAAT